>NZ_JBBOYU010000005.1:0-6064 GCF_038008265.1 Paenibacillus sp. FSL K6-2859 | reverse complement strand
CTCCACGGATAAGGCAAGGGATACGCCCTAACTAATGGAGGTATTTTAATGACTAAAGAGTACATACAAGACGACGGACAATTACGGGTGTTTATCGTTCCCGTCGATATACTGGATGTTCCCGATCTAACATCCAGCGAGAAGCTAGTTTATATAGTACTACGATCATATGTAAACCCGACCGATCCGACCGCGTTCCCTGCTTATAAAACGATAGCAGCTAAAGCTAGTTTAAGTCGTCGTCGAGTTATTGACATTATAAAATCTCTTGAGGAAAAAGGACTAATCCGGAAAGAAGCACGATTCACCGTCACAAAAGAACGTAAGATTCGAGATACATCAAATATCTATACGCTTATCACTCCCAAGAAAGCGAAACAGAGTGAAACCATTGCACCCCCCCGGGTGAAACCATTGCACCCCCCGGGTGAAACGATTGCACCCTATCATAATCATTTAACAGAACCATCTATAATTATGATTGATTGTATGAGCGCATCGGCAGAAATCGCCGCTGCTCAATCTGAATCCTCAGCCTCTTTAGAATCTGAAAAAGATGAAATATATGAAGCGTTGCAGCAATATGCTCCGAAAAATTGCTACATAGAAAATAATATGCCGATGGGTGACGCATTCATCTCTGAAACATATCTAATGCTTGTCAATCAGTTTCAAACACAATTAAGCCCCGAAGTCGTCCGAATCGCTTGTGAATTATACTTTGATCGTGCTTGCTACATACAAGCTCCGGAAGGAGTTCTCATGCGCCAGCGTGTCGATAATCCGGTTGGATTCTTTCGATGGTGCTATAAAGACGCGATAAAACAGTACAAGGCGAGCCGGAATAAACGGAGCGGAGCCGCTGCGCGTGTTAGCAGCTAAAGACAGGAGCGTTTCCTCATTGAATACAATGTTGTGTATTTAAATTACTGTTTTCCAGGCGATATATCCGCACGAAAGGTCGCTAGACGAACGTAATTGCCTCTCTAAGCTGCTTATTCGATTACGGTCTAGTTAAACCAGGGGATATAGGACGAACGCCTTAGAATGGCGCGTAGACGACTGAGATAGGTTTGCCGTCGAAGCAGGAGGAAGAGCTTGTTCTATATCGAATCTATGTAGCGAGGTGATGGTGTTGAGTAACCAAGATTTAAAGTATCTCTACAATACAGCGCAGCTAGCTACCACGCTAAATATAGGTCGCTCTACAGTCAACAAATACACACGCAGTCTCGAAGAAGCTGGCTACGAGTATCTGAAGGATGGATATGGTCATCGAAGCTATGCGGAACATGACATTATTGCATTGCGAGCGCTGGTTGAACTCTTAGCGCGTGGTGTCGACTATGGTAGTGCTATAAAAGACATTGTAGCGCGATATAAGCCTAATTCACGTAGCGAGTCGCTAGATTTAACAGCTACGCCTGGTAGCAGCCATCATGTCGCTATAGCTGATGCTATGCTCACAGCGAAAATAGACGAGTTGATGTATGTGGTTACACAGCTCAACGGAAAAATAAATGATATCGTAGATGAACGCGTCCGGAATGAGGTAGCCGCGGCGACTGCTGGGATCAGTGGCCAGGTTAATGAGGTCTTGAATGAAGTTCGCACTGCCCAGGAGCGTACAGAACAGCAACTGAGCGAATTAGGATCACGGATCGAGCAGCACGGCAAGCGCAAGAAGTTCTTAGGATTGTTTTAACTGGGCGGCGCTGCAGACGATTTGAAAGTCGATTATAGGCGTTTGTGTAGCGCATCCTATTTAAATACCGATAAAGAAACAAAATCAAAATTTGGGCCATTTTCGGATGTGTGACGAGGCGCTAATGCTGCATACCGTACAATCATAAGGAGGGTGGTTTATGTCGTGGGAAGAAATCAGTAAAGAAAACCAAGAAAAAAAAGAATTTATTAAATCATATATTCTTACTCACTTCGGTGAATCCGTTGAAGATGAAATGTTAGCTATGTCAGATGCATTAAAAGCTTTTTATAAACTCAAAGGGCTTCACTTTGGGTCTGAAAAAGAAACGTTCATCCTACCAGATATTTAAAGAGCTAATCATCAGGCAATTAAATTGAGAATCATATCTCAAAGAACCAAGATCTTATCGTAAAGTATTCAATGTCGGGTTACGATTGTCTTTCAAGCAGATAAAACTAATCAGTCTTTTGTTCTAAGTCATCGAGTATGAGTTTTTTTCGGTACTGATCTCTGAGTTCTTGTACATCTTGTAAGGGTCTATCTAATTTCCAACTTCCCCATGCATCCATGATTGACTTACGACTAGTGTTGCCAAAATAATTTTGGGCTTCACCCTCAGGATCATCAGGTTGTTTCCATTCATAGTAAGGCATGGCGGTACCTCCTCAATCTCTACCTTCTTCCTCTTTCCCAGTCACGCATTTATTTTATCATTTGCTGGAACTTTAATTTGGCCGGTGCAGCGCGAGCTGTGCAGGTAAATCCAACTTAATTATGGAGTAATTAAGGAAGGCAGGATAAGGGACAATGGACTTGCGTCCATTGTCGTTGTCACATATACGCGGCAAAGCCGCGTAATTAAAGGCTTTTTCTTGGGAGTACAATTATACTCCTAATTAATTATTGAGGAGTATAACCTGACATACAAAAGTGGATAAAGCTAAGTGCTACATAAATTGAATTACACTCCTGATTGTAGGTTATTAAAATTGGAAGGCAGTTGACTTTTATGCTGGACTGGGAAACAAGTCGATAAAATAAAGGCGCAGCTAGCGGCGTTTTTTTAGTAATGGCGATTCAGAGATCGTGACGACGTTGGTATTGATTAAGGTAGCATTAAAATAAAACAGCAGCAGCCATGGACTAAGAAAATAAAGTCCTTTAGACTGCTGCTGTTAAATGTTTCAATATATAAACTACTAACTAAGTGCTCATTCACAATCGTTCTCTGTTAGTTCTTAATGATCTAAAAATAAAAAGAAGGATAACGCTTAGGCACCAACTAATTAGATATTAAAATTTTTAAGCTACCTTATGTAGAGTCTTTATGATGAAATGAATAAGAAAAAGAGATGCTTTTAAAGCATCTCTTTTTCTTGACTAAACAGTTAACCTTTGTCTCGGATAACTCGCCGTCACGCACGATTATTTTATGTATAAATAATAACACATATTCTGAAATTAATAAAGCAAAAAAATCATTTTATTCCAATTTTAAACCAATCCGAATGTTTTTTTCGACCCATTCTTTCGAACATCTCTAACATTAATCTTTTTTCACGTTTTGAATTACAACGTTTAAAATAAAAATCTTTAATTAATTTCTCTATATCTTTTAGACTTTCGAACTGGGAGAGCACTAATAAAGTGTCATATAGTCTTATCTCATAGTGAGTTGGAATTCCTCCAGTATTAACTTTTGTTCTCAATCCTAAATCGTTTTTCATTCCCAAATCTATTTTTAAATTATTCGGCGTGCGGAATCTATTAACTAGTTGAAAATGTGCACAAGTATTTCTTAGTTCAATAAAAATCCGTATTGAATTGATAAACTTTTGTTTATCAATGTATTTCATTCCCATATCTTCAATGACTTTTTCAAAAATATCTTTTTCAAATCCCAATAATAATTTAAAAAGAGCACCAAATTCAAGAACTTTGATAGTTACCCAGAACGGTGGGTGATCATAAGTAGATATATATGAATATTTAGCTCTGCACCACTCAATAAAATTATTATGAGTAACCCCATCAAAATAAATGTTTGTCCCAAATACTTTATGACCTGAAATGTTTTTTGCTAACTCTCTAGGTAAACTTAAATGATTTAAACGTGGATTCGTATACTTATTAATATCAATGTAACACGCCGAATCAGAAGCAGTTAAAAAATGTTTTTCACAAAATCGATATGCCATGGAACTTTTTAAACGAATTTCAAATTTATCTAAAACTTTTAGAATTTCTAAGTTCAATTTTTTATCAAAATCATATAACAATAAAAAATCCTCGAAAAAAAGACCATTGTATTCTTTATTAGTAGCTTTTGAATCAATTAATAATAATGATTCAAATCCATTTATTAAATCAAAATAACTTTTTTCTAATAAGTGGCGTTTAGCTTTTTCTTCATCCCTAATAATTAATTTTCTTTGTTTTAATAATTCAATTTGTTGATCTAGCGACTTGAATGTTTTGGTAACATGTCTGCTCAAATAAATCTCCCCAGTGTTTTTTATCTGTTTATTTAAAGGTTTATAATATTCTAGCTAGCCACCTAATTTACTTTTATCTTACAACAAATGTCGAAAACCACTTTGAATTATACATTAAATAAAGAAATGGAGATATTAAATTCTACAGATGACTATTTGCTAGCATCGTAGATAGCCCCTAACAGTTTTATGGAGAGATTACAAACAGCCAGAGGCAACTGGTTATAAAAAGTAAAAAGAGGCTGCCTCAGGGAAAAAATGAAGCCCTAGACCGGCCTTTGTTTTATTTAATTAACGTTTCCCATGATTGTAACGCACCCAATCATTAGGTAAAAACAAAAGAGATTCAACGGCTCAAGAACTCGATTAACGAGTAATCGGATATTTCAGCAGAAGTATATGAACTAGATTAGTTAAGTTTAAAACGATTTGGCCAAATAATTTCACGCATTTCTGGCCCGAATTGTGTATAAAGCTCTCCTTTTTCACCAATAACACTTCCGTCGAAACCTTGAGAGCTCCCTTTTTTTGCTTTCCAGTTTTCCAAACCAGTAGCCATATCATGTTTTCCTGCAAGGATAAGTTTTTTAATGGCCTCTTCAAAAGTAACTCGGTTTCTCGTATCAGTAGTATTAATAATATCCACTAAGGATACTTCTTTATTTCGGAGGTATTTGCTTGCACTTTCCCTTACTAAATAGCCTGTTAAGTATAAAACTTTAAAGGAAGCATAAACGGGTATATTTATGGAACTCTCGCTAGAATAACCACTATTTTTGTGGATAGTATCGTCTAACGCACTTACAACATCTGAAGTTTTTACGTGTCCGTTTTTATTAACAAATTCGTCAGCCACTTCTGCTATTTTGATAAACAGCACTTTTGGAATTACATTCGAATAAGGCTTATTGGAGTTCTTTCTTCTTGTAATCACACGAATAGTCCCGTCCAATTCTTCCCACGTTGTTCTATCCTCTACGGCCTCTTTTTTTGTAAATGAGTCATTATCTACACCAATCAGAGAATAATTATTCCAAGATTTTTGAGAAGAAATGACCGATTCAATAATGGTACTCATTGATTCAGCGATATTTCGATTTAAGTCGAGAGATTCTAGGTCTAAATTTAAAGCGGCCGTACTCATTTTTTGTTTAATCTTTTCTAATTCATTTCTCATGTGAGTCAATAGTTCAGAAAATGATTGATTTACATTTACTTCGACCATATAAATCCTCCTCATTATTTCGCTAATTATAATTATAATACTCATAATAATGATTGTGTAATTATAAGTCAAGTCAATTAATGAGTGGGTTATAATTATTTGAGCGAAATGATAAAAAAGAGCTATATGAGTTATGAAGGTGTCACTATATACACAGGACATGGGTACAAAATTCCTGATTTTGTGAACATGTCTGACTTCCGAATCTCCAAATTTAGCCGAATTTGATCGTGACAGCCGATTAGCGTTACGTGGAACAATAAAAAAAACCGTGTTTTGGTCAACATGCCAAACACGGTTTTTCTTCGATTTACTTCATTTTTCGGGGTCATCGCTTTGGTTGGAGTGCTCATTCAATCCATCCTCGTAACTAAGCTTAATTACGAAGATGATTTTTTGGAAAAATGTCCTATTTGCAAGAACTTTTTAATTTTATCGAAATAGCGCTATAAGGCGCGCCAGTTCAGCATTTTTCGAGAATCTAGCGTGGACGACTCTAGTAAGTCCATGATAAGATTGTCCCAACAAACGAAAAAACGCCCTCAATCTTTGGTCGGATTAGGCGTTCTTCGTTAACATCACAAGGGGTATCTCTACCCTATTCTGTTGAGTTCTATGCGTTTATATTAGCATGGC
>NZ_JBBOYU010000004.1:0-12496 GCF_038008265.1 Paenibacillus sp. FSL K6-2859 | reverse complement strand
GATTGTAAATGAAAAATATCTAAAAGAGTAATAGACAAATTTTCCTTTTTTTTTTATAATTACATAGCAACGAACTTTCTATATAGAAAATATGTTCGTGTTTAAGATGTTTAATCTTGTTATGAATTAACAGTATAAAACATTGCACGGTGACATATATGGCAAATAGTGTTATCCTCATAGCGAGGATAACATGAAAAGCCCCGACTGATGCTGGTAACATCGGTCGGGGCATCGGGTCAGAGCGCTTGCACCGCTCATTCCCCTAACACATCGTAATAGTTTTCAGGCGGCGTTGCAATAGTCTACGAGTCCTGTTAACTATTTCCAAAATGTGTAATGTCGCATATTATTTGCGATATTTGGGGTAAGGGTGTAGCCAAATGGCTGCACCCTTTTTATTTTGTTATCCGATTTAGCAGGAGGGGCTTATGACAGTGACCAGTGCAGTATATCAGCAGGATATCGGTTCCACTACATACATGACCTCGGCTGAGCAGATGGACAGTATTACAGCGTATGTGTTGCAAGATGAAGCTAGACACATGGATATAACGTTGCTTAATGGAGATAAGCTGACCTTTGTTAGTACGATGACGGTTGGTGACGCTATTGTTGCAGCATCCATGTTTTTGTTACTAGCTTTTCTGGTTTTAAAATGGCTGCTAGAAACTGTATGGAGGCGGTAGTGATGTATACCCTATATAGCCTTAATCCTCAGATGTCTGCTGCCTTAATTGGTTTTGCAATTACGGTTCCGGTGTTGGTATCACTGTTTGGGCGTAGCCTAATTAGGGTGGTGATGGCATCAAGACCCTAATCGGAGCGACTTTGATTTGGTTGCTTGGCAACCCGGATTTACTCTTGTTGCTTTGTAGTTTCACCTTTGGAATCGGCTTGCTTTATGCTCTGATATCTGGATATCGCTGTGCAGAGGATCAGCGAGAGGAAAGAAGGTGGATAACCTATGAACATGAGTGATATTTGGGACTGGAATTTTTATTGGCAAATGTTTCGGAATTTTACGGCTACAGTATCACCGTTTGTTATGATACCAGTCGCTATACTCAGTGTCGGACTATTGGTGATTATGATCGTCAGCATCGTTAGACATGCGAGATCAAGCTAATGAATGATCCTACAATTAATTTTCCAAAGAGTTATTGGACAGACGCTAATTTAAGTAGGCTTTGGTATTTCATCAAATATGCACTTAGCTACAATCAAAAGCTTGTACTGATTATTGTAGCGATTTTTACTGCTGGTATGGTTGCGGTAGTGGTGATCGACATATTTGCCAAAGCAAGGGAAACGAACAAGCATGACGATGATGATTTTGATTTTTAAAAGGTGAGCAAGGGGTAACCCACTCTATAAATTCAAAAAAAATATTAGGAGGCATAAATTATGGCGGCAGGAGCATCAATTGATTTATCGGGAGTTAAACTTCCATTTACGGTGGGGGACGGACTTAATGCAGGTACACAGGTTATGGGGATTTTCGGGGATTGGACATTGCTAGGTGTTGGATTTGCGCTTGCGATTCTGATTATTGGTGTAATCTTCTGGGTTGTAAAGAAATCCAAATCAGCAGCAAACACAAAATCCTAATTGACGGATCATAAATAGCCCAGACACTACGTCTGGGCTATTTTTAAAGAAAGGACGGTTTACATGCGGTTAAAGTGGTGCTGTCTTTTTCTAATTTTAGGAGTGGCATTGTATCCAAGTGTTGTAGCTGCTGCTGATTTAAATAACTATTACTACGCTCACGCTAATACACCGGGTAATTACGTACTTAAAGATAAGTACAATAACACTGTACTTAAGGGTGACTATAACCAAAACGATGGACATGTAATGCAAATATCTTTCCGCAATTGGCATGCTAGCGGTAGTAATAAGGTTGTGATTGATCTTCCGGATGGATCACAGAAAACCGTCACAAATGGGGAGACAGTAACCTTTCCGACTAATCCTAAGCAAGTGGTTTTGACTCTTGTAAAGACGGATTATACGGAAAGCTATGTTGAGATATCTACTCTTAACGTCCACGATCAATCTAATGGAGGGGTTAACTTAACGTATACATTTACAGGTAGCCCTCCTACATCTTATGGGGATTTAGGAACAGGGAAACCAACCTCAGCACCTACAGCAACCCCAAACCCAACTGCAGCAGCTACACCAAAACCGACTGTAACGCCGACACCTACACCGGGTATAACTCCAGTTAACATACAAGCTAGGGTTGATCCTACAGGCAAAAAGCTTATATGGAATACGCCACCAACAAATACGGATCATATTGAAGTATGGCGTGATGGTAAGCAGATAGCTACTCTATCAAAAGCTCAATTGGAGATAGATTTACCTGAGAATTTCAGTGGGGTTTGGGAGGTTAGGGCTGTATCAACAGCTGGAAATATAATTGGTAAAACGGAATTGATCCTTAATGGAAATGTTGGTGGTGAGCCTACACCAACTCCGATAGCAACGGATCCTCCAGATACGGGTACAGATCCCGGAACTGAAATACCTTGTAGTGATGCTTGTCAAACGATTAAAGATCAATTGGAATGCCCTGAATGGGATGAGTATATGGGGGCATGGTCTGATATGATTCGAAATTCATTACCGCCACCGCCAGATTGGGATATGGTCGCGGATAAGATCGGATCAGCAACCATTAGACACTTAGAAAATTATTTAGGCAGCGTTCCTTCGCCGCCGTCAAAAGGAGAAATTGAAAATGAGACGATTGCGAGTCTTCCAACCCTTGATAAGAGCGTGGAAACGGACAACCTTATACCGCAAGTACCATCAGATTACAACAACGGTAAAATTGATTTCGACCTCAATAAAGATGCTCCGACAATTCAAGTAAAGGATGAATCAGATCCCTTTGTTATAGAAGATCCACTAAAGGATATGCAGTACGATGATCCGGGGGTTAAGGTAATTCCGGGCGATCCGAGAAATAGCTCAGAGGGGATTAAGCAGCCAGATAAAGTTGATACTGGCAATCCTGCCCCAACACCGGGAAAAATTATATTTGAACTTCCGAGACCGAGCGCGCCACCACCGACGCAGGAGCCACCGCCTATGCCAGCGGCTACAACGGGGCCGCCACCAACTCCGGGGCAAATTATATTTGAATTGCCGAGATATAGCCCATAAATTTTAACAGATACAGATAGTTAGGAGTGAGGTGAATTGAAAAAGGTATTTATAATCATCGTATTAGTTTTTAGCTTTTTACCTGTATCGAACACGTTTGCAGATACTCCAAATAAAGAAAATTGGTACGACCTTGGTACAGGCTATGTTGGGACGCGATATAAAACGAACGGAACGACTGGCAAAATTATTGATGTTTATGCTGTCTATAGTTCAACTGGAAAATTATTATATACAAGTTACGGAAACTCCATCTCGACTGTATATAATTACACTCCTGCTATTTCAGATGCTAGATATATTTATATAAGTTATGCGAGTAACGTTAGTGTAACGTCAGTGGTTTTATACCCATCACTTACAACAGAGGGGGGGTCTTTAACTGCTTCAAATCCAATGAAGTCTAAACCAACAATAATAGATAGTGATCCACCCCCAATTCCAACACCAACACCGACACCAACACCAACACCGACACGTCCACCATATGGTTTACTGCGAGGTAAAACACTTATTTTAAGTAATGACGTGGGTACGGGGAACAGAACTATAACAGAAGCAACGGACGGTGATTTAAATAGTAGTAACAGTAGTATAGGGGGGAGCAATAATACATTATGGTATAAGTTTTCAAGTCCGGTATCACTACATGGGTATGCGTCTAAAGTAGGAACTAGTTTAATGTTGAGGTTATACGACATTGATAAAAAAATACTGAAGTCTATATCTCTGCCAGAAAGCACTGGATCAAATGTGTTTTATGGAGATTTCGAAGATATCGACAATGTGAGTTATGTAGCTGTGTATAACACTGCTACGGCGTACAGAACAATTTATGAAATTGATGTTTTCGGCAGCTATATAACGCCAGCGACACCAACACCAGTTCCGACACCAACGCCAACAGCAACACCAACGCCAACAGCAACACCAACGCCAACAGCAACGCCGACACCAACGGCATCACCTATACCAACACCGATACCAAAGCCACCGGACAAGCCAACGCTATCAGTAACATCGACTGAAAAGCGAATTATTGCGGATTGGACAAATGTTGGAGCTGATAAGTATTTACTCTATCGTGATGGGGTTAAATATGCTGACCTGTCAGGCAAAGAAACAAAGTATGTCGATAACGATGCTAAAGAGGATACAGATTATAGCTACAAGGTTAAGGCGGTTAATGGTGCTGGAGAGTCTGAATCCAATACCGTTGTTATTAAGCTTAATAAAAGCGTGTCGGATTGGACGGGGATTAAAGTACCGATTAGTGCTGTAGGGGCAGTAAAGGTAGGAATTGATCTTATAAGGATTTATAGGGATTGGGTACTAATCGGCATTGCCTTTGCTCTTGCAGTAATCATTATGACGGTACTATATTACAACGTTAAGAAAGGCAAGCAGATTGCAACAGTAGCGCAGGTAGGAAGGAGAAAAATGAAATGAATGAATATTTTACCGTTGGCGGGCTTCTAGAAGTAGCGATGAAAAATGTATTGATTTTGTCTCCGGCTCTGCTGCTTATCTGTGGTGTAATGCTAGCTGACAATATGCAAGCTATGCTATTTAAGATCCTGCGGTATGCACGGCGTACCATGCGGATATGATCGGTCAGGTTTTGAGGGCTGGATGGGACTTTGCCATGAGATTGACTCAGCGAGTGTTTATTTTTTTATCATCACTGCTAGGTCATTTGTTCCAGACCCTTTTTTCGTTTCTTAAGATTTTGCTTCGACCGTTATTTATCGTCATTGCCTTATTGCTTTACTTTGTCTATAAAATCGCTGAGCTAGCGGTTACGCTTATAAGCTTATTTTTAGCAATTGGTAAGCTGCTGCTAGCCTTTATCAAGGGGATTTTTGTTACACTGGCTGGCTTTACATACACACCAACGACACCTCACCACGGGCAATGGACATCTATATTTATCAACGTGGCTGGAGGATTTGAAAAATTCCAACTGGATAAGATCGCCTATATTTTGCAGTTTGGAATCTGGTTTGGTACAGCCTTTGCCGTTGTCAGGATCATCAGTAGTATCAGATCGGGGGAGTAAGCTGTGTATGATTACTTTTTACCGCCAGCACTCCGTAATTTTATAGATTCAATTTTTGCTCCACCGCTGGAGTTTCTGCGGCTAGCGAAGACTTATCTTAACCAGACAAGCCTTGTTGCTGGACATGGGATCAGTCTTAATAAGTATTTAGGTTTTTTTGATTACTTGCCGTCATCGATGCAAAACGTGATGAACTCTTTGTTAGCATCGATCGTTTTGCTAGCAATCTTACAGCTGGTTAAGGCAATTATACGGATGTACTTTGCTTTTAAAGATGGAGCTAAGTGGTGGTAATTCCGACTATGGCCACTTGGATTTAAACAGGAGGGATATGTAAGCATGGATGCAGTATTTAGTTATTTTGTATCTATCGGTGCTGGACTAACTACAGGGGTTGTAGTCGTACTGTTACCGTCAGCATGGCTTTATAGCAAGATCAAACGAGGTAAGGGAGGTAAGGCAGATGCTAGGAGCAAATAAGGAGCCGTATGAGCCGCAAGATACACTTGTAATCTTTAAAGATGATGGTACAGCTGATGTGGCTGCCGTGATAGAGATCAATGACGATAGGTTATATGCAGAGTCGGCTATGACCTCTTATTCTGTGCCGATGGGCGATTTTAGCTCTTACACTGGTCGCAAGGGAAGAATCTTTTTGACAGGAGCTACGGTTGAAGCATCATCCGACTATCAGCGGATTGCAGCGCTAGAGCGCAGCACGGTACTACGTCAAATCACCCATTACCAGGGCGATCCTCCGATAGCAGCAGCTGGTATGAGCTTGTTAAAAAAGATGCTGATAGGCGTAGGAATTGTAGCCTTGCTTATCTTTTTAAAGGCGGTGTAGCGTATGAGCGTAGCGCCTAATAATGCGGATAAAATACAGTCAGTTATCAACGATGATCTGTTTCCAACGGTCACGCATGTAAGTGATGTTAAACAGGTCTTGGAGTTCATGAAGGACGTTGCTGCACCACTCAGCGAGGAACAAGTAAGGGCAATTCTGCTGCTGGAGAGTTTGGGCAGTAATAAGCGGCTGCATGGAGACAAAAATCCATATGCAGGTATTATTAAATCCATTACAGGCGAGTTTAAACGGGCTGTGGGGCGTACAGAGACGTACTTGCAGACCATTGAAGAGTTAATACCAAAGCCACCGAAACCAATCATTATGGCACCGGATGGACGACCAATAAGGGGGCGTAGATAGATGCCACACAATATAGGAGTTGTAGGTCCATTAGGATCAGGGAAGACGACTACAGCTAGCATGATGGCGTGGCTATATAAAACTGAGATCGAAAAACGTGGTGGTAGTATCAAACTGTTCGCGAATTACGACCTTACAGGCGCTGAATGGATGCGTAAGGCTGAGGATTGGTTTAAAGTGGCTGATGCTCATGGCAGCATTTGTGTGTGGGACGAGTCCCACCGTTCATTCGATAGCAGAAAGGCACTTAAATTTGAAAATACGCTTGCTACTGATCTCCTGACGTTTGTCCGTAAAATGGCGAGTATACAGATTTTTGCTACACCGTCCATTAACCGGCTAGATACTCGTATACGTGAAATGTTAGAGATTTTAATCCAAGTGCGTCCAATGGGAAACAAGGGCATTCATCTGGATTACTACGATTATTTGGCAGATGGTGGGGGCAAAATGGGCAAGTTTCTGCATTCGCGTTTTCTGCCTGCAAGTAAGGTTAAGCAGATTCATAAATTACATTTATTTGATACACACTCATTTGTCGGTGGTTTTCCTTTGCCAAAGACTGAAAGAGCAGCCGAAAAATTTTGGACTAAGCTAGAGCAAACACATGATGACGCTATGAGGAGGATAAGAGATGACAATAATTCCCGAAAACGCATTGAAGTCGGATCCCCAGCAGTTGCTTTATAACTTTCCCGGTATACATCCAATTAAATATACCAAGCTATCCTCAGAGTATCACCACTGGAGAGCGGTAGCAGCAGCAGAAAAAACAGCAAGGATCTTTGGACGGTTATTGGTTCCCTGCACAATGATACACTGGGAACGTAAGCTTAAATTTGAAGATAGACGTATCCAAATTGGAAAAAATGCCTATTTTGCTCTGTCTCGGGAAGAAATGACGAGCATTGAATTTAAAAAATATAGCGCGGCTGCCTATGAAGATAAGGAAAAAATTATGGCATAAGGAGGGGTTAGTATGAGTCTAATGAACAGTAAGAAGCTTGCTGAACATGCAAGAAGATTAGAATCTGTGCAGAATCTACTATCTGATATGGCAGGCTTCAAGAAGAAAATCACAGCGTTTTTTGCGGATGGGATGATAGATAACGCAGCATGCCAGCAAGCAAGAATTGGAGCGAATCATATTGAAGAAGGACTAAGGTCTTTTGCACTTTCCGAGGAAAAAGCCTATGAGCGAGCTGGTGGTGATTTTGGAAAACGAATTGTATCCTCTGGTGGAATGCTTCGGGGAAAATAGGAATATCTGATAAATCCAACTTTGAATGAGTTGGGTTTATTTTTGTGTAGCAGTATTAAAATTATTTGAAAAGTGTTGCATTATTCAAATAACTGCAGTATACTGAAAACAGAAACATAATTCAATAGGAGTTGATTTCGTGCCTAAGCCTACAGGATGGAGAAAGTATAGCGATAATTATGGCGGTGCGCGTGAGGGGGCTGGACGTCCGAAAATGGGAGTGTCTAAGCCTTTAAGAATAAATCTTCCAGAAGAAGCATGGGAAAAGATTGATTCTTTGATCCAGCAGGGCGAGTATGATAATTATTCTGAGTATTTTCGCAAGTTGTATGAGATGAAGGGATGATAATAATGTCTGACAATTCTATTAAATATGCTGATGAACAAATGATTGATATTAAGGAATTAGGGAAATATTTGCCAGATGATTACAAAGATTCGTTCATGAACATCATCCGGCTTTCGCTGATCGAAGCATACCGCAAGGGATGGAATGATTCCGAAAAGTTTTTCGATGGGAAATAGTAGACGCATATAGCGCAGGAAGGAGGACTAGTGATCAAATGGAAGAATCTATTAATAATTTGAAATCGCTAACTGTAGCTCTTAATTTTATGTCTGCTGTACTTATAGTGGCATGTATTGGGATGATCTTGTTTATCGGATTTTGGGTTTATAAATCGAAAAAAAACACCTGAACAGTTCGAAGAGAGAGGATGATCAAAGTGAGTTATTTCAAGCCAGAAAGACCAGGGATTATTTATGTGTGTGAATCATCGAATTGCCAGGACGACGTTTTTTTTAACGATCATAAACAGCCACATATGTTTTTTGAAATTGATGCAGATACTGATTCATCATTGCCAGCTTGTCCTGTTTGTGGGTCACAGGACAATATATACGAGCATGCAAGAGGTGTGCTTAGAACTACAGAAGTGCTGAATGAGGATGAAGGTTAATTCGCAGTCCGAAGAGAAAACGTAAAATACATAAAAAGGGTTAAATAGTACTATAATGCGAAAAAAGTACGAACAAAAATTCTTTTTAGAATATAATTTCGACAAATTTTAGGATATTACGTAAATTGATCTAGTAAACATTAGTAGACTCATGGTAATATTTTCTTTAGATAAATAAAAAAAGAGCCACGTTTCACGGCGACCTTAAGAGCTACCAACTCTTCTAAGGCTGCTTAACTGATACCCAAGATCAGAGAAACAGGCGCGCTAAACACATGGCTTTGCCCTCATTGTACCGTAATTTTATCATGCGATCAATAGGAATGAAGCAATGCGCTTAAGCCCTCCTGTATCCCTTTTCGGGTATATAGGAGGGCTTTTTGCGTAGAAAGGCTTAAAACGCCAAACAGGAGCCGTCAAGGGCGCGTTAGCGGCGAAGCGAACCCTTTACGAGCGGTTCATAGTGCCAACCCTAACAGCCGTTCCCGAACCTTGCGTTCGGGAACCTGCCACCCGGCGAGGGGGCGCCGCAGGCTAAAGGATTCTTAAGGCGTTAGCCTTAAGCTGCCAGCGGCATATTTTTTCTTAATTTAATAGGAGAGTGAAACTATGAAAAATTTACTTTGTGGGTCATGTGCTATAAAAGCAGCACTTGAACTAAAGGATCGAATTGAATTAGCTAATTCTCGAAAATTAGGCGTGGAATATCATTGTCTAGGCTGTGGAAAAGTTCATTCTTGGACGTTCCCGCAGGTTGAAGAAGAAGCAGCAGCCATTGAGGAAACGGACGTAATTGAAGAAAAACAAGAGAAATTTGTTCAAGAAACACTATTCTGAAATATTCATATAGTGATTAATTCATGAAAGGTTGAGGAACATGTATGAACAATTAGCTTTCAAACTTTTAAATTATCTTGTAATCTTTGCTGCTCTTCTTTTTTTATTTGGAATTATTTTAATAGTTTTGGGGGGGTGAAGGTGCGAACGCTCAAACTGGTGCAAGACCCCAATGCTTATAATATGGGGTCACGGTAGGGCTTCCCAATACCCTCCAACCCTGTACTGCTCTAAGGTTTAAGGCTTCCACCACACGTGCGGTGGAGAAAATGGGAGTAAATCATGCGTATGAGTCAGAAAATAAAGGGTTTTACCTTTAAAATCGACTGCGCTTTGTGTTGCTAAAACTTTTTTTGAAGGAAGGAGGTTTAAAATGCCGGAATTATATACTAAACCGAATGGAACGTTTCGCGGAAAGAAGAGATTTCAGCCTGATCCATCTCATTTTTTGTTCAATGTTGATACTCTTTGGTATACATACGATGCAGATAATTATGATGAAGTAATGCAGGAAGGGCTTTTACAACGGTTGATTGACGGTAAGAACGTTTCAGAGGATGGTGAGGGAACGGATTATATACAATTGCTGCTGGGCCGATATGAATACCCTGTGACTTTCAGCATTGAATCACATGGACAAAAGCCGATTTATGCTTTTCAGATTCGGAATCAAGATATGGCGATTTACTTCGCACGGCGGCGGCGGAATGATGGGACGTTTCCGGTAAAAGTTCAGATCAACCAATTTAAGCTATGGGATATGGGGGTACAGGATGCCTTTTTGGAGTCGTTGGAAGTTTTGACTGCGCTTGGTTTTCAGTATGAAGCTGCGAAGCCTAATAGGATTGATTTATGTGTTCATTCAGACCAATTTAAATGGACTCTGGACGATTTGAAAGCTTTGGATTACCCAAGGAACATAGAGGACGATAACAAGCCCAATTTCGTCAAGCTAGACCCCTGTACGGGCGAATTCGAAACAGTATATTACGGTGATCGGACACGGTTGCAATTGCGTATGTATAACAAATCTATTGAGATTACGAAAAAGAAGAAGGACTATTTCCGCGAGATTTACGAGAAAAACGGCATGGATGCTGAAAAGGTATGGAATATTGAATTTGAAATACATAGGGATTACATGAAGGGGTTCGCTTGTGAAGAAACGGGTGAAACGGGCATATTTGATACTATGGATTTTTTATTGCGTTTAGACGGTCTGTCGCTTCTCTGGACGCATTTAATGGAGAAGTTTAACCACCCGTCAGCATTTTGGAAACAAGTCCGCAAAGGTGATCCTAATAGGTTTGTGGAGTGCAAAAACTTTATATTCAGATTGAAAGATATTGATACGACGAAGGAACGAGAAGTGACTCAAATTAGAGGTCGATTACAGAAGCTTATACTTAATGAGGAATTGCCTGAAGATGCGGATTACATGGTTGAAGCGATGAAGGTATTTGTGAACATGTTTCACGACTATGAATCTGAAAAAGAGAAGGATTTTACCGAAGATGTGCTTAAGAAGCGTAAGGAATATATGGATGTACAGATGCTTAAGCGAACGATGGCTGAGAAGGCACGGACAAGCAATAAGCTGGAGTTGCTTACAGAGTTGCTGCATAAAAAGACGTTGCATAATGCTGATAAGGTGCTATTAAAAGAAAAAGACGCTCAATGATCGTGGGGATCACAGAGCGCCAAAACAATGTAGATAAATTATATCAGGTCAGACAAAATAGATCAAAATGAAAATAAGACGCATATAGCGCAGGAAGGAGATTAACGGATGTCTTGTTTTAACTGTATTGTTGGTGATTTGGTTCAGGTTAATGTTGTAGGCGAAGTAGATGAATATAAGTGCAATCTGTGTGGATTTACTATCAAAAATGAATGTGGAAACTGCGAAAGGGTTTTAGCTCCTGGAGAAGGGAAATTGGTTGAAGGAATTGACCGATTACCTGTTATGTTGTGCCGGGATTGTGCTCCTAGTGATGAAGAAGATGAAGACTTGGAGACGGATTGGGATGTAACTATCCATGAATGAACAGTACGAAGATACTAGAAATTGAAGATGTGGAAATTGTGCGATAATATAAAGATAGACAAGCCCCGTAGCGGTTTTGCTTCGGGGTTTTAATAGCTACGGAGGTGTTACGTGAAATGCTAGGAACCAAGGAAATAAGCGAGATTCTAGGGGTTAAAGCCGTTACAGTTCGGAAGTATGCAGGAGAGCTTGAGAAAGCAGGGTATAGCGTTAGTAAAAGCGATAGTGGACATCGAGAGTATTCGGAAGATGACGCTACGGCGTTTAGACACATGAAAGCGCTATGTGAGCAGAGCGGAATGACGGTAGAACTAGCCGCAAAGGTAGTAGCAGCAAAGCATTTTAAAGCGCACGAATCTGTAGCGCCTATGGTTGTTTCAGCAGATAATCAGATTCCAGAGCGATATGAGGAACGATACAATGAACTTATTGAGGTTATGCAGCAGCTAGGGGAGCAAAACCAACAGCAGGCGGCAGAATTGGAACGGGTACATAAGCGGATGGACGAGCAGAACGCTAATATATCAGTTATTTTGAGGGAGGTTCTGGAGACTAGGCGCTTAGTAGCTGCAACGTCTGCGCGGAAATGGTGGAAGTTTTGGGACAAGGAGATTCACGACGAACCCGATCCGAAAGCCGTTTGGAACAAAAAGCAGAATCCAGAAAACTACTTAAAATAGACGTGGGGCGTGGGGAATAATAGAGATATTATCTCTATACTACGCTGCACGGTGCTATGGAAAGCGACCTTTTGCGGGTTGCTTTTTTTGTTGTATGCTAAAGAGAAAAATAAAAGGAGGACACAGATGAAGGAATGGGGTTCTAATTTGGGAAGAAAAAGGATTGATCCGGAAGAAGTTGTAAAAACAATTTGTATAAATGTAAAACAAAGAGTGCTTACAGAGATTGAAAAAGAGGGCGTTCCTAAACATATTATTGAGCG
>NZ_JBBOYU010000003.1:0-228066 GCF_038008265.1 Paenibacillus sp. FSL K6-2859 | reverse complement strand
AGCCTTATCATTTGTTTAAGCTGCTCATCTTCCAGTGAATAAAAAACAAGTTTACCTTCTTTGCGATACTGTGCAATCCCCATGTTCCGCAGCAACCGTAAATGATGGGAAGCCGTCGCCATCGTGGAGCCGATAATATTGGCCACATCGCAGACGCATAACTCGTCCTCATCACATAGTGTATATGCAACCTTCAGCCGCGTATGGTCGGCAAGCACTTTAAATACTTGCGCCATATCCTGAAAATCATTTTTGTTTATTTTTTCCCGGACTCGATTGACCTTATCCTCGTCATAACAAAAGATCTCGCATGTATCTTGGTTCTTCAATTCCAATCACCTCAATCTAATGTTCGTTTGATTATTATATTATGCTTTTGCCATTGGCTTGTCAAAGGCAAACAAAACTAAATATGAATGGGATGGCCAAGGGCAACTTCTGCCGCTTCAGCCGACAACTCCCCAAGTGTCGGATGCGCATGAATCGTGAGGGCTAGATCTTCCATGGTCGTCCCCATTTCAATCGCCAGGGCAATTTCCGGAATCAAATCAGATGCGTTTGTGCCGACGATTTGCCCGCCAAGGATCAAACCTGTTTTCTTATCGCCTACCAGCTTGACGAATCCCTCGGACGCACTCAAAGAGAGAGCACGCGCATTTGCCGCAAACGGAAACTTACCCACCATGATGTCATATCCTTTCTCTTTGGCTTCAGGTTCGCTAAGTCCTACGGAAGCAATTTCCGGATCGGAAAACACGACCGCAGGTATCCCTTTATAGTCGAAGGCACTTGGCTGGCCAGCTATGGCTTCAGCAACCACTTTTCCTTCGTATGAAGCTTTATGCGCCAGTGCAGGGCCAGGGATAATATCGCCAATCGCATAAATATGAGGAATAGACGTTCGCCCTTGTTGATCGACTTCGACCAGTCCCCGGTCTCCAATTTTTACCCCAATCCGGTCAAGACCGAGTTCGCCATCAGTATTGGGTCGGCGTCCTACTGTCACAAGAACATAATCGGCTGTCACTTGTTGTTCGGTCTGATCTACCGTAAAGGTAACCGTGATTTCGTCAGCCGACTGTTGGGCGGATTGAGCCATGGCGTTCGTATATACCGTAACGCCAAGGGAATCAAGATTTTTTTTGACAATCCGGGTAATTTCACTCTCGAATCCAGGCAGAATCGACGGTGAACCTTCCAAAATGGTTACGTTCGTGCCGAACTTCGCGTACATTTGGCCTAGCTCAATACCGATATAGCCACCGCCGATGACGACCATCCGCTCAGGGATTTCGGTAAGGGTGAGTGCTTCCGTGGAGGACAAAATTCGATTCCCATACGGGAATGCTTTTAATTCAATTGGGCGCGATCCAACAGCAACGATACAATCGTCAAATTGGTATCGGAGCGATTCTTGCTCATTATAGAGACGGGCTTCCCGATCATTAATAAAAAGCGCCTCCCCTTTGAAGACCGAGATTTCATGTTTTTTCAGTAAGGATTGAATACCCGATTTGAGGCGATTCACCACTTTCGACTGTTTCCACTGCTGAATCTGTGAAAAATCAATCTCAACGCCTTTCGCTTTTAACCCGGATATGCCGCTTTCCAGCATTTGTTCATAACGATGCGCCGCTGATATCAGCGCTTTGGACGGCACGCAGCCACAATTGAGACATACACCTCCGAGTTCCGATTTTTCCACCAGCAACACTTTCTTGCCGAGCTGCGCGGCTCGTATAGCTGCAACATAACCCCCAGAACCACCGCCGATTATCAACAATTGAGTGTGCATGCTTGCGTCACCTACTACCATTGTGTTTCCCTCCAATTCATCATTTCGATTTTCGTGAACGTTATCCAAACAGCCTTATGAGATATGCAAATGAATCACCATGCAGCATGATCGAAATACCTAATGCGATAAACACCAGTGGAACAATGACACTTCCGTACTTTTCCAGAATCTTTAGAATGGCCGGGAAGCTTGCCAGCCGATATGCCAGAAAACACCATACCGCGACCATCAAAAGGAACACAATCGCGATGGATAAAAGTGACGCATTCCCCTGGGTCGTAAAATACGGGATGTATATGCCCAGGTTATCCCCCCCGTTGGCAAAGGTAATCGCAGCGACCTTACTAGTTAGTGGTCCAAACAAACGGTTGTTTGAAGGTTGTGACTTTAGATCGCCCAATTTCTCAAGCGCTTCCTCTGCCTCATCTTCTTCCTCCTTTTTGTGGAACATTCGGAAACCGAGATAAATCGGTATCAGCCCGAGAAAACCGGCCCATTCGGGTGGCAAAAATGTAAAACCGAAAGCCCCTAATAGGCTCAATCCAACGAGCAATCCGAACCCAAGATATTGCCCTAGAACAACTTGTGTGTGCCGCGCTTTCTCAATCTGTGCGAAAAAGATCATCAGTACAAAAATGTCGTCAATGTTTGTCACGATGAACGTGCCGATAGCGGAAAGAATTAATGTGAGTGACATTGTGATTTACCCCATCCAATTGTAGATTCTATATGTTCTTATATCCAAATAATTATTTGATTAAACATTACAATTTAACAAAGGTTTACTCCGACCAGCTATTTGGGGCAGTAGCAGCGAAGCTAACTTCACCGCAATGCTGTTTTATTTCTTCGCTTTGTATAAAGAAAGGGTTCCGTATACTGTCATAAACCGATCAGACTCTTTTATTTCAACAAACCCGGCCTTATCGATAATTTGCGGTATCAGGCCATTTACATTATCTGCTGTCGTTTTAAAACCATCGAGGATTTGGATTGAAAGGAACGCAATGCGCATGAGCCGATTTTGCGCCTTTCCCCAATCCGCTATGTGAAGTTCACCTCGTGGTTTAAGTACACGGAAAATTTCTTTTAGTGTTCGGAGTTTATTTTCTAAAGTCAAATGATGAAACATTAGACTTGTGACAACACGATCAAATGAATGATCAGGGTAGGGGAGTTCAAACGAAATTCCTTGATTAAATACGATGTCCATTTCCTTATCCACAGCTTTTTTCTCTGCAATTCGGAGAACATTCGGATCAATATCGAGTCCGGTTACTTTTGCTCTCGGGTAAGCTTGTTTTAAAAGAAGAGTTAATGTACCAGTCCCGCATCCTAGATCAAGCACTCGCTTCCCCGGATCAACTTGAAGTTGTCTAATTAATTTGTTCTTGAAGGTAGACTCCCTCATTGTCCAGCGTAATATCGGGTCATAAAATGAGGTGAGCCAGTGAAATCGCAGGGCTGGTATAAAATCTCTATTGTCTCCTTTACGCATCTTTCACCCTCAATCCGGCCATCTTGCCAGTAGTAAGTGCATTTTGTACCTTTCGGACTTTAGGATGGTCATAAAAATCACATGAGTCCTTTTTTCACCCTAACAATCAAATGTTAATTTGATTGTTATCATACACCAAACCCTTCGTATAATCAAATATTCATTTGATTATCACTTGACTTGAGAGAAATATTCAAGTTCCGAAAATGTTTTTGGCTTCGGAACTTCGACACAATCTAATAATAATTGCCTCCTTTCAAAAGGAGAGATAGACTAACATTAAGGAACATTGTTCCGATACTGACCATTTTAGGAACTTTGTTTGGAGGGGATTACATGAAGCGTAACTGGGAGCTGGATGAGCTGATTGAACACTTTACCTTTCTGCCGAACGAGATGCAGCAAATCGGGAACAAATCGGGCGAAACACGATTGGGATTTGCGGTCCTCTTCAAATTTTTTCAATACGAAGCGCGTTTTCCCTTTCATAAATTTGAAGTTCCCAAAGCGGTTATCCAATATATTGCTAAGCAGATTGAGATGCGGCCGGAACGATACACAGAGTATGATTGGTCCGGGAGATCTATCACGTACCACCGAACCCAGATCAGGGACTTCTTCGGTTTTCGTGAGGATACGGTACAAGATGCTGAAGATGTAATCGATTGGCTCTGTACTCATGAGCTGTTCCATGGTCATGATTTTGAATACCTGGTGGATATGGTGTACAGACGGTTCCGAGAGATGAAGATTGTCCCGCCTACGCCAGATCGCATCGAGCGACTGATAAAAACGGCCATTCACACTTACGAAGGGCAGTTTTTCCAGGCCACCCTTGAAAAACTCCCCGTTGCTTCCTTGGCCAAGCTGGATGCACTCGTGGACCGCATTGCATTTCTTGATGATGAAGATTATGACGGAGTAGAGGGCTCCGATGGAATCCTTTCGTTCCAGGAATTGAAAGCCGATCCGGGAAAGCCCGGCGTGGAAAGTGTATTAAGAGAGGTTAGCAAGCTACGAACGATTCGTAATTTGGAGCTTCCGGATGAACTATTTCGGGATATCCCGCTTAAAGCCTTAATCAAGTACCGGCAGCGGACCGCAACAGAGGATCTTCGGGAATTACGTCGCCATCCCGATCCGATTCGCTACACGTTATTATCGGCCTTCTTTTGGCTCCGGTGCATGGAGATTACGGATAATTTAATTGAACTGCTCATACAGATTGTTCATCGTATTGGCGTTCGGGCTGAACGCAAGGTAGAGAAGGAAATTCTGAACGATTTGCGGAAAGTAGGAAATAAATTCGGCATCTTATTTAACCTGGCTCAGTCCGCTGTTAATAATCCGAATGGTATTGTGAGGGATGTGATCTTTCCGATCGTCAACGAGCAGACATTGAGGGATCTGGTAAAAGAGTTCAAGCATACAGGCCCGGCTTATCGCGAGAAAGTTCACACGATTATCCGCGCTTCCTATGGGAGCCATTATCGCCGCATGGTTCCTGAGATTTTAGGTATCCTGGACTTTCGTTCCAATAATGAGGTTCATCGGCCAGTGATTCTTGCGCTGGAGCTGGTCAAAAAGTATTCAAATACAGGCCAACACTATTTACCCCTATTGGAAGATGTCCCGGTTGATGGAGTCATACGTACCGTTAACAGAGAAATCATTGTAGAGAAAGACGAGAAAGGACAAGAGCGTATAAATCGTATGAATTATGAAATCAGTGTTCTGCAAGCGTTGAGAGACAAACTCCGCTGTAAGGAAATATGGGCGGTCGGTGCGAACCGATACCGGAACCCGGATGATGACCTCCCCACCGATTTAGAAGAACGACGTGAGGAAAACTACAAAGCCTTAAAGCAACCGTTGGACGCCCATGACTTTATTGAGTCGCTGAAGCAAGCGATGAAGGATGGATTGGAGAAGCTGGATCGTGGGCTTTCAAAAAACGAAAAAGTCCGGATTACTGAGAAAGGGAATGGTTGGATCAGCTTGTCACCTTTAGAACCACAAACAGAACCCGTTAATTTATCTCGAGTCAAGTCGGAGTTACTACGGCGTTGGCCCATGACGAGTCTTCTGGATATCCTGAAGGAGGCGGATCTCCGCATCGGGTTAACCGAACATTTCAAGACGGTCGCTGTGCGCGAAACGTTAGATCGAGATACACTTCAAAAGAGACTTATCCTGGCACTATACGGGTTTGGGACTAATACAGGATTAAAACGTGTGAGTGCCGGTGAGCATGGAGAAAGCTACAAAGACTTGCTCTACGTCCGGAGAAAATTCATCCATAAAGATAACCTTCGCAACGCCATTTCTGAAGTTGTTAATGCGATATTTCGCGTGCGGATGCAAGAAATTTGGGGTGACGCCACAACATCCTGTGCATCGGATTCCAAAAAATTCGGTGCGTGGGATCAGAACTTGATGACAGAATGGCATATTCGGTACCGTGGCCGCGGCGTGATGATTTATTGGCATGTGGAGAAGCATTCGACCTGCATCTACTCGCAGCTCAAGTCATGTTCCTCTTCCGAAGTCGCTGCTATGATGGAAGGATTGCTCCGGCATTGCACAGAGATGGAAGTCGAGAAGAATTACGTGGACTCACATGGCCAGAGCGAGGTTGCATTTGCATTTTGCCACCTGCTAGGATACCAGCTCATGCCGCGCCTTAAAGCTATACATTCACAAAAGCTGTATCGGCCGGAACCAGGCATGACCGATGCTTATCCGAATTTACAGCCGGTACTGACTCGGCCGATCAATTGGGAGCTGATTCGACAGCAGTATGATCAAATGATGAAGTACGCGACAGCTTTACGCCTGGGTACCGCCGAAACGGAAGCGATTCTGAAGCGTTTTACACGCAATAATTTAAAACATCCCACCTATCAAGCATTGGGCGAACTTGGTAAAGCAGTCAAGACGATATTCCTATGCGATTATCTTCACTCGGAGGAGCTGCGCAGAGAGATCAATTCAGGCTTGAATGTCGTGGAGAACTGGAACTCGGCAAACAGTTTCATTTTTTACGGAAAAGGCGGAGAAATAGCTACCAACCGGTTAGAGGATCAGGAGATGGCCGTACTGTCACTTCACCTCCTACAGAACTGCTTGGTCTACATCAATACCATCATGTTACAAAACATCTTATCTGACCGAAGATGGTACGATATGATGACGCCGGAAGACTTACGGGCACTTACGCCCCTGGTGTATACGCATGTGAACCCGTACGGAACGTTCAAACTGAATATGAGTGAACGTCTTCCCCTGGAAGGAGTGTACTTGCGTGAGTGAAAGGCGTACATCTCCAAAACGCAAAGCGAAAGAGCTGGCTAAGTATATCCGTGCGGAACGGCCAGACTATGCTTACCTTAAGAGCCTTTTCCAGCACCTTCGGGCAGAGTTGGAAGTCGAGGTGCCCAAAGCAGCGAAGAAGCTCCCCTATGTACCCACAGAAGAGGAGCTAAAGCGATATTATGATGTTATCTGGCAGGCGAAGAATTTTCAAGACATGATGATCGTTAAGACACTTCTGTATACGGCCGTTCGAGTCAGTGAACTGATTAATATCAAGTTGGTCGATGTCGATTTCCGATACTGCCAGATCCGCATTAATAGTGGCAAGGGGAAGAAAGACCGTATTGTACCATTTCCTCATTCGTTTAAGGAAATGTTGGCCATGCATGCTGATTCCATGAAGAAGAAGCAAGCAGTTTACCTTTTCGAATCATCATGGAAAAAGAAATATACGGATCGGGGAATCCGCAAAATCCTGGCCAAATATTCGGAAGCTGCCGGCATGACTCAAAATCTGTCTCCACACAAGCTACGGCATTTTCTCTTAACGTGGCTGAAAAAACAAGGCATTGATGATGCGCTCATACAACCGTATTCGGGTCATGAAAGCCGTAAGTCATTAGAAGTCTATTCCAAGCTTGCAATCACTGATGCACAGGAGGAATACAACGAGGTTATCAATAGATTTCCCATTTAATAACATCTACTTTGCGGGTTGTGTCAGCTTCGCTGGTACTACCCCTATCTCGCTGGAATCCACTTAACTTAATCGAAAGAATTAAGTTTATTCACCAAATGAGCAAAAACATCACGATTACTAATGACGATGCCTGTGAAGTCATTGAAGAAGCCTATTGGGAAAATCGCACGACACTTTATATTGATCCGCCCTATGTAAAGGCAGGTAAAGATCTGTATTTGCATTACTATGATAAAAGAGACCATATCCGGTTAAATGTGTTATTGGAATCTCTTTATCACGGAATGCCTGGAGCTGATATTGTACTGACATATGATGATGATCCTCTCATCACGGAAATTTACCAGTATCCGGAAATCTTTAAGCTCGCCCGGCGATATTCTATATAAACATCTATCTAAAGATTAGAACAGGCTATGTCGATACATAAAGTAGGTTTTTATTGGCAAACAAATTGGAGGTTAAATAGTGAGAAAAAAAGTAACTATCCCAGCTGCAGATCTTTTGAAGGAGGTGGGGTCAAATAATGCCCTAGTTGATGTTTATCTTCATCCTCACGAAAACAAGATCATTATTGTGGAGAAGAAAGAAATCACATTTTCTAATCTGAGAAGGATTATGAGTACTACAAATTTAATAGCTGATGTTGAATTGGATGCAGAAAAAAAGAATTTGATTGTCGAAACCGAAAAAGAGATCCGGTTAGGTGATGCAGACCAATTTACACTTTCTGAAAATGAAGTAAGTTATATCGGTGTAGGACAGAGCAGTAAAACGAATAGAGCGAGAGAAAATTCACTCCGTTTAAAAGCTATAAATAAACACTCTCAGTCAGAATAACAAGACGACTTTAAGCTTGGTAAGGTACTTCAATATTCTGAAAAACTTTTGAAGTTTTGTATATAATCGAGTACAATAATACTATATCCATTATTTATCCTAACCTAGTCAGATAAAAAGCCATGTACATTTAAATATGATGATGGCAGGCAATTAATCAGACAGCGGACCGTGAAAACGGGTATGGTTAAGGAAGAGCTTATACGACCGTAAAGATATTATTTACAGTAGTCGAAATTGCTAGTGTATTTCAGTAAGTCAATGGCAAGGAAGTAATCTATCTGGCCCCAGACTATTGATCTGAACTACAGTCTATTTTCAAGAGAGAACATCAAATTTAAATACGTTATAGAAAAAACGCAAATCAATGGTTTGCCTTTTTTTATATAGAGCCCATAAGTAACTCTACGGAGTGCTTATGGGCTTTTTATTTGTCGAAAGGAGTTGGGACAATATGTCACTAACATTCAAAAAAGTATACACTGTTTCAAAAAAGGGAAGGAACCGGCCGCGAATATGGCTATATGAAACCGTATCGGAGGCAGCCGGCTTTCAGATTGGCCAACCACTTTACATCAGTTTGGACGTCGAACAACAACAAATCATTGTTCAGAATGCTCCTATTTCTGACGACGATCATGTAGTTCATGTGACCGGAAAAAAGAACGAAACGTCAGGTAAGTTACGTCCGATCGTAGACACTGCTAAAGATAGTTATCGTTCGATTATTGACGTAAGCCAAAAAGCAGAAATTTGTGTTTACCGTGAAGGTGAGATAAGCAAAGTCATTATTCGACCTCTAAGATATAACTCTTTTGATAAAGAAGTATTAGTAAAACCGGATGATGAACGGATTACCACTTTTACGATCTGTAGCGGAATGGGAGTTGTAACAGCTGCCTTTCAGGAGACGGGCTATTTCACATCCGTTGGGGCAATTGAGCTTGAAGAAGACAGCTCATCTGTATATAGGCATAACTTTAAGTCCAGTTTTGTTTTTAACGGTGACTTAAGGGACTGTTCGACAGTCGCAAAGGCAGATGTAGCAATTGTAACACTGCCATGTGACAAGCATAGTCTTATAGGTGATGGTGAAGGTGCAGTTTTTAGAAATTTGGCCTTTGCGACATCGGAGCTTATAAGAGCAACAGAATGTAGGGCAGTTTTCTTCGAAAATGTTCCTCAGTTTTATGAATCGGAGGAATATCAAGATATTAAAAATCTTCTTATGAACGATTATCCATTCTGGCAGGAGCAGCGAATTGAAGCAGCTGATTTTGGTTCCCTTGCTCGGCGTAAACGAGTTTATGCTTTAGCTGTAAAGAGTGAAGAAGATTTTCTTCATTTTCAATTCCCTAGTCCCCCAAAACGTACTATTAGAAAAAAAGTACGTGAATACCTCGATCGTAAAGGAACCCCACATGAATGGAAGCCTCTTGAAAAGTGGATGCAGAGCTTCACCAGCAAAGCAGAAAAAGGAAACAGTTGGAGTGATAGAGGTTTAGCTAAGACGTTTGTAGATGAAATGGCAACGGAAATTCAGTGTATTCCAAAACGGTATACAGCTCAATCTGCTTCCTCTAGCTACCTGCTATCAGAAGATAGAAATTACTTTCGATTTTTCTCTATAAATGAGATTCTACGCATCCTATCCGTACCAGCATGGTTTGAGATTCCTGACTATATCGGGAAGATACGCCAGTATGAGATGTTAGGCCAATCCGTTGATTGTAGAGTCATAGCTTCGATAGCTAACCGATTAGCCGCAATGTTCTACAAGGTGCGAAGAAATAAGATTGAAAATTCATCTTATAAAGAAAAAGATAATCAAAAGATGAGATACTCTATTCCCATTTCTTTAAATCAGCATGGACAACTCGAACTTGTCTTCTAACTAAATCCATAAAGGGGAGTAAAACTATGACTACCAAAGAACATGACAATGAATAATTTCTTTTGCAATTCGTAAATGACGGTATGCTTTGCGATGAAGCTTCGTACTTCGAGAACTATCAATTCTTCCGTAACTCGGTTGCTTCAATCATCGATAGTTATCTTGCCGAAAATGGCCTCTGGAATGACGGAGTTAAAGAACGGTTTACTGAAGACGGCTATGTAGTAGCTTGGATTATAAAAGATAATCGTATAGAAAAATTCTGGTCGTATTCATTCGATGGGGAATTAACAGTAGCGGAGTTTGTAGAGTCGACCCTTCCCTTACCAGAAATCAACGAGACCCAAATAGGAGAGAGATTAAACGAATGAAATACACAATATAGAGGATTTCGGAGCCAAGAAAATAATTGACGTTCCCGATCTACTATCAGCAGTATTCTGATGCTATAACATTGAAGACGATCTGTGGAGTAACGACGATTCTTTAATAATTACAACGATAAATGTTGAATAAAATAAAATAACCAATTGGAGGAATAAATAATGAAAATGGTAGGTTTAGTGGATAGCTATGAAGAGGCACTGATATATGCTGAAAAGTATAATGTAGATATTTTAGAGAAGAAACCAATGGAACTCATCCTGGCTATTAATGAGTATCTGACATTGGAAGCAATCACCCTTCCTCAGCCAGCTGGGATCAGTGGTGAAGAACTCAAAGAAAAGTTGGAATTGGAAGACATAATCATTCTGCAAGACGAAGATGGGAACCAAAATCCTTATCGCCTGCTTGATCGTTTTCAAGTCGAGGAGAATTCGTATGTTTCTTTAGTACGTACTGATCAGGAAAAAAACAGTGAATATGATGTGTATTTTTATCGCTGGGTTCCTGGTGATCTGCAATTATTCGCACTAAAGGAAGATGAGTGGATTAAGGTTGAAAAGAGCTACCAGCTACAACGAGAGCAGCATAAGGAAACAGAATTAGAATACGGTATAGATACTGAAAGCGGAGAGTAATTGGCATTAGCATGATAAAAAGGCTGCTATGCTTCTGTTCATATACATCATCATCCTAGAAAATCCTCAGATAAGAGCCCGGACCTTCCGGGCTTTTTTTATATGTTGAGCGTTTCAATAATATAGGCTAAAATATAAGTATATTCTTTATTTGCTTCTTTCCTTGGAATAAGTCAGTGTCTAGTACATGAACTCATGATGTGGACCATAAGGACTTATTTGGCGGACGATTGATGGAAGGGAAAGAGCACGTGTGAACTTGACCTTGATTAGGTTTCAAGAAGACACGGAAAATGAATGCAGTCAGGTGCCAGTATTTTTTATTACTTCACTTTACTATGTTCTGTTCAAACTGTTACTACTGGGATTATTCAAGAAAAATAAAAAGATTCTACTTTAGAATACAAGAAACGCTTATTTTGCTGACTCCAGCAAATGAGCGTTTCTTTTTTTATATACAAAAAAGTCGAGAAAGATGGGATAAAAATGACGAAAAACTGTACCTGTATTAACGCTAATTGCCTTTGTGATAAATTGGCCGAGATTTCAACAAACCAATCAAATGGTTTAGAAGCTGAATAAAGCTTTGACTCGAAATACTCATTATAGGGGGAAATCACATTGAGAAATAAGGAAATTATGGAGAAAGTGATAAAACTAGATACACAAACTTTATTTAGTAGAGAACAAAGCGCGCGGGTTATGGTGCAGATTGCTATTATACGTAAAGCCTTTGGCGTTAAAAATGATGAAACAAACAAGCCTGTTATAGACTATGACAGAGAACTTATATTAACTGATGATAAAATAAGAAAAGAATATGAGCAATATTTAAAGTTTTTGAAGTGGTCAATTGAAAAAAAGGATTTAGATAAAGAAAGAGAATTTAAAAATCAGATCAATTATTTTATTGACGGTGTAGACTTTTTCCATAAAGGTTTAGCTGATGAATTTAAAAAAGATGTATTACAGTACGTAAAAAGCTAACACTCATTTCATCAGTACATGGAGATTTAAAATGAATTGGACAGATGCTAAAAAAAAATTGATAGCAAAATTAGAATTAGAGAAACAGCAACTACAGTATGAATCCTGGTGAATGCTGTATGAGCACAAAGGAACGTCTTATCTTGAATGCTACAGCTCATGATTTTGCAAATCAGTTGAGGGTAACCTCGAAGAGTTGAGACGGAATAAGCAGCAGTTCAAAGAGAGCAGAATGTTATCGAAATTGGGTTCCACTAATAGGAATCTGGCTCTTTGGAATGAAGCTTGCTCTCAATACAAGGAATTAGGTCCATTTGCTTACTACCACTCTATACAAGATAATCATGCAATTGGAATGCGCGAATTTGAATCTGATCTAGCTATTCGAATTGGATCTATAGGCTATCGCCGTATCAATAAATTTACTGAATCAACTTGGTTTAATGAGGACAACTCTTTATTTGGAGGACGCGGTTTTGACTTGCTCCTTCCAGATGGGAATCGTGTGTACATGGACGCTGAAGTTGAAAATAAGTGTTTATACATTTCTCAAATTAAGGTGAAAGAAAAAGGGATTGGGCTAGGTAACCGAGTTATGGAATTGGTAAAGGATCTAGTGCTGAATTCTGAGTATATTCAAAGAGTAGAAGTATACAAAGTGACGAACCATGCATTTTTTCGGAAATTTCAATGGTTGAAGGAGAAAGAGTTTGGTGATTTTATTTCTTCTACTAATCAGGCAGCTCATTCCAATTTAATTGTGTAGCTGCTGTAATCAAATACACGGTCATATGGTTCAACCATCTGATAGAAAGCGAGGCTTAGTATGTCTAACCTACAATTCGATTTGTATTTCTGTGACCAATCTGTTATTGAACTCCATGGTCTGCATAATCTTGGCTATCCAGTTCACCCGGACAGTAACGAGAATATATATGTCTTTAAATATGAAAGTGATTCAATTTGGTACAGTAAATTGAACTGGACTTTAGAGGATATAGATCGTGCATGGGTTCAAGTAGTGGGAGAAATTGATCGTTCCTCCATTCATCCCATTGATCAATTCAAAAGAAATGAGAAGCAGCAGGCAAGCGGTATAACTCGAATCTTTTTAAAAGAAATTTTGAGACGAAGTGCTGAGCGAGCAGATAAAAGAACAAAAGAAAAATTGGAGAATGAAGCTAGAGAGAAACGCCTGGAAGAGGAGAGAAAGCGGGTCAGAAAAAATCTAATGAGACCTTTTTTAGCTACTCGTAATCCGGTATGCATTCAACATGTATACGGCACAACATTGGATGAACATGCAAAAAGCGTGTAACTAAATAAAGTTGCAACGGGCAGCCATAGGCTGTCCGTTTTGCTTCTCTAAAAAGGAGAGAATTATTATGAAAGCAATCATTGAAAAGCTCATTGGATTGATGATTGAAATGGGTACTCCTTTCGAGGAAATTGAATCGGAGGGCTTCATTTCATATTCAAATGTCAAACTGATATTAAGCCGGGATATATCTCTTGATCGTGTTCATTGCGCAGGGGCTTTTCCGTTAAGCACACGGTGGCCATTTTACTCGTGCAGTATCATGATCAGTGGCGTTAATGGAGAGGGTAGTCACCTTTTTAGCGAAACTCCGTCCCAGCAGTTTACCGATCACTTGGCAAATGCCATAGAACAGATAAAAACAGCTTATCTTGAGGAGCCGGAATTTCCATACCAAGTTACTCAAGATATATTGTTCGATACTATTGATCGTTACAATTCGAAACCAACCTTCGAAGATTATCGGTTAAAACAAACGCTTACAAAACATTATAAAGTTATGAACAAAGAATGGAGACAAAAAAAGAAAGATAAACAGAGAAAGAAGAAAAACATCATTGACCGTTTGATGAAACTCAAAAATAGTCTGCCCTACTCAACTCGCAAGGATATTTTAGCGAAAAAGGGTGTCCGACTTATTCAATTAGCAAACGGTTTGTTTAAAGCTGATGATATTCAAAACTCCCAGAATTATTATTCTGGGTATGGCGCTACGCGGGAAAGAGCATTACATCGATTGGAAAATCACCGCAGGATTTTTTCTCCTGAAGAAGATATTCACTTCAATAACTCTTCACAAGAAATTCTTGATGATTTTGATGTAATTGAAATAATTGTCCTTGGCTGAGCACAATCTTAATATACTGAGATGCTGTAAAGGGCTCTTACTTAAGGAGAAATGAATAATGCTAATGTGGCTTTTCATCGGTGTGCTGCTTTTTATCATCTGGACGGACTACAATATGAAAACATGTATAGGGAAATGGCTTCATATCACCAATCGATCCGGAAAAACAGGATTCGAAGTTGCTAGACAGCTCATTAACAATAATGGGCTAAAGCATGTTGAGCTTCAGTTGCTAAGTGGCGAAAGAAAAATAAACGATCATTATAACTCCATTCAAAGGTCCGTTTTTTTATCTGAGAGAGTTTATTATGGAAATTCCATTGGAAGTATAGCCGTTGCTGCCCATGAAATCGGACATGCCGAGTGTCATCGGGATAGGAACATGCTAATGCGAATCCAGACTAAGCTATTACCATGCGTAGCTTTCTCAATCACGATAATTCCAATAAGTCTGTTCTTCGGTCTTTTATTCAGCCATGAACTACTAACCCTTTCAATGGCACTCTCGCTGTTTGTCGTTGGATTTCGAATCTTAACCCTTATGGTTGAGTTGGATGCTAGTAGGCGTGCTTTCACTTTATTGACTAAACACAATTGTATTAGTCCCGAAGAACATATGGGCGTAAAACAAACGCTTCAAGCAATGGCACTAACTTATGCTGCTGCCATTTTTAGGTGGTAATTAGACATATGTTTTATGACAAATGAGGGAGAAAATAAAAGAAACCACATTTAAAACGTAAGAAAAGAGAACATTCCTAATAATAAGGAAGTGTTCTCTGCTATGTTCAAATACATTTAAATTCCTAAAAATGTGTACTTAATACAAAAAAATAATTAGAAGGATGGTTTTATAATGACGCTTTTTTCACAAACCATTGTTTATCAAGATGCTTGCTCCTTTTTACAACAAAATAATATCGAATGGGTAAATATGCCCTTTTTAAAAGAAAACATTAATTTCTCGTGTATGATGCAGCAATTCAAATCAACTACAGTCGAACTCATTCAGTATGGAAATCTTAGTTATTCTAAAAAGGATATTTTACAGTTATCGACTGAAATTCAGGGTACCCTTGGAGAAATTAAATTTATTGAAGGAAGCATCGAAGGATATTACCTTACGCTAATCATGGACTCTGGTCAGGTAATAGAGGTAAAAACATTTGATGAAACCCTATTGTCAAAAGTCATCAACTGGATAGAAAATACAGCTGAAACAGTTTATGTTGCGTAAACTTCTTTTTTGTCTACAGCTGTAGCCACAGTCTTTAATTAAGATTAAAGGAGCGATCTAATATGAATGAGATGGTGTGTAAGCATCAGCGGCATGAAGTGCAATCTCTACTGAAAAGTTTAACTCCGAACGGTAAACTAATAATTGCTGAAAAAGTTGGCATTCTTGTCAATCAGAATATACTAAATATGGATGACTTTCATGAAATACGCTCAGTAGTTGTTAGGGGAGCAGTCAACTGGTTTTACGGTCTTGAAACTCACCCGCGTGAAAAACTATGGAGTATACTTAAGGACGTAGTGAAGGGAGCATCTACAGTGAACTTATCGATAACCGAGTACTTACAAAATATGCTTGATACATTGGATTATGATGGGTTCAGGAGTTTATCTTAAACCAGCAAGAAGATATCGAGAATATAGAAATAATCGAACTATTGCTGACAATCCCCGTTAATCACGAGCAAGTTAAGCAACGGCCTGCCTTTTACAGCGAAGTAGTAAAAGCAGCTGAAAGGGTTGAGGAACAAATTAGTTTACGAAAAGCCATTAGACTAGAGACGATTAGAATTGCTTTAGAAAATTAATAGCCCTAGTAAACCAGAATTAATCTTCAGTTGCAATTTATAAATGGATTTTAGAGCAACGGCAGATGAAGAATTATCTAAAATCCACATTAAAGCCACTTGCAGACACACAATGTCTGTAAGTGGCTTTTTTTACAGCAGCACAGTTGCAGTAAATGTGGTGAGAAGGTAGGTAAGTATAGTCTGATAGTTGGCCGGGATCGGTGCCTAAAGCTCTCAGAAGCTGCAGGCACCCTCACAGATCACGGAGCCTTACCAGATTCACTTAGCGTACTAGATCTCCTTGAAGAACAAGGTGACAAATCGATGATGTTTGTCGAAGCGCACAATAAGACTATTTCCTTTTGCTAAGAAAAAAGATACAATATAGACAGATACACACTTTTGTACTTCTTTTAGTCTGGTTAATCTATGTACGCCTTTGCGACGATAGAATAACAAGCCAAACAAAGGACTTCCTTGTTTCAAATCGGAAGGAGAATGAAGTACAGTCATGGACATGAGCTAAACCTATTAGATTTCATGATGATGACACAGGCGACGCCGAATTGTAGTCATTCGTAATAATTGACCTCAATTTGATAAGATTCGCCGGAAGTAAGGTCTTATCACTAATTTAAAAACAAAAATATCGCTAACGATTACAACACCCTTATCCAATTGGATAGGGCTTTTTTGCGTTCAGCGATCAAACAAGGAGGAAGACTAGTGACCACAATGTCAAACTGCATTAAAACGGAAAGTAGTTCAGAAATACTTGGAATAGGGGTTCAAGATTCCGTTCAGATGATTTGTGATTTTTGCCGCGAGCCAGCTGATATAGTATTGAATGGTTTAGGCCAGTACTGTAACCGTTGTATGGGTCATTGGAAAAGAAATTACAAGATAACTACCGAAGAACATTCTACCCGTCTTACTATGAATTCTTGGACAAATTCACCATACGAAATCAGTAAGAGGCTTTTAGAGGGTGGAGATGGTATCGTAGCTCAGCTTTATTTTGGACCTATGGCTTCCATCGATATGAAAATCAGCTGGCGTGGTTTAGATCTATATAAACTATCAATTTTCGCTGAATTTGCAGAGGAGCCAGAGTTATATCCTGAAGGAACAGATATTTACGCTCTTGGTTACGACGAAGGTCCTTTATATCGGCTCTATATGATAAATGATTTCTCAACTGAAAAAGGACTATTCAACAATAAGCTTTTTTTGAAAGATCAGGCAATCGATGCTGCTGAGGAATGGCTTCGAAAAGAGGCTGGAAAAATCGTATATAATAAGACCGCTGTACGGTGGGTTCGTAATGGGGACACGGTGAGCAAAATTCCTGTACTTCAATCTAATGTGGTGGAGTTGTGAATAGAATTGCAATTATAACCGAGTCCACTGCTCGCCCAGAAGAACCAATGCAGGCCTTTCAATTTTTCCAAGGAAAACAAAGTCGATGGGTCAACACGGTTATTCAGTATATGTTCGAACGTAGTTTTCCAAGAGAAAATATTTTCTTTGTGAGCTTTTATGGGCAACGGATCATTGGTTTTGAAGAAATTGTAGATCCTTATCCGTTGCAGCGTTATCATGCAAGGAAAAGCGAAGCAGAATGTCTAGCCAGAAAAGTCCTAGATCTTGTTCTCTCAATGAGTGACCTACCTTTGGTAGAAATTCATACAGGCAGGACATTGGCTGATCCGCTAAAAAAACTATTTGAAGAAAACGGTATTTCCTATCGCATTTATGCAGATGGAGTACCTTTAGGAAGTAAGCCTAACGCTTATCTTGATTTAATTGAACAGGAAAGAAGAATGCAGAAACAAAAGGACATTCAGCGTGATAAACGGAACTTAATCTCTTGTATTGATTACTTGAATCCCCAGGAAGCCAGCTTCCTGGTTTCTGCATATGGAAAGCAGGCACAGCAGCTCGGGATTGAAAGTAACATAGAGGAATTAAAACTGTTGTTGAGTGCTTATCGTCAAAAACAGAAAGATGAGAAAAAGGCTGAGATGGACTTCGAAAGCACGCTGCAGCAAGAAGATCTCGAAGGAACATTGCGTGCGTTTCTGCAATCAAAGCAATCTCTTGCCGACCTTTATAGAGATGAGAAACTTGAACATTTCAAAAATGCATTTGGTCGAACAATTGCAAAATTCACTGTATTCTTACTCAAAAAATCCTATGTGATGACCGCGGAAAGTAAAATCAGCGCGTCCATGTTAAGAACCCAGATAGCCTTATTGAAATGAGAAGGAAGCAATTTTCATAAAAACTGTCGTAGCTGATAGAGAAAATCTGGAGGAATTGTATGAAAGAAGGTTCCCTAAAAGCCTATCATCACACTCTCTAACATAAGGTGCAAGAAGGAACAGCTCGTCTTTATGAGGCGTCTGTTTAGAGGTTCATTGTAGCCCCCTTCAGGCGAAGCCCCCTACTGGGGATAAGTAGCACTTATTACAGCGAAGTCGAGGCTGTATAAGAGGACAAACAGAGTCCTGCCTTTTCCATATCGGATATTAATTCATATGGAAAACGGGAGAGATTGATATGGCTATTAACTATTATGAAGTGAATCATCCAAAGAATTGCCTACGTTGGTTTGGCGGCAAGAGTATACTAGCTCCACACCTTCAACCGCTTGTTCCAGAGCATCATTGCTGGGTAGAAGTTTTCGGTGGTGGAGGACATATGACACTCTCTAAAAAACGGAGCCGTGTAGAAGTCTTTAATGACATTGATCAGGACTTGATTCATTTTTTATTAACGCTGCGAGAGAACAGAGGCGCAATGATAGAAGCACTGCGATCTCTACCAACGAGCCGTTTCATTTTTGAGCAATGGCAGCACGATGAGCTCCCACAGGATCCCATTGAAAGAGCAATCAGGTGGTTTTACATCTTGAGAAATTCAATTATTCCAGCAAGTGGGATTAAAAGTGGTTGGCGCTCAGGTAAGGTTAAAAACACAGCACTGGATTATCAAAGTGCAGTATCTAAGTTAGAATCTTTCGAAGAGCGGTTTCGTACTGTTATGATTGAATGCCTAGACTATAAAGATATAATCAGACGCTATGATGGAAAAGAAACTTTTTATTATATCGATCCTCCATATTTCGGAAAGGAACACTTTTATAAAGGAAAAATGGAGCAAGACCTCGAAAATAAAGAAACTCAGAAAAGTCAGCATGTTGTACTAGCTGAAATGTTGAATAATATCCAGGGAAAATGCATGGTTTCATATTATGGAGACCCGACAATTTTAGAATTATACAAAGATTGGAATTGCATAACCTTTGAATCCAAAGTTGGGAGAGTGGCCAAAGCAGAATATGGTCAGACGCGAAGGGACGATGTAGAGTACGTATTTATGAATTATTCCCCTCCCCAAAAAGAACAAATCGCCCTATTTTAATAGATTACGACATCAACAAATAAAGAGAATCGCTCATGTGCGGTTCTCTTTTATTTGTTCCATCGAAAGGAGAAGTTCAAATGCCCAATGGAGAGTCGATGGTTCAAGAAGAAACAGCTCACGTAATTAAAGGCTCACATGCTCAAAAATACGCCTTTCGTATAGCAAAAAACAAAATCACCCCAGAAGGTAACATCTCTAGGCATAACAATCAGACCAGAAAAATATGGAGCTATTTAAAAAATAAGGGCTGGGATTATTTTGGTAGTGTACGTGATTGGACAGCAGTATTTGGTTGCCAAACCCATTACCTTGTAATTCATCATTTTATAACAGATAAGCCGATTAATGACCTAATGGGGAGTCCAGAGTTATCACTTAGGTGGCAAGATTTACTTCTCTATGAGGAACAACTACCAGTGGCAGCTTTAGCATACGGACTTGAAGAAGTCTTTGGGATGAATTGTATGATTCCAGTCCAATCATTCACTGATGCATATAAGCAGGAAGCATGCATTGGCAGGATCAGTGAACGACTAATATCTCCGAAGCACAAATTAAAACTGTGGTTTCAAAATGATGATTTCAGCCTTCTTGTTGAAATCTATTTTGGAAAGCAACCATATCCGCCTTATGGCATCTATAAACCGATGGAGTGGCCTAATCTTAACCCGGTTACTAAATACGAGAAGCTTAACTTGTTTGAGATCGAACCATTTATCAATGAGAGTGCACTTAAAAGCGACAGTAAAGGTGAATTCATGGGGATAGAAGAAGATGTACCCGAAAATCTTCTGCAGGATACTATATCCTCAATTAAACAAGCATTTGAAGACAATCCTATCGTTGTCATTGCATTTAGCGGTGGGAAAGACTCATCAGTGCTGCTACAGTTGAGTGTTGAATTCGTACTTAAAAATCCGGAATACCAGGATAAACTGTTTATTGTAAGTGCATCGACAGGTATTGAAAATCCCATCATTGAGACCCATTTGCGTAGCGTTCGCAATGCAATAATCAAGACTCTTAATAAGCGTTTTGTAAATGGATTTTCAGAAGATCGCTTTGTGATAGTGGAACCAGATATTGATGAGCGTTTTCTAGTCTGCATCTTTGGGAAATCATATCAACCCCCTTCCGTTTTTTATAAATGGTGCATTTCCCGGTTAAAGATCATGCCGGCTAGGAAGGACTTACTTCGTTTTTCGAAAGAAAAAATTATATGCCAGTTACTTGGTGTACGGAGTATGGAATCCTCTGCTCGATCGCGATCAGTACAATCTCATTTTGGAGTAGATTTTTACGGTGAGCATGTAGTTCATAATATACGGACTGCCGCTCCGATCAGAGCATGGTCAGCTACTGATATTGCTACCTATCTGGTGCGTTATTCATCTCCCTGGAGTGAGGAATATTCTAACCGCCGATTAATTGATATTTATGGTTTCGCTTCAGGTGCTATGGAATGTCCTATCGGCGCAATGATAACGAACGAAAATGATGCTATCAAAGGCTGTGGAGGTAGCTCTGCAAGGTTCGGTTGTGTATTTTGCTCTGTGGTAAAAGAGGATACTTCTCTTAAAAACTTGGTAAATGTCTACCCGGATGAGTTGGGAGGATTTTATCAAATGAGAGGATACTTAAAAGCGACTCAAGATCTTCGCTATGGCGGATTTACAGGTTACCAACGCAAGCGACGTTTTGCAACTTTTGAACCTGGATTTGGAGATCTTACGGTGGATCACCGTGCACTCCTATTAGAACATTGGAAAAGGCTTGATCTGCCTATGCTGGAAGACGAAATTTTGGCAATCTCCAGAATGGTTAAAGAGAGAGAAGTCTCTGAAGGTAATCCCATATCAGAACGCTTCTGGAAAGCTCTCTACGCGCTCCTTCCGGTTCACCCTGGTCCGTTTTCCGGTGCGATGTTTGATCCTCTCTGGGAACCTGCATCTTTGCTTGATGCAAAGGGGGGCAAGGTCTTTCAGGATACAGTAGGTATCGACCGTTGTACACAAGAAGATCGGGACTGGATTGCCAGGCATAACCGAGTATGCGATGAGGTAAGATCACTAGTAAAAGGTCAATTGGTATTTATTCATTTAAATGGATATACAATTGAGGGAGAGTTTGATGGCTTATTGAGAGATGTTCATCAACGTCTCCATTGCTTATCGATCCGGAGGTTTGCCTATCGGAAAGATATCAACCTCAGTGAGTGGAAAGTTAATGAAGACAGCCATGAAATACCGCTGGCTTATATTCACGAGTTACTCATTATCACTGAAAGAACGATCGAACGGCAACAATATCAATATCAATTAATCAGTAACGAAATAAATCAACTGACATTTGAATTCTAAAATCAAGTCCTCAATGTAGCTATAAGCCTAGGATGACTTTAAATTTGAAAGGATGATAATAATGAATGAGCAAATGACCTATAAAGTAGAATTGACCGAAACTTATCCTGATCTTCTTGGTTCGAGTGAGGTAAAACGATTAATAACTATTGGAAAACGCGTAAGCTATCTTTGTAAATTGAGTAACGTCATAATGCATGCCAGAGTTATTAATATTTATCTTGATAATGTATTCGTTCGAAACGAGGATGACCTCTCTATAACAGATCATAAATCTACAGATTTAGAACTCGTATCAGCAGATATTCCGGAGCCAAAAGAAGTCTCACATAAAGACCTAGGAATCTATTTAATGCTATACCCATTCCCGGAAGCAAAAAGCCAAATAGAGTGGTTTAACAACTGGTCTGATTATCACTTCAATCCTTTGTACTTTTTTCTTAATGGTCAAGTTGAACGCTTATTGAACGATAATCGTTTTGCTTGGATGAAGCAAGCAGAAGAATTTCCATATTTCAAGCTATTATTTGAACGTTTTACCGGCTTGATATTGCCTAACTGCTGTAGTTCCCTGGAACTGAAGAAATGTTTGACTACAAGTGATAATCCGGATGAAGTTTATTGCGAAGATAATCAAATGACCTTTAGTTTATAGGCATTCAGAGTTTTTAAAAATTCGATAGAATGAAATACACATCTGTAATGAAGAGAAGAACCTATTCCAATGGGTTCTTCTCTTTTTTCGTATTGGAGGACGAATAATGACCTGTGAAAAGCTATCTTTCTTAGCTGACTTGTCGATAGGAATAGAGACACAAAAGGACGAGGGGAAGAGGTAGACCTCCTGGAGCAAGTATGGGGCTAAACTTAAAAAGCATCATATTCGACCAGCTTGGCCATATTATCTTGGGTATTCAAGGTTATCCTGCAGATCATGTATATTTTTTTACTCCCAATCTACATCGGATGACACAACATTTAAAGCCGGATAGGCACATCAAGCTTGTTAAGATTGAGTAGCTGCTTCAAGCGTTGACCTGCTTAATTTGAAAGGCCGTTCCTAATGGAGCTTTTTTTATGATATAGTCTCGATAAAAGGGTAAGGAACATCAGGCAACTTACGTTTTTTCCCGTAATAATCTATTACGACATATTGGGAAACCATATGATAACGTCCAGATCTATATATGAGGCCGGCAGCTTTGTACTCATCCAACTTATGGTCCAAAATATCCTGTTTGATACACCCTTTAGGTAACTGGTAGATACGTTCCCATTCACTGGATAACTGATTCTGATAAATGGTTTGAATGCAGGCTTCACATATGATATAAGATGGACCGACCTGACGGTAAGTTTGATTTCCGTCTAGATATTTTTTACATTGATTACACCGTATAGTTGTTCGAAAGGATTGCATCTTGTAAAGGCGAGCTTCAGTATCTTTAATTTTTGAATTCAAGTCAATAATGATTTCTAACCGGTAGGGCATTTCTGTTGGAATTGTTTCTGCAATTTCTCTTAGCCTTTTATATTCTTCGATTTTAGTTTTATAGTCACCAATGAGATCCATTATGATGATTATCTCCTTTCGAAACTCGAAATCGTGTTTCTATTATCCATGAAAACACAAATATGCGTAAACCGTATTTTTCACTAGAATAATTATACTCCAATTCGTGTAAATTAGAAATAATCATACACGAATTAAAATATCTTTATTCGTTTCTCTTTCATTACTCATTGAGAGGAAGAAAGAAATAGCTTGATATATAAGGGGTTTTGAAGAATTAAGCACAATTTTCTCCAGTAAGATAACATTATGTTGTAAATTATTCATGGTAATAAATTTCTTCAAAATAACCGATGAATTTCTACTTAATACACAATCAAAAAGATACTTTTAGGCGATGAAAAGGAAAATCCACTCGAAATATTGAGTGGAATACTGTATTTTGTAGTAAATAGAGGCGACTTGTCTCCGCTTAGTTAAGAAAGCTGTAGTGTAAGAAACATTTCAAATGAATTTATATACGATAACGTGTAAATCATAAAAATCTATATACGAATTATATTATATCATTTCATTTCTTTCTCTTCACTAATGAGGGATAAGAAAGAAATCCGGTGATATATAAGGTTTTTTTATGCAATAACGGTTAATCCTGATGCTTAGTGATTGCAGGTGTATTAGAGCGCCGAAATCAAAAGGTGCGTGATAGTAGAGTGACGAAGTCGTAGAGCAAGCGCACCACCGTTATTGGTGTTTACACATTTAGCAGACTTGTGATTGGGTAGCCAGTTAATATAGTCGAGCTCCTAAAATATAGTGCTGTGCTCTAACTTGTTGGATAAAATAGGAATATTATTAAAAATACATGCTTATACTACTATTATAGTTTTAGATAAAAGCTGCTGCTTCAAAAAAGCCGAGAGAAATCTCGGCTTCTTTTTGTCTAAAAACATGATAAATGACTTTTGTATCTTTATATATACTATTCTGCTTTACATTGAGGATGGTTCGGCGGCACAATAGAACTATTGTAGTTAAGAAAAACGTCTTATTTTCTTACAGACAGTATTAGTAAGCACTACAGAACTTCTCATAGCTTGAATTACGAATAAAATGGAAGGTGGAATTAAATATGATATTTGAACCTCTCATAGGTAGTGCGAAACGTGAGCTGACTTTACCAGAAGTAATTGATATAATTATTCATCGGAATAAAGGTATACAAGCCTTCTGGTCAAGTTCACATGAATGGGCTTCTACGGCTGCAGCAGACGTGTTAAATGAAGCTCGTTTAGACTGGCAGGTATCCTTATCATACACATTAAAAAGATGGCTAGAGGTGCCTGATGCGGATGATCCTGAATACGATGGTGCCCTCATCTTAGCCTGGGCAAACCTTGGAGCACTAACGGAAAACACACTGAAATTTTTCTTGAGCGTTTATTTTGATGATTATATGACAGATCAAGATGCTATTAAGCTGCGTCAAAAGATTTTAAAGCCGGGAGACGCAAGTTTCGAAGCTCTTCGGATTTTCTATTATAAGAAGATATGGGATGACAATAACAAAAAAGAACGGAATAATGCCATCCAGACAATACAGCAACGCCGTAATGGAATCCATGCGTTCAATAATCGAAATCTAGCTGCCTTTAAAGAATTTCACGAAGCCATTTTCTACTATAGGGATATATTAGAAGAGCTTATCACTAGAGTTCCGTTACCTGAATAAATATATTTTTAGCTAAAAGTTCTCACATAAGTGAGGACTTTTTATATATGTTTGTAGGTCACATTAAGGGGAGATCCGTACGAATCAGCTCTGAGGGAGTATTGTGCGAAGAAGGATTAGGCATTGCATTAAAGTCCTTGATATATAAGGGCTTTTTTTTAATGCAACCAGATCTGCTTCAATAAAACCTGAAGCAAATCTAGTTGCAAACCGCACGATTGAAGCAAAACCAATTGCAAAAAATACAATGGTTTCTATAATTCGACTGAATTAGAATCAACGGACAACAGCCTGAAGAAAAAAGATGTTTCCTTAGTTCCTTAATAGTGTTTATGTGCAGATAATAATGTACAATTATGGTGATATTTTTTCGGAGCCATTTCAGTTATAGTATTGTAATCCAAATTGTTGAAATGAGTTTATGGAATGTACGATTGTTGATGGTGATTATGTATCCTCTAACGAGAATAACGTTTTCGTCTTCGCTTTAACAAAGAGGTCTTAAACAAAGAGAGAAAAGAGAGAAATAGAAAGACCCCATCATTTCTTTTTCGTATAAGCTCCAGCCGCGAAAAATTAAAAGTAATGATTTTGGTGAACTCAGGTTATTCATTTTACTGGGGTCACCCACAAATTGAAGATCAAGACAGCGTAGACAGTGCTAAATGGGAAGTTGACGAAAAAATAATTGAACGGACCGAAGAGATACTTCTAGAACCTCATCTCGTGGAGCAGAGCGAGAAAAGGTAGTATCTCAAGTGGATGTCGAAAAGGATCATCAAGATAAACTTTTTGGAGGAGGATTATCATGGAATTTACTGATGAACGACTTGATATACGGGAAGGTAACGAGTTGGCCCGTTATTTTGCATGGCTCAAACATGATATTCAAACAATCCGTCATTCGTGGGAAACGTCGGGAAGGGATTTGCATTCTATCCAGATCGGCAGCTCATTATATACCAGCACCTATGGTCTATTAGGATTTGTCACCGATTTGGATCAAGCAATAACAATATATGAATTAAATGCTAATGATTCTAATCTTAGGAGGCAAATAAGCATCTTTGAAACCTATTCTTACAACATTAGATCGAAACTTATGAGACTGTGGACAGCTTATATAGTAAGACTTCTTGATGGCCTTTCACAATTACCTCCACAATACATAAAACGAAATGTTCAACAGGATCTAAACTTTCTCTACAACATTGAATTTGAACGGATTTATAACTTGATAGAAGCGGACAAATTCGCAGAGATTCTTGAGTTGAACACTTCAAATTTGTACGACCGATTTACTCAAGAAAATACCATACCTTTACCTATAAAAGTACTAAATGATGGAACAATGCTATGGACAATCGGACAAGCGGAGCGGTATAAAAAGAATTTGGAATATACACATACACGCAAATGGAAGTTGCTTATCCCTATCGACAGAAGAGAACAAATCTTCACATTAGAAACAGATGATGATGATAGCCTTGAACCTCACGAACGTGTTTATGACTTCACTAACAATGCAATTGAAATTTTTAAGGATATAAGATTCTGTGATTTTTCTAGTGAAGAATACAGCAAAATAATTATTCACATTTCTAAGAAAATAGCAATCTTGCCTGAGGTATACTCTTCATACGCTCATCAGTTATTTAAAGAAGGCAAATATAGTGAAGCTTTTGATGCGTTCAAAAAAGTGGTTGAGTACTGCAGACCGGTTATTCCGAAAAACTTCACAGGTAAAATATTCGATGGAAACCAAGACTATTATCAGTACTCTCTTAGTTTTTTGAGCTATTTGTATTATTTGAAGGGGGATGTCGGACACGCATTAGGGTGTTTGGAAGCATTACAACCACATTTAACGCTCGATTATTTAGACAATACAGATGGAATAGAAATTCTAACGCAAGATCCAACCAGCTATAAAAGATGGTTTGAGGTTAATTTCATTCATGATTACGAAAACATGTCTCCAGCGGATAAAGAGTGGATTTCATCACCAACCTTAAGGGAGATTGATTTATCTTGCCCCCAAAAAATACGGCTGGATTCTAACTATAACCGCCAATCTGAATTCCAGGTCACAATGTCGGTGCGAGAGGAAATTAAGAAAGAACGCCTCTTGTTTGCATCCATTGTCGCAACTCTCGTTACGCTTGATGAACATGCGATTGATAACGATCCAAAACGAAGATGGGAAGGGCTTGGCCGGGCAGAAGGGGGGATTATATTTAAAAATGCAGCTGTTACCTTCCAAAGCGATGGGGTTAGAGTTAAAGATACTGAAATTCCGTTGGAGGAGCAAAATCTAATTTATCCGTTATTAACAGCTCGGGTGATTAATCGTGTATGTGATTACTATATTTCGACAACTACTGGTACTGTTGAGGAGAGACTCTTAAAAGCAGCAAGCAAATGTGTAGACACGAGGAAACACAACCTGCAAAGTATTTTAATGGAGATAAAGAATAATAAAACTGGGCGTTATATTGATTCCTGGTCAGGTTTTTTTGGAACGAATTGATGTTTATCTAGACTGATGCTGGCGCTGTAACTGTCCGCCGCCTGGCTCATCGATCCTGGGTATACACCCACCGTCACAGGCGCGTCGGCAGCAAAGCCTGGCGTCATCTGGAAGCACAAACTTGATCTAAAACTGCTCGATTTGAGCGGCGGCACTTACGCGTCGGGCAAAGCCTGGCTTTATTTGGAGCCCGGAAGTGTGATCTACAGCTGCTCGATCCGACTGCCGGCGCCAGCGTGTCCGAAGCAAAGCCTGATTTAACCGGGAGTACCAGGAGCGTGATTGCTTAGAGTCCTTGATATATAAGGGCTTTTTTTTAATGCAACCACATTTGCATCACACAGCTGTAACAATGCAATCGATTTGCTTCACAAAGACACTCTATGATGCTGAAAAGAATTAAATATATACGAATCTTTCTCCAATTGGGGGATATGCAACTGGATATGCTTCACTAATGCAACTGGATATGCTTCACTAATGCAACCGGATTTGCTTCAACGTACAAGTATAAAATTTGTATGAGAGGGTCATACTAATATGTTTGTCTTAGACATGTGCACAAAATTCGTATTTTAACCAATAGTCTAAAATTAGACTTAGAATAATACTAATTATTAATTGATCCTCGAACCTGTACAGTGACACAAAGTTTCCCGTTAATAATAATAAAACAGGTAATTTGAACTGCCATCTTTTTTTTGGCGGTTCTATTTTATATGAGAGCCTTCCTATATAGAGCTAATCTTTTTGTCAGTTACCCCTGAAGGAGTAACATTGCGTCATTTTCCTCTAAGGAGGTAAGTTTGGTGTCAATCCGTACCTGAGCGATTGCTTGTTGAATCATTCTGTCTGTCACGGTAGGTATTCCTAATAACCTAACGCCTCCGCCACCGGGTTTCGGGATTTCGACTCGGCGCACGGGGCTCGGTTCATAGGTTCCTTCTTCTATCGCTTGCCGCAAGGTTTGCCAGTTTTGTACGATGTGTTCTCGTAAGGATTTTACGGACATCCCATCTACGCCATGACTTCCTTTATTCGCTTCAACACGCTTTAAGGCTTGCAGAAGATTTTCCCGTGACAACAGTTGCTCCAACATTTTTTTTTTACCTCTCTTTACGTGATTTGTATCTTCCTCTTGTGCCAGAGATGAATTCTGCCCTGCCGAAGCTCCTCACGGGATTCACCGCTTCCTTCTTCAGTCAGGTCCTTTCGGATTTTTTTTTCTGCTTTCATTACTCATCTTGAACGCCTGGATGTACAAATACCTACTTCATGTTCAGCCCTTCCGCAGCTGTTGCAACAGCTTGCGTACTATGGCGTCTGCTGACTTCTGTGCGTTCAGCCTGCTCTCACAAGCAGGGTTACGAAGTGGCTTCGCCTACCGCACAGATCTCCCCAGGTAAGGACGCTATCTTCCTCTCCATCTATCTGCTTCATTTACTCTCGTATGCCTTTGACAGTATGGACTTTGGTTTGTTATGCAACCTCATCCAGCCTACGTTAGCCTTGTATGAAGTTCGTGTTCCTCAGACCGGAGATTTGCCGCCGGCTTCCTTCAGATTCCACCTCACGGTGGACACCCTTGCCTTAACTGCCTTCGCCATTCGGGACTTCAACCCTATAGATAGCGCCCATGCTGGGCGCACATAGAAAAGGAGACCTCTTCGAAATTAAGAGGTCTCCTTAGGTCAAAGAAAATATCTGTATTGTCCATCATAAGAAGATATAAATTTTTTGTATTATTTTTTTAGAAAATTCTTTACACCATCATAAATAACAAGTAATCCAATAATTATTGCTAATGATCTAATAATGAATTCAACATACAATAGAGGGCCCAAAATGTTGTCTGAAGAATAGGTATACCCTGTAAGGATTATTGGTGAGAACATAATTAATAAACCAATGATGATACTTGATAAGAGCAATTTGCTGTTTTTATCCACTCAATTATACACCCCCTAATCATTGGGTATTTGCAAGACAATAATACCATTATTTTTAATTAAAGGGAAACATATCAATTCATACTAATCTTTTCTACTCGATATATGTACTCTTTTAAAAAATAAAACCATGAAGGATCGCTAAAGTAATTAGATCCTTCATGGTTTGATCTTTTTTATTTTAGTACCAAGTAAAAGGATCGGATTGGAAAATCGTCATATACAAATTAGTAGCAGCGGTAGCAGAAATTCCAAGAGTTGTTGAACCACCAACGCCTATTTGTATATTACCAGTAACTGATTGAATACCACCGTTATTATAAAACTTCCCGTCTGCAATGTAGTAAATGGTATTTGCATCTTGAAGATTCACGTAAAGAGTACCAACATAAGTCTTTGCAACCGTCGTAGAACCATTATTATACAATGTATTCATACTTGAAGTCATAATTTTTATAATACCACGAAAACCGTCACCCTCACTTGTTTGACAGTAGAACTCCATTGATGGTCGATAGTAGGAGTTATTAATACCTTCGAGGTATTTGGTTACCGTTCTATATGTGTTTAAGCGTGCTGCCGATTCTCTACTTTCTAACGAAATTCTATTATTGGCACCAGAATTATTTAAAATGATTGCAGAGGCTTCTTCCTCAGTGATTCCTTGTTCTTCAGACATGAGTGAAACCAATTCATCGTAAGTTAAAACATCACTTACGATTACATCTTTGGACAATTGATCCAAATCATTTTCTAAATCGATAGTTTGTGCAATTGACGTAGCCGGACTTTCTTCAACACTACTCGATGCAAATGCAGGTGATCCTACCGCCAAGAGACACACAGATAAAGAAGTTAGTAATAGTTTCTTAAAACTCATTTTTATCACTCTCTTTCTTTTATTTGGAATGTTTTCATAACCTTTATTCTTTAATTAAAATAATCAGAAGACTGAATCTCAGAGCACTCAATGTATGAGATTAAGTACTCTTTTCATTTGGATGGAAGAATTGTACTTTCTTTGACGTACCTTTGTTCGTTGTCTAGGATTTCTTCAGCGATAGATCCTAACAGTGGGTGGGTACACAATTTTACTAGCCAACTTGCATGCGGTTTTATATTTTTTACAACTCTCCCTTCTTATGGTATATATCTATCTTACAACAAACGTAAAAATTTCCATTGGTATAAAAGTATTGGGTTAATATGTTAATTATGGTTCGTGTTTTTGCATACATAGTGTCGAAGTTTCATAAATATTGTTAGATATTAAATATATAGGGGCGAAAGTCTTAGGGCGATATATACTTGTAATTGAAAATCACTGAATACGATATGATGAATAGCCTTGTTCGTTTTCTTCTTAAATCGAGTAGGAGGGGGCGGCGAGCCTTCCTCTCCATCTATCTGCTTCATTTACTCTCGTATGCCTTTGACAGTATGGACTTTGGTTTGTTATGCAACCTCATCCAGCCTACGTTAGCCTTGTATGAAGTTCGTGTTCCTCAGACCAGAGATTTGCCGCTGGCTTCCTTCAGATTCCACCTCGCGGTGGACACCCTTGCCTTAAGCTAATGGCTACTACTGCCTTCGCCATTCGGGACTTCGACCCCATAGATAGCGCCCATGCTGGGCGCACATAAAAAAAGAGATACCTTATCAGGTACCTCTTCAGAATGTCGAGAAAGTCCAGAGGACTTTTCGACACTTCAATTCTTATATGGGGAGACTCATCTTTTAAAACAAAAATCGATTTAAAACGATCTGGAGACCCTAGTTTTTAGACTAATAAGACAATTTTAAACCCCCTGCAAAAAAACAGGGGGTTTCTCGACAGCCTGAAGAGATACCTTATCAGGTACCTCTTTTTAGTAGCTGTCTTTATTTTTGATTTATCCTACTTGCTCCATTTGCGACTGATCTTCTGGTCGCTTCCGAAGAATAGCCATTTTGTAGGGCCCTTCAAGTCCATCTATCATTTCAAGTTTGAATAGCTCACTCGCCGCCGATCCATCCGTAAAACATTGGTGTATGTAATGGTAAGTCGAAGGTTCGCAATAGTTTCTTATCTTTCGACCAAATAATAGACGAAGCCGATTTAAGTGAAAACCACCTTTAGGGTAGTCATGAGCATCAATCAATATAAACCCGCTTGGAGAAAGCAAATCGTAAAAGAGTCTAAGAGCTGGCATAAGATTCTCAAGTTTACCAAAGGAAAACCAGAGGATACCTTTAGGATCGTAAATTATATCTTGAGGGTCAGTGATTACTTGTGGCAGCGCATAGGCATCTAATTGCTCATATGTAAACTCTACCTGCGATGTTGTTACTGGTGCCTGATGATCCATTGGAGATCCATCACTGGTCCACATTCTGATTTTACAGTTCAAGCGTGCAGCCAATTCTTCAGCTAGCACCAATTCTTCTTGGCCATTATTTGCAGCAGGAGCTACTATTCTCAGTATTGGGGATTGAACGGGCCAAATTTTCAATAAAGGCTCCAGTTGTTCTATGACAACTGGCATCCAGTTAATTTCCTTTTTGAACCTACGAGTCTGGTTTCCCCATCCAGCAAGCGGACCATATTTTTCATATTCAATCCGGTGAGTAAGCTTTAATAATTGAATTGTTTTTGCACATATAATGAGATTAACACTCAAGATAAAAATTAAAGTAATAACCATAATTTTACACGATTGAAGTAAAATCTCTTCTGCAAAATCAAAAGGCATCGATACTACTCCAAACGCAGATAAAAACAGGTTTGTTAAAGTAATAACTAACAAAGGAATAAAAACATATATGCAAATGTACAAACTTATTATAGATAATCGGTGAAGTATACGGAACGCTGTACGAATTATAGGGAATCGGTTTATGGTTTTAACGAAGAAATATAAAAGCATTAAGGAAACTAAAACTGACACTCCAAGCCCCTTTAGTAGTATAAGTAAGAATTCTATAGCTCTATCCATAAATATCTCCTTCTTGAATGAAATAAGCCCGTTATACGAATTATGTTACACATATAATCCGATTCTTTTTATGGCTTTCCTTTAGAAGTTGCAAAATCTCTTGTTGTGTTAGTTAAAAAAGTGGGAAACGTATCACTGTGATGACGTTTCCCACTTTTTTATTAATAAGTGCTTATTACTATTTAGTTGAATCTTTAAATGGATTATAGGCAACACTTTTCTTAGCTACCTTTGTATCTTTCTTATCGAATGGATTTGCACCAGTGATTTTTCGAGCGCTTACTGCTGATGTGCCCTGAAGTAGCGGCTCTCCCATAGTAAATCCACTCGCTTGCTGCTCTCTCTCCACTTTTTTACGGAGTAGTTCCTCTGCTTCAACTCTAAGGTTTTTTGCTCTGGCAGGCAGGCCGCTCATATTTGCGATCGTATAAACAAGGATTTGTCGAGTTGTGCTCGAGGTAACTAATCCAGTATAAACACTTACATCTGGTATTTCTTCATTAAATCTGTTTCTAATTATGCCGAGGGCATCTTGATTAAGTAAATCTTTCCGATCTTTCGGTATCACGATAACTAAACCTAAACTTTGAAGATCTTTACTGTAACTAAAATCATTAGCCAATACGTTACGTCCCTTGTACGTATCTACTATCTCATTTATTAGGTCTTCTCGTGTGTTTATTTCAAGCATGTTAATTTTTTTCTTTGCAAATGTTAGAATACCCCCTTTGCAGAGAATCTGGTTCATCAAGTCTGTAGCATCCAGTGTGATATCGCCTTCCATGCTAGTCAGGACATTCCACTCATGCATAATTGACGCAACTTTGTAGTTACTATAAAAATCCCATGTTAATTTAGGTGCTTCTGGGTCATTCATGTGGTCTGTAAATATTTTTTCATTATCAAGGATTACTATATTTTCGAGTCCACGATAAATCTCCCCAGATAGATCTTCTCTAAAATCAGTCAATTTACTCACTAGTTCCGAAGTTGCGTTGTACGCATTAAGGCTCTCAACAGCATCCGGCCGAGGTAAAGAAATGATAGCACCAGTTTTTATTCGTAAACCATCAGAGATAGCATCTACAAGAACATTAATTGAACCAGTTGCGGTTCCTCCACCCATGGAACCTCCAACATAAATCATGTCACAATCCTTCATTACTTTAGCAATAACTTCGAATATTCTGGCTCCATTTTCTATAAACGCTTGCTTGCCTATTTCAGGATCTTTTCCGACCCCACGTTCGTAGCCTTCAAGCGAAAGCTGCATTGATTGAGGAATGTTTTTCAATTGGCCCATATCACCTAAGTTCGAGTTTACTATCATGCAGGGGTATATGGATTTTTGTGTTACTGGATGTTTAATTGCAGCAAAGGCATCTACAATTTTGGAGCCGCCTTGTCCTAAACCAATAAAACCATACTTTATTCCAGCAACAGCATTCTTAGTAGTCACGAATTGCTCAAGGGGCCATTTTCCGTCAAGAGATAAAGAAATCCGAGTAATTAGGTTTTCCAATGTTTTTCCTCCCTATTCTCTAGTGCCTGATATATTGTTTCTCTTTAATATTCCTTCTTGGTAGATTGCAGTTGCAATTTTACTTCCTCGTAATATTCTTTGATCAACTTCAAACAAGTCTCCCAATATTTCCTTTGCAGTCTCCCCAAATGGAGTTAAGTACAGCAAATCTGCTGTTCCCTCCTTACGTATTTCAACCATCATCGCTCCCTCCAGTTTTGCCACTCCCATACTTACCGGATAACGGAATTTAGTCGTCTGTTCAATTGAACTAGTATATCTTTTGAACTCTTCCTGTATTTGTGTCTTCGAAATTCCTTGGTCGGCATTCATTATGAGAGTGAAAATATCTAAAACCGTACCATGAAGATGATTTTTTACAAGTTCGAAAATAGGGATATTTTCTCCTGCATATTTATTTTCCAGGTCTGAAATACTTAACAAACTTATCCCCTCGCTTCTTAGGATTCAAAAATCCGCTATCTTTATTATACAATAAAAGGCGATTTAATTCAATTAAATAATACTAAATTGAATAAATGATGCACAATAAAAACCCTTATACATAAAGGGTTTTTATTGTTTCGATGTATTATGTTGATCATAGTTGAATTAATGATGCACTAATGTTTTTTTAGAAATGCATTATATAGATCAAATTTTACATGTAGTTTGACTTTGCTTACTTCTACCAGTGCTAATAGTGAAAAAACAAAAAGAGCCGTCCCAAGAATGGACGACTCTAAAATTTTAAGATCGATGCGAAAGCAGCTCAGTCTCATCATCGATTAATACGACATCATTGGCTTCTATGGCTGCTTTTGCTCCTTTAGAAAGCATACGCTTGTAGAAAGAAGGAACCATATCAAAAATAAATAGCTTGTATCCATTAGCGTTAGCTACAGTTCGGATTTCATGAAGTAATCCAAAACCATAACCCTTATTATGCCTGGGAGATGGGAATAAAGATATTAGTCAGATGAAGTTGCTTTGTTTTGTGAGAGACACCCAATTGGAGGACAAGAGTTTCAGTGAGTTTGTCCTTAGTTTGTTGAATTTCCACTTTCAGCGTTTCCTCAATTTGCAACTATCTGCAAGTGGCTAGACTGATTAGATTCCTTAATGTACCAAACTGCGGCGGCTGCGTGAGCATTTCTGAGCAGTCTATCTTTATCTTTATCCTCTTTCCTATATATCCAGTACATTTATTCTACAAGGTCCTGTTCCTCGCTTTGAAGTTTAAAAGGACTTTGTTTTCCATATCTTTGCTCAATCCACTGCTGATCAAATAAATCTACCCGCTCCCAGTATAAATCTTCGTCCTCATTAAAATCGAACGGATTAACAAATAGAAACTTTTCAGGGATAGAGTTCACCAAATTATCAATCAATTCCGTTTGACTTTTTATATCATGTCTTATCTCGAAAGACTCACCTGACCACTCTCGGAGTATTTTCTTTCTTATATACCTTACAACCTCCATGGCTCCTCCCTGTAGAGGATTTATTTCCTGCCTCACTGTATAATCTGGGTGAGTTTTATCCTCACCTTCTACACCAAGCGGATCAAAATTAATAGGTACCGTTGTAGTACCTGGGAAATCGCTATTTGTTTGGTAAGCTCTTATTTCTTTGTTGTTTTGATCGACTAATTTTACACTATCACCCGGAGCTTTTTGTATAGCATACTTCGTTACTTCCACTTCCCTATCAGGAGAGAAGGTTGTAACTTCATACTCTGCTCCTCTTACTCTTAGATGACTTCCTTCAATAATGCTAATATTCATTACTGGGCTGATACCTAGCTTCTTAAAAACACTGGGGCCTAAACTCAAAAGTCTCATTCTAATCGACTGTTCAATAGAGTCAGCCACCGTTTCTATACTTATACTGTAAGTTTCATTCGCATTAACTTTAGGTCTAATCCCCTTGCAAAATACTTCATGCAGAGAAAATGGACGCCATGATGGGAAGAAATCACGATCCATGAGTATTCCTCCTGTGCCAATGACTTCCCAAGTGAAGTCTTGATCTGGGAGAATTCCGATTTCCCAACCATTCCCTCTATATTGCAAATCCATACGAAACATTTTAAATTCATTAGTGGATTTGTTTAAAAACACTCCAATAATAGAAGACTCACAATCACTTTCCAGGTCAGCCATGATAGTTTCTAAAACAAATTTGAGTGGGCTGTCAGCTTGGTCCACATTCTCAAAATTTAATTGATCCTTTATAGAAGGGAGAATCTCTTCAAGCTTCGGCAAGAGGAACGATGGCTTCCCTGCCATGTAAATCATCAATCGGTTATCAAATCCAATATATTTGAGCCCTACATCTTGTTGAACGTAAGTTACTTCATTAGTCATCCGAAAGTCACTAATAATGCAACCTTGATTTTCATTTTTTATTGCTGCAATCAATGTCATTATGAAACCTCCTAATTATCTCATTAACTTACAAACACACTTTTTAATACAGCAATACTTACGTAATGGCAAGAAAGCTAGATTCAGAATTATTATAGAACTTTAGTAATTTTTTTATACCTGTTTTTGAGCTAATGATGGTAATGAGATTGGATCGTTTTTAACACATCACTGTAAATTTTGATTTGTGCTCTATTCGAATTGGTTTAAATGGAAGCACTTTTAGAAGTTACTATAATCAATTTATTTATGTACTATGGCTTGCGTTTGTGTACACAACTAATTACAATAAAGTGGATTGTATTTTCGTCTGTGACAAATAAAGCGCTAGACTAGCAAAATAAATTATTAGTCTGATGTCGATGGCGAGAACCAGTAATCAACCGGAGGTAGTATGGAAGTAGAAATGGCGAACGGCCCCTCTGAGTCGTTCGTGGACTCCCGGATGCTTTGCTGATTTCAAACGCGGAGTAACAACGACCGGTCACCCTGCCAGGCGCGTTTTGTGGAAGTCTAATGCTAAGTCGATTATGTGTTAGACCTTTGGTGCATGGATCAATCATAGTTGAGTGTACACTGATACATTTATAATTAATTATACCTACTCTGGAGGTACTGAAAATGAATGAAACTCAAGGAATGAGAGATCAATTGCACGATTGTTTTTTAGATATAAGAGGTGTTAAACCGAGCGAAGAACAAATCATAATTGTTGCCGAAGAAATCCCATCTTTCATTAAAGGATTAGCTCAACAATGGGGATGGTTTGATACAGAAGTTAGAGAAAAATTATACCTGTGGTTAGAGTCTAAATATTCGAAATAATAACGAAAATACAGTAGATTCCATAACCTTAACCTCTGCAATTAAGTTGGATAAAAAGCAGTTAATGTTTACGAAAAATAATGATTTAGACTGTACGTCAGCTCCGGCTGCGGTGGGTAGCGCAGCTGTGAAAAACTTATATCTATTAGAAAACTGGGGATATTTCATCTCAAAAATAATGACTCGCCAACAAATACATTATAGGCTTTACTTTCTTCGTTCAATTATCTGATTAAATAAGGGATGGTTACATGAAAAATAATACTATCGTAGACTCTACATCTAAAGAAAATTCATTCACTATGACATTATTCACTTCCAGCTGGGAGCTAATAAAAAGTGTTATTTATGCAATAGTTATTGTTGTTTTAATTCAACATTTTGTTGTATTACCTACTATTGTATCCGGTGATTCAATGAAATCGACAATGATAAACAATGAAAGATTTTTATCCCTAAAAGCGATTTATTATTTTTCAGATCCACAACAAGGTGATATTATCACCTTTCATGCTAGTAAAGTTAACGATTATGTTAAAAGGGTGATCGCTCTCCCTGGACAGGTGGTGGAGATAAAGAGCAATGTTGTTTATATAGACGGATCCCCTTTGCCAGAAAAATATCTACTTCCAATTAGAGAGTACTATGCTCAGAATGGAACAAGTGTCATAATGAAAGATTTTGGTCCTTATTCTGTTCCTTCAGATAGTTACTTTGTAATGGGAGATAACAGACCAAATAGTTTCGATTCGCGTGATTTTGGAGCTATCAAAAAAAGTAAGATCATCGGAAAGGCGGTTATTTCTTTTTGGCCACTTGATAAAATAAGATTTCTTTGAACTTGGAGTTTTCCTTTGATTACTTCGAAAAAAAGCTACTGCAGATTTTCTGCAGTAGCTTTTTGAATATATGGATATTTATTATTGAGGTCTTAGTCGATTAACTAAATGTGGATATTCTTGATGGATTAACAATCTAATGGCTTCATTCACAAATCTATATTTGAACCCTGTATCGTCACCAGCTAGTTCTTCAATTATGAGCGCAATTTCGTTTTCGATGTAATAGGACCTTTGTGTATGGGTATCTATAAGTCTTTCCTTTTTAAAGTGTTTAACTTTATAAGGTACAGATTGTGTCATTTCTGCGTTAGAAGTATTCATATTTTGTGTATCTACAGCTCCTTGAAGGGCGTTTCCCCCGCCCATTTTGTTGTTTAACGCTTCTATTTCATCTTGTATTGTTAATTCTGGATGGGTATCTGTAGAGTGTTTTAAATGTTCACCACTTGCTTGTCGACCCTTTGCCTCTTCTTGCCCTTTTAGGGGGTCAGAATGGACTTCAGGAGGCTTAGGACCGTCTTTATCTTTTCCCTGTCCTTCTTCTTGCCCTTTTAGGGAATCAGGATCGACTACAAGAGGGTTTGGGCCGTCTTTATCTAGGCTTTGTCCTTGTGATTCTCCTTGCCCTTTTAGGGGTTCAGAATCGACTACAAGAGGCTTAGGATTGTCTTTATCTAGGCTTTGACCTAATTCACTCACTTTTTTTGGAAACAAGGCACTATCTCCGGTAAGAACTCTACTTTTCATCCTTTCCTCGATAGATTTTACTTTAGCGGACATTATCTAACAACTCCTTATAGAATGGTTGATATTGTTTTATAATTGCTTTCAAATCTGGATTATCATCAAAGCCAAATGAAGGAAGTCTTCCGACAGCTGCTGTGCGTTTAATAATAGTATCAAATGTGTAATCCGGGTAAGTCTCAGCCACAAGATTTGAATAAAATTCATTGTCTTTTCGTCTGCTATCTATCATAGAGCGTAAAATCCCTATGACTTTTAAATCTGAATTAAGATGGTCCTGAACTTTTTCAACAGTTTCCAAGTAGCTTTTTAAGGAAGAAAAGCAGAACGCGCTTGTCTCAAAAGGTATGAGTACATAATCTGAAGCTGTAAGTGATACGATACAAATTTCTCCCCGCGCAGGAGGACAGTCTATAATTATAAAATCATAGAGATGTTTAACTTTTTCAAGTGCCTTTTGTAATGTGTGCTGATAGAGCACCTTTCTATCACGAAGTTCTATGTGAAAGTAGGGTCCTAGTGTATTGATGTTTTCATCACCTGGTAGGATGTGAAGCTTCTTGTTAATTTGATATATGTAATTACTAGCATCTTCATCTAGGATGGCATTATAGACCGAATTGTCAGTAAATTCGAATATATCCTCTACACCTGTTAATAATTGTGTGAGATTTCCTTGGCCATCTGCATCCACTGCAAGAACCTTGTATTTTTTACTTAACAGATGGCAAAGGATGCTAGAAACAGTTGATTTTCCGGAACCACCTTTTGTGATGCCGACAGAAATAGTCTTCGCGGAAGAGTCCGCCATATTCGTAATACCTCCTATATTAAATAGTGGTTATGATGCCTCATTTATAAGTTTAATTGATTTTAAAATAGTATGTCAATCTGAAGACAACTTACGTTTTAATTATACCTTTCGTTCTAACACTAATTAAACAATTAAATTAAGATATACGATTGATACTAATCATACATTTATGTATGCATTTAAACATGCATGCATAAATAAATCTATACATAAATGTATTTATAAAAGTAAATTCACAACTACAACTAAAATAAAAAGATCAACACATATATAATTATAATCTGTAACGGATAGTTATATAAAAAGTAAAATTATATTTATATATAAATATAATTTTATAAATGTAAATGAATTATGAATTTAATTAGAGATTGCATTACAATCTATTAGTAAAAGTATATATAGATTAAAAAACGTAGTTATATACAATATTATATTTAAGTTAGGATCTGAAATTGTATTTATTAATGTAAGAAGTTTTATATTGTGATTATAAAATAATATTTAATCTATATCTGAATTTTGTTTGCTTTATTAAAGAAGGTGATATTTATGAGGTATCTATATTTCTTTATTTTGATGGTTAACATAACTTAAAACATGTAAACCTGAATAATAGTTAACTAAAAGTACCAGTCTCATTTTATGACCGACTTAGATTGTCAAAAGAAATACTTTATTAAACTGTGGAATGAAAATGTAGACGTGATGCCAACCCGCATGAGGGCAGCTCGTCTCCTGGTTGTAACTATGGAAGCGGTCAATTCGTTGCGATCGGTTCACGATGTTGAAAAGTCCAGTTGGTCTTAAATATGCATCTGATGCTCCTGAACCGTCAGACTTAATAGAACCATATTATCATTCACTTTATCATCCATATAGAATCATAATTAATTATGAAAATCTATATGGAGAGTGATTATTTTGTTTATAAAAGCAGTAGGTAAGGATATGAGAATAATTAACAACACTAATACTTCTGTAAGTATCGGAGGAACTGTCAATGGACACTGCGTAATGGATTCTCCAAATACCATTTGCGGTTTTCCGAAATTTGAAAATCCACTAGAATTAATTTTTCTTGAAGTTGAACCAGAAGGGCAACATGATTTCTACAAAGTCCCTTATGAACCGACTTATATTTTTGAAAGTGAAATGAGAATAATTCGTTCTATTTCCTTGGATGAACTTAAATCCATGGATAGTTTCTTTAAGGAGCGTTGTGAACATTACGAAAAGGAACTTCAAAATGGACAAATTTCAAAAGTAAGTAGGCCTGATAACAATTTTCAGAAATTCTTAAAATCATTCACTAGAAAGAAAACTGAATCTTAAATGGCAGTTAAGTTTTCTTGAGCTCTAGGTATTTTTTATTGGATGATATCTGGAATTGATAAATACTTTGGAATGGTAAACTCTAATATTGAAGAATGAAGTTTAAAACACAACTGCAGGAGCGAATTCATGGAAGAGGATCGTTTGGATAATAAGGTTACGAAAGTTTGATAGATCGAAAGATCGCACGATCTTGGCATACCTTTTGTTTGAAATGTGAAAGTCTGGCGAGGATTTATAAAATGGATTGGCGTCAGAATTTTTAGTCTGAAAATAAAGTAGTAGGTAGGATCGTCAGTATACGTGCTTAGCTGGAGCTGGGTAGATCTTGTGCCGGTGCTTTAGGATGAGTTACGGCTTTAAGCGCAGTTCCAGCATCAGTCTACTACTTTATTTTCTACTTTCAGAGATAGATTTACTTCTTTAATTTCCTGCTGTTTACAAATTCGAGTTTAATTTCAGCATTCATTAGTATAAGTTTTGCTTTATATTCAACCTTAGATTTATTTTTGAATTTTATAGTTTCCGTTTTTCCTTTACTAATCAAATCATTAACATGTTTATGTGAAATGGTTTTTCCATACTGAACTTTCCATATCGTAAATTTACAACCTTCATTGTAACGAGAGCAACCAAACCCTTTTGTACCCTCTATAATTTTACCAGCTTTACAAATGGGGCAATCACCAAAATCATTCTGAATTCGATTCGCAACATCTGTTTGTTGATCCTTAATTTTCTGTACAATCTTATTAGTGAACTGTATAACATTATGCATGAACTTATCATGGGCTGCTTGACCTTTTGCAATCTCGTTCAGCCTCTTTTCCCACATTGCTGTCATTTCAGCACTTGTTAAAACTGCTAATTCTAATTCTCGTAATTTTGATACTAATTCTCTACCTTTTGAGGTGGGAGATATTTTTCTTCCCTTCAGCTCGATATAACTCTGATCCTTTAATTTTTCAATTACAGAATCTCTAGTAGCTGGAGTACCTAGCTGTAGATCAGTCATTCCCTCTTTTAACTGAGTGTCTGATATTTTACGTCCAACATGCTTCATTGCTTTGATGAGTGTGCCTTCAGTGTACGCTGGTGGAGCCTTGGTTACACGTTCTTTAGTATTAGAACTAATGCAGAAAGACATTTGTTCAGGGTCGAAATTGAAGTTCGATATTTCATTCATTTCCTCACTGTTTTCTGTATTCTCAGTATCTTTATTTATATTTTCATTTTTTAATGTCTTATAGACCACTTTCCAACCTTCATCCATGGTTTCTCGAATGGAAGTCTTAAATTGTTCGTTCTCAATTACAGTGTTGATTCGATGATGCCTGTAGTTCGCGCTAGGATAAAAATGTACTATAAAACGACGTACGATCAAGTCATAAAGTTTTTCTTCATCTATGTTTAAATTGCCTGGTAATTTTTGTGTCGGAAAAATAGCATGGTGGTCTTCAACTTTCTCTGGTCTACAAATGTTTTTATTACTGGAAGAAACTAAATTTGTATCTCCAGCAAATATAAGAGTCTGGTATTTATCTAAAGATCTAAGTAGATTAAAAACCTTGTGCATAACTGGTATGTTGTCAGCTGCAACAAAGTTTGATGATGTTCTAGGATAATGAATTATTTCGTGAACCTCATATAGGGATTGAGCGATTTGTAGAGTCTTTTTAGCCGAAAAACCAAACACCCTGTTTGCGTCTGATTGGAGATCTCCTAAATCATATAGTAGAGGAGGTTTCTCTGCTCCGTCTTTTACTTCGTAAGACTCTATTCTGCCAACTATACCCTTAACCTTATTAGAAACTCTATCTGCTATTGTACGATCGACTACGTCTTCCTCTGTATGCCATAATCCAGTATAAGAAGTATTTTCTTGTTGAAAGTTGGCCTCAACTGTGTATGATGTTTGAGGTTTAAAGCGTTCCAATTCATCTTGTCTATCACAGATCATTGCCAGAACTGGCGTTTGAACCCGACCAACAGATAATACATTTCCTGGACCGCCAAATTTAGTTGTAAAGGCACGTGTTGCGTTCATTCCAATTAACCAGTCTGCCTCGCTTCGGCAGCGTGCGGCAGTCAACAAAGGATAGTATTCTTCTCCATTCTTCAAATTTTTAAAACCCTCACGAATAGCTTCTGGAGTAAGCGAAGAAATCCATAATCTTTGAACCGGTTTCTTAATATTAAGGTACTGGAGGATATATCCAGCAATCAATTCGCCTTCGCGACCAGCATCACAAGCATTAACAATAGAAGAGCATTGCTTGGACAATGTATGTATAAGTTTAAGTTGATCTTTTGTTTTTGTGGAAGGAATTAACTGAAATTTATCAGGCACAATCGGCAGATCTTCAAGGTTCCATCGTTTATAACGATCATCATAATGGTCAGGCTCAGCTAAGCCTAAAAGGTGCCCAACAGCATAAGTTACGATATATTGGTTGCTTTCGAAATAACCCGATTTTTTTGTTAAGCCACCTAATGCTTCAGCAATCTTTCTTCCCATATCTGGTTTCTCGGCAATTATTAGGATAGTCATTTTAAAGCCTCCTATATTCTTTAGGGAGTCATTTCCTACGAATATAGTAACAAACATATAATTTACTGTACATAAACGTTTACAATAAAATGTTTATAGTATGATTTACATACAGGCAACAATACTAATGAATAGGGTGTCGATAAAAATGATCACGAAGAATACTAATATAGTTCTGAGTACAACTGATAGCCGACTGGTAAAAATAGAAAATCTTCGAAAAATAATGCTTTCATTTTGTGTTAGACAAACATCACAAAAAGATACTTGTCAACAAAATGAGTTAGAGAATAGAAGAAGGCAAAAGAAAATGTGGATACAAGCTTTGATAATTATAAAAATGTATTGTTCTACCCTTGCAGAATTGATTGATGAATTAACATTGTGTTTAAGATGGATAGAGCGTGAACGATTAATACTAGATGCTCCAACATATCTCACAAAAGAGTATGAATCCTTAGGCAGACAGCTGGATCACATGAATGAAAACGGATATTATGCTGGAGAAGCCATGATTAGAGTGGCTCTATTGCTCCAGAATAACCATTTGCGCTTGGGAGCATCAGAGATACAAGCTGTATTCTCACTGAGTGATATTGAGTGGCAACAGTATGCAGCTAAATGCAAGCTGAACCAAGTCGAGGAAAATGATATAATCCATGTGCTTACGGGAAATGTGGGAACAAAAGCAATTCAGGATTTTGTAATTCATGTTTTTTTTAAGAGTGCCATGGAAAATAACATTACAAGAGATAAAGTGAAATGGAATGCTGCTAGTATTTTCAAAAACATATTAGTTTGATATTATCTAGAAGAAATAGGGAAAAACTCAAGCAGATGAGGCCAAGTTATGAATATAGCCTTTCTGCTTTTTGTGTATTTTACTGTTAAGGACAATTTCTCCGAATTATCTTTGCCCTTTATTTTACATAACTCAGTTCAATTGAAACTGGAAATTAAACCTTTCGAACCGTTGGTTATGCTGCAAATATAGCAAGTGGAATATTTTATATGGAATATATTCTTAAACTTTTGTGAGGTACAATAAGCATGTGAGGGGAGGCTGAACTATGAGTATATACAAGCAGGAAGAGTTTGAGAAATATCTTATTAAATCCGATTTGACAGAGGCAACAGTGTATACGTACCTTGTTGAAATCAGGAAATTTATGAGTTGGTTTCAGCAAGTTTATCCTAAAACTGAGTATTTTAATATAAATCAAGAAATTATTAAAGGGTATTTAAAAAATCAAGAAATTGACCAAAAAGCAGTAACAACAATAGATAAAAAAATCTCTATCATAAAAAAATATTTTGATTTTTTATGGATGAACAATTATTTGGCTGGTTATGATCCTAGCGTTAAGATAAAAAGAAAGGGAAAGAGAAGTGATCGAGAATACTTAACTGAACCTGAAATAAATCAGTTGATTTCATTGTTAGAGATGATAGCTACACGGGATGATGACATCATTACGAAAAGAATGCGAGCACTTACCTATTTATACATGTATACAGGATTACAGATGAAAGAAGGGGGATGTTTACTAAGAACAGATATTCTTCCCATTGAAAATGGATTTCAAATCATCATCAGGGCTGGATCTCAGCGAATAGTTGAAATCACAGGTGTTTATGCTGAACCGTTAGATGAGTATTTGACATTGTTGAATCAAAACGAAAAGTACGTCTTCCCTGGTCGTGGTGGAGGGCATCTTCAACCAAAGTCTATACATTTAATATTTCAGGATTTATCCAACAAAATGGGAGGGATCTCTATCCTGCCCCGCAAATTAAGAAATACCTACGCTGTAATGCAATATAAGAGTGGGGTATCTATCGAGAGAATAGCGGCAAATATGGGGGTTAATCAGTTACAGCTGCCACAAGAAATATTAGCTTTAAATATAAGTCAATAAAGTGAAGTAGGGGAGCACCAGAATGGTTACGACTCATTTGAGATCCGACCACTTTTTGATAGTGGGGTTTCAATTGTTGAAATTAGCAAACAGCTAAACAAAGACTATCGCTATGGTGAAGGGAGCGTAGGTATATGGAACTGAGTATAAGGACTGTTGAAGAGTGGAAAGATGTATTGCTGGTTAAAGAAGGTCCGGAGTATGGTAAACCTAAAAATACAATTGACTTGTCAGCAAGAGTATCGGTTGAGGTATGGATGCTTATAAGCCAAGCAAAAGTAATTCATGTACCTGAGGTTATTCTGCTCTTGGAGATTGAGAAAGTTTATGAAGCTTATTTTTATCTTATGCCGAGAATGCGTGAGTAGAAATAATTTGATCAACTTAATTACCACAAGATACACACAGAATAACTCATTTTGTACGCTTATTTGTCGGTGGCCGCTCCTGGTTTCTTGATGATCGCAAAATATGTTTTGCGTAGTCTATGAACAAGTACTAATCGTTTTTTGTATCGTACGCGTCATTGACAACGCTGGATTTTCAAGTGAAGATCATGCTATCAATATTACAACTTCTTCAAGACCCTAGTAACAATATGCAAAAAATCCCGCCGACCAATTATGGTTGACGGGATTTCGTTATTTCAGGTGGTCTTTTAATATTACTCCGAGTTCAGCTGTATATTTAGTCAGCCTTAAACTTATCTCTGTACGCATAACATCTCGAGTTAATCCAAAGCGTTCCTGATATCCTCGACAAAAGATTTTGTAATACGTGATAAATTCATCTTGCTCATCCGCCAGCATTTTGATATTCCGCAGCTTCAGTTCTTTCTGCAGTCGATATGTATCCTGCATGATCCGGCGCTGTATGGATTCGCCAGCCATCAAGAAGGTACGTTTAAGAATGCTGCTGGAGTGTTCGAGTTCCTTCAGGCTCTTGCCGACCATCGTATCTATGTAGGGAAGCAAAATGAGGTCTCGAACCATCGTGCGTTCCTCGGTAGTTATCATTTTATCTGGGTTCTCACGCTGCTGTTCCTCGTACTTCTCAACATGCTCAGTCATGATCATTTTCGTTTTCCAGCGTTCATTACCGTCTAATTTGGTCATAGTGACCCCTCCTAATGATAAAGCCAGTAATCAATATTAGTACCACCACTGCCGCTCTCTGCGCCTTGTTGTGGCGTTTTTTCGTACGGCACGTTCCGTTCCCAGCCCTCGATAATAATTGTTGTCTCTATAGGCTTAGACACATCCCAATCTATATAATGCTCCGCAGATAGCACCTTAAAACCCTTGATTATCTCCGCCGGTTGGCGTCCGCTCAATCGTCCCAACTCTTTGATGTTTGGCATCCGTCTGAATTGATATCTAAACTGCGATATAATTCGCAGCAGCTTGCGCGGAGTATCATCAAGCATGATGCTTCTCCGCTACAGGCTGCCACGAGAGGATACTCGCTACCAAGAACACTCGCGGCGCCCCAGTGGTCAGGCAAGTAGCCCTAATACGGCCGGCACGAATGCCGAGGATCTCGATTTTACGTTGCGTTATCTTCTCCGACTTGTCTTGATATATAATTTCAACTATTTCGCCGGCACTCATTTTCATGTGATCGCCTCCATTTATGAGAACGTTTGTTTGTATTATAACCAAACATGAGTTCGTAAATCAATGTTAATATTACAGACATCCACCTATAAAATCCCACAATTCCAACGAATAAAATAATTAATATTGATAAAAACAAATTTAGTTCGTATACTAATCATGTAGTTAGTACACAAACTATATAAAGAGGGAACTAACCTATGGACAATCCAGGACAGTTATTAATGAGAGTAAGTCTTGAAATGAAAAAAAGCTTAACAAAAAAACTTTTATTTTATAATGTAACAGCTCCTCAATGGGCAGTACTAAAAGATATATCTATTCATTTAGAAGGAACAACTCCAGCTATGATTGCAGAGCGAACTTACTCGGATCGTCCTACAATAACGGGTATACTCGAGCGACTTAAAGCAAAAGGACTTCTGGTCATTAAAGATAATCCAAATGATAAACGATCAAATCTTGTATTCATTACAGATTCGGGAATGATAATTAAGAGTCAAATAGAAGATCTTAGTGACGAAATCATGGATAACACGCTTAAAAATATTTCTGAACAAGAAATGTCCACGTTTATGAACGTGCTTAAAACGATCTATTTAAATATTAGTTAGGGAAGTGAGACTTATGATTTTAATCACAGGGGCAACCGGTAATGTAGGTCGTGAAGTGGTTAACGAACTAAAGAAAAGTGAAACACCTTTTAAAATTGCCTCCCATCGAAAAGACAGCGAGTATGTTTATTTTGATTTTGAAAATGCTGATTCTTTTCGTCCAGCGTTAACAGGAGTGAAAAAATTATTTTTACTACGTCCTCCGCATATAGCAGACGCAAAAAAATATTTCCAACCTTTCATAGATATCGCAAAGGAAGTCGGAGTCAAACATATTGTGTTTCTATCCCTATTGGGCGTAGAGAAAAACCCAATTGTTCCACACCACAAAATAGAAAAAATCATTAAGAAATCAGGAATTCCATATACTTTTTTACGTCCAAGTTTCTTCATGCAAAACTTAATTTCTCAACATGGGGAAGAGCTGCGTAAAGAAAAGAAGATCTATGTACCCGCAGGAAAAGGCAAAACTAGCTTTATCGATGTTCGTGATATCGGTACTGTGGCAGCTAAAATTCTAACTGAGGATGGTCATGAAAATAAAGGTTACTCATTAACGGGGAGTGAAGCGTTAGATTACTATGAAGTAGCTGTAATTATATCCAAAGAACTAGGAGAGACAGTCATTTATGTTAATCCATCAGTTCGTCAGTTTAGAGATAAAATGATAACAAAAGGAATTCAAAAAGAATTTGTTACTGTTATGATTGGAATTTACTTCACAGCAAAGATTGGATTAGCTAAAAGAATCACACCTGACTTGCAATCATTGCTTGGAAAAAAACCTATTACATTAAAAGAATTTGCACATGACTATAAGTGCGAATTAACTTGATCATCAATTAACCGATAGTGTTCTTAAAGAAGATCCCGCCAACCAATTAAGGTTGACGGGGAATTTTTATGCCCAATACTTCCCTGCCCTTTCCTCTTCCTTCGGCATATATAATTAGGTAGAGGTGAAACTATGTTTATATCCCCAATGTTGTTGCAAACAGCCTCCGGGCCATTTTCGCACAACGATTATATATTTGAACCAAAGATAGACGGGCATAGGTTACCCTATTCCCAACAGGCTGGCAAGGTCCGTCTGTACACTCGTCACAATAATGATTGCACCCGACAATACCCCGAACTACAGTTGCCATTTGATGATGATATTATTCTGGACGGAGAGGTCGCCTGCGTTGATCCAGCAACGGGCGTATCTGATTTTGAATCTGTTATGAGTCGGTTTCAGGCGCGCCGGGAAGACAAGATAAAACAGCTCACTGCCACCCTGCCAGCCTATTATGCCATCTTCGACATCTTGATGTACAAAGGCCAGGACTTGCGTGGGTTGCCGCTGATGAGCCGTAAGGAGATACTGGCGGAATTAACTTTACCGTCTAATAGCTTTGGAGTAGTACCGTACGTGGAAGGTGATGGAGAGGCATTGTTCAAACAGATTGAAAAAGTGGGTATGGAAGGTGTAGTAGGTAAGCGTAAGAACAGTGTATACGAGACTGGCCGCCGTTCTCACGCATGGCAAAAGGTCATCAATTGGACCTATGCGGATGTTTTCATAACTGGTTATCGCAAACAGGAATTTGGTTGGTTAGCTGCTGTACCGTCCGGTTCATCTGGAAAATTACGTCCAGCTGGGATCATTGAACTCGGCGCGTCAACGATTCATAAGCAGGCATTCAGAGGCGTTGCTCAGCAGCTTGTAAAAGGCGAAGATAAGGAGTTTGTATATCTTGAGCCAAGATTACAGGCAAAGGTGCGTATGAGGAACTGGACCAAATCTGGAATGCTACGAAGTCCAGTATTTACAGAGTTTATAATATAAAAAAGAGTCACCCAGGATTGATTTACTAAATATTTATGTATCATAAGTGCTTTTTAATTGTGTTAATGTCGCTTAATGATGCAGTATGTAAAAATAAAGGGAACAAAGTAATCCACTGTTCATACTAGTTATAACATGTGTCGATAGGGATATGAACAGTCAGCCTCGTGGGAAAGTATTATACCCCATTCATTAAGGTTGATGAAGTGTACTATCCGGGAAGAGCAACGTATCTGAATCAGCGTGTAAGCCTGAGGCTGTGAAACAAACTGGGAAGGTTGGGGGACTGGCCACTGTCATGTCTACTACACAAATCACCCAAATAGAATCATATCTTGTTGGCTAACAATAACAATTAAGATTCAAATACAATAAAACAGCAACCTTAGATTCTTGGGTCTAAGGTTGCTGTTTTATTGATTAATTTCCTTCAATTTTAATGTCTTTAGAATTAGATTGAAACTTCTTAATTAACTCAGTCATAGAATGCATGTGTTCTTTAGTTAATTGGTCTATTTTTAGGTTGCTATTTTCTTGCCACAAAGACTTTTCTTTTAATAAGATTTCTTTTGCGGTCATCTCCATTTCTTTTTTTAGGATTTCTAGCTCACGTTCATTAGCCTTCATTAATTGGTCGATTTTTGAATCATACTCTATTTTTTTCATATCATTGTCTTTTTCTAATTCTTCGTTTTCCTTACGTATTCTGATTACTTCCTCTTTTTGCATTTGTAATTCTTGTTCATATGATTTTCTTTGTTCTACTAATTCATTTTTAACCTTAATTGCTTCTTGTTCGATATGTAGCTGTTCATCAATCTTCGCTTTCAATTCTTTTAATTTATCGTTATTCAAACGATTTAACTCCTCAAGCGTAGTTGCTGTTTTCTCTAAAAGATCCATTTTTGTTCGAAGATCTATTTGCGTAGCTGAAGCCTCGATTAGCTCCTCCTCTTTTTGTGAAAGGCGCTTCTGGATATGAGAAAACTCAACACGAAGAGACTCCAACTCTTGGGATAAATTAGATGCTTCTTCTAGAGAGTTTAATTTTATCTCCTCAACCGAATCCGCTCCACGTTGATAGATCCGAATCAAGATATGATAGACACGGTTCATGTGCTTCTCAAGATCCTTCAGGTCGTATTCAACAGCTGGATCGTGTTTCTGGATCTCTTTTATCACTTCTAGCGCCATGAGGGACTCTAGCCACTCACCAGCATCCATTCCGGATGCTTCAATCCTACTATTTACTACTTCTAGTGCTTCTTCGCTCATTTTAATCCCTTTTGTCGCCATCTTTATTATCCCCTTATTTAAGAAATTGGTTAACCAAAAAATCCTTATTTTATAAGGGAGTTAACTGGTTAACCGCGCAAAATAGGTTAACATTTTGTCTAGTATAGCATAAATTTCACCCATAAAATAGTAGATTCGGACTGATGTACGGTGCTATAATGAGACAGCGTTCTAACTTCCGATAATGGAAGTGTATCGGAAGTTAGAACGCTGTCTTTATATGGAGTTAAAAGAGGGAGGAGATGTGAGATAGTGTAGTGTTGCTTTTGGAGAAGAAAAGTTATTAGCACTGCAATGTGATTGAGAGAATTGTTTAACCTAGGTTTTATTAAACAACCGTATTTAAGGTTTAAATATGTCCATAAAAACGGAGTATAACAAGTATGTAGTTTTCTTCTTTTCTATTAATTTGAATAGGAAGTTAAAAAATCATAATTTTTTTTAAGAGTTTATCTTTGAAAAATAGTATTTTGGACTAAATATTTAAAACTCGAACAGTCTAGTTTTTGAAATAATTAAGAATATTATAGATTTGGCTCCTTTTTTATAGACATATAACTGCATTAGGTCTCATTCTGATATTGATTTTCTATTAGGCGACATATATTTTAAAAACTCTGTATGTTTCTATTATTAATTTTGTTTATATTTGTTTTATTATGTTTTGTATTGTTAGGAGTTAGTAGAGTGCTAGAGCCATATGGGTTTGAGAGGCTATATGTCCATAAATAAGGAATGAAATGTCCATATAAAAGGAGTGATATGTCCTGAAAAAGGGAGTCATAAGACCAATCAAACGGAGTGATATGTCCATATAAAAGGAGTGATATGTCCTGAAAAAGGGAGTCTCAAAGATAATTGATTAAAAAAATGTATTGATATGTCCATATAAACGGAGCCATTCAAACGTATGAGAGATAATTTATTTAAAACACAGGATATATATGGAATAAAGAGTTGCAATAGCTCCTTATTTCTGGACATATTACTCGTACGCTCCGTAAATCAGGACATATAATAGTAAAACCTCTAAAGTCGCTCCTTATTTCTGGACATTTACATTTGCATAAGATCGCTAGACTCCCTATCTCTGGACATATACATAAAAAACTTAGCTTTTTGCATAACGGAATAGCTAAGTGGAAGTTTTATGACAGAGAAGGAGGATTATGAAATATAGGGGATTCGCTCAATCAATATACTTCTTTTAATATTAATAAGAGGAGGTGGAACGGTGATGGGGTTTATAGAAATACATGATAACGATGAAGATACACTAGAGTACGATGGGGAAGGCCAATTAGCTATGAAATTTACTACAGAAGTGGCTGAAATAAAACCTCACTATTGGGTCAATCAATCTAGGGAAATGATAAATGCTCGACATGATCTAAACATTACAGAAATGAAAGTAATAACTTCGATCATAAGCCTTGTTCAACCTTCAGATAGAGAATTTAAAACTTATACATTGTATGTCAGAGATTTAGCTAAATTATTTGGACAGACAGGGGCATCATTATATGAACGTGTCGAGCAAACAATAACGCAGCTACAATCTAAACAAATTACTTTTGAGAATGATAAAGAAATTAAACGTATAACATGGGTTCAGAGTGCTACTTATTACAAGGGTGAGGGTCGAATTATTATTAAACTCTCTGAAGATTTGGCACCATACCTGCGTGAATTAAAAGCATTCACAAAGTACCGTTTAATTAATACTATTCAATTAAAATCAACTTATTCTTGGAGAATATATGAATTACTAAAAGAAAGAGAATTGCAAAGTAGTCGGATTATTAAAGTCAAAGAGCTTCGACATAAGTTAGCTATAGCGGATGATAAGTACACAATGATAAAACATCTGAGAACGGTCATCGAGTCAGCTCAAAAAGAAATTGAGGAAAAAACAGACATTTCTTTTAGTTATGATGTCTATAAAAAAATAGGAAGAACAATTGAGTCATTTATCTTTCATATTCGGAAGAATAATCATAACGTGGAAACAAGGCAAAGCCTGGATCAAACTACTTATGACGTAGAACGTATCCTTCATTTACTTGTGAAAAATGGTATCCATCGTAAAAAGGCAACCGTGCTCCTGCAGAATTATCACCCATATTACATAGAGGAGAACGTTCGTCACGTACAAAGAATAAATGCAGGTCAAAATATTAGTAACCTTGCCGGCTATATTGTTAAGTCTCTTGAGGAGAATTATGCCGATTCACCTTATGTAAAAGAGAAAGTAGCTGATCCTTTCTTTGGTGTTGGATTGTCTAATGCAGCAGGGGCATTAGAGATGGTTACGGCAAAGAACATTGATTCATTAAAGGAAATTGTAATGACTTATCAGGATATAGTAATGCGCGCTGCTGCAGAAAAATCAGGAGATAAGATTATTTCTCTTGGTAGGGAGCGGGACGAGCTTCTAATCAATGCTATAACCAATATTCAAATAGAACGAGCCAAAAGTAAAATGCCACCTCTTATATTTGATGATGTAAGCAACGACTCACAGCTAAGAAAGGCATTCCAACTATGGCAGAGCAGTGCGGAGTAATACATTGATATATGAGTTATTGAAATCGGAGGTGGTCCGCGGTGAGTAAAGAATTAATTCTTTTAGATAATGAAACTGATCTGAGCAATACCGCGGAGGATCTTGAGGCATTAAATTTGAGCGCTTTTGGATACTTAGGTAACTCAAAAGCAGAAAACACGAAGAAAGCTTATGAAAGTGACTGGCGTGACTTTCAGAATTGGTGTTTGAAATTCAATCTTATATCTTTGCCTGCAACAGCACATACGATTAATCTCTATTTATCATCGTTAGCGTTAAGTGGGATAAAAGTAGCTACAATTCAAAGGCGTGTAAGTGCGTTGGTAAAAGCTCATGAATACGCAAAGTACGAAAATCCGGTCGATATTACTGTTCGAGATACAGTGGCTGGTATTCGTAGAGAACATGGTAGTAAGGAGACAGGTAAAAAGCCAATTTTAGTGGAAATGATAAAGCAAATGATTAATCAGGTCCCAGAAAATAATAAAGGGATAAGGGATAAGTCACTTCTGCTACTTGGTTTTGCCGGTGCTTTTCGGAGAAGTGAACTCACAGCTTTGGACGTTGAAGATATTCAAGAATCCTCTGGAGGTTTGATTGTTCAAATTAAGAAATCGAAGACTGACCAGGAGGGTGAGGGAGAACTGATTGGTATACCGTATGGTAGCCAACCTTTAACTTGTCCGGTTCAGGCCTATTTGAACTGGTTGAAGATCTCAGGGATTCAGAATGGACCAATATTCCGAAAGGTAAACCGTCACGGTCAGATAGGAATGAATCGTTTATCTGATAGAGCAGTTGCTGATGTAATAAAATTATATATAAGAAAATGCGGGTTTGACGCTGATGATTTTTCAGGTCACAGCCTCCGTTCTGGTCTAGCGACATCAGCTGCGATGGCTGGAAAAAATGAAAGAGAAATCATGGGGCAAACCAGACATACGTCAGAAAAAATGGTGCGTAAGTACATTAGGATGGGTACACTTTTCCATGAGAATGCTGCTAAAGATATCGGTTTATAGTATTTTTTTCGAGGAAATCAAGGAGTTTGACTGGAGTTGTTGATTTAAATTGAAAAAAGCGTCTACACAGGTTGGTTTTAGCAATCTGTGTAGACGCTTTTTTTGAAAATCACCTATTCATCTGATTCTTCATCAGTTGCTCTTTGATGTGAATCTTCTAAGACATTCATTAATAATGAAACGATTTTTTCTTTATCGCTTGCAGACATTGGCTTACCAAATGCTTGAAAGCTGTTTGAAGTAATGAAATCAATAAGATCAGGCAATTTTGGCATTTCAGTATGATAACCATTTGTTTCATCGACATATCCATATAAATAATCGGGGGTGACTTCGAATATTGGAGCTAAGCTATAAACATCCTCCAGCCGCGGTCTTGCTTTCCCGTTCATTAACTCATTGAGTTTTATGTCGGTAATGTTGGTCTTAAGGGAAATAAACTCTAAAGGTAAGACTGATTGATTAACCAATTCAGTTAATCGTTCTCCGAATTTTTTAATACGTTCATTGAAAATTTGAGGCTCCTCAGATTTCACGACGCTGTCGCCGACAGTATAACCAGCCATAATGAACATTTCTTCTTCAGGAACTTGGTATGCATGAGCAAGTTTTCTTAAAGCATCAGATGAAACTCCGCCATCTATTCGATCGGTCTTACGGGTGGAGCCTTTCTCTAGTTTTGCAATATAAGAATGACTTAGGCCAGTAAGTTTCATAGCATCTCGAAGTGACAGTCCATGAGATATTCTTAATTGCTCAAGATATCTTCCAAAGCTAGTTTGCGTTCGAGATCTTTCTAGTAACTCTTCTTCAGAGAGTTCCTCCACAATCATTTTTGTAGTCTTGCCTTTTTTCTTTTTTACTGATGAAGAAGATGTTAAGTTAGATAGTTGCATTTCAGCTCTTAATTTTTCTCTCAAAAAGTTACGCTGTTCTTCTCGCATTTCATTCATTAACTCATTCTTCAATAGTTCTCTTTCATCTGAAGTTAACATAAGAGTTCACCCTTCCTAAATTTGCCTATTTTTACCCGAAATGAATCATTTGTAATCAATAAAATACAATAAACAGTCAATTTACTGTATATGATCGTTGACAGTTACTTGGAATACAGTTATATTATGAGTATAATTTCAAATGAGTATTCAAAATATAAACCACTCTGGCCCACACCAGAAAAGGTAATACTGCTTCCTATCATACTTTAGAAAGGACGGTAATCGTTGAAAGCTTGTTCCACTCCTCAATACATAATTACTAATGACCTTAAGGGAATAAGAAAAGCAAACCAGCTAAGTCAACAAAAACTAGCTAAGTCTGTAGGGGCAGACAGACAAACGATTATCAAGATAGAAAAAGGAGGTTCCCCTGAACTTTGGTTGGCATTTGCTATTGCAAGATATTTTAAAATGGATATCAACGACGTTTTTTTTTGCGAAATTCTGTAAACGTATGAATACAGAAGTTTGTATTTGAATTAATCATATCAAATTGTTATAAAAAGTCAAAGTCACAAAAGTATATTTTTGATACAGAATTTTATATCCTGTGTATTTAGTCATTTACATTATAACACATCACATCAATCGCGAATAGAATACTTGCCACAATTCGACAAATGGCGACAAAAAAACATGAAGCGTAATTGCCCTAAACACTAAAGTGAAGGAGGTGCCATGTGAGCAGCTATTTAGAAATGAAGGCCAGTTATCAAAGTGATCGAAGCAAAGCATTAAAAGGTCGAAATAGAAAGACAGTTGTTCATTTAGGTGATTATTTTAGTCAAGAGGAAAAAGAAGCGCTTTTGAATCATCGTTTGAGTAGCAGTGCAGTATCATCTTGCAACTTTGCTCTTGATACCTTAGGCATTCGAGGAGAAAAAATTGATGAAGAGTTGTTGAAGTTGTTAGATCCTGTTGAAGAGAAGGTAATTGTTCTTCGGATTGAAAAGCAAGAAGATTTTTCTTCCATTAGTGATACATGCCAAATACCCATTCGTGAGGTTATGGAAATACTTCGGAAAGCTACGCGTAAGATCACAACGTTTATTCGATTAAACAGGATTCAGAAATAAAACTGCTGTTATCTTAGATCAAAATTCACATTTACAAAGGAGAATGAGCAATGTCTTGGTACGCACTTCAAGTTAAAACGGGTCAAGAGTTTGAAATAGCCGAAGTGATTTATAAATATGCGAACTTCAAGAACTTAGCCGACAAAATTACGGACATCTTCTCCGGTGTGAAAAAGATCGTAAAGATGACTAGTAAAGGTCGTAGGATTGACGCTGAGCCAGTATTAAATGGTTATATTTTTGTTAAGCTTTTACAAGATATGACTGGTGAAATATGGCATCTATTAAAAAATGTACCTGGTGTATTTAAGGTACTGGACATGCTGCCAATCAGTGAGGAAGAAATAGAGCACTTGCAAAAGAAATGTGTTGGGGAAATCGAATTTAAAATAGAAGTAAAAGATGAAACTGAGTTGGACAAACAAGAACACATTACAACCGTAATAGATGAAAATGAAGAAGCACATCTATGTAGTGATACTACGCCCAACGAAGTTAGGAATGATCTGAATGGAACTGATGCATCTGATCATTTAGAAGTGAATAAGAAACAAAGATTTTCACAAAAAGGGGAATCTACTCCTTACAGCTATATAAAAACATTGATGTACTCCTTCATAAAGGGAGGAAAAAAAGTCTTTCGTATCCCGCTTCCCGTTTATCGAGAAATTCTGGAGGCAGATGAATTACTTGAAAATCCCCAGAACGAAAGAAATCCATATTTCATTTTATGGGTCGCCAAGCGGCATTTCAGAAAACTTTTAATGACATGAGAAATCTCAATTTCTTAAAAATAAAATCTGAAATCTTGGGAGGAAACATGAAAAAGAGAAAGCGAGTAGGATTCATTACATTTGGTATAGCAATTGTTTCCATTTGTTCAATTATTTCGATAGCCCTTATAAAAAACTACACATTGGCACCAGAAGAAGAAACAAAACAAGATGTAAAAACTAATTTCATTGCTTCTCTTCCACAGCAAATGAAGGAAGTTTCTTCTGAAGCATTAGTTAGCCCAAGAGAAGACGACTATTTGATTTTTTATTATTCCAACGACTGCATTATAAGTGAAAATCTCGTTCCATCTATTGAGGAATATAGTAGTAAGAGCAATGCGCTGCCCATTTATGCAATCAATGTAATGGATGAAGAGAATGAGAAGTTAGTGGAACAGGAACATATTATAGGGACTCCAACCGTTATACATATGAGGAATGGAGAAGAGGTATGGAGAACTATTGGTAAGCTTGATCTTAACCAACTCCCAACTATATTATGAAGTCAGACACTTTTGTTGAATATGCGATGAAACGCATATTCGGTAAAAGTGTATTTGTGTTTACATACAAAACTATCTTCAGAAAGGAGAGTTATGGCGAAATCTAATCAGAACAAGTCAAAAAAAATAAAGGATGAGAAACTGGCTTTCATAATTCAGAGACCAGATCCTTCGACCATTCCTATTTGTCGAGTTGCTATTTCCCACTACTCTACCATTTCAAGCACTCTCACTATGATCAAAAGTATCATTAATCAACTCAAAAGGCATCCAGGTAATCGTATAGTTAAAAGAATTTCAATTCACAGTCATTGGTTAGAGGTTGAGTTGGACCTTTCTAATAATTCAACACCTGATTTTTGCGTATCAGAGTTAATCCAAAAGTTGAGTTTTAGTTTATCTCAAGTCGGAAATTATCCAGCGGATTTGGAGTTGAAAGAAGTACTAGTGGACAATGAAGGTATAGTAACGATTAAGAAAGATAGTGTAATCTATTGAATACAGAAACGACATGTGTTAAGATTAATTCATAAATTACTTAATTATTTTCGCAAATGAATAACTCTTATATTTCTATTTTTAGAGCCTTCCAATTGGAGGCTCTTTTTATGTTCTCCAAAAAGAGAGGGGAGAGAAAATGTACGCGAAAACACATGTTATTGCAGGAGCTGTAGCTGGTTATTGTATGTATCCGTCTTGGGCAGGTATTTTAGCTGGTTCGATTGGTGGATTGATCTCAGACATTGACGAAACTAAGAGTTATCTAGGACGATTAGTTCTTCCAATATCCGTTATCTTAAAATATACGATAAAACATCGGACGCTCTCGCATTCCTTGCTATTTGCTAGTGGGTTAACCATTGTATTAGCTCCTATTCTGTTTCTTTTTTTTCATACGTGGTTAATTTCATTGGCCTTTTTTGCAGGGGTAATTTCTCATATTCTGGGCGATATGATAACGGGAAGGGTACAGCTGTTTTGGCCATATCAGAAAAAATACGGAATAAGGATGCCTTTTCTGGTATATCGGTTTGTTGATATATTTTTTCGATCTGCCTTAATTGTATTGATCATATACAAATTAATTTCAGGTGATGTTATTGCACATCTCCTTGCAAATACAAAAGATCTTCTGGGATAGAGAAGGGAGTCGGCAACATGGGGATGCCAGCAGTAAATGAACGAGGTGCTACTAGTAATCATTCTGATGAATTTAAAAAGGGTAGGATATTAAATGAATCTAAAAAAAAAGAATGATGGTATCAAGAGGAGAAATTTATTGGATTAAGGATACTCATAAGGAAGTAGGAAGTGTTCAAAAAGTAGATGGTTTTAGACCGGCTTTGATTATATCAAACAATAAAGGTAATTATTACTCCACTACGGTTGTGGTAGTAATGCTCTCAGGTCAAGTAGAGAAGGCGATGCGAAAAAAATTGGATTGTCAGATTATCATCGATACCATTGTAGGAATGCAGGTTGTTATGTGCGAACAAATCCGAACCGTGGACAAAGTTCAACTTGATGGCCATATAACGAAGTTATCAAAAGAACAAATGCGAGCTGTCGAGGAGGTGCTGAAGCTGCAGCTAAATTTATAGAGAATTATTTTAAAGGAGAGGGGAATAGTGTTAATTTATTTATTCGGAAGTTTGCTCATACTGATTAGTTTAATTGATCTGTCATTAACCATGAGGCGAAAGATCATTAGATACCCAAACTCTCATTACAAGTCTTTTTGTATACGATGGCTAAAACAATTTGTTATGTACGGAGATACATGGAATGGATTTAGAGTAACGACATTGATAGATCGGATTTACAACCGTGTACTTCTTATAGTTGGATTGCTGGCTGTGAGTAGACTGGATATAGACTATATTGGCATATATCTGCTAATGTTTGTTCCTTCAATTACTATTGTCATTTTGATTGAGTCTTTAAAAAAGATAATAACAGGTAGAGATATAAGTGTGGGATTAGCTATTGTTCGGAGCATTTATTTTACATGTATTTTATATTTACTGGTTGGTAGTATGTTTTTTTTATACCAAAATGATCACGATGGAATCCGAATAATTTTATTTCTTTTGGCTTTGCCTTTCTGTAATTCAATCTATAGAAAATTCTATTTCAGGTTGAATCGAGATGTTACATAAAATAATTTGAGAATAGAAAATAGACTTCTCTCTTTCATAGAGAGAAGTTTTTTTTTAGGGTAGGGGGTGACTTGGGATTTTGATGATGAATTTAATTTAGGAAACTGGGCCAATAACACTTTGACATGGAGGATAATAGAATGGGAATTTTAAAGACAAAGCGATTTTGGTTTGAACTGTTTTTGGTAATGGTAGTATGCTTTACTTTTGCAGCAGTCGCACACGCCACAACACTCAATCCAACAAATGGTGATGCACTAAAGGAAACAATTAAGGGTGGATCTACAAAGGCTGTTGAGTATTTTCGATATTGTGTAGGTTTTCTAGCTGTTGCATTTATTGTCTGGGCTGGTATCCTCTTTTTGACTGCGAACGGGGATTCACAGAAGATCCAAGCAGGGAAAGAAAGAATTAAGTGGACTATCGGGGCAGTTGTATTGGTAATTCTCGCAGATAAAATTGTCGGTGTTGTTTACGGCATTATTCCAGATTCGACTCCTGTGGATCCTGGGACAGCAGCGGCGCCAAAAAAATAGGGAGGCCATCTTATGTATGGAGAACAACATTTATTGGCCTTTAAGAGTAACGAAAAGAGCACAGTCATTTATAGTTTGACCTACCCACAAGTTGGATGGTGGGCGCTCGGAGGGTTGATAACTATGAAATTGGGGGGGATTATAAGTCCGATTCCTGGTATTGGTCCATTCGGATATATTTTTCATCTCATTCCGTTCTTAATTTGCTTAGCTTTTGCACACATCAAACATCCAAGAACAGGTTTGTCGCTTCACAAGTTTATTTTTAATTATATTCATTGCCGAATTAGAAAGCGTAAATTTTTGTGATGTTACAAAATGACATTAACACTGTCAAGTCACTCCCTTGTTCACTCGGCAGAGAATTTATAAAGGGAAGAAAAAAGGCTCGCCATACAGGCGAGCCTTTTTTTGATTAGAGATGAATATGGAAATAAGGGAGGATACACAAAATGACGGATTACCTTCTGGTCGCTGGACTGGTTGCAGTATATCTATGGCTACATTTTAGCGGGAAGAGGAAAAAGAAAGGATTGAAGAAAACTAAAGCTGCAGATTGGTTTACGGTTAAAAAAGTTGATTCAGATGGATTAATCTATACCGAAGACGATCGCTATTTTTACATGATTGAAGTGCTCCCAATATCATTTGTTTTGAAATCAACTATTGAGCAAAAAATCATATGGAGTACATTTCGAGATTTTATTAATGCTATTCCACATCCCTTAAGATTTAAAACTGAGAGCCATCCTTACAAACTTGAAGATTATTTTGAAGAACTCGCTGCAGAAGCGACGGACACGGGGGATGTTAATAATATTGAATATGTCGAAGAACAAAGATTGATGTTTACAGCATATTTGGAAAGAAACCAAATCTCTGACAGGTATTATTACGTTTTTTTGGAAACTGATAATCGATATTTAAACGATATGGAGGCAGAGTTTTCTAATCCTCTTTTGAATGATATTTTACGGAAAAATAGTGCTAAAAATTCATCTCAGGATATTGATACAGCTCGTCAAGAGCTAACAAATAGTACAAGGATCTGTGAGGGTGCATTGCGAAGTATCGGAATGTCAACTAATTTAATGGACCGTAAAGAAGTGCTGAAGTATCTTTATCGGTCTGGAAATCGTGAAATATCAAGTTTGATCACACTGGAAGAAATGATCAATCGTACTGCTGAAGAAAACGAAACACTACATTCGTTTAGTAAAATGCACTATACGAAAGGAGCGTCTGCACAGTGAAGTGGTTCTTCAAAAAGAGACAGACAAATACCGTACCGGCTGAACAGAAATTTATAGTCGAAGAGGGATTTACGGAACATGAAAAGCAGCTTATAGCGCCTCCTTCCATGATAGAACGTCTACCTGGTGAAAACAAAGCAACAGATTATTGGCTAGAAATCGGTGATAATACTTTAGGAGCTCGTTATATTCGCTCATGGTACATGAAGTTCACTGGACGCACTACATGGATAGGCATGCTTGATCCTATCATGCTTGCAGAAGGCGATGGGGATGTGGACTTAACTATAGTAATAGAACCTGCTGAGGCTAGCATAGAAATGAATCGGCTGGCCAATCGAGTGGCGATATTGCAAGCTGAACTGGAACAGGAACGGAATCCGGCAAAGCAAGGGAACATCCGACAAGAGTTATACGATCTGAATGCGAAAATGTCACGTCTTCGGATCAACGAAGAGAAATTGTTCAAAACCTCAGTAATCATGAGTGTTGCCAGTCAGACTCCTGAGATGCTTCGTAGATTAAGCCGAACGATTATTAAAAGGCTTGGTGGAATTGGGGTGAAATTTCAATCAGCTGATACAAGACAGCTGGAGATGTGGCGTGCATCGCTCGGCATCGGTGATAAAGCACTTATTTCAGAAAATATGATGGATATGGAAACGAGTAATGTAGCTGACTTTTTCATTTATGGATACGGTGGATTATCGCATCGAACCGGTGTTATCTTGGGCTTTGACCAGTATCGTCGTCCTGTTTTTTATAATGGGTGGGACAGGCGTTTAACTAACCAGAATATGGTCGTGTTTGGGAGGTCTGGTTCTGGTAAATCATTCGCTATTAAAATTCTTACACGACGAAGCGCAGCCCAAGGAATAAAAACAGCAATTGTAGATCCGGATCGTGAATATAAAAACACGGTGTTAGCCATGGGTGGAGCATACGCAGAGTTATCTCCAAAGTCAGAAGGCTACCAGCGCATAAATCTCTATGATGTAGCGGAGGAAGAGGACGAGCATGGCGTAGTCAAGGTTATCATGGATGAGTGCTATAAAGCTGTGCAGGCGTTCATTTTTAAAATGATACGTATTGTTAGCCCAGAGGCTCTGACTGGACAGGTAAAGGTTAAGGTATATGAAAGTATATTGCAGTTGTATCGAGATTTTAAAATAAATGAGGACCCGAGTAGTTTATATGAGTTAAAAGACGGAGTTTGGGTACAGAAGCCATCTCCAACTTTATATGACCACTATAAACTTATGCTGGAATATAAAGAGCTGGAACCAATCTGGGGTGTTGTCAAACTGTTTACCCGAGAAGGGGGTGACCCATCGAAAGCCATTTTTGATGGACAATCTACTTTCTCTATTGGCAGTGCTAGTGCTTACGGTATTTCTGTTGCAGACCTCGAAGAAGAATGGATGAAACCTCTTGGAATTTTCGTTTCAACAAAATGGATATGGGAGAAATTCGCAAAAAAAGACCGTACTCAGAAAAAACGAATTGTTGTCGATGAGTCACAACTTATGATGGAGGAAGAAGAAGAAGCAAAATGGTTGGAGAATTCATATCGACGTGGTCGGAAACTAAATGTTTCCATGTGCGCGGTAACTCAAGGGTTCGAAGTTTTCCTGAGAAAGCCTGAAGGAATGGGTATTCTGAAAAACGCACCTACTAAACTCCTACTGCGTCAAGAAGCAATTGATATCGAAGCCGTCCAAGGAAAGTTCAATCTTGCTTCAGGTGAAGCCGCTTTTCTCCTAAAAGCAAACAGTGGTGTTGGTATACTGAAAGTAGATGAAGAGTCTACAATTGTACAAATGCAGGCGACTGATAATGAATATTGGTTATATACAACAAATCCTAATGACTATGCGGAAGCGGTTAAGGGAGTGTGATTAAGTGGCTGAGATGCGGAAGCGAAGACGGTTGCCGGCATTTCTCTTTGTCATTCTCCTTTTAATCGGTTTTACTGTATCGACCATATCGGTACAGCATGCCTATGCTGAAGGGAATAAAAGCAATCAAACTGAATCGGAAAATAAGATGGATTCTCTGAAAGACCAAATGCTTGGAGAATCATTCAGTAATGAAGGTAAGGATCCTTCTTATTTGGAGAAGACGCTGGCCAAACTCTTTACAGGATTCACAGATTTTCTTATTCATGTACTGAGTTTGAAAGATTATAACGAACTAATTTTCAATCAGGATAATCCAAGTCTTATATTAAATACATTTGATGTTGGGGTATTCAATGTCCTTAATGATTTCTATAGTTCATTCATTGGTGTAAGTGCTTATTTGGCTGTTATAGCAGTTTTAGCATGGGCATTTATTTACATGTATAAAGGAAACACCTTCCAAGGACAGTCTACACTTGGTGGTATGACACGCGGCTTAATCTTCTATTTTCTAGGATTGTATCTTGCTGGATATCTATTTCAAATCGTGTTTTTCCCAAACAAAGTGATCGTCCTTTTTGCCATCGATGGGTTATATAGAGCAACAGGATGGGATGTTTCGCAATTTGACTTACTTGGAATAGTTGCTGTAGAAGGTGTAACAAGCCTCCCAGTAGCCATTCTTTATTTGGTTATGGCTGTTTGTATCGGTATGATGAATTATCAATACGCAATGCGTATGGTAACTCTCTTATTTTTAATGGTTATCTTTCCTTGGGTATCTTATGCGAGTATATTTCCTGGGAACCAAAAAGCGATGGATCTGTGGTTTAGAGAATTGGCTTCACAGGTATTTATTCAAGCAGGTCATGCTCTTGGATATGCTCTCTTTGTGGCTGTACTTGTGAATGATGCAAACTTCTGGGTACTCTTTGCTTTTCTGATAGGAATGCCTACACTAACCAGCCTTATACGTTTGTTATTCGGAGCTCCTGGGGGTGGTACAGTTAAAGGAGGTTTGGGTGGAGGAACACTTGCAGCTATGACAATGATGGTCAAAGGTATAAGTGGTGGTTTTGGAAATAATGGTGGTGGTAACATGCTGAATTTAGGCGCGAATGGTATTGGTAAAAATTCATCATCCATTGCAGGTGGTGCGGGTGCTATGGCAGGAGCTGGGTTGTCTTCAGGATTAAATCAAGCTATTAATAATGCTGGAGCTCTAAATGCTCCTTCTTTTAACGGAATGAATAATGGAGCTCTTAATGCTCCTTCTTTTAATGGTATGAATAGTGGCGCTGTTCCTGGATATTCGATGAACGGTGCTGGGAGCAGCGCTGGCCAAGGGATAGAGTCTGGTTTCGACTTTGCAGGAGAATCTGGAAATGATGGGCAAAGTTTTAATAGTGGATTGCGAGCAGCTACAGCCTCCAGAGGATTAAAGGGAGGGGCAGCGTACGCCATAGGATCTACATCTTCAAAAATGTCGAGTGGTCTTAAATCTGGTGCAAATAAGGCTCTTAAGGGAGCACCCACAGCAATACTGGGTGCTGCAGGGTTTATAGCGGGCTCAGCCCTAACTGGAAACTTTGGCGGAGGATTTGTTGGAGCTTCTCTAGGGGCAAAAAGCGCGGGATTTATGAAGCAACACGTTGGAGCAGCGGGTGGAGCTTTAAAAGAAGGAATCGCTGGTTGGCGCGAATATCGAAAAGATAATCCAATAACACAAGTAGAACCCGCTCCCCACCCTTTAGCGCTTCCACCAAAAAGTGGGGATCCGCTATTAGCATTACCTGCAGGTGTGGGTATGTCTCCAGGGAGAGGCCCACTTGAATTGCCTGGAATAGTTCATACTCCTCTAGCAGATAACAGTGGAGTCATGGTTAATCGAACGCAAGATAAAAACATGTTCCCTACGTTTCCTTCCCCTATGAATCCATCAGGTTCGCTTGAGGGGCATAGCGGTGGGAGTGGAATGGCTTCGTCCTTTGATTACGGTCCCATTCCACCGCTGGAAAGTCCAGGATCTGGTGGCATGGGTGGAGAGGGAATGGGGTTTAGTTTCGGAGACAGGGGGGTTGGGAGTGAAGATTCAGGACCTCAAGGAAGCATTACCAGTCCTTCTGGTAATGGAGCAGCTAACATTCCAAGTTCTCATAATGTTCAAGGATCAGCTCCAATTCCGAATGGTGTGGAACGCTCTTCTAGCGTATCCGGTTCTGTAAGTAATCGAACCCCAGACCTTTCAGATCCGCGTAGTACACAAGGGCCAACAAGCTCAAATACTGATAATTCGCAGCTTTCAACTAGCAAAAGGACTCTAACAGGCGGACCTGTCAGAAATAACGACACAGGGGCTGTGGGTTCAGGACACAATAGTAACTCAGGATCATATAATAATGGTTCTATTCCATCAATTGGTCAAGATTCTTCTAGAGTTGTGAATCCCCCAGTACAGTCTGCAGGTCCTTCTCGAACTATTTCAGAAGGGGTGAAAGGACAGGTAAGTGATGGAGGTCATTCCAATTAAGATAATGTGCCTTCGCTGTTTAGGGTGCTTTTAAGAATGATAATTCTCCAAGTGGACAGGAAACAGATTTATAAGGCTAAGTAAAAAGGCTATTTTAGACAGTACAGAAGGATCCAATCTGCTAAGACAGATTGGGTCTTTTTTTATTTAGATAGGAGGTGCTATTACTGATGGACCTTGAGAGTATGCTGCAGCGGGGCATGCAAGCAGCAAAACATCTTATAAAGCACGTTTTAAAACAGGTCGGAAAGAAATTACTGAAACAAGTAGTACTCAAAATATTGGCTGTAGCTGGTCCATGGATACTAGGTATCTTATTAATTGTGATTTTATGTTCTGCATTTCTCTCAATATTTTTAGATAAGCCAAATGAAACTCGGGTAGCGACCGGATCACCTTCTATTTTCGCTTTGGATGATGGTGATACAGAATGGGACTTGGAAAAAGACAAGAAACTCATTGAGCAGTATAAGAAATTGTCCGAAAATGGACTAGGTTCAGCAGCTGATATGAGTTTTGGATCAAAAGAAGCTGGACCTTTTTCTCTTAGTCAATTTGAACAGGCGAAATCTTACAATGTGAGCTGGGCCTTAATTGCTGGGGCGGATCGCTTAATCGGAGATCCTTATACTGGAGATGGAATACATCGTAATCCTGATCCTGAGAAAACTTATAAAGCGCTTGGACCAAGATTTTCATGGAAAACAACCACCACAGAAGTAACGGAGTGTAAAGCTGTAACTCCACCAGTGGTTGAAGGAGAAGAGGGAGAAATTGTTGATACTACAGTCACCGCTCCCAAGATTAAATGTTCAACGAAAAATTATGAATCCAAACTTCTTTCTAAAGTTGATAAATTCAATGAAGTTGTTACCTTGACTTATAAATCGCAAACGCAAACTACAGGTACAGCACCTGATACCACAACAGTAACTAGAGAGGTTATCAGTCAGATTATCACTACTCCAAGATCAAGTGATCGGCTGACGACATACGTAGTCGACAACGGACTAAGTAAGGATGATACGGATTTAGTAATTGAAATTGCGAAAGCTTATGATCCGAATTTCTCTGAATTTTTATTTCCTCCCGGAGCTGCGCAACTTGGCGGGAGCGGTTATGTAAGCGCTCAGGTACCAGCTGAGTTTCTTCCTATTTATGAGGCAGCTCAAGCCAAGTATGGCGTACCGTGGTATTACCTTGCTGCAATTCATCGAGTCGAGACAGTCTTTTCAACTGAACCAACGATGGTTTCATCTGCCGGTGCAATAGGTCATACCCAATTTATGCCGGCTACATGGGTTGGATGGACTTACAATGTCGGTAATGGTCTAGTATCTACTGATTTAGACATTACCAATCTTGAAGTTATTCGATCAGGAGGCGGTTATGGTGTGGATGCTGATGGTGATGGTAAAGCAGACCCTTGGAATATTTGGGACGCGATATTTTCCACTGCAAATTACTTGAACAAGAACGGTATGAATTCGGACCCTAGGAAAGCAATCTTTCAATATAACCATGCAGACTGGTATGTAGATGATGTTCTAATGTTTGCAGATCTCTTCTCAAAGCCGGCCCCACTCTGGGCAAGCGCGACACTTCCGGTAGATTCTGGTTTATATACCATTTCAAGCCCCTTTGCTGTTCGGACAGATCCCTTTACTGGGGAATCTAAGAATCATAAAGGAATAGACTTAGCTGCAGTCGCAGGAACACCTGTAAAGGCTCCTCTTGATGGTGTGATAGCTTATGTGGGCAAGCAAACAGGGTATGGGAATCTAGTGATCATTGATCATGGGAATGGTTTCTCAACGGCATACGGTCATTTGTTGGATAATAGTGTTTTGGTTAAACCCAAGCAGAAGGTAAAAGCTGGTGAGCAAGTTGCAGGGGTAGGATCTACTGGAAGATCAACTGGAAATCACCTTCATTTTGAGATTCGTGTGAATGGCGTACAGGTTGATCCTACGGAATACATGAGATTTTAGACTAATTCGAGGAGGTGAGAAATCCGTTGGAGCTAGAGGGGATTCAATCATTAAAGATAATAACTATGAGAAGGGAAGGAAAGGTTATATGAAAAAATCAGGTATTCGAGTATTTAGTCTGATTGTGTTTATTGTTTTATGCTTTGGTGCACCTGCACATGCGGCGCCAGGAGATAGTCAGACAGGAACCGTTACTAATAACCAATCGATCAATCAATCAACTGGTGATTCTCAAGGGGCTATTGATATTACACCAGTAACTTCAGAAAGGTTTGGAAAAGGCATGACGAAGATGGGGAACGATTTATCAAAATTTGGTGAAAGAATATCCTATCCCCTGTTTCTTATTGCACTTATACTTGGTTTTGTTCTGTTACTTTTGGGCATTTTCTCTAAAAAAGCCTTGGCGGCAGGTGGGATTTCATTGGTAGTTGCTTTTACTTCGCTTCTATTTATGGGTGACATGACTAAATTAATGAATATAGTAAATGATATTACGCAAAATATTCGAAACTATTTTTAATAGAAGCGTGCTGGCTCAGGCTGGCATGCTTTTTTTTATCAGTAGGAACTGAAATTTAGATTTCCTTACAAATAATTGAAGGGAGAATAATTAGTGAATATTAGATCTGGTGATAAGGAAGTTGTTAAAGTCGATATTAATTCTCTTCAGGAAGAGGTGTAAATGATGCATATAGTAATTATCTGCCGTCCACAGCATTACGAGCGGCTTTCAGGATATATAAAGCATGTTTCAACTAGAATTTCTATTTCCCCGTTGATTTCAGATTGGAATGCAGCGATGGAATATTTGCAAAAAGCCAAGTTGGACGGGGTGCTGATTGACCAGAACGTCAGTTTTTATAAAAATATTGTAAGTATGCCTATACCTTCACTCGTATATCAAGGTCAACCACAAGGTTTTGGGTCAGAAGTTCAGGAATGGCTGAACTCGTTGAATGTAAGTAATCATGAAGCCCCACCTTCTCGTTCTTCTGAAGCAAAAAGCATAGCGAGTAATGAAACTGAATCTGAAGTACCAATCGTATCAGAAAAAGCTTTGATTAGTGAAAACGGAATTAAGGTGGCGTTAGTATCTACAACAAAATCTATCATTGAAGCAGTAAATAGGCTTTCCGGAATTTCAGTCGTGGCTACTTTGTCTGATATACAAGATGCGAAGATTGCAGAAAACCTTAATAATGCAGATACCATTCTTGTTGAAGAAAGTGTAATGAATGAGGAGACAATTACAATACGAGAGTTGAAAATGTTACAACTTATCGAGGAATATAAAGGAAGTGGAAGACGATTAACATTCCTATTATTCGAAAGATCCAGTACATCGTTTATGCAAAAGCTTGTGAAAAAAAGCTTTTATGACTTCCTCTGCACAGAATCACTCTCACTTTCGGATATTGAACGGTTAATTAAAGTTCCAAAGTCCCTTAGCGAAGTCGCTAATTATATTCCGAAAGAAGAATTGAATCAGGCACCAGAAAAAGCAACGATAAAAGCAAATAGCTCGGAAGTAGTCCCATCTGTGCTTACTAAGGATGATATTGATCAGAATGTTAAAGATAAAGCTCACCGTCTAGCGGAAACATTTGTAGAATCAGCTAATGAAAAAGTTAAGGAGAGCGTAGAAAGCACAACTAGTACCATAGAGATCCCAGACGGAACCCAGAACCAAACGGAATTTATTAAGAAAGTTTCCATTGATACACAAGAAGCAAGTGTGTATACGAACGTTAATGTTCAGAGCGACCTAGCCGCCGACCCCACTACAAATTATGAGAATATAGAAGTTATGGGTAAGGTTATTGCAGAAGACATTCTACCAGACACCGACAACGAAACAAACACTACCTCGATAACAGATTCTGCCCGAAAATTCATCAAAGCGTTAGGGCAAAAAATATATCAGCATAAAGAAGAAAGCAACACGAATTTGAATGTTCCTAAGGATGAAAACGACTTTGAAAAAGGAGATGATACACAAGTAAATGAAACAAGTCAGGATTCTGATTTATCTACAGGAAGCTCTCTTGTCGGAAAAATACAAATCAAAATAAAAAGTATATCTCGACCTAGATCAATTCGCGGGGAACGGAAAGAACTGAAGGACGAACAAGAAGTTAATGTAACTCTCGAAAAGGGAACAGGGGAGTTTCCTGATTCGTCTACAATCAAGCTTGGTAAAAAGATTACAGACAATACTCAGAGTTCAATACAGTTTACAGTACCACATCGAGTCGTTCTGTATTCCCCAAAAGGTGGTGCTGGTACGACAAATATCGCTGTCCAACTGACACAAGCTTCAATAGAGAATAATATTGGATTAGCTGAGATTGCATTTAGCTATGGTCAACTTGCCGGACGTTTAAATCTTAAGCCACAGTATAACATCTCGGATATTGAAGAAGGGATGGAAGAAATGGCGGTATGTAACAACCGATTTTTGTGTGCGCCGTGGGTATTTCCAGTAAAGAAAACATTCAATGAGTCTTTATTAAAAGAATGGTTGAATCGATCCCAGCGAGCATTTCCTGGGAGATCAATTATTGCAGATTTGCAAAGTCAAAGTTCTCCAGTGATTATTCATACAGCAATTGAGTGGGCTACTCGTGCTGTTTGGGTTGTACAAGATACCGAACAGCACCTTGGAATGGCTGATATTCAAATTTCAAGCTTAAGGAAAATGGGGGCTGATGTTGGAAAAATAGGTTTAGTTGTTCAGGAGGTGACTGGGGCGAAATTACCATGGAGTGATGTTTTAGGTGTACAAGTTATTGCTACATTAAATCGCGATTTAAAATCGTTGAAATGGAAAAAAGAATTGTACGATGGTATAGCAGAACACTTAGGATTACTGGCAATGGTATAAAATTTATATAACTGTATATTATTGTGTACAGAATAAAAAGGTTAGAGTATAATATTTGTTGTGGGACAGGGTGGGTTGTACCGAAAAGGTGCAACCTATTTCGGTGTATATAGATATTAATATACGATTTTCAGATGGGAGGGGATATAATGAAATTGTTTTCTAAGCAACTCCTGCAGTATACAGCTTTAATAGGCATTGCAGTTTCTCTTATATCTGATAAAACAACGGCTATGTCATTAAATGAAGTGACTGGTACTAGAGATGAAACAATTGTAGTTATAAAGGATGGAATCGAACTAGAGTTAAAGGATGCAAGGGGTCTTCGAGTAACTCCAGTAACGATTGATAACACGACATATCTTCCCTTAAGGGCTATTTCGGAGAATATGGGATGGGATGTGGGTTGGGACAATGATAAACGCACCATAACTTTAGACGAAGCAATACAGCCTGAACTTAAAGAGGAAGTAAACGAAAAGAGTCCAGAACCAACAACTCTTACGGATTTCGGTGGAAGTATTGATAAAACATTAATGCTAACTAAAGTACCTACCGATTTGAAAGTGGGAACGATGCAGTTTATTCAGGGAGGCATTCTCAAAGGAAGTAGCGCAAGAGCGGCGATAGATCTATCTAAAAACCCATATGCCAGCTTATCTACATATATGGCTGTAAAGAAAACCATAACTTCAACTAATAAAGCTGCATACGCGAATACACCAGTTGAGGTTAGAATTACCGAGGTGATCAACGGGAAGGAAGTATCCTATTTCACAAAAAATATCTACCCCAACGATGCTCCTGTTCATGTTGAATTAGATTTAAGAAATAAATCAAAAATTAAAATCGCTCTTAAGAGCGACGTATTAGATACACAACTGATACTTGGAGATGCAATTTTTAATCCGTAAATTCTGTATTGATTTGTGTACAGAATTGTGATAAACTTCTGTTTGTAGCAAGTTATGAAAGTGCGGCCCCCCCCGGCTGCTTTTTTTTTTATAAAAACCCATCTACAAGTTTCTTGGGGAGTTGTAAATAGTTAGAGTCATGATAACTTTAATACAAGATAATTGAAGCGAACAGAAGAGGAGGTCTAGTCAATGCGAAATTCGAAAAAAATTAGACATGGAATCATCGTTGCTCTTACATTTGTCACTGTTGCGTCAGCATCGTTTGCTAATGAATCATTCAATGATGTTTCAGATCAGTATTGGGCACACGACACGATCACTTGGGGAGTAACACAAAACATACTACAAGGTTATGAAGACCATACTTTTAAACCTAATCAGACCGTAACGGAAGCAGAATTTCTGACCATGCTTATCAATACCTTTGTTGGAAAGCAGAATCCAGTAGGAACAGGAAAATGGTATTCCGGATATTATGCGTTTGCAAAAAAGTATAATTGGTCTCTTAAAGGCATTGATGATTCAACAAAAACTGCTGAAAAGTTGAGCAGAGGACGAGTGGCAGAAATCGTAAGCGGGGCTGCTGGTGTGAATTATTCTGGAGATAATGCAATTCGCTATATGCTGGCAAATGATCTGTCCCAAGGGCGTACAGACAAGCCAAGTGTTAAGGGTTATGCGGGAGCAGAGTTACTAACAAGAGCAGAAGCGATTCAGTTCATAAAAAATGCAGTTGACCATGGGTTCAATGAAGTAAAGCCACGTCCAACCACTGCATCGGACACGACTAAACTACCAGAGTTTCCGGATGATAGTGCATCAAATTCATCTAATAATTCTAGCTCTTCACACGGATGGGAAAATAAAAATGTAGGCGACTTTACATTGAAGGAAGTAAAGAAGCAAACAGTTACCAATACGATTTTGTCCCGTGCTATTGGTTTTATGCCTATAGACAAAAAGAGTGAATCTTTTATGCACCAAGTTATGGATGCTATTCAGGTGAAAGATGGGATTGTCACAATCGACTTCCCTAATAATATTCCTAGTGGTTATAGCGTATATTTGGTCGGAGAGAACGGGAGCTCAGCAATGGTCGATGTTCTGGCTGGCGAAACAAAAACCTTTAAGCTAAAAGGGACGTTCGGTATTTCGATGTATGTAGGTGCAGAGGCAAAACAAGTTAATAGTATCTCAGCTGACGGAGCTGTTATCTGGGGGGCAAAGCATTCATGAACATAGTTCAAACCTCAGATTTAAAAAAGAAGCGTGTCCTTGTGACAACGCTTCTTTTAATTGTTCTGATATTTCTTGTTACCTTTATTAAATCCGATGCAGCATCACCTCAACCGGAATATGGGGTTAGATACTATCCGTATACAAAAGAGGTTAAAACTCAAGTGATAGGAGATTTAAGAGCAAGTGGTCCTGAACAAGGAGATCATTTACTTTTCGCATCACGGAAGGCTTACGCTCTTTGGGACGATGTTCGGTTTAAAAACGTCATTACTAGTACATGGGCAGATGCAACTCCAGGAGGGAGCTATCTACCTGTCCTTTTGTTTCAAATACTTGAACAGGAGTCTGCTGATAAATTCGATGCTCGTGATGGTTACAGACTAGTTCCTTACTATCCGAATGGTGATGTAAATACCACACAAAAAGGAACTCCTATTAAAAAGGTTGCTGATTGGGCAGGCGGTAATCCAAGTTATGTGTTAAACAAAATAAATACTGTTCTGAATGGCAAAGCTTCAAGTTCTAACGTATTATCGGCAGATAATTTTTATTATGTCGGAGCAATTCCTCCAGTAGACTTAACAGAAAATCTATTCTTTCGTTTCAATTCAATTGTTAGTCTTTCGGGTGGAGGAGTGGATGAAGGTGATATGATCGCGCAAACACCAACAAAAGGTGTAAACCGTGGTATCACATACCCGGCTTTTAAAACGACATATTCAGTGACTTCATGGCCCAAAATACATGCTGTATTTGGAATGGAAAGTAATGGTGAACAGCGTGAATTAGTTAGTGCAGCGACTGGTAAACTGAAAATATCAACTACCACTTATTCTTATTCAGGTCACAAGCAAAAGATCTGGATTATGAAGGGGAGTAAAACATTTGGTGACGTTCTGAATTACATGAACTCAACAACAGAAATGTCAGGAGCAAGTGACCAAACACGTTTTAATGATTTTTCACCAAATATCTATAAAATTTTTGATGCTTCTGGAAAACGAACGTACAACTACAATAGTAGTATTCCTATGTCGGAAATGAGTTCACTTATTACACCGGATGGTACCGTACAGAATTTCACCATGGTCGTCAGTGATGCCTACGATCGTATAGCAGTTACAAATTTCAAAGTAGGCACCTATAAGAACGACTTGGCTATAATTCCATCAAGCGTTAAAATCACCCCTGGGAGTCCCCAGACTGCTGGTACTGCAGCCAAAGTTACTGTGAATGTATCGAATAAGGGGAGTAAAGATATCGCATCAACCTATTTGGCTTGGCGCTGGAACACGGCGGGAAATACTGTATCGAAAATTCCGATCAATAACTTTAAGAGAGGAGAAACGCGTAGCCTAACGTTTGATATTACTTATCCGCCTCAGTCGGCCTTACTTATACTGAACATTAATGCGAATAAGGACGCACCTACGAACGAGATCGATTGGCTCAATAATCGAACGGAAGTAAGAGTCGGGCCCGTACAGATTAATCTAAGAGCTAAAGAGGTTCGGTTAAATCCGACTAAGCCACAAATTGGTAACTCAGTGAATTTTGAGGTTTTAGTGGAGAACGAGAGCTATACAGAGACGGTCACGGATACTTATCTGGACTGGTGGACTAACCAAACACTACAATCACAGCCTGCGAAATTCAGCTTGTCACCGAGAGAACAAAAATGGATTTCAAATCTAGTTCTTCCTATTGTACCAGGCGGAAATTATCTTTATTTTGATGCAGAAATAAATAAAAATCATAACAAGCCTGTTAATGAGACTAAAGCTGATGGGACTAATGCTTGGACTGATAATAAGATCAGTAAAAAGTATCAACTGATGTCCAAAAATTTAAATTACTTCGTGAAAACAATTTCTGCTAGTTCAGCTACTCAGAATTCATCTGTGACCACACGTGTTGTGGTCGGACGGGAACAATTATCTTCTGATACTAACGGAGAGAAACAGGCAGCCGTTAGACTGTATATTCTAGACGCCAACGGAAATGCAAGTCTTATAGAGACTAAATCGATTCTACTCCCATCTCCTGGTGATACAAGAACGGTTTTCTTTGATTGGAATAGCGGAAATATGGCCATAGGCAATGGATACAACTTGATGGCAACAATAAATATACAACCAGTTGATCCGGAAACGACCTACGCGGATAATACTCAAATTGCTTCATTTGAAATAACTGGTTCTACGCCACCAAATGGAAACTTTTGCTCAATTGGTGCAACCACAGGTGTTTCTGGAACTTATTCGTATTGTTCCCGTTATGAAAATATTTATCATCCTGTTACTGGAGCCTATATTGGACGTGATTGTGTCAATTGGAACGAAGGGAATTACTATGAATATTTCAACGCCTATGTATCTTCAAGCCTGTCGGGGTCATATGTGGAGGAAAATGCAGATGAAATAAACGGTATTGATGTTCCTCTTGTTCAAGGTGGAAGTTCTACAGTACAAGCTGGGCAAGGATTTACATTTGCAATTGATGCCAAGTATACCGAAGATCGAGGACGTCAAGGTAATCTTACAAGAGCAGTTGCACACTTTCCAAAAGAGGATGGGACGTTACAGGATATTGACCTAGTAAAGATAAGGACAGCAGGTAACGAAGTTACATGGGCGATGCCGACAGCATGGGTCGCAAAGCATGGTGATGAAGTGGTATACCAAGAAGGCTCAAATCCAGGATCAAACGATCCGAACGATACAAACTATTACTATCCTGGTGGTAGAGCGTTTTATACCAGTTTAAATATGCCAGCAGGAACTTTTATAGTTTCCGTGGATTTGTATGCAGAAGGAGTTAACGCTCTTCACCAATGCGTGCTTATGCAGTATACAGTCTCTGGAACGGTAATGGACGACTTTTATGTAAGACAGATTAATCCGGAAGAACCTTTTCCATCACCACTATTCCCTTCTGGACCTACTTCTTTGTGGAAAGATAATTATGACGTATTGCAAAGTCAATCACTGATAGATTGGGATAACTTTGATGAGAGTATGTGGAATTGGCCTAAAGATTAAACCTTCCTCCCGAAAGGGAGGTTTTTTTATAAGAGTAGAAGGAAATTCAAAGGGAGGGAAATAGAGAAATGATTTTGAGTAGTTTGATTCTATTAATTGTTTACAACGGATTCAATATGTATTGTGATGTTCGTTGGAGAATAACAAAGAATTTATGGCATGTTCTTTATTTGCTGTTATTTTTAACTCTTATTATTGTACAGCAAGGAACTGCTGTTTTATGGGCAGTTGGATGGGGTTGTATCGCATTTCTTTTCTATGGATTATTACTTGAGGCTGCGGGATCTACAGCTCCTGGCGATACTAAAATGATGATGACTAATGGTCTAGGGATTTGCTGCTACGTATTAGCAGTTAACGGGGGATTTGTGAGAGATGAAATGCGATCAGCGTTAAGGATATTTCTCTTTAGCCTTGTTTTGATTTTATTTCTTATTGATGCTTATCGCTTTGGTAGGAAATACGGGCTTAAACGTGTAGTTAAAGCGATCTTTGAGAACACCATTGGCTATATCATGGCCAAGGCGGGCATGAACGCTTTTGCGCCATCCAGCAGTTTGGATAATAAAGATTTTCGTATCTTACCGGGAGCAGTAATGATAACAATGTCAGTTGGAATTACAATTTCATTTTTTATCCCTGCCTTCGGTTAGGTAGATAGGAGGAGTCATAAATGCAATCACCTGCGAAGCTTTTATGGTTTATGATCTTTATTTCGCTAATCTTCTTTCTGCTCGACATTGTTGACATTGGTACAAAAAAGTTTGTTGTTGAGGATGGAGCGAGGAATACAACGCAAACTGCGCTGATGAGATCAGTTGAAGAAGGAGGAATACGTACAAAACATAAACCGCGTACTGATTTAAATGATTTTTATCATGAATTCTATGTGTATGGGACATTGAATGCAGGAGAAAAAGCGCTACAAAGTAAATACACAGCGATTTACGATGTACAACGACTTGTTCCATATGCCGCAGCCCAAATGTCTCTCCCCGGTGAGTCCAAGGCTATGAAGTATCTCAAGGCAGATGATGTTTGGTATAACCCTCGTCACAGGGTCATTTTTATCTGGGACGAAAAACAATAAAATTCAGGAGGAATTACAAATTATGAAGAAAAGAAAATTACTTGCTTTAATGGCAGCTTTGATCGTTGTGGGTTCATTTTATGCAATAAGTCAGTTTCGAGTAAATTCAGAACTGGAAGAGACCCAGGTTTATTTTGCTAAGAATGATATTCCCCCTCATACCGAGATTACTGCGGATATGATAGAACACACAAATGTACCTAAAAAAGGACTGCCTCCAGGCATTGTGATGGATATGACGAAAATAGTAGGTCAGTTTACACAGGCATCATATGGACTTTCACAAAACAGTTACTTTTTTCAAAACAAGATTGTCAGCGAACAAGAATTACTAGATTATGCTAAACGTCAATTGGAACCTGGGCAAGTGCTTTGGACTGGTAATGTAAACCTACTTGAAATTGCTGCTGGTAATGTAATCGAAGGATCTAAAGTAGATATTTGGTTCCAAGCGGTTGAAGGAAGCAATGCAACATCTGGTACGAAAGAGCAGTGGGTTTCAGGAAAAATGTATAGAAGCATCAAAGTAATAAGTACAAAGAACAAAAAAGCAGAAGACTTAACAACTAAAAACACAACCAATACTGTAAATTCTCAGGGTCAAAGCGTTGCTCCTAAAAAGGAATTGTATCCTACCGTGGTACAACTGGCTGTTACTGAGGACCAATTCAGAATGTTGAACAGTGCGACATCTAATGCGTTCAGAGATTCTGCCATCATTATGGTGCCAAGTGCTGATGAAAATACAATTCCAGACCTGGGTGAAAAAGATCCATACGATATTAAACCATATATTCTAAGCAAAGAATTTGATATCAATAATATCCAGAAGAAAGAAACTTCTATAGAAGGTACAAACGTAAGTTCAACAATAGGCATTGAGCAGATCGGCGACGCTAATAAAGGAGTGACTGGGCAATGATAAAAAATAATGTGAATGAAGGTATTGAGACGGTAAACAAAAGAACAAGTAAAGTCATTACAGGATGGTCTTGTGATAGTGGAATGGGCGTAAATACGTTTCTACGTGCAGCTGCAACAGAAACAGCAAGTCGGGGGATTCGGACGGCTCTAGTAGAACTAGATCTGTTTCATGCTTCTACAGCATATTCAATGGGAATGAGTCATCCTACTAGAAACCTTGAAACCTGGATTTCAAAGAATCAGGAGGGGGAGGACTATAGGGATGTGAAGGACTTCTTACTGAACAGCAATATTTGGTCGCATGAAAAGTATGATGATAGTAGACAGATGCAAGACGTTGTGGCGGAGCTGCCTCAGGACTTGTTTCTATTAACACCTTCTCAAAACCTAGATCGTTTTTTTGCGGGATCTTTAAAGTTAAAACATGATATGCCAGCATTTATTATTGACTCTCTAGATAAACTAGGGTTTCAAGCGATCTTTATTGATGTTCCTAGTGAGCTGCTAATGGCTGTTACACCGGCAAGTTTGAAACTTGCTGATGAAGTAGTTGTATTAATTGATGGACAAGTAGCCCATTGCATGTATACAGCTAAAGAGCTAAATCGACTTAGCCGGGAAATCGAAAATGACCGAATCAAACTTGTTCTAAACCGGACACCTCAGCCACTGGTAAAGGTCATTGAAAAACTAATGGAGCGTGAAGTATTCACTATACTTCCAGAAGATCCGACGATGGCAGAGCGTTCGTTGGACCTTCTACAGGGAGGCGGGGATGATTTCAATAGTGCCGTCAGTACCTTTATTGATAATGTTGGTTTTCCAAAGAAAAAGAAGACAGCTGCAAAAGAAAGTCCTTTCGAAGAATCAAGAGAAGGTAAAGAGAATGGAGTCAAAGGCATTACACGTAGGTTATTCCGATTTACAAAGAGAGTATAAAAATTCAAAAGACCAGTGCGATTGAAGGCGCACTGGCTTTTCTTTTATTAAGTAAGAATATATTTGAAGGGAGATTTCTCATTATGAGCACAGTTGATGAAAAGGCTTTAGTAGAGGGTAATGAGCAAAACAACTTGAGCACAGTTGATGAAAAGACTTTAGTAGAGGGTAATGAGCAAAACAACTTTTATGATGCACTTCAAACTACAGAAGAGTATATGGAGGTAATGCAGAACCCGACCGGATCAAAAGTAACTGCAGAAAGAGCAATTGATGCTATTGTGAACACTGATGCAATTACTAAGGTTCGTGAACGTTTAGTTCTTGAACATGGTAATGATCTTGCGCGCGCTTTCTTTGACAAAGAAATGCGAAATGTGATGGAGAAACAAATTATGCGCATCATTATTGATCAAAAATTAAATATGGATAAGATGAGCAGTAAAGAAATGGCAAAGTATATGTGTGACGAAATAATTGGACTTGGTCCAATTGAAGAATTGATGAAAGATAATAGTATCACAGAGATCATGATTAATGGTCCAAAAGAAATTTACATTGATAAGGTTGGATTGGGAATAACTCTTACTAATCTGAAATTCGACGACGAAGACCACCTACTTGCTATGGCGAAAAAGATGTTGAATATGGCCGGTGCTACAGTAAACGAGGCGTCTCCGATTGTAGATGCACGCTTACCGGATACACGTATTAATATCGTAATAGCGCCAGTATCTCGCAATGGTACAACAATTACAATTCGGAAATATCCTCCAATCAATATGTCTGAAGAGAAAATGATTGAAACTGGTTTATGCACTAAGGAAATGTTCGACTCTTTAAAGGTTCTGATTCGTGGAGGCGCAAATATCCTTATTGTTGGAGGGACAGGGGCAGGGAAGACAACAATTATTAAAAGACTTTGCGAAGAAATACCAGATAGGGAGCGCACACTTACCATTGAGGATACTGAAGAGTTGCGGTTAAAGCAGCTTTACCCTCTAAAACACTTTATTAGTGTGGAATGCCGGTTAACTGACAAGCCAGAAACAACAATTGATTTAGGTAAATTACTAAAAAACGCGTTACGTCAGTACCCATCAAGAATAATTGTTGGTGAAGTACGGTCAGCAGAAGCTTTGGACATGGTTGAAATTCTTAATACTGGTCATGACGGTGGATTAAGCAGTCTGCATGCGAACTCCGCTAAAGACGGAGTGATGAGACTACTCCAAATGATTCTTCGTAATGGGCTACCACTTGATCCGGATATTATTGGACAAATGGTAGCAACTGCGATTGATATTATCGTATATGTTGAAAAAAAGGTGGATGGTACTAGACGCATCACAGAGGTTATTGAAGTTTTGGGATATAAAAATAATCAACCACTTGTAAATGACCTTTATAAGTTCGAGGATATTGATGTTGAATTTGATGAAAACCAGAAAATTAAAATTATCGGGCGACACATAAAGGGCGAAAATTGTGTTTTTTCTAAGCCTTTAATAGCAAAACTCGTAAAAAAAGGGGTATCTAGAGACGAGTTACGTATGTGGATGCGGGAAGACGATTTTTCAAAGAAAGGGGCGTAATCATGTATAGAGAAGATCTATTTTATTATGTGGCCATAGGTATTCTATTTATTATTCTCTTTATTGTAATTCAGAAGAGCATGCCTGCTAGAAAGTATCGTTCATGGGCCATGCTTAAAACAGAACAGGAAGAATCTCACATTGAAGTTCAAGTGGAGAAAGATAAGAAGTCAAGATTCGGATTTCTACGCTTCATTTCCGTAGCAGATTTTGAGAGAGAGGCAGAAGAAATTGGATGGAAAGTAGGTAGCAAAGCACCGTTAATATTATATGGAAGCATGCTGATAGGATTTCTTGTAGGAGTATTAATGAAGGCACCTTTGGTCATGTTTTGTGGAGCGATTGGAGGTCCATGGTTATCTTGGTTTTACTTGAACACACGAAAGCAACAATTTGAAGATCAGTCAGAAGAACAAGTTGAAATTTTAATCGAAGCAGTAAGTTCAAGTTATGCAATTACTCGCAACTTAACAACGGCAATGGATAGGGCAACGGAAAGTCTTCAGGATCCACTTAGGAGTCAGTGGGAAATGTTAATGGTTGAATATAAAACAGGGCGCTCTTTAGAAATCTTGTTAGACGAGTTGTATGAAAAAATTCCTGTAAGTGAATTCAAGGTATTTGCTGCTGTGCTTCTTGTGGTTGAGAAGGCCGGAGGGGATGCTAGCGATACAATGAAGAAGGTGGCTGAGGTCATTATGAGTAAGCGTGTCCTAAAGGAAGAAGATCGCGTTGAATGTACCCAGCAGCGCCAATCACATCGAATGAATGTAGGGATTGCTATCCTCATTGTTTTGTTTTTTAGATTCGTACAAGCAGAGCAATACAACGATTTAATGAAGCTTCCAGCAGGACAAGTTCTGATTGCTGCAATGTTTCTGTACATCTTATGGTCCTTCCATAAAGTTAACAAAATGACCAAGATGTAATAATGGTTGATTAGTAAATAATAATTCGGGAGGAATAGAGGATGCTTCAATACGTGATTGCTTTGCTCTTTCTATTAGTTCTTTATTGGGCTTTTGCTTCGATTTTTGTATCTGAGAAGAAATATCGTTCACAAGCATATGTAACTAACGGTAAGCAGGCTACCTGGAAACAAGTAGCTGAAATGATGGAGGGCGCTGCGAAAAGGAAAGTCAAACTGTCTCATAACCAGAAAGACGTACTTGAAAAAATGTTATATAGGGTCGGTTGGAAAGAAGCACCTGAAGATATTGCAGCACAACAGCTGATGTTAGGTGGTATTGCAATGGTTGGCTTGTCCCTATTTGGTATTTTTAGCGGTTCAACCGTGCTTTTGTTTTTCGCGGTAGTTGCAGGCTTTGTATTTTATCGATATCCCGTAAATCGGCTTAAGAAAGCGGTAGCCTACAAAGAGAAACAAGCGAGTATTTATCTACCAGATTTCATCGAATTGCTTATATTATTATTTTCTGCAGGGTTAACACCTTATGAAGCCATTAAACGTGCTACTGAACAATCCCCAGACGTGCTACGGCTTGATTGTGAAAGACTGTCTAATGATTTAGATATTATGACTGAACAACAAGCATTAAACCGATTTGCTGAGAATGTAGGCATTGGGGCGGCGAAACGATTTGTTTTCGCCATGAAACAGGCGATGGATATGTCTAAAAAAGAAGCAAATCAGATTTTTAACAGACAGTCGGTATTAATGCGAGAAATGCGTATACAGAATCAAAGAAAGATTATCAAAGAGAGACCTGCTCGTTTACAGCTTATTAGTTCAGGTGTTTATGCTTTTGTACTTCTTCTTCCAATCGCGATAATTGGCGTAGCCTTCGTCAAGAGTATGGGAGCTATGATATAAGCTAAAATCAGAAATGGTAAAATGAGTTTTTTTACGACAACTCATCCGAGGCAACCCTTAAAGTGTTTCATTACAAAGTATTTTTACTAAAAAAAGATGACAAACTTAATCAAACTATTTGGAGGTTTTATCATGTTTAAGAAGAAGAATTTTATAGCTCCGTTAGCGGTAATTTTGGCACCAACTTCACTTAGCACTAGTAGCGCCTCTGCAGAAGAAAACAACACGGGTTCCAATAATTTAGAACGTAAAGCGGTAATCAAGTCAGTCCAAATTGGTGAGCAAAATATTTCTTATAAGGTTCGTGATTCCGTTAGCAAAGCTAAGCATCCAGATCGCACATTTTTATTGATTCATGGGGCATCTGCTAACCTATTGTCCACTGATTCATTGGCTGAAGAATTAGGAAAAAAATTCGAGAAAGCACAAATTGTACAAATTGATCTACCTGCCCATGGACTTTCTAAAGGTCCAGTATTAAGCAGTGTGAACGATATGGCTGATGTTGTAGCTGAATTTGTGGAACAAGGCAGAGAATCCGGAGATTTCGCGAATGAAGTAGTGATAGTCGGTATTTCTATGGGAGGCTCTGCAGCCCAAAAGTTAGCTGTTAGAAATATTGAAGGCTTGGAAAAGGTTGTACTGATTAGTACTTCACCAGAATGGAAGCACTTCGGATTCCTAAGTGGTTATACAGGGGAAGAATTTAATAAAATGTACCCTGGCATGATTGAAGATGATTATGCCGTAAACACTACACCGGAACAACAAGCTGAATTCCATATGTGGTTTCCAAACTTGATTCCTGCAAAAGAAACATCACTCGGGGATATTCAAGCACTAATCGGATTTAATATTGTTAATGATCTGAACAAGATCACACAGAAGACGCTTATCATTCACGGTGATGGAGACCAATCCGCACCGTATGCGAATGCACAATTGATGGCTTCTACCATTAAAAAAGCGAAGTTGGTTACGATCCCTGGCGAAACGCACACATGGAGCATGAAACAACCGGCAAAAGCTGCGGAACTGATTTATGATTTTATTAAATAATGGTAGAACCGTGGGTCTATACCAGACTGTGAGCAAGTGGCTATGCTCTGGTATTGTTCCTAAGGGGATGATTTAATAATATGAACAACACTTCCAATTGCCAAAAATAAATCACAACCAATTTTAAAAGCGGCCTAATTTTGGCCGTTTTTTTTCTATTAATGTAATATGTAATTTTATGATGAAAGGAAGATTAAATTGCAGACTCCAGAAAAACTATTGTGGATTATGGTATTTTCATTTTTTACTCTCTTTGTGCCGGATATGATAACTTACGCTAACTGGCAATGGAAAGCACATGAATTAACAGATTTTGCAGTAGAAACAATGTCTGAAAGTGGAGGAATGACAGCACAGGCAGAAGAGGATATATCAAAGAAAATGGCAGCAATGGGGATTGATCCAGCGGACTGGAGCATTTCATACAGTAATGGTATCGTAAAAGCACCTGGTACCGTTTCTTTTTCTCTTTCTAGTAATTATCGAGTAAAAGCATTCGGTGTATTTGGAAAATCAATGCAAGAGTCAATGTCAGAGTCTACGCGATTATCTTTAGGAGCTTCATCGATAAAGTCTTCTGAGATCCATTAATATAAAAGATTATATATCTGTATTGACCTGTGTACAGTAATGTTGTACAATTAATTTATCGAAACTTCAGTGGTTTCGGGGGAAGTGAATTTACCACGAATAACCTTGGCAGAAGAGTGAATTTAACTCTTCTGTTTTCTTTTTATTTCCTACTATTATTCGTTGATTTAACAATTCATTAGAAATACAAATCTGGCCTCGTACAGAGGCTTTTTTTTTTTGAAAAGAAAAGGGAGGCGAGTGGAATGACAAGTAATGAAGTGATCAGAAAAGCTTTAGAAGAACCAATGTTTCGTTGTGAGTTAAAAGAAAGGCAAAGGGAAGTTCTCTGGTTGACTCTTGAAGGAAAAGCGCGGAGAGAAATAGCTGCTATTATGTTTATGACGGAAGTAAATGTACAAAAGCATCTTCAACATATATATATGAAGTTAGGGATTGAAGGAAAAACTCAGTTAGCACGTTGGGTAATTGATACACTTGGATCCACTTTGTTTGTTACACCTACGATTACCACAGATCAGTTCGTCCAAATTGCTGAACGTGCACTGGCCAATCGTCGATAGATTCATTATAGAAAGATGGTGAGAATTGATTCATGAACATTTCAAATGTCATACAACAAATAAATTACATCGATGCATATTTAAATGAGAAATATTATGAACGTAGTGAAATAATTTTTTGCTCTCTTGTTTCCCTAATTGCTGCCGAGCATATGCTCCTTATTGGTCCTCCAGGCGCAGCTAAGTCATCCGTGCTAGATGACATTTGCGACTTTATCCGAGAAGTAAAACTTTTTAAGTGGACAATGAATAAAGAAACTAAAATCGATGAAATTCTTGGTCCGTATGAACCCTACAGGATGGAGTATGGAGAGTATATACGCCTTACACAAAACAAGCTCCCTGAAGCTGACCTAGCTTTCTTGGATGAAACGTTGCGAGCCACTGGTGACACCCTCAACAGCCTTCTAGAGATAATGAATGAGAGGACATTTATACAAAATAACATTTCTACCAAGGTCCCATTAATTTCATTGTTTGGTGCTACGAATTCATACCCGAAAGACGAGGATATTCAGGCTTTATATGACCGTTTTCTTGTGCGGATACGAATCGACTATATCAAAGAATCTGATAATTTAAGAGGGTTATTAACCCAAAAGCCTAAATCTTCGGATGAAGTTTTAGGATCCATAACTTTGGAGGACATTAAGCAATTAAGATTAGAGATGAAAAAAGTCCAGGTACCTGAGTTGATAATTGATATGATCATCAAAATGAGAGATCAGCTTTTTAAAAAGGAGATTTTTCCTTCAGATCGTAGACTACGTAATTCACTCAATTTATTGAGGGCTGCAGCAGTTGTCCGAGGAAGAAATATAGTTGAGGTATCTGATTTATATCTCTTGAAGCATGTCTTCTGGTTATATGAAAAAGATCAAGATGATGTAAATGAGATTGTGACTCACGTGATTGAAAAGGAGGAATCTCAAAATGAGTAATGCATTTTCGGAGTTTAATCTTGAAACTCTTTTGGCCACATGGAATGATGATTTTCATCTCAAAAGACATGACGGGGAAATCCGCGGTATTGAATTCTCTAAGAAATATATCGTACATACAAAAGCAGCGGATACCAATAAATTTATTATGAATGTAACTCGTTTGTACAAATTTATGACTTTTAAAAAAGAAGGGAACATCATAACGCTCAGCGTTAGTGTAAAGCCGGAAACAATGATGGATTTCCTTGGGTTTTATGAAAACCTGAAGAGTGAGGAAAAGCTCATTCAGACAGAAACATGATGCATAGAAAATATCATAATCCACCTTAAAACGAACAGGATTAACGGCACCTGTTCGTTTTTTTTGTTTTTGGTTAGAAGCACCGAACTAAGATTAATGGAAGGGGATAGTGAGATGACTAATTTCAAAATGCTGAAATATTTTAAGATTGGGCTCGATATTGGTTATGGATGGGTGAAAGGAGTTAATGAACGAGGAGAGCGCGTACTTATTAGAAGTTTGGTAGCACCACCGTATTCTCGAGACCTTAACGATGCCTTTGGGGTAGAAAATCAAGATACAGACATCCATGTCGTTGTCACAATGCCAGATGGTTCAAAAAAGGAAATTTTTGTAGGGGAACTTGCTTTATCGTCAACGAAAGCAGCTTATGCCTTTGATAAGAACAAAATTGATCACCCAACGACAACACAATTAATTGCAACGGCTACAAGCATGTTAACAGTGGGGGTAGATCAACCCTTGCATCTTATAACTGGTTTACCGCTTGATTTTTATAAAACTCAAAAAGTGCAATTTGAAAATTACTTACGTGAATTCAAAGGCAAGGTGCAGCATAAAGCCGGTAAATTTGAGGGGACGGAATATACAATTGGTTTTGAAAAGGCAACAGTGTACCTCCAGGGGGGCGCGAGCATTTACTCCTGTTTGATGAATATCCATGGGGTACCAACGCGCAAAGACCTTCTTCAACAGGGACTGAAACTGGCTGTAATCAATATGGGCTTCTATACGCTCGATGTTATAGTTTTCGAAGCAGGAGAAAAATTTAAACCACTTGGTGACATGTCGTTCAGCTCTGATGAAGGAGTGGGAATGGTGGAGATTCGAAAGATAGTTGAACAAGCATTTTATGAGCAATCCGGAGCAAGATTAAATTTACCCCAAGTTGAACCGATCTTAAAATCGGGCGGAATTAATTATAAAGGTAAATACTTTGATCTTAAAAACGACATTAAAAGAGCAAAAGATATTGTCGCCCAGATCAACCTGGATACGATCAAAACGAAGTGGGGAAGTCAAAAAGATTTCATCCATACTGCGTTTATATGCGGTGGTGGACCTGGAGATCTTGAAGAACGAATATTAGGATTCCACCATAATCAAGAAATTGTCGAGGACCACCAATTTGCAGATGCATTGGGCTACCTCATCTATGGCCGCTTACAGGAATATAAAGAAAACAGAGAAAGAGAGAAACAATTGTATATATCCAATTAAGGTGTAACACAAAAGTAACACAATAAGTTAGAATAACAATTTTCAATTGACTTTAATAACGTTTGTGACACATTTCAATTGGCTTTAATAACATTTGTGACACATCATTTTGTGTAAAAGATAACGTTGTAACACAAATTCAAAGGAGGGAGAAGTGTGCCGGAGGGGAAAAACAAACATGTAACATTTCGCTGTGACGATGACCAATTGACCCATTTAAAGGGGATGAAGATGGGTACGAGAAGTGCCTACATACGTGAAGCAATCGATTTTTTCGAAAAAAAAGAAGACATTAATCATATAGTCTCACGTCTAGATTCTTTGGAATTGAGGATAGAGTTGAAACTAAATGAAATTCTACAGAAAATTGAACGACGCGCAGCTACTCAATCCGGTTTTAATCTGATCAATGATAAGAGTACTGAAACAACAAAGATTACATTAAAAAGTCCATTGACTCCGCCAGAAAACGAGGTATCGGAGCAAGCAACCGAGTCTCAGAATAAGACACTAATTAATGACGAAGTGATGTACTTTTTAGGGGAATAAGATCTCTTTTTAGAGTTGAGAAGGGTGATTATTATGCGTTTGGAACTTGGTATAAAACCTCCTGAAGAGGGGGATTTGCGGATCTATTGGACTGAAGATAGGCAGGCATGGATATTCCATTTCTCCTTACCTGGTTTGCTGCCTATTTACGATCAGGCAAATAGGCAATTAAGAGAAGTTAGAAAAGAAATAAGGGATTACAAAGCTGAACTTGGGATGAAAATATTCGCTCTATTGCAGGAAAGAGGGCTGGAAAAAAACCACCCTTTTGAGGAATCTTTTATTTATATAGTTCATTGTTTTCCCAATTTGATCGAAAGCGATCTTGATAACAGAGGGAGAAAATATGTTATGGATGCATTTAGATCTTCTGGACTCTTACTAAAAGATTCCTGGACTCACCTCTCGTTTGCAGAAAAGGGCCTTTATGACAAAGGAAATGCACATACTGAAGTATTTTTGGCGCCTGAAAGATATGCATCTGAAGTTTTCTTATCAATTCAAAAAGACAGTAGAATCACTTAGGAAAAAAGAAAGAACAGGAGAAAGAACAGGGGTAAAAACAATGGTTTTAGAAACCAAAGCTATTTTTACCTCTCCGTTTTTACCTGTCATAAGTGTTTTATTATGAATAAATTCCTTTTGTATCAATCAAAATGTGTTTTGTATTCCTCCATAAAATATACAAATACATTCTTTCCACCAAAAATAGCATGAAACCATGCCATATAAGGGATTTTTGAATCTCGCCATATACATACTTGGAAACACAAATGGAGGGCGGTATGTATAGGCAGCCCTCCATCGAAGGTTGCAGGTATGACCAGCAGTACTTAACCGAGAACAGAAGCTCCAAGAGCATAAAATAGAATACCCGCTTCAAGTGAAGTCAAATGGAAGGGGAGAGGATAAGTGGTAGATAGACCTAACATAACTTTGACGGAAAGAGATTTAGAACTGTTCTATGTGCTCTATAAATTTCGAGCGCTAAATGTGCCTCAAATACACGAACTATTCTTCCGAGAAAATGAAAGGAGGAATTATGTATATAAACGATTATATGTCTTAAAACATTCCGGTTTTCTCGAGGATAAAGCTATTGTAAAGGAAGATGGAAGGAAGTCTTCCTCCGTGTACTTTATCAAAATAAAGGCACTTGAGGCTCTGAAGGAATATGGCATTATTGACGAATATAATAGAAACCAGGAAAGACTTCGACTCGAAGGACGAAGGATGGCGCAGGTGCTTTTAGTTAATGACATTCTTGTTCAGCTTACCCCCTTCGGATATCAAATGAAGGATAGCAGAGAAACGAAAGCGACATTTGCTCTTGATCGAAATTCACATATTAACGGCTGCCTTATAACACCAGATGGTAAGAAAACGATCGCTATATATGCAATAGAGCAATATGCCACTGAGAAAATGATGAACAGCTTAATCACAGAAGTTAAAAAGATGCTTCAGATCGATCATGTCCTAATTATGTTGAATAAACCAGATGAACAGTATGAGGATTTTGAAAGAATAATCAGAAAAGAAATGCATCATTTTCGTAGTAATGTGATGTTGCTCCCTTTTCAGACCGGAATGTATCTTCTGAAAAAATTGGGGACAGAAAGAAGCCAAGAAAAGATGTTTGAAAAGATCGGACCTGTACGGTTTAACCAGAAGGGGGTTTTTCCGTATACCGTTCTTCATAATGGGGAACCCAAATATATCGTTGAGTACGCGATGACAGGAACGGGAGTTTTAAGGAAGCTAAAACGCTATAGCCCAGCAGATTATCGGCAAGATGGGAAAAAAGTAATCGTACTAACATGGGAGGGCATGGTGGATGCGCTTGCGCAAGAATTCGAGCACTTTGAGTATGTGGAATTTGTTGGTGTGAATTTTGATCAAGTGCCCGATCTTCCCTTAGATAATACTTTAAAAGGGTTTTTAAAAACATCGTTAATAAAATCAAATCTATCGGAAGAAGGTAGTAAACTTTATATATAGATTAAATTGATGGCTAACACTTCAGATAAAACTTCTCCCGCTCCTGTTGCACGATATGATGGTGGGGTGTTGTAGCCAGCACGTATCAGAAGAAACAGGAGTTTCAGATATGACCATTAGCGGCAGCCGGATAAACCGGATGCCGCTCCCGCTCCTGTCGCGCTATGATGGTGGGGTGTTGCATTCAGCACGTATCAGAAGAAATACAGGAGTTTCAGATATGACCATTAGCGGCAGCCGGATAAACCGGATGCCGCTCCCGCTCCTGTCGCGCTATATGGTGGGGTGTTGCATTCAGCACGTATCAGAAGAAATACAGGAGTTTCAGATATGACCATTAGCGGCAGCCGGATAAACCGGATGCCGCTCCCGCTCCTGTCGCGCTATATGGTGGGGTGGTATAGCCAGCACGTTACAAAAGTGATGCCGAAATTTTGCTGCCGGCTCGATCAGTAACAAAAGACAAATCCCGTTCAATAATGAAAATAAAATATTATCAAAAGGAATTTTAAAAGGGTATTTAAAAAATGGAGGGATCAGACTATGAGATTTAACTTATTGTCTATAGAAGCTAATGACACTGGCACAGAAGAAGCATTTAAGAAATTAGTAAATGAGGTTCTGCAGCAGCCGAACCTGTACCTACTCATGAGCACAGTTGATAGATCACGTGCTTATGCCGGCAAGATTAATGGTAAGGTTTGGTTGTTTTTGTACACTAGTCCAGAACAAGTGAACAACAGCTTTGAAGGTGTTTTACAAGAAAAAGCGGAAGCATATTATGTTCAACTAGATACAAAAGAATCGATTCCCTGGTTATTAGAGCATTCTGATTATGGCATTGATGGAATTCGCATAAATGAAGGCCCGCATGGGTTTTGGATTTTATTAGAAGATTTGAAGCCTATAGTTAATGAGTTGAATGACTTTTGAATATGATATCAAGTAATAATTTAGGAAGAAAGTACCAAAAAAGCTTGTTCGCTAGATAAAAAAGACATATTATTTAATATTAGATACAAGTGTATCCATATTGGGATTATTAGTCTTTAAACAACTAAATAAAGATAATACTGGTGTTTATGAAGGTAGGCATTTTTAATTTTGAATGAGATGGGCCGAAAGGAAACTAACGAAAGGAGGAATTCATGCTCATGTGCAATATTCCCACAGCGACTTCTTATAAGTCACAGCAGCGTAGAAAGGATACTCGATCAAATTTGATCAAGTGGATAGATACCTTACCTAGTTTGTATGATTTACATGAAACCTACACCTATGAAATCAAGGGCATTGATTATTATTTAGTTACCAGAATGCCTCCGGAAGTGATGCAGATCGCCTGTGCTTATGTTCAGCTTCGTTTATACCAAGATTCTGATTATAAAGGTGCAACGCCGTATCTCATTTTCTGTGGTCAACTTATTAATGAACTATCAGTAACTATGGAAAAGAATCCAATGACAGAAAGAATATTCAGTATTGATATGGAAAAAAATATGGAGTTATGGCACGAAAAGAAAGAAGAGATTTTAAATATAAAACATTTCAAGAAATAATAAGTATACGCACATACAGTTATCCTTACATAACGAACAATAAGTAAAAAAGATCAAACTTGCAAAATACCTAGCCTCTTTGCTATAATCATCTCATATTCATGACGGCGGCGCCGGATTAATGATTCAGCAATTGTTGAAGGTTAATCTCACCCAAAGAACTTGGGCGGCTATTGGATGATCCACATAGTCATGATTGTAAATTGCTTTCTGGATCTTTGTAGGTTAGCCGTGAATCATCAGAGTAACCGGCTATCTGAGTAAACGAGAATTCCTATTGAAGATGACAAAGGAACTCGATACATCTGGCAATTTATGGCCATCCCAAAAAATGATTTTCAAAATAGCCCAAATATGGGCAATATCAAAAAGCAGCCTTTCTTTTGAAGGGCTGCTTTTTCGTTTGTTCAGTGAGTGAGAGTGAAGAGCTGCTTAATATATCGCGGCGGCTTATCTAGTTAGTATTTTTTCGATCGATCGGATGGTATTTCATTATTACTTTTATGGGGGCGATTTTTTTATGAAGAAGAATTTATCTTTTATAGTCGGCGAGCGTGTACATAATGCAGCACAAGTATTAAGTTCAATTTACAATTTTGATTTACAGATCTTTCGTGATGAACCATTCGGCAAAGAATTTACAGAGTTTGATGAGTCTTATCTGACGTTTGTTGTAGGAATGATTGATCTAGCACTTGAAACAAAAATGAGCGAACAGGATAAAAACAATTTTATACTCTCACATGCTTCAGAGTTCTTTCTAAATGAAGGGAAGACTCCGATGTCATGGCTTAGGGAATGTAAAGATTTGATCAGTAGAGAAATGACTCCGTTATCCTCATCCTTTGTTGGTTAGGCGGATAAGCCAATAAAAAGTAAAAGAGGAGGTATACACCATAATGTCAGGATCCTATGAGCAGGCAGATGAAGTGATTATGATCATACAAAGGATTTTAAAGTCAGAAAATGAATTCAAAGATTTAAAAAACTGTAATATTATTGCCCGCTTCCGTACTGGAAATTGGAATTCAAAGGGGAGACAAATATTAGGGCGAGCCAAGGTCCTTACTGCACTAGAACGTTATGAAACCAAGGCTGAAGCTGTTATCATCATAAACAAGAATGCCTGGCAATTTTTAGATGATCGGATGAAGGAAGCTTTAGTCACTCATGAATTATGTCACTACCTCGTCCCAACGGACAAACATGGTAGTCCGAAATTAAATAAAAATGATAAACGGCCAGTTCTTCAGATCTGTGGACATGATATCGAAGAGTTCCAATTGGTTGTGAAGAAGTATGGTCTATGGATGACGGATACCAGAGAGTTTTTCGATGCAGCTCGTCAAGGTGAACAATTATCAATGGAGACTTCGAAAGAGAACAATGTTGTGTATTTACATATGGTGAATTAGAGAGAATTTCTTTCTCGGAATGGGCAAGAATCTTTAAAGAAGATGGAAGGTTCACGATACTTGGTAGATATAAAGCCTAATAACAATTAGGAGGCTTCTGGTATGCGCTTATCAATAAAAAACGATTCAGTAGTAGAGGTATCTCCGGAAGGTCTCATCTCAGTAGCTAGCTATTGTAAAGAATTAATTCAAGAGGGACTTGAGAAGGATTCTATGAACCATCAGTATTATGCAGTCTGCCATGTACTGAAACTGTTAGATATTCATATTGCCGGTATCAATTTTGAAAAGCCTAGAACTATTGGTGATCCAGAGTGCATTGTTCAGTGGCATATGATGAGGGGAACGACAATAAAAGTCATTGATCTTGACGGATCAATTATAGAAACTGCCAATGCACTTTCAGTACCCATTCACATCACCAGGTGGAAAGCCGGAATTCATTTAGTAGAATTAAATCCAAGTAATAATCATACAGAAATTAAAATTGGTAAATGCGATTACTGTAAGAGTGAAAATGTAATTATCCATGTAGTGGACGATCCGACTGGAGTGGACCCGCTTCACTTCTGTTTAGATAAACAGAAGTGTAAGGATGCGATTCAGTGAACAGCGACAGAGAACCACACATTTTAATATTCAACAATAATATAAACATTACTACAAGCAGCCTAAATTTTGGCTGCTTGTTTTTCTTTTATGGGTGAATAACAAAATTGGAGGTAATTGAAGTGACAAAAAAACAAATGTACTTAAGAAAGTGTGCTGCTCTGAGTCTAGCCATTATCCTTGTGTTTTTACCGCTAAACGGAACATCGGTTTTCAAAACTAGCGGTAAGGCAATGGCAGCTGCAACAAAGGTACTTGCCCAGTCTGTAGAGGTCAATGTCGATGGAGTCATCTCTACTGAAACTCAAGGTCCGAATACGCTTTTTGTAACCGTATTTGATGTGAGTAAAAACAAAACTGTTATCCGCCAGGAAGCGGGTAAGAATGGAAAAAATATATTTAAAGGACTCGTTCCTGGAGATTATATTGTAAGGGGGGAATCCTATGATGGTACGACAAAGGCAACTCAGAAAACAGAGGGTCGTTCAATTGTTATCACTAATGACATGTTCTTCCCAACTACACCGAGTGGACTTTCACTGGGAACTGAACTTTCAAAGGATTCGGTAAAACTGACTGCGTATGCAAATCCGATACCGGGCGACGAGACGGTAATCTATTTCCGTCTATACAAACCGAACGGTGGCCTAATTAAAGAAGTTAAGGTTACGGATAAAAATAACCAATACTTTTCTAGTACGTTTTCTTTGAAGCGGAACGAAATCGCAAAAGAGAAATATAAAGTTACCGCTCAAGCAGTAAAATACGGGAACATTAGTCAAGAAATTAGTGAACTTATTGAGGTGAGTAATGTCAAGGAAGATCCGAAACCAATTGAACCTTCAATAACTAGCCTAACTGTTAATGTTAAAGGCTATGCTGAAATCACGTCGGATGTAGCCACGAAAAGCAATTTCTATTATGTTTACAATTCTAGTGGAGTTCAAATTCAGAAAAAAGGATTTAACCTTAAAGATAAAAATAAAATTATTACAGATGAACTTCCTGCCGGAAACTATAAGGTGTTGATTGAATCCATACACGACACATGGAAAACAACGAGTCGTTCTAAGGCACTTTCATTCACTGTAACTGCGACGCAAGCCGCTCCTCCAATTGCTGGTATTGGTAACAATAAGGTAAGCGTAGGCTTATTTAGAGAATATAAAGCGGACCAGGTAATCATTAAAGCCGCTTTACCCTTCTACTCAAAAGAAGGTAAATATCTAGTGAAGGTGATGGATCCAAGCGGTATTGAAATCGCACGAGGATATACCAAAGAAAGCAATGACTTAGCGCTTGCACAAATTAAGATTCCAGCTACTTCTGTTGTCAAAAGCGGTAACTATACTTTTAATATCTTAGGTGAGAAATTCAATGTTCAATCGAATCTGTTTAGTATGCAGCTAAATGTCGAGGCTCCTCTAGGAGAACTATATTGGTCTGCTGCTACCCAAAAGTAATGAAAAACACCAGCATGATACTTGTGCTGGTGTTTTTTTGTAGTAAGGTAATATATATGGAGGTCGTAGTATTCTTGGAAAATTAATCTTGTTTTATCATGCACCATCTGTTACCAATTGATCAAATCTTGATGAAGAGATCGGGGGGCTGAATGCAGTAATTTGCTAGGAGACTATACTAAAATAAATGCATAAAAAAGAAGAAGTTTATGACGATATAATAATTAGGAGATCTCTAATGGGTCTTTCAATATCCAAAAGGAAATAGATAGTAGGGAGCAAGTTAATGAATGCAGGATGGATGGTTTTTCTTTCAATAGTATTTTCTACACTTGAGATAGTAATGATCTTGTCTCTCTCATTGTTGCTATTTCGTATTTCTTTTCGCAAGAAGCTAGATCAAATCGTTTTGATTGGAGTAATCCTATCTTATATCTCTTTTAAAATGAGAGATTTTGGGCTTACTGGGTGGGATACTCTGCTCCAGATTATTCTAATGATCCTGGCACTTCGCATGATATTTAGTATCGGGTGGATTTATTCGGTCATTATTGTAGCTGCCGGCGCTTTGGCTTTGTATTCGGGTATACAGTTTGTTGTTTATTGGTTAATAACGCGCAGTCAGGGTGTACAGTTCTTAACTCAAGACGGTCTCAGCAGTGGTGCATTACTACTCCAGGGTGGAACTGTTATTATCGGATTTATCCTTGCCTTCCTCATGAATCGATTTCATTGGGGCGTGACGTTTGTTCCATATGATCCGAAGGAACCAGTAGAATTAATTGGGATTAACAAAAGAATATTTATAGCAGCAGTGTGTATCATTGGAGCTTTCATGCTATCTTTAATTGCTATTCACTTTAGACTAGATACATTAATCGAAATCAGCGGCTTAACACTTTTAATATTATTGGTGTATATCTTAAGGTTGGTTTTTAAAAAGGAATTTTTATAACATGATAGAGTTGCTTGCACAGAAAATAGTGAAATGGACCATCAAGTATACTGATGAAAATCAATATTCAGAAAGTCATATGATGTTTTTTATGCTTCATTTACTCACGAATACAGGAGTTATTGTAGTATCCATATTTCTTGGCATTGCGAGCGGGGAATTGAGTGGTATGTTTACCGCTATCATAAGCTTGGCAGTTTTAAGGAGATTTTCCGGTGGTTTTCATTTAAAGTCGCCGGAAGGATGTATTCTTGTCACTGTCATAGCAGCTTATGGAGCAACTATATTTTCTGTAGGGGTACTCCTAGAATGGTTATTCCATTTGGTAACGCTCGGTATTATCTTTTTATTTGCACCTAATCCTTCGAACGATCTTGTGAAAGGAATAGAAAGTCACAAAGTACGATATAAGTTAATTTCCGTCTTACTGGTTGTTGGAAGTATGTTATGGGGGAACTCAGTAATAATCAATATCTTTATGTTTCAAGCTATAACGATAATTCCATTCACATCGAATAAGAAAGGTGGTGAGAAAATTTGATTATCAAGAAGATGATAGCTTCTTCAGCTACCAAAATCATGATGTTTGGTTCGGCAAGATTAGCGACAACGCAAAAATGGTGGTTATTTACTACTGATGTACCAAACAAAGATTAAAATACTAATGAAAAAGGGATGAATTCAATTGGGTGAATCAGAAAAAATTGTATTCCCAGTACTGCGAAAAGATGGCCACTCTTTATCTGTTGATTATGTTGCTCTTGAGGACATCGAATTTTTTGAGTTCATAGATAATCGAGTCTGGGCATTTACTCCAAACGGAAAGTTTCAAATGCTGCATACTATTACGGATTATGCTCATCTGGATGGTTTTGCTCAAACCGACAGACCTTTTGTGGTAAATCAATCACGTGTGGTTGCCTTTGATCCGACATGGTCACAGGTTTTGTTCAAAAATAAGAGCAGAGCTAATGTATCTGGAAATCTAGCGAAAATGCTCAGGTCCTGGTTAAATCATTTACCTAAAGTATAGAACCTATCTCTTCTGAGATAGGTTTTTTTTATTGGAGTCATTTCGGCAAGATATGTTATCACAAGCAATAAGTGATGTAAATAAAAGAATAAAATGCAGATAGTGATGAAAGTAGAGGTGTATGAATGTTATTATGAGATTGTCGTTTTAATCCATGTATGTAAAATAAGTGAGGTGTTTTCATAAGTGACATTATTAGCCCTAGTAAAGGATCCGGATTTACCCGGACAATTGACCAACATTTCGCTCGAGGACTGTCTATATATTGAAACCAACAAGAGAGTGATCTTATATCATCATAAAAATGGTAAGACATACAGCTCTGTGTCGATGCTAGCGGACTTAATGGAAAGTGATTTCATCAAGGAAATGACATTTGCTAGGATGGATAACAGTAATTTTGTGAATCTCTCAAAGGTTAAGGTATTTGACTCTCACGAAGGATGTGTCTTTTTCGAAAGCAATCCAGACAACTATAGTAAACGAGCAAACATTGCCCAAAAAAACTTTTCAAAAATGCGACAAGAATTGGAACAAGGTAAATTGCAGTTAAATACTCGTGAAACCAATAGCACTAATGTTACATAAGGGAGGATATACATCTATGGTGCTGCCTGTATATAAAGTATTAGTTGCAGAATATGACGAAGAACAATTAGAAACACTCATTTCATCGCTAGCACGCATACCACGAGTAGAAGTAGTTGGGGTGGCCCGGGACAGTAGTGAGTTGATGAATCAAGTTACACAGATGTATGGAGAAATCGATGCTCTAATTATTGATATGAGTCTTGGCAATGGTGTGAGTGGTGCAGACGCCTATATGCGAATGCCTTATCGTGGTATTGAACTTCCAGCAATCTTTCTTACGGATCAGGAACATATTGATGTCCAATCAACTTACGATTTGGGTGTCATCGATGTCTTGCAGAAGCCGTTTACATTTGAGAGGCTGAATAAATGTATCATCCAACTGCAAAAAGCTTTGCAGATAGATCGATTTTTAAAGAGTGGCGGGAAAATAGTCCCTATTATTGATTCGACTATTGAACAGGTCATGTCTATAGAGATAATGTACATTGAAACCGATTCATCTAAAAAAACATCACTGGTAAAAACGGAGAAGGCTCTTCATCCCTCTAGAATTACAATGAATCAATATGAGAGCTATCTGGTTAGTAACAATTTTAAGCGAGTAGGACGTCATCTTATAGTTAACATAAGACGAATTGAAGAAATCCGTGGAGTGGAAATTATATTCGATAATAATGACCGGATACCTGTGAACAAGAAATATGTATCTGATTTACTTTTCAGTATCAACTCAAAAGAAGATGTTATTAGACCTTAGTAGGGAATAGCGGGACCAAAGATTCAGTTTTTAATTATTTTCAGACGAGCTGAAATGACATTCATCCAGATGAATATTAACCAGGAGAAATAACTGGATATATAAGGATAAATAGAAGATAAGAACAAAATGGACATTATCATGAAAATAACAATGATTTTATAGAAATAGAATATATTGTATATCACATTAACAATTATTCAGTCGAAAAAAAGAAAAAAAAGTCGAATAAGGCAAGAACTCTTTTTATGATGTTTAGTGTCATTTAGTGTAGACAGAAATTATCTTATCCTGACGGAAAGTGATACAAACCTGGGTATGAGCATGGTACAATTTACCTATGAGGAAAACTGAGCGGCCTGCTTATTCTGCAGGAGATCAATTTATACCCTTTACAGAGCAAATTTAGGAGTAGAGAGTGAGTGAGCGACTAGCATGCTGGAGACAACCGTAAAACTGGCGAAACTAATGATTGAGACGCATAATACAACGGATGTATACACTATTGCGGAGAATGAGTCTATCAGAATTATAACCAATGATCATGTCGAATTGGCAGGACATATCGCATGGGTTATCAAGGCTTATGGTAGAAAAACACTTATCGTTACAGGGAAAATCAATGAGATGCAAAAACAATCTGTAGTTGCACGCGCAATCGGCTGTTTTGATATTTTTCTATATGATGAAGACGATACGCTAATGGGGCTACATGAGAATCCATCTACTTTCGAGCAGCAAGCCACATTAAATTATGCAAGTATCTTTTTATCCAAAAGTGCAGTTCCCGCTTTCGCATAAAATGAAACTATCTAGGGGTATGAGTAGGTCCAATAGACCTACTCTCTTTTTTTGGTTGGATTAACTAGCGTAATTGCGAAGCACGGACAATCTTCGTGTTTATAAGCAGAAATTAATCAGTAATTATCGATTGTCTTTTATTCGCTCAAATAAGCTGTGAATAATGAATCTAAATCGAAGAAAAGTATACATAAGAATACTGTACGGTACTTTTCCTTCTAGCTATAATTAAGACACCCAAATGAATTCATCTTTAATCAGTAAGGAAAGAAGCCTTGAACAGCACTGGCCCGCTGCTCAAGGCTTCTTTCTTCAGGTATGAGCTTGTCATTTAGAGAAGCTGGTTTATTATGATTCTAGAACTGATAGATAAGCCGGTTCACCCTTAAATATCTGAATGAATCCATATCAAGGAGGAATTATTATGATTAAAGATATCATGAAAACAGTGGCTATTATTGGGGGAACCCAAACCGATACACTAATTAAATTAGGAAAAAAGAGGGGACTCCAGGTACTACATCATACAGGAGAAACCAAACGCTCCAGAAAGAAAGTACTGGAAAGTATTATTAGGAAGGCAGATGGAGTAGTTATTATGGAGGGTGCTATTAACCATATGTCTATGAACACAGCTCGAGATTTGGCTGAAGGTATGGGTAAAAAAATTGGTTATCATACGGGATTTGGAGCTTCCGGTGCACTAGATAAAGCGGTTATATTAATAGGGTAATTCAAAATCAATTGTTATATTTGTTCATGATAGGAGTGTGATCCACATTACTTCACACATTATCTAATCCCCATTCTGAAAATAGAATGGGGATTATTTTTCATTTTCTATTTTCGTTAAATATCAGAAGAAAATAAAGTTTGAGACTGATGTGGAGATGATAGTGGCTTCCATGAAAGCTTCAAGATCTTGGTACCTTTGTTTAAAGTCTATATTTGTTTAACACACCAATGTCCTTGGCCGGAAGCGCTTGTATCTGCAGTTTGTGCTCCTAATGCCTTCTCCTTCTCTGTCAGATCTCTCTGACAGCAGGAACAATCACCTGCAGCAAGCAAGCCTGGTTCTTTAGAATGATGGTTTAATTGTTATCACCAAAGCCTGTGACCTATAGGAACGATCCCCAGTAGCTCCCGCTCCTGATTAAAAGCCTTGTGGATTTGCAGTAGGTCTTTCCGGTGGGCGCGACAGAGTAAGCCCATACAGAACATGCATTTGGTGATTCTGATACCTGCTGGGACCCATTCGGTTCACTGGTAACGACGGTCACATTAGTCACATTAAATAGTCTTTATAAAAACATAACCTTTGTAGAAAAAAAAGTATTTAATTTCTGTATTCAAACGTGTACAATAAAACTCGTGAAGTAGTTATTCCTGCCTATAACGATCTATAACGAAGGAGAATGTCTATGCAATCTGTTGCATTATCTGAAGAGCAAAAAATGATGAGGGTTATCTATAAAAAGGATAACCAATTACCCGTCACAGTTTATGGAACAATTTTGCTCTGTAATATTACCGATTTTATTCTGTATGATACGGATCACAAAAATACTATCCGTATCAATAATTCCGAATTAGAGGACATATCTCCTATCCAGTAAGTGATATATCTTTTGAGGGTTTATACATAAATTTATAGATTACACTTCGATCATATCGATTGTGTGATTTTGAAAGGGACATTTCTATGCGATTGGAACCGCATCTTATCGTTGATCGAAAGGCACCAGCTTCACCTATTTTGGCCTATAATCGGAACCAGCCTACATTTGCCCAATATCTTTCTCAGGCCGTTGTGGCTAATGCTGCGTCGTCGCCAGTGACCCAACGTGTTTCACAGCCCGCTTCAATCAAAAGACAGAGGTTGTTGCACTTATAATATTTTGAAAGTGAGGTTAATTCTTTTGACACAACCAATACATCATATTGAATCAATTCTCATGAAGGGACATCTTTCTAACAGAACAGCGCATTTTTTAGAAGTTGCTCTCCGTTCACAGGTAAACATGATTATTATTGGGGAGCGGGTAGATGCAAAATTACCTTTATTGGCTATACTCGGAAACCAAATTCCCCTCTCCGAAAAAGTCATTGTCCTGCAGGATGAACGGGCTCTTGAAATAGATAGGATGATGACACCTATTTGGAGTGCCACAAGTCGAGAAGACAAGCAAAAATTAATGAAAGCCGCTATATCGATGAATTCCAATCGTATCCTTTTGTCTGAGCTGCGAGGTGGAGAAGTAGAAGATTATATTGATGGGGTTATGCAACACCTCCAAGGAAGTATCACCACTTTCGTAGCAAGAGATTCTGAACACACAGTTGATCGTCTAGTCAATTTGATGATGAAACCTACTCTGCCTAACTCACCAGGAATGGAAAATCTTATTCCCTCTATCGTTGCGTCATTTGCGGAGCTTGTCATTCGAGTAGCCGGTAATGAAAGTAATTGGGAGGTTAAGGACCTTACCGAAGTCACTCTAGGACCCAAACTTGAGATTATCCATAGACCTATAATGGTGAATGAAGGCGAAAAAGAAAACTGGAATACCGAATATCCTAAGTTTGATATTAAAAGAAAACAGAAGCGGATTAAAAGTAAATGGTTTATTTAGTAACCTGGCATTACAACTGGAAGAACAAGCTGGTGAGAATGGTATTCTAGGAGCACCCTGTAGGTGCTCTTTTTTTATTAATAACGACAAGAACAGGAGGAGGTTAGTTAGATGGCAATTTTGAAAATCGAACAACGGTTAGTTCGGAAGGTGGGGCATCAATACTACCCAGTTAAACCTAAGCCGAGAGAGCTATGTAATCGAGTTACGATTCAGGTCCCTGATCATCTAGTATGGGAAAGGAAGATCCAGCCAGTGATAGATGCCTATGCAAAAGAAGTTTTTCGCGAGGAGCTGATCGGAAAGAACTTGGATGTCATACGACAAGAATATGGTTTAGAGCTGGTGCCTCATTTACTTTCATTCGAAGATGAAAACATTAGTCGTCAAGAGGGTAGACCATTCCGTTGGGAGTCAGTCTGAGGATCCATGAATTCATAAAAGGGATTGGAAGTGGCATCGAGAAAATTACTAGCATTACTCATAGTTATCTCATTTGATTCTCCTATTGCTGATCGCTAACATTGACCACCTTGTAATTATTAAAACTCAGGTTAGGATAATTGTAGCATTGGCAATGAATGATATTGTTTTCTGCGATCGAAAGGATGTGTACTATGTTAGAAACATATCGAAGAACGAGACAGTTTGGATCCTCTTCAGTAGCATCATTTGGTAATGTTGACAACAAATCATCCGTAATAACCGGTCAACATAACTATCCTGAAAAGCTTGGAATACCATCTATGGATGAACAACAAGCCCGTTTTGAAGGAATGTTCCGCAGGCAGCCAGATGATAAGCCAAGAGAACAGGTTTCCAACAAGGCAGTTCAACCCCTTTCCAATCAAGACGAAAGACCGAAGGTTGTATCATTAAAGAACAGAGATAACTTGGACAGATTGGATATTGCGAATAATAAGCCGAGTGAGAAGACCAGGACTAATCATTCATTAAGCATTCCACATGTCATTCAGAAACCTAAGGCAGAACTAGACAGACATGAGATAATGCTTCATCACGAGTTTATAAAGCTTAGAGAAGGCGAAAATGACTTGAAAATACAATTCGACCTACTTTCTTTTCATGACCAAGAAGATGGAGATAATGAGCGGCATAAAATTGTCATAACCATTCTGACTTTCAATAAAGAATCATCAAAACGCACCGGTATTCTGAAGCACTACATTGGCATGTGTGAGTTTGGTGCAATTATGGACATGGTTTCTCGTGAGCAATTTTCTGGAGAAACATTTTATGGAGGCGGATTCATCAATGGCGAATGTATTTCGCGAATAACAGAATTTAACGTCATGCGCGACGGAAAGCTCGGTATTCGGTTAAAGCAAGGACCAGGTATACGGACACGAGAAGGCGGTGTACGTCCGAATCCAGACCGTAAAGGCGATTGTATAACTTTGCAGGTCATGCTTGGCGGCTTTGTACTGAAAAAAATGATTTTTAAGCTTAAAACCATCGTCCAAAATCAGATGTTACTTGATTTGAAAAGGTCACACGAAGAGTCGATGTCTCGGACAAGCACAGATAGAAGTAAACACCTGCTGTCATGTCGATCTTGATTAATAAGTAAAGGAGTATAGGTAATGAGAGAAACAGATCTCTTTGAACCGGTCAAAAGCTGGCTAGAGGAGCGGGAATGGGATGTATATGCAGAGGTGACTGGTGTCGGTGGTCGAGCGGACATAGTCGGTCGGCATGGGATGGCAGTACTGAATGTGGAGTTGAAAGTGCAGCTTTCTTTTGAGTTATTAAGTCAGGCTGTAGACCGAAAAGCGTATTTCCATTATGTTTACATTGGAATTCCTAAAAGAAAGACACCCATACCTAGAATAGCAAGAGATTTATTAAATAGAGAAGGGATAGGATTGCTTGAAATTCAGAATGATTTCGTAAGCATGTCTCTTCCTGCGAGATTTAATCGTCCCGCTCCATATCACAATATAAAGTGGGACAGTGTATTGAGACCAGAATATAAGTTACATGTTGGAGGGGATAACGGTCCTCACATACAGACTCCTTACAAACTTTTGATGAATGGGATTAGAAATCATTTAATAAGCGTGAGAGATGCCGATAATTTGAGATCTGTTCACGGGGGCTTTCGTAATTATGGATGGATAGAAATTCAAGAGATTTTAGATCACTGTGAAGCGCATAGACATTATGCTGCTCCAAAATCATCAGTCTCAAATGCTTTAAGATCTTTTGAAATGAATTGGTGTGAAGTGAAAAAAGAAGGAGGGAAACTTTTTTACAGGGCAAAGGAAGATATACAAAGACAGATGAATCCATAACCCACTATTTATGTTTCGTAAAGCCCATTGGTATATTAATGTTTTATTATAGAATCATTGGAATAATGCACTCCAGTATAGTGTATAGAAGGAAGAAGGTGAGCTACACTATGAAAAAAAATAAAATCGTATCACTGGAAAATTACCGCAGTGAGCGTGAGGTGGAAGATTATTTAAAGGAGCGGGCCCAGGCTTTGTATTTTCAGGAAACTGCTTTAAACATAGAGCATAACATTCCCGTTTCAATAAATTGCACGTATATACCGCGCTGGATTCAGATATGCGAAGCTTTAATGAAACGATACCAAGATATGCTACTGTTTTTGAACAATAGTGAGGGAATTCTCATAACAGATGGCAGACAGTATGAAGATGTGCTCACAGAATACTATTTAAAAAAAGTTGAACTGGATCATCACCTAATTCGTCTTGGTGGAAATCGAAAATCCGAACAACATTATATATTCGAGTATGAGATGTTGCATTGGAAATATTGGGCGGAGCAATTTCAAATAGAACTTGAGTCTGCTTGTTTTATAGATAATATTGACCAATCACAGTATGGCACGTCGGGGCAGATGCTCATATATTGTTCAGAAGCAGACCTTCCATCATTTATGAAGGGCTTACGAGTTTATATTGACCATTTAAACCATTTAAATGATGATGCTGAGATGATCATAGTAGCAGCGATATTCCTTCATGAATTTCAAGATATATTAGGTGAGAGTTCTTGTGTTGAAAGTGATCTCTTAGACCGGCTACATCAACAATTGCTAGATGTCACACAATATAATAAATTAATCTCTCGGTTTTCCTAAGAAGGGTCAAACTTCTGGATGGATACGATATTTTGAATATCCTAATAGCTTGTACAGAAAACTAGGATTTTGAAAATAAGAGAAGGTACCTTAGGTTCCTCCTTTTCTAAGTCCAATAAAATTTCAGGAAGTGGGATTGAAATTATGAATAAAATCATGTATCCAATAGCTGCTTTTTTTGTCCTCTTTGTTTCAACTCTTTTAATTTTACGTGATATTCAATATGCTGCGATCATAGCGACAATTGGATTATTAAATGTATTGAACATTCAAATGTGGGTTCTACTAATTAATACCTGGAGAAGTTATAAATCGAAAAAAACATAGTAAACTAGAACAAGTCTAAAAAATGGGGCTAATCTCGTAAAACCGAAAACCCACTCTAATATCCCATTCATCAAAAGCCTATTATACACCTGTATGAGAGGCTTTTTTCTGTGCGCTCAGCTTAGCGACATCACATGGGTGAAATAGCGAAGCAAGGAATAGAAATGGGTTTTTGAGCGTAAATGTCCTCCTCCCTACTAGGTGAATCATTATATCCTCCGAACTGAGTTGTCATTTGGTAATCCCATACTATGATAATCAGACCATCAAATTAATATACCAGTATGGTATTGGAGGAGGAAGATTTATGAAGCATAATAAACCAATTATTCAGGACCATTTTTTAAATCAGTGTCGAAAGGACCGTACGCTACTCCGGATCTATCTGAAGAATGGGGTACCAATAAATGGACATCTTACGGAATACGATAGTTTCACTCTACTAATTCTTGATAATGGAAAACAGCACTTTATCTACAAACAAGCGGTAGCTTCTATTATTCCCGTTAAACCTATTATTCTTCCTCCTATGGAGATTCTGGAGCATGGTGATCGTCAAGATCGCTTTTTCACTCAATGTCAGGCAGGAAAGATCCCTCTCACTGTCTATTTAATATCAGGAAAACCATTGATCGGTACAATCTCTCATTTTGATACCTTTACTATGGTATTGAATGGTAAAGGTGGCCAACAGTCATTTATCTATAAACATGCCGTTTCGACCATATCACCAGCGCGTAAGGTTACAATAAAGTAAACATCATAATACGATGCTTTACATGTGATGAAGAAAATATGCTAAATATATTATGAGGTAGTGTGATGAAATTGTCTTTGAGAGGAATTTGTGTGCTTCGCGTTTTATTTTTGGCAGCTGTTTATAGTGTATTTCAGAGTTTTCTATCCAATCCCAATGACAAGAAGCTGTTTTTCTTTGTCATAGTGATGATAAGCATTATGGGTTATGCAATGGACCGAAATAGACAAAAGGATTCGAATATCAGCACTAATAGATTAACTAAAGTCAAAGAAGCTTCAAACATACCGCATTGTAAGCTTGCTATGGAAGAAAAGTATAAGTGCCTATCATACACTGAGTTAAAATGGATTGGGAAAGAACTCCAAAGAAATCAACAGCATACTCAAATAAAGGGTTCATACTATTTTGTGATCTGCGTATTGTTGGTTTTTACTTGGATGCAAGGTTTACTGGAAGCGGGTGGTGAGGTTAATGTGGGCTTGAGGATTCTTATCCCCGGTTGCTTTATTCTGTTTCTAGCTATTCTAGTCATTCGTATATATATTCATCAACGACAGCTTGATAAGGAGAATTTGGTAATCGAGAGTATAACCTCCAAAAGTGAAATTAAGCGTAGGCTTAGTAAATATGCAAATTAGAAATAGCAGTTTTGACCAAATTTCTTATTTACTTTTATTACAAAAATATGTAAACTAGGTTTATCAAATCTTTTTTGCATTCCTTTGAGTGTACTCTTAAGCTGTGAACGTTATAATACGATGGCAGCAAATCTTATAGTGCACAGTGGACTTTGGTTAGCGGAAATCATCGACCAAAGGATAGAGGAATGAAGTTGTAAGTCGTCACGGAATTTTTGAACAATAGCTCCGTACTGATGATGACAACGCAGCTAGCATGACGATCAGGATTGCGTATTGATTCCGCTCTTGTTCTCAAAATGCAGGCAGAGATATTTAAACAGTGATTTTAAAAATGAAGATGCAAAGCCCTACGGGATTATAAAAGAGTGTCAGCCAAATTAGGCCGATGCTCTTTTTTTTGTGCCTGTAGGTGAGAAGAAGGTTGACGATGCAGATGTTGTCAATTAGAAAAGTCAGGTTATCATTCTCGTAACAACTAATTCAGAAGAGTACTTTGAATAAAAAACAAAAATGGAGGAACTCAAAATGAAAAAAGAAATCGTCGTTGTCTTGATGATAATGGTATGTCTGATTGCCACTGGTTGTAGTGATAAAAAGAAAGAGAACCAAACCGTAATCCCGGCAGTCACTAAAGTGACTCTGTTGTCCAGTTCGAACTTGTATGGACCTGATCATTCAGGTGCGCAAGAGTTCATCGATGGAATTACAGAAGAGGCGACTATTGATGAAAAGGAAGCGATCATCGCTGATATTCTTGCTAGCGAAGCAAAGAAGACAGTAGAACAGACCTTGGTACCGGTGGAGCTGGAAAGTCAGATTAAGCAACTAGAAGAGATGAAAACAAATTCCAAATTAAACTGGGAATTTGAAAAAGCCAAGGATGCAGAAGAGTCAGCATACTATATCCTTCAAGATTTGCTCTCTACAAGTAAAAATCCAGAAGGTTTTGTAAAAAGTGCTTGGATGGGTCAAATAGATAGCATTGAGCGGAAAGCACAATTGATCCGCAACAGCCAAGATAAAGTTAAACGTATGAAGGAGCAAACAACTGCTACATTGGATGCTCAGATTGAGGAAGTGTATGTAACTCAGCAAGCGTATGAGAAATGGTTATCCGAGCTGGAGCCTGCTGAGTTGTCTATTCAAGACTTTATAACTCGTGCTGAACAAGCCTTGGACCATGCATTTTTTGTAATCGATGAAGGAAAACTTCAGCTACAAGAAGCGGATGAAAATCTGCTAGAAAGCCTGGAAAAAGTCGAAAGTTATTTAGAACAAGCAAAGGCTGTACTAACTGCGGTCTAACCCCAATATGGCCTGGAGCGAAAAAGGCTCCAGGCTTTCTATTTTGGGACACTATATTATACACATTACCAATCGATATGGAGGGAATTGAAAATGGAAGAAAAAGCGAAAAAAGTAGTCGAGTTAGGAATTGAACCTGGGGACCGATTTGCTAATCGAAAAGGAAAGGAATTCTTTTTGTTGGAAGTGATTAAGAGGGGCAATAGATGTACTCTCTTGGCAGCTTCAGCAAATAAACAACAATATTCCGTATCTTTGAATGATTTTGAAAAAATTCTTGAAAAGAATGCTGCACCTCAACTCGTTCAAGATTATCATGTTGAGGTTCAACAAGGAAAAGAGCGGAGTAAACAAGTCCTTTCTTTGAAACGAGGAGACAAGATTAAATGTCAGAATGGGATCTTTTTTTTCGCTCTACGAAAAAATAGTTTAATCTATCTCTGGTCAGAAGGAGTAGGATGTGGAGATATTCGAGTTCTTCCTGCAGGCTATTTTCTTGAACTTCTCGAACGGCCAAAGCCGGATAAGGAACATCAAAAGAAGTTGAAAAAAGTTAGTCAATATATTGGTCAAACAATTAATTCGGGTGACGATGATTACGTTGTTGTTGGGATTAATGAATTTGAAACCCATGTGGTGCTGCAAGGGAGCGAGGACAATAAAACTCTCTCTATTGATGATTTTTTGAGCCAAGCTGAACAAAACTATACGATCATTTCGCGCTATCAGCATGAGAACAAAATATCATAATAAAGTGACAAAAAGATAAAATTGTAAAGGAGGAGCCTTCCACATGGCAATCACTAAGGAGCAACAAGAAGAAATCATTATCGCTTGGTCACAAAAAGCAAAAGAAAAGATTGATATTTCAAATGTAGTCGGGGATTATCTGTTCTTGCAGAGGAATGGGAATATGCTTAGAAGTATCTGTCCTTTTCATGAGCGAAAGGGACAGGAACTTACTTTTGAAGTGAACCAGACCCAACAAGTATTCCAATGTAGTTCGTGCCAAGTGGAGGGTGACTTTTTTACGTTTATCCTCTTAATGAATCGAAAAATCAATCCGGAGTTTTCTGCATATGATGCGTTTAAACTCGTGAATCAGCAGTACATTGGGACTAACATAGCGCATTTGGTGGATCCACGTCATGAAAGGCATCACCAGTTGATCGAAATGTATGAGGGGAATGAATTTATAGCGAACCTTTATCATCGTGTACTTACAGAAACAGAAGAAGGGAAGCTGGCTCTTCGGTATTTATTGAAGCGCGGCTTAACGATGAAAACTATAAAAACATTTAAAATCGGATTCGCACCAGATTCATTTCAGTTTGCTACCGATGCTTTAAAAGCAAAGAACTTTAATATGGAGCTCATGGTAGAATGTGGTTTGATATATATGAATGATAAAAAGAAAATGTTTGACCGATTCCGTGGTCGAATAATTTTCCCAATCCAGGATATTAAAAATCGCGTTGTTGGTTTCGGAGGACGCACGATTCAGGATGGAGTGCAACCGAAGTACTTAAATACTTCAGAAACTCCGATTTTCATAAAAGGTGAACATGTTTATAATTTGAACCGTGTCTTACGTGGACATAAAGAGGGACAACCGATTGTTTATTTTGAGGGTTATATGGATGTGATTGCTGCATGGCAAGCTGGATGTACAATTGGTGTAGCCACTTTAGGTACAGCTATGACGCAATCTCAAGTTCGCCTAGTATCTTCAGTAACTGATCAGGCTATTATCTGCTATGATGGCGATGAACCTGGACAATCAGCAACTGAAAAGGCCCTCTTGCAAAATGAAAACTTCGGAATGGTATTAAAGGTTGCTCCGATGCCGGCTGGTACGGATCCAGATGATTATTTCAAAGCGTATGGTGCTCACTCTTTTCAGAGAGATGTGATAGGAAAAGCAATTCATCCTTTTGAGTTCCGCTGTAATCGCTTAAGAACAAAATGTTTTGAAGCGGGTGGAGATCGGGTTGCTTATCAGGTATATCTTCAAAAAATAATTAGTCTAATAAAAAAACTGCCATATAGTGAACAGCACAGATACCTTACCAAGTTTGAAAGTAGATTTCATCTATCGAGAAGAACCTTTTTATAGATGAAAAGTCGAAACAGGTATTGAGGCTCCCGAAAGGGGGTCTTTTTTTTTGGAAAAAAATTAGAATTCGTTATCTGTAAATGATTAATTACACTATAGTATAATAAACTGTATACATTAGGTTACTTACAAAGCCGCTTTGAAACCGTATTATTATAAATGTAAGCAGCACGCACGAAACAACGTGAGAGCTGATTGGTCGGCCAGAGCCGACTTGGGATATTTTAACACTTTTAGTTGGAGGTGAGTTTGAATTATGTTGAAAAAAGTAAAAAAGTGGGTACGGAACGAACAATCCGCATCGCTGACAACTGAGAATGGCATGCTGATGCTGGGCGGTATCGCCTTGGCAGTGGGTGCAACCTTTCTGGTGTCTCAGTATCTGAAACCAACCGGTGAGACTGTACTTTCCGGCATGGAAGCAACAGCAACGAGTGGTATTTCTCCTGACACTGCAACGGATAACGTTTCAGGATGGGGTCGCACGAACTAATCGGTTAATGTGCTCTGCAGCAGCACAATGGATCTAAAAGAGGAAGGGTAGCCTCGATTGAATTAACCTGCCTAACCAAACCAATCACATTTCCCTAAGGAGGAAACTTACAATGTTTAATAAAGTTAAAAAATGGGCTCTGAACGAACAATCCGCTTCTCTGACAACTGAAAATGGTATGCTGATGCTGGGCGGTATCGCCTTGGCAGTGGGTGCAACCTTCCTGGTATCTCAATATCTGAAACCAACTGGTGAGACTGTCCTATCCGGCATGGAAGCAACAGCAACGAGTGGTATTTCTCCTGACACTGCAACGGATAACGTATCCGGCTGGGGTCGCACAAACTAAAAGTGACCATATTACAAAAAAAGGCGCCTAATATGGGCGTCTTTTTTTGTATTTAAATATTTACAATATAGTTTTAATGTATTTACATGTGTACAGAATGTATGTATGATGAAAACACTAAGAAAAAATTATATCCATAGCGAATGGGAGGCGCTGAAAGGACAATTTATCACAAAATTATTTCGAAAGAGGTAAGTAAATGAGACCACTATTAAGAAAAACGCGTACAGGTAAATGGACTATTATTGGGAAACTCGCCCTCTCTGTAGCGATCCTCGGTAGCTCAATGACAGTTGGTGGGGGAATTACGGGTTTTGGTCCATCCATTGCACAGGCAGCAAGCTCAACCACAGTCTATTCTGATAATTTCACAGTACCTGGGCCTGATGGATATTCATATCGTGTAACTATTTATGACCCGGATCTCGCTTATGTATCGAGAATAGTTAATGGTGTTGAGGATGATCTTGACTCTCGGCAACTACCGGATGCACCATGGAACGATCAAGATAAAATACTGAATGTAACTGTAACTTTTAATGATGATAAAACTATTACAATTCAAGCGGTTTACTATGCACAGGATAGTAATTTTACATTCACTACTAAAAAGATGCTTTTTCCTCCAGCAGCACCAACGTTCTCTGTAGATAATCCTGGTGAAGCTAAAGCTAAGACCGTATACATTAATTATGCAGCTGGTACAACAAATCCCAAGGTAAATGGAAGTAACTATACTGGTTCATATAATGCAGTGGTAAATAATCAAGTATTACAAGCATACAGTTATTCATCGGATGGCGTGAGATCAGTTACTGGGAGATATACCGTCACGGGAATTGACAATATTCCTCCGTCAAAACCTACTTTCAGCGTTGATAATACAACACCTTATGATGGGATTAAAAAAGTAACTATAAACTATTCGGCTGATTCTGTTATTAAAGAATGGTCAACAAATGGAAGTACTTATTCCCAATATACTGCTCCGATTAGTTTAATTGCGGATGCTACGGTTTACGCTCGAGCAACGGATGCTGCTGGAAATGTGAGTACAGTTTCTTCGGTTGTAGTCACAGGTCTAATGTATGAATTAACTTATAGATCAGCCATGAATTCGGTTGAAAAAGCGGAAGGATCTAAGTTGCAAGCGGATGTGACTTCAGCCAGAAATTTTGTCAGTAAATTGAATGATCCGGAAAAGGGTGAACTCAACGCCCGTTTGGATATAGTGCAGGTGGCAATCGACTATGCTGCACAGGTTACGACAGCGACTGCAGCAGTAGTGAAAGCAGAAGGGTCGAAACTTCAGGCAGATGTAACGGCGGCGCGTACATTGGTGAATGCTCTCAATGCATCTGACAAGGCGACACTTGGAGGCCGTTTGGATACAGTGCAAGCAGCAATTGATTATGCGGCAAAAGTAACTGCCGCAACTGCAGCGGTAGTGAAAGCAGAAGGGTCGAAGCTCCAGGTAGATGTTACGGCGGCGCGTACCTTGGTGAATGCCCTCAATGCATCGGAAAAAACGCCGTTGAGCGCTCGTTTGGATACAGTGCAAGCTGCGATTGATTACGCGGCAAAAGTAACTGCCGCAACAGCAGCGGTAGTGAAAGCAGAAGGGTCGAAGCTCCAAGCAGATGTTACGGCAGCCCGTACCTTGGTGAATGCCCTCAACGCATCGGAAAAAACACCGCTGAGCACTCGTTTGGATACAGTGCAAGCTGCGATTGATTACGCGGCAAAAGTAACTGCCGCAACAGCAGCGGTAGTGAAAGCAGAAGGGTCGAAGCTCCAAGCAGATGTTACGGCAGCCCGTACCTTGGTGAATGCCCTCAACGCATCGGAAAAAACACCGTTGAGCGCTCGTTTGGATACAGTGCAAGCAGCGATTGATTATGCGGCAAAAGTAACTGCCGCGACAGCAGCGGTAGTGAAAGCGGAAGGGTCGAAACTCCAGGTAGATGTTACAGCGGCGCGCACCTTGGTGAATGCCCTCAATGCATCGGAAAAAACGCCGTTGAGCGCTCGTTTGGATACAGTGCAAGCAGCGATTGATTATGCGGCAAAAGTAACTGCCGCGACAGCAGCGGTAGTGAAAGCGGAAGGGTCAAAGCTCCAGGTAGATGTGACGGCAGCTCGCACCTTGGTTGATGCGCTGAATACCGCAGACAAAGCTCCTCTCATCGCCCGCTTGGATACAGTGCAAGCAGCAATTGATTATGCGGCAAAGGTTACGACAGCGACAGCGGCGGTAGTAAAAGCGGAAGGGTCGAAACTTCAAGTAGATGTAACTGCAGCTCGCACCTTGGTGAATGCCCTCAATGCATCTGACAAGGCAACGCTTGGAGCAAGGTTAGATGCAGTACAAGCAGCAATTGATTATGCGGCTAAAGTGTCGACGGCAACAGCAGCTGTAGTGAAAGCGGAAGGAACGAGACTTCAGGCAGATGTGACGTCTGCGAGAACCTTGGTTGATGCGTTGAACACCGCAGAAAAAACACCGCTCATCGCCCGCTTGGATACAGTACAAGCTGCAATCGACTATGCGGCAAAGGTTACGACAGCGACAGCGGCGGTAGTGAAAGCGGAAGGAACGAAACTTCAAGTAGATGTAACGGCGGCTCGCACCTTGGTGAATGCCCTTAATGCATCTGACAAGGCAACGCTTGGAGCACGCTTAGATACAGTACAAGCAGCAATCGACTATGCGGCGAAAGTTACTGCAGCGACAACAGCGGTAGTGAAAGCAGAAGGGTCGAAGCTTCAAGTAGATGTAACGGCGGCGCGTACATTGGTAAACGCCCTCAATGCATCTGACAAAACGCCGTTGAGCGCTCGTTTGGATACAGTACAAGCGGCAATCGACTATGCGGCACAGGTTGCGACAGCGACAGCAGCTGTAGTGAAAGCGGAAGGAACGAAACTTCAAGTAGATGTAACGGCGGCTCGCACCTTGGTGAATGCCCTCAATGCATCTGATAAGGCAACACTTGGAGCACGCTTAGATACAGTGCAAGCTGCAATCGACTATGCGGCAAAAGTGGCGACGGCAACAGCAGCTGTAGTGAAAGCGGAAGGAACGAGACTTCAGGCAGATGTGACGTCTGCGAGAACCTTGGTTGATGCGTTGAACACTGCGGAAAAAACACCGCTCATCGCCAGGTTAGATACAGTACAAGCAGCAATTGACTATGCGGCGAAAGTTACTGCAGCGACAGCAGCGGTAGTGAAAGCAGAAGGGTCGAAACTTCAAGTAGATGTAACGGCGGCGCGTACATTGGTGAACGCCCTCAATGCATCTGACAAAACGCCGTTGAGCGCTCGTTTGGATACAGTGCAAGCGGCGATAGACTATGCGGCAAAAGTTACTGCTGCGACAGCGGCGGTTGTAAAAGCAGAAGGGTCGAAGCTTCAGGCAGATGTAACATCGGCTCGAACGTTGGTTGACGCATTAAATACGACGGACAAAGCTCCACTTAACACCCGTCTAGATATAGTGCAAGCTGCAATCGACTACGCGACACAGGTTACGACAGCGACAGCGGCTGTAGTGAAAGCAGAAGGGTCAAAACTTCAGGCAGATGTAAACGTAGCTCGTACATTTGTGAATGCCCTCAATGCATCTGACAAGGCAACGCTTGGAGCGCGTTTGGATACGGTGCAAGCCGGAATTGACTATGGAACAAAAGTAACTGCTGCGACAGCCGCGGTAGTAAAAGCGGAAGGGTCAAAGCTTCAGGTAGATGTAACATCGGCTCGAACGTTGGTTGATGCATTGAGCACGACGGATAAAGCTTCGCTGAACGCCCGTCTGGATATAGTGCAAGCGGCAATCGACTATGCGGCAAGAGTAACGACTGCGACAGCCGCGGTAGTAAAAGCGGAAGGTTCGAAGCTTCAGGTAGATGTGACATCCGCTAGAACCTTGGTGAATGCCCTCAATACATCTGACAAAACGCCATTGAGCGTCCGTTTGGATGCAGTGCAAGCGGCGATTGATTATGCGGCTCAGGTTACTGCTGCTACAGCTGCGGTAGTGAAAGCGGAAGGAACGAAGCTTCAAGTAGATGTAACGGCGGCTCGCACCTTGGTGAATGCCCTCAATGCATCTGAAAAAACTCCGTTAAATACCCGATTGGATACAGTGCAAGCGGGAATCGACTATGCGGCAAAAGTGGCGACGGCAACAGCGGCGGTAGTGAAAGCGGAAGGAACGAAGCTTCAGGCAGATGTGACTTCTGCGAGAACCTTGGTTGATGCCTTAAACACGGCAGAAAAAACCCCGCTCATCGCACGCTTGGATACAGTGCAAGCCGCGATTGACTACGCGGCGAAAGTAACTGCTGCGACAGCAGCGGTAGTAAAAGCGGAAGGGTCGAAGCTTCAGGTAGATGTGACAGCGGCTCGCACTTTGGTAAATGCTCTTAATGCATCTGAAAAAACACCATTGAGCGCTCGTTTGGATACAGTGCAAGCGGCAATCGACTATGCGGCAAAAGTGACGGCAGCAACAGCGGCGGTGGTAAAAGCAGAAGGGTCGAGACTTCAAGCAGATGTGACGAATGCGAGAACTTTGGTTGATGCGTTGAACACAGCGGAAAAAACCCCGCTCATCGCACGTTTGGATATAGTACAAGCGGCAATAGACTATGCGGCAAAAGTGGCGGCTGCGACAGCAGCTGTAGTGAAAGCAGAAGGGTCGAACCTTCAGGTAGATGTAACGGCGGCTCGCACATTGGTGAATGCTCTTAATGCATCTGACAAAACTCCGTTGAATACTCGATTGGATATAGTGCAAGCGGGAATTGATTATGCAGCTCAGGTTACTGCTGCGACAGCAGCTGTAGTGAAAGCGGAAGGAACGAAGCTTCAAGTAGATGTAACGGCGGCCCGCACCTTGGTGAACGCCCTCAATGCATCTGACAAAACACCGTTGAGCGCTCGTTTGGATACAGTGCAAGCGGGAATCGACTATGCGGCAAAAGTGGCGACAGCGACAGCAGCGGTAGTGAAAGCGGAAGGAACGAAGCTTCAAGTAGATGTAACGGCGGCTCGCACCTTGGTGAATGCCCTCAATGCATCTGAAAAAACTCCGTTAAATACCCGATTGGATACAGTGCAAGCGGGAATCGACTATGCGGCAAAAGTGGCGACGGCAACTGCAGCTGTAGTGAAAGCGGAGGGATCGAGACTTCAGGCAGATGTGACTTCTGCGAGAACCTTGGTTGATGCTTTGAACACGGCGGATAAAACCCCACTTATCACACGCTTGGATACAGTACAAGCAGCAATTGACTATGCGGCGAAAGTTACTGCTGCGACAGCAGCGGTAGTAAAAGCAGAAGGGTCGAAGCTTCAGGTAGATGTAACGGCGGCTCGCACATTGGTAAATGCCCTCAATGCATCTGACAAAACACCATTGAGCGCTCGTTTGGATACAGTGCAAGCGGCAATCGACTATGCGGCTCAGGTTGCGACAGCGACAGCAGCGGTAGTGAAAGCTGAAGGAACGAAGCTTCAGGTAGATGTGACAGCAGCTCGCACATTGGTGAATGCCCTCAATGCATCTGACAAGGCAACACTTGGAGCACGCTTAGATACAGTGCAAGCGGGAATCGATTATGCGGCAAAAGTGGCGACGGCAACTGCAGCTGTAGTGAAAGCGGAGGGATCGAGACTTCAGGCAGATGTAACGTCTGCGAGAACCTTGGTTGATGCATTGAACACGGCGGATAAAACCCCGCTCATCGCCCGTTTGGATACAGTACAAGTAGCAATCGACTATGCGGCAAAAGTGGCGACGGCAACTGCAGCTGTAGTGAAAGCGGAAGGATCGAAGCTTCAAGTAGATGTAACGGCGGCTCGCACATTGGTGAACGCCCTCAATGCATCTGATAAAACACCGTTGAGCGCTCGTTTGGATACAGTGCAGGCGGCAATCGACTATGCGGCACAGGTTGCGACAGCGACAGCAGCGGTAGTAAAAGCAGAAGGGTCGAAGCTTCAAGTAGATGTAACGGCGGCTCGCACATTGGTAAATGCCCTCAATGCATCTGACAAAACAACGTTGAACACTCGTTTGGATACAGTGCAAGCAGCAATCGACTATGCGGCGAAAGTTACGGCTGCTATAGCAGCGGTAGTAAAAGCGGAAGGGTCGAAGCTTCAGGTAGATGTAACAGCGGCCCGCACATTGGTGAATGCCCTCAATGCATCTGACAAAACACCATTGAGCACCCGATTGGATGCTGTTCAAGTTGCAATCGACTATGCGGCACAAGTTACGACAGCAACAGTAGCGGTTGTGAAAGCGGAAGGGTCGAAGCTTCAGGTAGATGTAACGGCAGCTCGTACATTGGTGAACGCCCTCAATGCATCTGACAAGGCGACGCTTGGTGCACGCTTGGATACAGTGCAAGCCGCGATTGACTATGCAGCAAAAGTAACGGCGGCGACAGCAGCTGTAGTGAAAGCGGAAGGATCGAGACTTCAGGCAGATGTGACTTCTGCGAGAACCTTGGTTGATGCGTTGAACACGGCGGATAAAACTCCGCTCAACTCACGCTTGGATACAGTGCAAGCGGCAATCGACTATGCGGCGAAAGTTACTGCCGCAACAGCAGCTGTAGTAAAAGCGGAAGGATCCCTGCTTCAAGATGATGTGGATGCAGCCCGTACCTTAGTGAACGCGTTGAATTCAGTAGAAAAAGATACACTGAATTCCAGACTTAGTAAGGTTCAGGAAATCGTAGATTATAACGTAAAAGTTCGAGCAGCAACCACCGCAGTAGATAAAGCTGAAAGTACGAAATTGCAAGTTGATATTAATGCAGCAAGAATTTTGGTAAACGATCTTCATACTGAAGACAAAGATGCTCTGAATACACGCCTCGATGGAATTCAGAAGGCAGTCGATTATTTGGCCAAAGTCAAGAAGGCAACGGATGCAGTAGTGAAAGCTGAGGAATCTAAGCTCCAGGCAGATGTAACGGCCGCAAGAAGCTTGGTGGGAGCACTCAACGAAGCAGAAAAGACAGAACTAAACTCCCGTTTAGATGCTATTCAGGAAGGTATTGACTATAATGCTAAGGTTAAAATCGCAACTGCAGCAGTCGAAAAAGCAGAAGACACCTTCTTACAAACAGATGTGACAGCCGCTCGAGTTTTAGTAAATGGACTAAAAGGCATCGATAAAACATCACTTACAGAACGGTTGGATGCGGTCCAGGAGATCATTGACAGTACAACATCAAACCAAGCCGCTACGCAAGCGGTGCTGAAAGCCGAAGTTTCCAAATCTCAATCAGATGTCAATACTGCCCGAGCTCTTGTCGATCAATTGAAAGATCTTTCTATGAAAGACAAGTTGAATCAGCGCCTTGATGCTGTGCAGAAACTCCTGGATTATAGTGATTTGATTGGTCAAGCCTATGCTGCGGTTATTAAGGCAGAAGGAAGCGAAAAGGCGGAAGACGTTGCGGCTGCTCTTGCTCTTATAGAGAAGTTGGATGAAGGTACGCTAAAAAATGCTCTTTCATCTCGTCTGAATGTTGTTCAAGCAGTAGTCAACGCCGTTATTGCAAACCAATTGAAATTTGATGAAGCGCGAGCTGCAGTCCAGAAAGCGGCAGAAAACACCAATAATGTGACCTATACTGCTGCACGTGATCTGGTAAACCAATTGCCAGCAAGTAATGCTAAGAATGAATTGGTCGAGCAATTGCAAGCGATTCTCGTAAAACTGAGCGAGGGTACAGCTATCAGTGAAGCGACTCAGGCTGTATTGAAGGCAGAAACGTCAAAAACGTTAGCAGATTACAAATATGCAATTGCTAAAGTCAATCCACTTAATTCAAGTGATCAGAAAACAAGCTTGGAAGGACGACTTGCATCTTTGAAGGAAACACTGGATTTGGCAGCTGCTAATGCTACAAAGCTCATCGATGCTAAAGTAGCAGTTGAAGGAGCTGAGAGACTTAAAACTCAGGAGGCAATCAATTTAGCAAAGACCTTGGTTGATGCGTTGAACACCGGTGCTGAGAAAACAAATCTGCTGAACAGACTTAAAGTGGTACAGGATAGTCTTACAAGTTCTTCTATGGTTGTTACGAACTTGGGTGTCACAAATCAAAAGGCCACATCATTGCGTATTACTTGGACAGCTCCAGCCAACGTAACCACATTCAAAGTGGAACGAGTACTGAATGGAACAGTCGAAAAGACAGTTTCACTAGTATCTTCCTCGGATGGATACAGTGACACAGGCCTGCAAGAGAAAACAGAATATGAATACCGTATCACAGTGAAGTACGGTACGCTGTCAGGGGAACCAGTTGTTTATAAGGTCCGTACACTCGCTGAAGGAGAAACACCTCCGGTTGAAGAACCAAAGCCGCAGCCGACTGACCCAGCAATGAATGTCTCAGGTTTCAAAACTAAGACTCAGACAAAAAACAGCATCACACTGGAATGGACAAAAGTACCTGGTGCGATCGGTTACAGATTGGAGCGAGTTAACGAAGACGGTATAGTTGAAAAGACTGTCAACTTGTCGACGGTGAGTTCGTACAATGATTCATCACTTGATCTGAATACGACCAATACGTATCGTCTTGCTGCTAAGAATAAGTTCGGTGCTTTCGGTGAAGTCAGTATCATTCAGGCGAGTACTCTTCAGGTAGAGGTTCCTCCAGCGCCTTCGATAACACAATTGGATGTAGATGGAGAAGGTGTCCTTCATTTTGTTGGACAAGGTACTGAGGGATATAATCAGTACATGGTCATTAAAAAAGCATCCGGCGTACAACTTGCTCGTTTAGCAGTTACGAATGGCATTGAAAAGACTTACGTATTCAATCTTGCTGGCGATTACACTATCCGGATGGAGACGTACAATTCGGCTGAAAAAGTATCATCTTACAGTGCTACTCAAACCGTCACTGTCGCGACCTATATGGTGGAAGCACCAATTCCTCAAGACCTACAGGCGACTGTAGAGGTTGATGGGAATTACAATGCCTTTACCTCTTCGGTTATCAATGATGTGAATGGTTTAGCTGAAAAGTATTCCTTCGAGGTATACGATCCAAACGGAAAGAAAATCGCTTCAGGCATAGGGAAGGTAATTGGAGACCGTATTGTCTACACTTACAAAAAATCAATTACAACAACTGTTACGGGGACGTATACGATTAAGGTCCGCGGCAAACATGGAGCAAGTACTTACGGCGAATATGTTACGAGTACTGTCGAAGTCCAATAAATAAACAATAAAAATACCCTTGCCAGGAATTCTGGTGAGGGTATTTTTATTGTTCGGCTCGGTCACAGGTAACGGAGGCCGGGTTTTATTTGCTCTCCAGACCACCTCTTAGAATGGATAACCTACTGCACTGGAAAGGATCAATTGTTTTTTTGGATAATACACGTTACTTCTTTAACTCTCCCTGAAGATTTGAAGAATAACAAAGTTACCCATAAGACACACTTCAGCATTGCCGATCGAATACGAATCATTTTCATATAGGATTTCACCCCCTGGATGTACCGGTTTGTCCGGGATTCCTATAATAGAATTTAATCGTATACGAATTATGGTAAAATAGAGAAGTTAGCAAAAAATGCGAGGATCGGGAAGTGAAAAGTGTGACAAATGAACGAATTCACGCTAGTTTAAACCGTGTCTCTAAGAAAAAACAAAGTAATTATGATATATCTGATGATACAAAGCGAGTGAATGAACTTGAATTAAACGAAAGCAGGCACCATCGAATTACCGCTTATCAAAAGGATCTGCTTGATTGGATTACAGCAGAAGGAAATGGTTCTTATCTATATTATTGGTTAAGTGATGCCTTAATAGGAAACGTAAGAAAAGATCCAGATGATATAAAAAAGATAAATGGATTTAAGACTTTGATACACCAAGCTAAAGAAAAGCCCAAAAGAGGAAGTCCTAGGATAAATCCCTGATTTACCTTCTAAGGCTGAGCGATGCAGCTAGTAGATTTATAGAGTCTTTACCGCTCCTAAATGTATGCTGTAGGTTAGGGCGTTTATGTCAGTCACACACTTTATTTTCTGTTGATGAGTGAGTATTTTGAGTAATTGCTAGGAGAATTGATAGAACAGAAGTAGGGGATAAAAAATAATAGTTTGGAGGCTGTTATAAGCAGTTTTCTTCTATTTTTTACATGATATAATTAAGTGAGATAAAGTTACCGGTGGGAAAGACATGGCAAACCCGAAAGGGGGTGACGCCATGTCGCTTCTTGAACTGTGTCTTAAAATTCTGGAAGTATTCGTGAAGATGGTCAGCATTACGACTGGTTTATTGACTTTGCGAAACAGCTGGAAAAAAGCACGTAACAAGAAAAACCACCGGCAATAGGTTGGCTCCTGATCCGGTGGTTTTTCTCTTGTAGACAATCTCGCCGTGGTCGCCCACCGGCCTTTGTCTGAGGCGCGATGTTACAGCATCGCGTCTTTATTTTATGTTCTTATGCCAATAGTATACCATATCTATTTAATAATTATCCAAGTTGTCAGGAGAAAACAATAAATAATCAATGCAAAATCGTGGGCAGTCTTTTGAGTTCAATAGTTTCCGCTGATTAGCTGTAATTCTGGATTGGCTTAAACTGAGACAGGTCGTTTAGGTTGTTAATTGTATGTGCCATTAATCTTTCCCGGAACCGAACATATCCTTGTCGTGATTATATAGTTATTATTGAAGAGCTACAGATTTAAAGGTATAATAGGAGTATATACAAATAATTACAACTTACAAGTATTCAATAACCTATGCACGTGTAAACATGAAGATAGGAATTTATTGAATACGGCGGACTGATGAATAATATCCATCAGAAGTGTAAGGAGTTGCTGTGTACATGTAGGCTAATTAAGTTACCCTATTCATGAAGACAGCAGACATGAGTTAGGTTAACTGAGTAGATGGCCAATCAAATTTTGATCATCCCAGCCCACCGCCCTCCTTGAGATGAAACACCATAAATTTATCGACAAATACAAGCTCTAACTCGAAAAATTCTCGAGTTGGGGCTTTTTCTATATACTGGCCCAGCTAAACATTGGTTCAGCTAAAGTATGAGAAAAATAACGGATGGAGCGCGAAAAGAGACTCGTATTCAAAAGGGTCTTTTTTTGTGTTTCCTAATAAGAAGGGATGACGAAATGATGAATGAAGTTAATCCGTACCAACCCGATAGACGACGCATTATTAGCCTTCGGGAAGGGGAAGAGATTACCAGCTTCTATTTGATCAAAGAAATCAGCTTTAATAAAACCGATGCTACAACCAATCGGCCTGCAGCTGAGTACATGACAATTCATTTGATGGATGAAACGGGAGAGCTTCAGGCTAAAGTTTGGGGATTATCTCCAAAGGAGAAAGAAGATTATGAAAACCGATATAGAAAGTTTCGTCTTCTAAAAGTAAAGGCTTTGGTACAGCTTTATAAGCCGGCCAATAAGGCACCAATTTTACAGTTGAAATTAATTCAGCATCGACTTGCAGAGCGGACAGATGGTTACAAACGACAAGAGTTCGTGCGATCAGCCCCTATCCAGCTTGACGAGGTGCTTGTAGCCATTAAAGAACGTCTTCAAGATGTGAGTGATCCAGTCTTAAGAAACATTGCTTTATTTTGCTATGAAAAGGCAGGGAAAAAAATAATCGAGTTTCCTGCAGCAAAGAATCTTCATCACGCATACTTCGGAGGTTTACTATATCATAAGTGGCGTGGTCTTGAAGCTATTGAATTTTATGGTGAGCAGCGCCCATTTTTGAATCTGGATTTAATGGTAACTGGCTGGCTCATTCATGACATCGCCAAAGTGGAAGAATTGCTTGTCGAGCTGGGGATCTGTTCGGATTATAGCCGGCGTGGTAAACTCCTTGGTCATATTGCAATAGCAACATTGTGGATCAGTGAAGCCTGTTTTCATTATGGTTTTGATATATATGATCATGTAGTGGAGGATCTAATGCACGTTGTCCTCGCACATCATAATAAAGCTGAGCACGGGAGTCCGGTACAACCGAGGTTACCCGAAGCGGTAGCTATCCATTACGTCGATATGATGGATTCAAGACTCCAGGGAATTGAAGATGCATTTATGATGATGAGACCTGAAGAAGAATGGACACCGAAGCTATTTATGTTAGAAAATCAATCCTTCTACCGAGGATCCCTTTCAGAGGAAGCGGAGAAACCTCAGCAAGCCCCTTTCACCGGACCTTCAGGTCCAATTTTTGGAGGCGTGGCTTAATAGAAAATAATATAGAGTCGCTTACCCTGCGAACAACTACAAGAGATTAGGCGCAGCCCATAGAGGGCTGTGCCTTTTTCTATATTAAACACCATACCCGAACTTACATTCGGGATACGAGGGAGCGGAAAAAAGTAAATATGACAACATCGATTGAGAAAAAACAAAGTGAAAAGTCAAAGTTTTTATGGTGGATGAGAATACAATTGAATTTGGGAACAGAGGGCCTGTAGGTATGAATATCAAAAAATGTTTAGTTCCTATAATGGTTTTCTTTACGATGCCAACACAGATTATCGCAAAGATAGAAATTCTATTGGACTTCTCAACCAAAGTAAGTGGGATTGAGTACAACGGAATTCTAATAGCACTCTGCGCCTTGTTATGGTGTATCTGGAAGACAAAAACAAAGCGGAAAGAAAAGGTGAGTTTTTACTCCAAGAATGCAAAGGAAATGATTCTGTCCACGGAAATTTCAGATAAAGTTCGGGAGGGATAATTGATGCTGTATAAAAAACGAAAATCTGACGTCGGATGTTCAATGATGCAAGTATTGACTGATCAAATCATCTATTTTGTAGGTGAAGAAATGGATACGCCAGAGGCTGCCTACCGAAAGGCAGCCAGTTTGATTGGTTTCGAAGCGGGAACCCTTCCGACATTTAAGGTTGTTTTAGGAAAGCTTATGGATCGATACAATCTCCTTGATAGGGAGGGATCAACAAGGCAGCTGCTATTTAACGAGCGAGTAGAAATGAGGCAACTGAAAATAGTTCTTCAGCGGCAGTTAGAGCAGTTGATAATACAAGCTGGCGACCCATCTGAGAAAGTTCGAGAACACGCATTTAAGGATTTGCAGACCCAGTTAAAAGAATATGGGGTACCGTATCGGACAATTGATGTTTATATGGAAGTTGGAAATCTAAAAGCCTGTATATGTGCTTTCGGTTGTTATCTTCAACTTGTTGAAGAATCAGGTGAAGATGTAATGCGCAGAGTGTACGGTATCTCCACAAATAAACCGGATTTTCTAATGCCAAGATTACCGAGATTAAAATGCTGCAGCTAATTACTTGGTAACAAAGAGTTGATTATCAAACACATTTAGTTTGTACAAGGAGGGAAAGATTTTGATCCTGAACTATATGACCTCTACAAAAGAAAAGAATCTGATTTTAAATCAAGGATTCATTCTTGAAGATGGAGCGATATTTGCAACAACTCAAGTTAAATCAATCATCTCTTCCAGTTTAGTGGAGTTTGAATTGGATGAAAATTGTTTTTATCATTTGTACGCTGGGGAATTAATTGATACGCTTGCCCAGATGGAAAAAGGAGCAGGACCATGTATGAGTATATTTGGAGTGCCCTTTGTCTGCGATCGCTCCGGGCTACTCATGTTTGGTGAAGAGGTAATTAATCGGGGATATATGGGAGTCTGCTGTCCATCCATGGTTGGAGGAAATCAGCTTCATTACAATGTCATCATTTTTGATATAGAAGAATTGAATAATCAGTTAATGGTCAATGTTTCAAACTAGGAGCAGTGATGACAATGAGATACTATAAACTAGAACTCTGGCCATCTATGCCATATGTGTTTCATTAAACGGAAGCCTGTTATACGAAAGTATAACAGGCTTTTTTCTATATGATTAAAGAATAACTTATAGTGCTTATTGAGTTTTTATTAAGAATATGGTCCACCGAATGACCAGATGCAGATCAGATCAAAAGTAAAAAAATATCGATAATTGCTTCGTCATCCATAGTAAGTAGTTTCACATAAATATTTTACTTTATCCCACATAATTTGTACGCATCATTAATGAGATTCTTAATAAGATCCGGAACTTCATCAGCATGCATTAACTCTGAGGCTTTTTTATTGAAACGAACCTTATCTAATTTTGAGTTGAAAGATTTTAGAACATAATTGATTTGTGTGATAATTCCTCGATTTTCATCAAAATTCGAAGCTGAAACGTTTCCCCCCGTCGGATATAACTCGTTTAACGCTTGGGCTACGATTTGAAGTGGTACCAGATCTTCAAATTCACCTTTAGGGATGAAAGATAAGCTGAATCGGTCAAGACTTCCTTCGATCATTCTCTCAATCTCCCGCTTCTCCTTTTCAGCATCACTATCAAGAAGAACACAGATTTTCACATTCGGAATGTTATTGCGAAATAATTTAAAGGCCTCCAGGACCTTTTGTTTTGATTTGCAATTCATAACGAGGATATTCCGACTGGCTAACGGTTTCCCAATTCGAATAGCCATAACAGGAAGTGCAGCTTCTTCCGAGGAGCCTTCGACAAGAATGATGCATTTACTGTTTTTGACCGTGTTTATGGTTCCAGTACTGTTTTGGATAATATCAATTAAACGGATAGATATTCCTTGTCTGAATTGTTTATAGAGGTAGAATCCGACTTGAACATGAAGATCCATATGTGCTTTGGTAAGGTGTACGTAGAAAACATCATTATGGTTAAGCGATACATCTCCATGAGGTATACCACAATGCGGGCAGATAAATTCTTTGTCTATTGGCATGGTGTTTGGAATAGAGTTTTTTAGCTTCTCTAGCTCTACAGCCATCGGAGCCAGTTCAGGCGAGTTTATCAATCCATCCATTAATCCCATTGCCTTATAAGTCTCTTGGCTGATAAAGGAAGTAGCTAAATAAAGACCAAAATTAATCTCATATTTGGGCATCTCGACATCATTGAAATTGACTGTATTTAACAGTGATTTTGCACTTTGCGCCTGCCATCGGTACGCTTTGGAGAAAAAATCATTCAATTGAATCAGCGGAGGAAAAAGCATAATTTGAAGAATATAGTTGGTAAAGTCGTCTTCGGAAGGGAGCAACTGTTCTTCTAGTTCTATAGAGTCATAGAGATCTTCGATATATATCAGATCTTCATTTTTTAAATTGAATTCATTTGTAATATCTTCGGCTAACTCAGAAGCGAAAAAATGAGTGAATGGAGTTAATTCAAATTTTATTTGGATTTCTGTTGGAACTTCGTGGGGTAAGTGGGTCTTGTACAAATCTAAAAGTGTATATCCCCAACTGGAATGATATAACTCTACCTTTTCCTTCAGGGATTTATCCTCCTGATCATTAGTACATAACTTGAACAGTTTTAAAAGTATTTCTTCGTGTTGAAACACAGTCATATCGTGAAAGACGCGCTTAATAACATCTAAAGGGAATATTTTCAAAGATTATCACTCCATTTGTTTATTGAGATATTTTCTATTATGAAATAAATGGTTATCAATCTCAATTCAAAATACTACTACTTTCAAAGTCGATTGTATGTTACAAATCTCTATTGTAGGCGGCGTTGCGTGAGTGAGAACCGGCTACTCGTGAGTCATCTAAAGCTGAGGATTGTCTAACTATAAATTCCATCATATCAACAAATCCAATCATTTTCTTATCAAATTACAATTTTCCAAGATAATACATCTTATTATGTATACGATCGTTTACAGAAGCGAGTGTGTGAGGTAATATAATCTTGAGGTAATGAAGAATTTTTTCCTAAATCCTCCATTAGTCGGATGTTGGATACGTGAACTTATATCTTAGTTTGACTCCGAAAGGACAAACATAGTGACGTATTTACCAGAATATGAGGGGGCTTTACAGTTGCGTGAAGGTGAAATCAAACGAATGCCTGCACCTGAAGAGATATTTCATAATTTTGAATTAATACCTCTGGACTATCTTATTCAAAAGATCGGTGAGAATCATTTTTCCATCCACCGGGAGCCAACGGGTTTGGAGGTGCAGGAGGCAAAATATGATAATGAAACCTTTCTATATGAAGGAAAGCATTATTTTGTCTCTGATAGCCCTACTTACAAATGAAGAAGAGGTAGTAAAGATGGTTTACTCATATTGGGAAGCGATTAAGACGTTAATCCTAATTTAGTTTTTTATTTGATTATTAGCGGAGGGTTGAAAATGAAGAAATGGATCAATTTATCAATACTTCTTCTGTTGTATAAGATCTACATTGAGTTATTCGAGGTTTCTGAGCTCCCTACAATTGTCTCTATGACACACATACAGGCAATGGTAATCATTGACGTTGTATTAAAACTGATATTACATCCTGGTTTCTTTTATATTATCAATGCCGGCTGCCTCATGTATGTTTTGATTCGTATAGGCAAAGAAACTGATGAAAATGAGAAAATGAAATATACCAAGGATCTTTCAAGTCTAACTGTTCTTCTAATAGGATTTGTATTGTTCCCATATGTATCTGAATTGGTACATAATTTGACTTGATGAAATAAGACCTACAACAATAGAATTCTTCTTTTCTAATCCAATAGTCTACTAAAGAGTTGGAGCGTGTCTATAATGCACATTTTTTCAAGATTGAAAACCAAAAAGGTTGACGTTATTAAGGATGATCATCTTCTTATCGGTCCCACGCAATCGGGGAGAACTCACAATTGGTTAAATGAACGTGAAAAACTAAAAATGATTGCTAATTCACTTTTAGTTAAAGGCGAAGTACATTATGTGGACCTGTCCGTGAACGATAATAACAAATTTACAAATCTGCTACCAGATTGCCAAACATATCAAGACGCAAATGAATTCACTTTTTTACTAACAGATTTTAAGAGAAAGTTTGATCAAAGAATCAAGCTATTCTCTGAGGGCAGATCGATTGCTGACCTTCCATTTATATATATGGTTGTGAACGAAACAGACGAGCTTCCTGAGGATTTAAGAATAAGTTTACAACTGTGTATGAAGTATCTGTTAGAAAAGCAGCGCATTGCCAAAATGGTATTTGTTTTGTACTCAAGTAAAGAGGATAGCTGGGATCAATACTACAAAATGAATAAATTCGTACCGATAAATTATTCCCCAAACCTTCTCAAAAGTTAAAGGATCATATGAAGAAAGTTAGGATTCTCTCAAATCAACATTTATTGAATGAAGATAAGACGGATTTAAAACTTCGGCCATCATTAAACAGTCGCTTAATTATCTTCAATGAAAGGGAGCGTGCATCAGAGTGGAGATTATAATTTTTGTTGCTTCGATTGTCCTGTTCGTTTTGATAGGGCTAGGAATTAATATTTACAGCGCTTATTTGGACAAAAAGAGACATTGGGAACACGTTCAAAAGATGAAACATAAATGAATAGAACAGTATGTAAGGAATATAGACGCATTCGGCGTATTAAAAAGGGAGCATATCAATGGTTACAATGACGGTGTATGTAAATAGCGAGGTGTTTTGTTGGATTGTAAACATTCTAAACAAAAGCATGACTTGTGAATGGGTGGGTTCACATAAAGACATGGAGTGATCATATGAAAGAATGGCTCTATGAGCTGCTTGAAAAATTGACAGGTAAGCACTATCACATTTTTGACAAACCATCACAAATAGAATACCTGGATGGAACCCAGTTTTTTCATTGCCGTTGCGGAGCGATGGCAAAAATAAAAAGAATACAAGTCGTAACAATGTGGTGTCCACGCTGTCAAGTTTGGACGAATGAATATAATCGATTCAGTCAACATGATTGCGGAACTGATGTTCTTTCAACTAAAGACGGAGAATAGTTAAATCACGCCTATGAGGGCAATGATCTTCAATGAATAAATCAGTTCATAAGGAGAGATTCAACATGGAACTCGAAAATGATGAAATACATATTGTTTTGAGACATTTTCAGATATATAGCTCTGTAGAAAAAACCTTCACAAAAAAAGATATTGCCTTAAAGTATGCAGCCGAAATGGATAAATGTCGGAAGACAAGAATGTGTTCCGCATGAAACCCGCATAAATTGCGGGTTTTTCTTTTTTACGGTACATATTCTTGTCAAAAGCTAATGACAAGAATATGTACCGATCGCCGAATTAGGCCAAGAATGTGTACCGTACACCGATAATTACCTATATAAAGATAAGGACAATCCAACAAAAATAATTCTTTACAAAGTGCCCACTGTATCATATATTCTAACCAAGATAAATGTTTCCTTAAGGAAACATTTTTAGATTAGGGGTAAAATGATTTTAATTTAAAATATTTTGCCCTAAGGAAAAGTTTTAACTTAAATTAACTCGGAGGTGAATAGGAATGTCATCTAATAATAAGCGGAACTTATCAAGAAGAAGTATTTTGAAAATGGGCGCAGCAGGAGTAGTGGGGGTGTTAGGAACTAGTTTTTTTAACACTAGTTCATTATTCACCAAGACAGCTAATGCCATGGATAAGAAGGAAATGCATCACACTTTGAAAAGTCAAATGAATCAGGGTATGGTTCACGGTTATGATCCGGGAACGGATTCTACTCCAGGGCTGGAAGCAGCGGTTAAAGCGTTAACCGCATTCGATTATGGAGTAGTAAGTAAAGCGCCTGATGGCAGAACCATTAGGGAATATAATATTCTTGCCTGGGATGCAGAGGTGGAAATTGCAAAAGGTATTAAGTTTCCGGGATGGACATTCAACGGTACGATACCTGGCCCAACCTTACGATGTACAGAAGGGGACATTATTCGAATAAAGTTCGGGAACGGATCAGCACATCCGCATTCCATACATCTGCATGGCATACATCCAACTAATATGGACGGTTTGGAGCCTGTACCTACCGGGAAAGAATTCGTCTATGAGTTTGAAGCCAAACCCGCTGGATTGCAGCCTTATCATTGTCACGTACCGCCTCTAGCTAGGCATATTCACAAGGGATTATATGGTCATTTTATTATTGATCCAAAGAAACCACGAAAACAGGCAAAAGAGTTAAGCATGGTCATGAATGGATTCGATTTGGATTTAGATGGGGAAAATGAAGTATACACGGTGAACGGATACGCATTCGCTTATCAATCCAGACCGATTAAAGTAAAGGTTGGAGAATTAGTTCGGATTTATTTAAGCAACTTGACGGAATTCGATCCTATCAATTCATTTCATCTGCATTCCAATTATTTTCACTATTACCCCACTGGTGCTGATCCTGATGCGCGTCCGTTGTTTACGGATACGATCATGCAATGCCAAGGCGAAAGGGGCATTATTGAGATTACCTTTCCAACTCCAGGTAGATACATGTTTCATGCCCATCAGAGTGAGTTTACTGAGCTCGGATGGATGGGTTTTTTCGAAGTTGAGTGACATTAGGAGGGGTATATTGTGCAGACCGAACCATTAAATAAAAAACGAAATCACGGAACGGTGTGGTTACTGGGGATATTACCGCTGTTGCTCTTGGCAGGGATGATCTACGTTTTTGGCAATTGGGGAACAGGTGTTGATGAACAGCAAGCTGCTCCAATTGAAGTATTGAATATCGAACGTATTATACTGACAGATGAGGGATTTGAGGTGAGGGTTTTGAATTCAGGACCTGAACCGCTAACTATTGCACAGGTTGTAGTGGACGGCTCGTTTTGGAATGCCTCTTATACACCAAGCTCAACTATTGAACGGTTGGGAAATGCAACAGTCTATGTCCCTTATCCATGGGTTGAAGGCGATCCGCATGAAATTAAGCTCATTACAGAAAACGGTTTAATCTTTGTAGGCGATGTAGCGGCAGCCATGAAAACGCCTGAGGCAGATAGCAAGCGGTTTATGCAATACTCGTTAATCGGAATTTATGTAGGAGTAATTCCAGTTGGCCTCGGTTTGATGTGGTATCCATTTATGCGTCGTTTTTCCTCTAAGGGGATTCAGGGCGTTTTGGCATTTACTGTAGGTTTGTTGTTCTTTCTTGCCATTGACACGATTCAAGAGGGATTGGAATTGGGAGTGGAGGCGCCAGGCGTGTTTCAAGGAACGGGACTCGTTTGGTTTGGAGCTGTACTCAGCTTTTTATTTTTACTTGCAGTTGATCAGACCAATTTTAAGAAGAATACAGTTGAGCGTAATTATGGAAAGCAAGTTTCCTACAAAATAGCAGGCGGGATCGGTCTCCATAATCTCGGTGAGGGTCTTGCGATTGGTGCAGCCTTTGCCGCGGGTGAGGCAGCGCTGGGTACATTCCTCATTATCGGATTCACACTTCATAATATAACGGAAGGCATCGGAATAGCAGCTCCACTCTTGAAGGCAAGACCGACTATTAAGACTTTTCTTGCATTGGCCGTTTTAGGAGGGGCTCCAGCAATCGTAGGTACCTGGATAGGAGGATTTGTCTTCAATCAAACATTGGCGGCTCTGTTCTTCGGTATTGGTGCCGGTGCAATTGTTCAAGTTATATTTGTTATTGCTAAAATGATCGTAAGGGATGCCAAAGCGGAAGGTGCTCCCAGCGTATCGTGGCTCAATTTTGGCGGACTCACACTGGGGATCCTGTTGATGTATGTAACCGCATTGTTAGTGAATTTCTAACGGATAGAATGGGGAGATGGATGTGCCAATGAATATAGGGGTTGCGGGAATTGTATTGCTTGTCATTTTGGGACTACTTCTTTTCGGACCCTCTAAATTGCCGCAGCTGGGAAGAGCGATCGGCACAACCTTATCTGAGTTCAAAAGAGGAGCAAAGGGACTAGTTGAATCTGAAGAGAACACAGAAAATAATAAGGATGTACTATAGGGGTCCCGCCAACATTTTAACGAAAATATACGCTAAGCTCTCGATCATGTCCGGCTTGCGTTTTTCTTACTCAAAGCTGGTCCGGGTGACTGTCTCAGAGCAACCGGTCATTCTACCTGGAGTATACCAGCGTAGCTGACACCACCCGCAAGCGTATGGATTAAAATGGGAATTCACGACCATTTCAAACGTGTATATTGCTATATTCGTGGCAATTAGCGTCGGGGCTTCTTCTATGATTGCTAAAAATGTGGGAGCAGGAAAACTGGAAGAAGCTCGTCAAATCGCCAGATAATCCACTTGGCTATCCGCAATATGTCTTAGTTAATATTTTCGGTAAAATGTTGGCGGTACCCCAGTAGTGGAAAAGGATCCATTCCGTTCTCCTTTGCCGTCTCGATGACGCTGTAGATTGCCGCACTGGCTTGCACGCCTCGCGGGGATTAGCAAAAAGCCAGTTCTTCCGTCCAATGACAAACGGCATGATCGACCGACTGCACGATTCTCGGGTGGCTTAAGCTATGGATTGCCATACTCAGTGACACCGGTCAGCATTGATAGTGATAATGAATAGCCTTCGATATTTAGTACTAAAGATTAATCAAGATCCCAATGTGGAGGGGACGTATGAATAATAAATGGAATAAGGTCGTTTATAAAATCGGTGCTCCATTCTATGACCGCCTATTTAATACGGGTTCTTTTTTAAAGGCAAGAAAAAGGGTTTTTGAAGAACTTTCATTAAGACAGGGTCAACATATCTTATTTGTCGGGGTCGGCACGGGTGCTGATCTGGAATTTTTCCATACATCAGGAATTAAAATAACGGCTATTGATATTTCCGCTTCTATGCTGGCCATGGCTAAGGCCAAAGTAAATCAGCATATGGATATTAACTTTATTGAAATGGATGCGCAACAACTGCAGTTTCAAGAGCAAACCTTTGATATTGTTGTAGCTAATCTTATTCTGTCTGTAGTTCCCGATGCTAATCAATGTATGGGCGAAATCGTTAGGGTGACCAAAGAACAAGGGACCATAGTAATTTTTGACAAGTTTGAACCCGACAAGGGGAAGCCATCTTTATTTAAGAAACTTCTTCGTCCGGTTATTTCTCTGCTGGGAACAGATATAGGACGGAATTTCCAAAGCATTGTACAACCATTCTATGAAAAGTTACAAATAAAACAGAATACGCCTGTTCTGTTGAATGGAATGTATAGGAAAATTATATTGGAAAAATTGAAATAGCACTGAACCGATGGCTACATTTCAAGAGATTTAGTGTCTTTGATATATTTGGAAAAGCGATCTCCCACATTAGGATACAAAAGTGATAATCAGTTTGTTCACTCTCAAGCAGCCGAGGAGTAAGGATAAGCAATCTGAAAATGGTAACTGAATTATAGCGAAAAGGACAAACCTGTTATAATCATAAACAGGTTGTCTTTTTTAATTAATCTCAAAATTTAAAATAATAAAAGTATAGAAGTAGAGTTGAGCGCAAAAGGTCGATAGTTCAAGATAAACGTTTGTAACCAGGAATCTCAAAGAAAAAGTGCATACACCCCTCCAAATATTATGCCAGCGAATATACCAAATAAGTTTCTTGTTTGTCCGCTTTCCTTTAAAGCAGGTTTTAAAATTTCAAACCAAGTGATGTAGAGCATGGTTCCAACTGCAATACCCAGCATAACGGAGAACGTGCCTGGGATAATCATTCCGAATTTATACCCTAGCATTGTACCTATTGCGGTTGGAAAACCAACTATAACTGACGTGAGCAGCATCGTCCAGGGGGGCAAGCTTGCCAATACAAAAGGGAGCCCTAAAACCATGCCCTCAGGAATTGCATGAAGTATCATTGTAACAACCAAACTTTTGGCCAATTCAGGTGTACTTAGCAAACTGGTACCAAAAGAAACGCCGGAAGGGAAATTATGAAGTGCAACTGCAAAAGCTAATAATATGCCGGATTGTATAAAAATATCTTTTTGTGCACTGTTGGTGATGATAACAATTCGTTGGAAAAATCTTTCGATTTGTCGTGCCAGTAGGTAACCTATTGTGAAGCCAGCTCCGGTCAAAAATAGTCCACCTTCCCGAATACTTTCGGGAATTATTTCGAAAAAGATTAAAGATATAATGAGGCCTGTCACTGCCATAATCAGGAGTGAAATGTGTTGACGTTTTGTATACCTGATCAAATATGCTGAGGATCCCCCAATGCCAATTCCAAATCCGCCGATTCCAAATCCTATCAATCCCCAGGACAGCGTATTTATGTAACTGTTTACCAATCAAATCACCCCTTTGCAATCAATTCAATAACAATTTTATGAATGTTTATAGGCATGTATGAATTTACTGTTAATGATCTACAAGCTGCTGTTGAACAAACTGCCTTTAGCTGTTGGCTTTGAAGATCGATACAATGTGTGGACATTTAACCTTATTGCTTCGTGGAGTAGGTAAGATCCTAGGGGATCTAGATTCAGCTTCACTAAAGTTAATTAAGATATCGTAGCTGAGGTGAGTTATACCAACGGAGCAACAAACATAATATATTCAGAACATCAAAATATCTCGTGAATCAACTAGCTAAACGTTTGTTTAGTGAAATGTATAAAATATTTTAAATTTGGTTTTTAACTGCCTCAAATGTCCGCATTAAGTTTTCTTCTTGGTGCAACCACCAGCTGTTCTGATACCCTACCGTTTCTACAACGGGTCTAGCTGAAATGAAATATCCTTCAGCCAATCAAGTCAAGGTCAAGGGAAATACTGAACATACTGAAGTAGTTACACACGATGATTCTCTAAGCAAAGGTTTTAATTGGCAGTATGTTTCATGTTCTCTAATCCAAGCATCTTCAATCCTATCTGGATAAATTCTGCTTCCTACAAATCAACGGAATTTTGCAGCCCGAATGTTAAAGTGGCAATTTATCGTTTGTCTATAAACGGATAAACTTAATTTTAAAAAAATATATTTGTAGATGGTATAGATGGGGGATTGTGTCGTGAGAAGATTGCTTTTCGGGAAACTTGTAATGTCCATGATCATTGGTTTTGTTGTGTTTTTTTTGGTTCCTTTAGTAGTTAGTATTTCTTATGGCAATATCCCATTTCATAAAGATTTTCTCGGTTACCGAATTCAAGGAGCCCCAACATCTGGAATTCCTTTGTTGGGAATTCCAGCAGGCAACACAACAACACCGAACGTTCTATTACCGTCAAACTCTTCGAGTGTAGATCCTTCAGATTATTATCGAAAAAAAGAAATGTCTTTTTGGCATGTGCAAAGGGATTTAGGAGTACTTATCCTGGTAGCGATTCTGGCAATCTTGTTGGACCGTAAATTTGGCAATTGGTTTTTGCGCTGGGTACGAAGAAGATGATTTCCCTTTCTCATTTGCTCTGGAAGGTAATTCGGCATTAACCATTACTTATATTTGTCCTTTTATTTTCGTAAGCACTTGCCGTACTTATGTCCTTCAATAATTGACATTCAGGTATCAAAACGAATATAGTGGGGATAATATATGAATAGATGATCACTTGTGATTTTGATGCAGTTTGGAGAGACGGGGAAACGATGTAGGTAGTAAATGCACAAGTAAACCGAGACGAGAGGTAAAAGGAAATGAGTATATGCTAGCGGGTGCTCTACACTAATCATGGGGGGAGGAAAGGAGGTTTCACATGATGCTGACTCAGAAGATGGAGAGTTATATATTTAAACTTGCAAAGAAAGGAAATCGAAAAGCCTTTGGCGACCTGATCGATATGTATAAGGATTCCGCTTTTACGTTGGCTCATCAGCTAATGAACGATCCCATTGAAGCGGAGAAAATCGTGATTCACACTTTTCTCTTACTACACAGTCAAATAGATAAACTTCCTGTTGGGGCAAAGCCTTCTACCGTCATCTATCAATTTTGCATTAAGTTTTGCATGGAAAAAATAAAATCCGAAGGGAAACTGGAAAAGGAGCTAGAAAATCAACTTCCATTGCGAGAAATAACCTTGAATATCGATATGCCGGATATAAAATCAAAGCTGGCCCATTCCATACATGGAATGCCAATAATCCATAAGACTGTTGTAATTTTGAAGTATGTCATGAATTTATCATTAGCGGAAATAAGTGATATTCTGCAGATGAATACTCAGAATGCTAAAACCTATCTGAGAGATGGGCGTGAGTATCTAAGCCTTCAATTGTCTTACCAATTGATCCAAAATGAACGAATCAACAAGTTTGACGAACGTTTACAATTAAGTTTTTGATCAGTCCAATTCCGTCCGGAAACTGAGTCTTGGATCTAAATAAAAATAAATATGAAAGTGGTGTTTCAAATGAGTTTTTTCTCAAGATCATCAAGTAGTAAGTCAAACAAATACAGTCATTATGGTAATAAACTGAACCGATTTTCGGACCGCCTGGACATTTTCAATGACGTAACCGTGAACGTGGAACCGATCGGCAATCCGAATCGCCTTTGGAAAACACTCGCTGATCCAGGTGTGATACGTTTGAGCCAGGTCCATGACGACCGCCTTGGGATTCAGGTTCAAAAAATCGGGATGCTGCTCGGCATACGCACGCAACGCGTCCAGCTTTCGCCCAGCAAGCAGGTCTAGCATGGTTTCGCCTCGAAGATCGTGAATACCGGCATTGTAGGTGTGTCCCTTTTTGATCGCAAAGTCGTCGATGCCGAGCACCAGATCTGCCGTATCTTTGGCTTGACGCCAAGCCTGCTCGAGCAGACGTTCGTTCTCTGCGGGTAAGGCCTCTTGATGCATGCGCTGAACCGTGCTGGCCGGTGCTTCTTGCATTCTCGCGCTATGCGCTGCCGTAGAGCCCAGCGCCTGGTTTACGGTCTGTGAGGGGAAAAGCCGACTGTATTGTTCCTTGGGGCCAACCAACGTATATGACCAAACAAAACCAATATTGCACCGCGAGCAGGCTAAGCGCAGCGAGGGAATGTGCAAAAAGCACTTTTTACCAAAAACGCTGACATGCGAATCTTGCGCGGCTTATTGCGGGCGTCTCTTTACCGCTTTTTCGGAGTAGCAGATCGGACAGGGCTGTTTGTACGCCACCGGAGAGGCTTCCAAATGCACTTCCGCTGCATTGATGGAGAGAACGCTATGAAATTGTAGCTCTGGTAATTCGAGCAGTTCGTTGATATACTGGACTGGCATCTGTGATATCCTTTTTTGTTGTTGAGGTAGGACTTACAACAATACAGGAATTACAGATGTTTTTCCATTTCTATCTTCGTTTTTTCCGCGCTTCGATTCTCAACCGCTAATTTTGGTTTTGAGCCTAAATAGTTTTGCAGAATTTAATCCAGAAAACGCTGAAATGCAATCTTGTAAATTTTTATTCCTCCACTGGCCTTAATTTCCTCTGTTCTGCAGCTTTGTTTCCTCCTTCCGTACGTGCTCCAAAAAATTCTTCTTAAGTGGTACTTCCCATTTTCCGTGTTGTTCTGCAATGCATTTTGAACTTAGCAGATCTTTGCGAAGCTTCAGAACCGCTTTTTTCAGCAGTCTGTCTTTGCGCTTCTCCAGTAATCGCGTTTTGAGTTCTCGGCGTCTTCAATGGTAAGGAGCACGTGTACGTGATCCTGTACGACTCTCATCCAACGAATATGAGGAAGTCGAGGGAATAATCGGTCATTAATCACTTGGAACCGAATGATGCCTTCCTAACAGAATTAAGTAACTTTTCAGAATCCGAACAAGAAAGCTCTGATCACTCATTTGCTGGGTTTTTCAATATTCCAATTTTCTTTGCTAAACAACATAGTTTCTATTATAACATGCTTGTTTAATTAATCAGAAAATATGCTGTTTTTCCTGAGTTGATGCATGAGCATATAATCATGAATTTTTCTTGTAAAAAGGGTTAATTTAATTGTATCAATCTAAAGGAGCGGACGGGTGTGTTGTTATTTGTGGAACCAGATTGCGTCAATTGTGCCATGAAAATCGAAAATGGTGTAAAAAGACCTAAGGTTCAGACTTCGGAAGCAACCACATGACTCAAAAAGTTCGAAGTTTAAAGTGTAACATTGATATTAATGAGAAGGGGGAATGAACGAGTGGATCAAAAAAAAGAGGAACATGAAAATAAGCACGATGGCGATGGACATGAAGGTCATTCGCATGAGAGTGGTAAAGGAAAAAATAAGATTATGATAATTCGTTTGACCGCCGGTGCAGTACTCGCCGCAATTGGAATGATATTCTCATTATCCGGTTGGTGGGAAGTAGTATTATTTTCAATAGCATATCTCATCATCGGTGGTAATATTGTCCTGCAGGCGATTAAAAATATCCTTCGTGGTCAAGTGTTTGATGAATACTTTTTAATGTCAGTGGCTACAATTGGCGCGTTTGCTATCCAGCAATATCCTGAAGGTGTAGCTGTAATGCTCTTTTACCAAGTAGGGGAGTTATTTCAGAGTATTGCCATTAATCGATCCCGTAAATCCATTAGTGCGCTGTTGGATATCAGGCCCGATTATGCAAACTTAAAAACAGGAAACGAAACGAAACGGGTGACGCCAGAAGAGGTTAACATAGGAGATCACATTGTTGTCAAGCCCGGTGAAAAGGTACCATTGGATGGAGTAGTTATTGATGGAAGCTCAGCGGTAGATACATCCGCACTAACCGGTGAATCTATGCCTCGGGAAGTTGAAGTGAAGAGTGAAGTCCTGGGCGGTTTCATTAACAAAAACGGAGTATTAACTGTGGAAGTGACCAAGCTGTTTGGTGAATCGACAGTATCCAAAATACTGGAACTAGTCGAAAATGCAAGCAGTAAGAAAGCGCCGACTGAGAAATTCATTTCTAAGTTTGCACGTTACTATACGCCGGTTGTTGTCATCGTCGCTTTACTTCTGGCGGTTGTACCTCCCCTGGTTTTAAGTGGAGCTACCTTTTCAGATTGGATCTACCGAGCGCTCGTCTTTCTGGTCATATCTTGTCCTTGTGCGCTTGTGGTTTCCATACCGCTAGGCTTTTTTGGAGGAATTGGAGCGGCATCCAAGACAGGTATTCTTGTCAAGGGCAGCAATTACTTGGAGGCCTTAAACAATGTTAAGTATGTTGTATTTGACAAGACAGGAACACTCACTAAGGGAGCCTTTAAAGTTACTGGTATTAATCCTGCCGGAGAATTATCCGAAGACGAACTTCTTGAATACGCGGCATTTGCGGAGCTGCATTCAACTCACCCTATCGCTGAATCCATACGGATCGCCTACGGGAAGGAGATCAGGGAAGATCAACTGGAGGGTTATAATGAAATCTCGGGACATGGCATACAAGTAAAGGTTCAGGGGAAAGAGGTCTTAGCCGGTAACATCAAGCTAATGAACAAGTACAATATATCTTTTGAAACGCCCAATGAGGCAGGAACGGTTATTCATGTTGCAATTGAAAAAGAGTATGCGGGGTATATTGTCATCTCGGATGAAATAAAAGATGATTCCGCAAAGGCCATTCGTTCATTAAAAGAATTAGGCATAAAGAAAACCGTGATGTTGACAGGGGACGCCAAAGCCGTTGGTGATTCAGTTGGACAGCAGCTCGGTATAGATGAAGTGCATGCAGAGTTACTGCCACAGCATAAAGTGGAAGAGATTGAGAAGTTGATGCAAAGTAAATCGCCTAAAGAAAAAATAATTTTTGTTGGTGACGGTATTAATGATACTCCAGTGTTAGCTCGGGCAGATGTGGGTATAGCCATGGGTGGATTAGGGTCGGATGCCGCTATAGAAGCAGCTGACATTGTCATTATGACAGATGAACCCTCGAAAATCTCGACAGCTATTCGAATTGCTAAGAGAACCAGACGGATTGTTTGGCAGAATATCATCTTTGCATTAAGCGTAAAAGCGATATTTTTACTCTTAGGCGCTTTTGGTTTTGCTACTATGTGGGAAGCAGTATTTTCAGATGTAGGCGTGACCGTGATTGCGGTCTTGAATGCCATGCGAATCTTAAGAATGAGTACATCCAATTGATGTTTCCAACGTCTTTATCAATCTAGGATGACATTAGAAAAGAAGTATGAGTTACAATGATCATGTCTAATGATGACGGATATTTCCCGCTGCGTTCTGTGCCATCAGGCATACACACGATGGAGGTATCCTTTTTCTTTTTGCTAAAGCACAAGTAACCCATAAGATGCCCACTTCTTAAAGTGTTCATCTTATGGGTTACACAATTCAACTACTCTTGCTTTTTAATGTTTTCCGTGAAGTCCCCAATGGGGTGCCTGGAAGTGTCCATGATCTTCATGTTTGTCGTAATGGCCAGGGATACCTACCCAATGGAGTCCATGAGGAACTTCCAGGGTTGGTGGAAATCCTGTAGGATAAACTTCTCCTTCTCCTGCTTTAATAAAACCTATGTGTGCTTGTTCATGTTCTCCAAGGTCAACATGGCCTCCGTGAGCAACAAATTCATAATGCTCAGGAATATGGATATGTTGCCATTCGTGATCTGACATTGCATCTCATTCCTTTCGGTGATTTTAATACAAAGATATTATTGGGATAAATAATTATTTTTATTCAAGAGGAAATTAAGATTTATCACGTGATTGAATGGAATGACATTGACAAAGCAAAAAAAAATATACTACAATGTGTAGAGTGACAAAATAGTAATAATTTAATGTCATAAACGTAAGATGTCAGATCGCTCAGAACGTTGTAACTACTTGAAAGTGTTTCGGAATATTGGATACGTACATAAGGAGGAGTATTTTTTTGAAAAGAATAATAATGTCCTTTTTTGGCGCGACGGTATTGTTCGGTGCTATTGCTACTAACACATATGCAAATCAAACTATGATAGAGAATCAGGTTAGCGAGGTAATTGGAACTCCATATAAATATGGTGGGTCTACAACTGCAGGTTTTGATTGTTCGGGTTTTATTTTACATATTATGGATAATTATAAATTAGATTTACCTCGAACTTCACAGACACAAGCTAAATCTGGAAACTACGTGGAAAAAGAAAATCTGCGTATTGGGGATCTTGTTTTCTTTAATACAAATGGTAGAGGAATTTCACATGCAGGGATATATATGGGAGAAAATAAGTTTGCTCATTCTTCAACTAGCAAGGGAGTAACTATAAGCAGTTTATCTGAAGGATATTACAAGGATAGATATGTGACTGCACGAAGAGTGCTCGGCAAGGTCATGTTAGATAAGGTCACTAGTGAGATCCATTAATTTTATCAAGCGAAAGTAATTTTTTATTTCAAATAAAGTTGTTTTAGGGATCATTCATATGACTTAACCAAAAGGAATATCATCTAACCTCGATGATATTCCTTTTTTTATTTCGCTAACCTCAAAATTTGAATGTGTTTAATCACTGATTAATCTTTTTAATTACAAATAATATTAAATAAATCACTCTATTATTTCTAATTTATTTGCGAAATGTCTAAAGTGTGTCTTTTTTGATGACGATTTTATGAAAAACTAATGATGACTGATTTTAATACTACAAATTGTAGTTTTAATTTTGTACAATTAATGTGTGGCAAAAGTTTTGTATAAGAGCAATGACAAGAAACTGATCACTTGAAGTAACTAGGCTACTTTTGTGTAACGTATTAAAAAAATCAAGAGAAAGGTGGGCTCAAATGAAGCTTAGACGGATAATTATAGCTATTATACTTGTATTTTCTACTTTGTTGACGGGTTGTCAACCATTAAAAGTATTAGATCCTAAAGGGCCTCAAGCACGAACAACAGCGAATGTAATATGGATTTCAATTGGAACGATGGCTTTGGTTGTTATTGTTGTAATCGTATTGTATGCATTCATTATAAGGAAGTATCGAGCCTCAAATCAGAGTGAGGACTACGAACCTCCATATATTGAAGGTAGTCTAAAACTTGAAATTGTTTGGACAGCTATCCCTGTTTTAATCGTAGCTTTTTTGTCATTTGTTACTATTATCTCTACGTTTAAAGTTGAAGCTGTACCGGAAGGGTATTCCAAAGAACCATTAGTGATCTATGCATCATCTTCTAATTGGAAATGGCATTTCAGTTACCCGGAAGAGGATATTGAAACCGTCAATTATTTGTATATTCCAACAAACAGACCTATTCAATTCAAGTTATATTCTTATGGGCCAATATCAAGCTTCTGGATTCCTCAACTTGGTGGGCAAAAGTATGCGATGGCAGATATGGTTAATACATTAAATTTAGCCGCTGACATTCCCGGAGAGTACACTGGCCGTAATGCAAACTTTACCGGTGAAGGGTTCGCGGAGCAGACGTTTAGTGTTAATGCAGTTCCACCGGAAGAATATGACGAGTGGGTAGATGAAGTGAAAGAGACAGCAAAACCAATCACTGAAGCAAAATTTGATGAGTTATTAGAACCTGGCCATCTAGGACAATCAACATTCACCGGAACCCATTTAGGTTTTTCGCCGCCTCCGGGAAGCCACCATAGTGAGGAATCTAACACTGCTAATGAAAGCTCAAATGAGTCAACTCAGGGCACAAATGATAGTAATCCAATCAATACGAACATGGAGGGAATGAATCATGGGGATTCAATAATGGGGCAGTAAGAATCCTGGTGTAAATGTTTAATCTTGAGAGGAGCCGAAGAGTATGGATTTTTTCAATCGATTTGCTGTACCCAATCCAAGCCCTACAATTTATGCCTCAATGGTAGCTATCGCTCTTGCTATAATCGCAATCATTGTAAGCTTAACCTATTTTAAAAAATGGGGATACTTATGGAGAGAATGGATAACTACAGTGGACCATAAGCGGATAGGGATTATGTATCTTATATCTGCATTAATCATGTTATTTCGTGGTGGAGCTGATGCCATTATGATGCGTGCCCAAACGGCTGTACCTGATAATACGTTACTTGGTGCAAAGGAATATAACGAAATCTTTACGACACATGGCGTAGTGATGATTATATTTATGGCTATGGCGTTTATTATGGCTTTAATGAACTTTGCTGTTCCATTGCAGATCGGAGCTCGCGACGTTGCTTTTCCGCGACTCAATGCACTTAGTTATTGGTTATATTTCTTTGGAGCTATGTTATTTAACATCTCTTTTGTTGTTGGAGGTTCTCCGGATTCGGGATGGTCTTCTTATTTCCCACTTGCGAGCAATGAATTTAGTACATCTGTAGGAACAAATTATTATATGTTCGCGCTTCAAATCTCCGGAATAGGAACACTAATCACAGGGATAAATTTTATTACTACGATTCTAAAAATGAGAGCACCAGGCATGACCTTAATGAAAATGCCGATGTTTACTTGGTCAGCCTTGATTACAAATTTAATTATTGTTTTTGCCTTTCCTGTATTAACCGTAGCACTCGTCATGGGAACGATGGACCGGCTTTTTGGAACAAACTTTTTCACAACGACCGATGGCGGTATGGATATGCTTTGGGCTAACTTGTTCTGGGTTTGGGGACATCCTGAAGTATACATTTTGATTTTACCGGCATTTGGAATCTACAGTGAGATTATTTCAACATTTGCACGACGGAATTTATACGGATATAAGTCAATGGTCATCTCTATGGTTGCTATTTCAATACTTTCCTTTTTAGTATGGGTTCATCATTTCTTTACAATGGGTCAAGGAGCATTAGTCAACAGTATTTTCTCTGTAACGACAATGGCGATCGCTGTTCCTACCGGTATTAAGATATTCAACTGGTTATTCACATTGCGAAAAGGGAAAATTGTATTTACTGTACCTATGCTATACTCCTTGGGTTTTATCCCGATATTCACAATTGGTGGTGTGACAGGGGTTATGTTGGCGATGGCAAGTGCTGACTATCAGTACCACAACACCATGTTCTTGGTGGCTCACTTCCATCTTGTTATTATTCCGGGGGTAATATTTGCAATGATTGCTGGACTCACTTATTGGTGGCCAAAAATGTTCGGATTCATGTTGAATGAAAGAATTGGAAAATGGGCGTTTTGGTTTATCTCCATTGGTGTTTGTGTGACATTCTTTCCAATGTTCATCTCTGGATTAAATGGCCAGGCACGCCGGATGTATACTTATTCGGAATCTACAGGATTTGGTATATGGAATATGATTTCATTTGTCGGAGCTATTGGGCTGTTAATAGGTTTTGTTTTAATCGTATATAACATCTATTACAGCACTCGTTACGCTTCCAGAGACATACCTGAAGATCCATGGAATGCTCGTTCTCTCGAATGGGCCTCTCCAACTCCAGTGCCGGAATATAATTTTGCCATCATTCCAACCGTTAATTCTGGTGAAGCATTTTGGGATTACAAGAAAAAGGGCCACAATCTTTTCAGTGGTGCATTGGAAAAAATTCACATGCCTAACAATAGTGGGTTGCCATTTATAATTGGAAGCATATTTTTTATCTGGGGATTTGCATTTGTATTTGGATTGTGGATTATTGCAGCTATCGCCACCGTCGGGATCTTCATTTGTTTAGTGTATCGATCGTTTGAACAAGACCATGGTCGGTATATCACAGTTGAAGAAATTGAAGAGACAGAACGTAAACGGAGGGGAGTAAGGATATGAAAATCGATCAGTCGCTCCCGATGGAATATAGTACAGAGCAAAATCGTTTGAATATCATGGGTTTTTGGGTTTTTCTGGGCGCTGAAATTGCACTTTTTGGTACCTTATTCGCTACTTACTTTACATTAGTTAATCGAACGGGGAATGGACCTGGTGGAGCCGAAATCTTTGAAATTATTCCTGTAATGACTGAAACCTTGTTGCTTTTGATAAGCAGTTTTACAATTGGTCTGGGAATTCATGCCATGCGTTTAGGTAGACAAAAGGCTAGTGTTATTTTTATAACCATTACTTTGTTGCTAGGCTTAGGATTTATCGGTGTTGAGATTTATGACTTCATTGTATATATACATGAGGGGGCTAAGCTTCAAACAAGTGGATTTACAGCTATTTTATTTACGTTATTAGGGACCCACGGACTGCATGTTGCATTTGGTTTGGTTTGGGGGATATTGATTATTATTCAAATTATGAAGCGCGGGTTAACACCTGAGACAACAAATAAAACCTTTATTTTTTCTCTGTATTGGCATTTTCTTGATGTTGTCTGGATTTTTATATTCAGCTTCGTCTTTTTGAAGGGGATGATGTAATGATAAGGGAACTCTTCCCTCGAAAGCAAATAATGGGTTTGGTATGTTCGTTGACGCTTACCGCGGCGGCTTTGACCGTTTATTTCTTTGATCTCTCATTCGCTGTGGGTTCTACAATCCTTCTTATTACAGCATTTTTACAAGCTATCATTCAATTGAGCGTTTTTATGCATGTTGGAGAAGGTGGAGATAAGAAAGCAGTTTATACGGGACTATACTATGGGTTTTTTGTTGCTCTAGTTACAGTCTTTGGTACACTTCTAGCCCTGGTTTGGGGTTATTACTAGAAGCCTGTCGTTATCAGAACGATCTGGAATGCTGATATTACTTGCGGGTTATGTCCTCCTCATAATCATGGTAAGATGTAATCATGAATGGAGGTGGAGTTGTGCAAGTGAAAAAAATCAACTTAAATGAGGAGGGCCTGCACAGGTTCTTTGGCACTCTGGAAACTAAGATTATGGAGATTCTTTGGGCAAAAGGAAAACTGACTATTAAACAGGTCCATGAAATCATTAATAATGAAGGTCCTATATCATTAAACGCAGTCATGACTGTGTTGATACGGTTATCAGATAAAGGTCACCTGCATAAAGACTCAAGTGGAAAGGGTAGAAGTAAAATCACCTATTTCTCCCCGACGCAGGATAAGGAGCAATTCATTATTGAACAGACTAAATTGGTCACGGATGGCTTGGTAGAAGATTTCGGTTCCTTAATGGTAAGCCATCTTGTTGATAATTTGGATAAAGCTGATCCGGAATTAATTGATAGACTGGTTCAGAAACTGGATGAGATGAGAAACAAATCATGAAATATTTAACTCTGAGATTACCTCGCCAAACCAAGCTCGCGTTAATCGCTTTGGGGATCACTGGTATATTAGTTATTGTTTTGCTTGGGTATAATGTTTTACATCAAATACAGGACGTGCCGATAAAGCCTAATCTCTTGAAAATGATAAGTGCAATAGTTACAGATACGTTTACTAATCATATAGTTTGGGAACTTGTATTAAATGCCTTAGTCATGTTCTCCGTGACGGTATTCGGAAAGAATATTATCCAGCAAGTGAAGTTATACAGGAAATGGAATTGGTATGCAAATGCTTACAGTGATTTGGCAATACTGGATTCTGTAGTGGGGAAATTTAAGCATGAGAAGATTCGCTTTGTCGTTTTAAATGAACCTAAAATGATAGCCATGACAATTGGTTTCCTGAAGCCCAAAATTGTTCTTTCTTCCTATGTTATAGAACGATTTGATGAAAATGAACTTGAAGCAATCATATATCACGAATTGTATCATTATAAGTCACGCCATCCCTTACAGTTGTTTATATTAAATATTGTGGCTGATTGTCTCGCTTTTCTGCCTGTAGTTAAAGAATTGGTCCAACATTATAAGGTTTGGATGGAACTTCTCGCAGATCGCTATTCAATTAAACACATGGGGAGCGAGCTTCCCATATCTCATGTATTAATTGCATTGTTAAAAAATGAACAATTGAAAAATCAGGCTTTTGGTGTTCATTTTGCCAATGAAGCAATAAACTATCGCCTTATGCAGTTAATCGAACCAAATAAAAAAATTAGTATACCATTGTTCAATTGGAGAAAAATGACTTCCTCTTTAATTATGCTGCAGGTAATGCTATTAATCTTTATATACAGCTGCGTATAAGTTTTTGTGAGTATTCGTTTTGTTTGAAAAAGACACTTCCTGCATGTTTTAGTGATCGTCTACACGTTCACTTCATCATATGCAAAAGTGTCTTTTTTAATATGCTCGTTTTTAATTGCATTACTGTTAATATTTTTATTTCTCCTGCGAAAGTTGAGTTAATTTAATGAATATTGCTTAACGAACTCGACATTTGACAGTTATACATCATATTTAATAAACTACTAGTTGTAGTATATTTTTAGGACTACCATCAGCACCGCGAAATTATAGAGGAGTGGCAAATCGATTTGAATATAAAATGGAATGGCTACATTAAACGATTATTGTGGATTGCAGTGTTTTTGGGCGTGATTGCGGCTATACCATTGGGATATTCCAGATGGATGATGGAAAAGACCTCCAAGCAAATTGAATTTATTTTTGATTTCCGTGATTTGCTGCAAATAGCCTCATACGAGCCTAATCCAGAAACATTTGTACAGCTCCAATTGGAATCGATGAAAGAAACAGGCATCACCACAATGTCTGTATACGAATCAACATTAAATGATTTGATGCTGGCGGGAAGGCTCAATATTTATAGTGAATCACAAGCTGCTTTACTGCAGCGAAACATCCCAATTTCGAATAGGAACTTTACATATGTACTGTTTACTGGTGAAAAAGAGGAAAACACACTGAGGCCGATAATTAAGAACAGATTTAATAAAGATAATATTAATGTAAGTAACTGGACCTTCGGTGGACGTACTGGATTAATATTAGAAACGCCTATTGAAAATGCTTTGATTAAAACCATGGAACCAGATCCATTGGCTTTACAACTAATCCATGATGAAGGATTCAAGATTATACCACGAATATCAGACCGGGACCGTCCTTTTGATCAAGAGGCTACGGAGAGAATGTTAGCTGATTTTCAGAAGCTTGGGGTAAAGCGAATTCTGTTCGATGGAAGTACTGTAAAAGGGTTTGGTGATCAGCCGGAAAAGGGAACATTAAACTCATTTGGGGATTTGTTGAATAAATACAACATTGGATTGGCTGCTATCGAAAATCTGGAAAATCCGCAGTCGGGATTTGAAATACTTGCTAATATAGTGGAATATAACGTAGTGCGCTTATACTCGCTGTCCGAAAATGATTCCGCAACCGTAAAACCGGATGTGATTGCAGACAGAGTTCTGCTTGCTGCAAAAGACCGGAATATTAGAATGTTTTATTTAAACGGTTCGGTAGTTCGCAACCCGGATAACTCTGGAATTACAAATTCACTGGATAATGTATATAAAGCGATTGCGTCTCAGGGTGGTGCCAAGGATAAGTTATCATCTGTGGGTTTTTCAATAGGTGAAGCAAAGCAGTTTGAAAGATCAAGCCCTCCGGGGAATGAATTACTGGAAGCAGTTATATCTTTGGGCGCGATAGCAATTATTGCATTCCTTATAGGTGCCTTTTTTCCTGCTTTGCTTTTGCCGGCTTTTTTCCTCCTGCTTATTGGAAGTGTTGCGCTTTATTTTTATTCTTCTGCACTCGTTGAGCAAGGACTTGCACTTGGCGCAGGAATTAGCACTTCAACCTTGGCAATGATATGGTCAATGAAGCGTGTGGATAAATACACAAGGAAGTACGAGAAGCTTCCGCAAGGCTTTAGCATAAAAAGACGTTTTGAAATATCTGTTTTTTTGTTTTTTGCAACAACTTTGATTACTTTACTTTCGACTCCCTTTGTAATTGGGTTGTTGAGTGAAATTACGTATAATCTGCGTCTCCAGCAGTTTAGAGGAGTAAGTGTCCTCCACTTTGCTCCAATTGCACTCGTTTCGCTGTATACAGCTGCATTTATGAGGCGTTCGTCGATATTGAACTTGCAAAAGATACTGCGATCGCAAATTACGCTTGCGTGGGTTCTGGCAGCATTAGTGATTGGAGCAATTGGCTATTATTATTTGTCCCGCACGGGCAATAGTGGAACGGTTTCTTCACTCGAAATGCTGTTGCGCGGTATGATGGAACAGTTTTTCGGCGTTCGCCCAAGAACCAAGGAGTTTTTAATTGCTCATCCATTATTACTTCTTGGATTCTTTCTGAGTATAAAGTTTCGGGCTGCGCGAGTATTGATCATTATAGGTACGATAGGACAACTTTCAATTATTGATACATTTGCCCATCTACATACGCCTCTCTATATTTCCGGCGTTCGCGTTTTAATAGGGCTGGGTCTAGGGCTAATTGTCGGATTATTTCTCATAGGTATATGGCAATTGGTGGAGAAGCGAATTGTTGAAGGCTACAATAAATGGGTTGGAATGGAGAAATGGAAATGAAGAAATGGATATCTACAATCATCGTGGTCGTTTTAATAGCTCTCATTATTCTACCTGCTCATAGCTATGCAAAAACGCTAAATCAAATTGACAAAGAGTTGGCTCAACTTCAAAAGCAAGCCGAACGTGCTGAAGATAAGCAAGAAGAATCAGAGAAACAAAAACAGGAAGCTCAGCATTATGTAAATAAAAATGAAGAATATTTACAGCAGGTGTTGGTCGATATGGAGACTGTGGGATTGGAACTGAGTCGCATATCTGCGGATATCGATAAAACGGAAGAGGATTTACGTGACAGTTCGAAAGAATTAGATGAAACCAAGGTGCGAATTGAAGAACGGCAAGATTGGCTGGAATCGCGGATTCGTCTCATGTATATACAGGGGGAAGTTTCTTATTTGGATGTACTGTTATCGTCAACTAGCCTAGGGGATTTTCTGGAGCGAGTCGATGCGTTACAGGCGATTGCAAATCAAGATCGCATGATGTTGGCTGAAGAGAAGAAGGATAAAGAGTTGATTGAGCAGCAACAGCAACAACTGGAAGCAGACTATGCTAAAGTAAAGGGACTGTATGCCAATGCTGAATCACGTAAGAATATTTTGGAACAGAAAGAAGAAGAAAAGCAGCAGCTGATTGTAAAATATAATGCTAATCTAGAGGCATCAGAGGTTATCTCCGAAGAGCAGGAAGCAGTGCTAGTAAGAATTGCAACGAAACGAGCGGCATTAGAGAAAGAAAAAAATAAGCTGAAGGCAAAGGCAAATATGATTTATACGTTTTCTGTCGATTCTAAAGGGAATAGTGGACCCATGGCGCTCCCGGTTTCCGGTGCTCGTATATCTTCAAACTTTGGCACCAGGTTACATCCGATTACAGGTGTATTGAAGAAGCACAATGGTGTTGACATGGCAGCTCCCGAAGGAACAGATATAAAAGCGGCGGAAGACGGTGTAGTTATCGTTGCGGAATGGTGGGGTGGATATGGTAACACAGTCATTATTGACCATGGGAATAACCTCTGGACCCTTTACCCTCATATCCGTAACAACGGAATAAAAGTAAAAAAAGGACAAATGATTAAGCGTGGAGAGAAAATCGCTGAGGTCGGTAGCACAGGTAACTCAACAGGACCACATTTACACTTTGAAGTTCGTATTGACGGCAAGCCGGTAAACCCGATGCCTTATTTGTAATTTTGAATTTTAAGTGTGGTTAAGATTATGTCGAGGTGAATAGAAAATGAAATTTTTGATATATGGAGCAGGGGTAATTGGCAGTATTTTTGCTGGTAAGCTGGCAAGCGGGGGGTATAATATCACTGTTCTTGCTCGAAATCAGAGATATAAAGATATGACTGCCAATGGTATTATCCTGCAGAATGCTTACTCTGATCGTAAAGAAGTATCGAAGGTCAAGGTTATTGATCATCTTGAACCGAGTGATGTCTACGATTATATCCTAGTCATTATGCAAAAGACGCAGGTCAATTCTGTTTTACCTTATCTAGCAAAAAACCAAAGTCATAATATTGTTTTTGTAGTCAATAATCCACTTGGATACGAAGAGTGGTCAAAATGCATTGGGCAGAATAGATTGATAATCGGATTTCCAGCAGCTGGAGGAGAACTCAAAGATGGGGTTGTGAATTATTTTATTGGAAGAGGCATTGCCCGTGTTTTTCAAACTACAACCTTTGGAGAGTTAGACGGTAAGGCAACACCGAGATTAACTGAACTTGTCAAGGCCTTTAATAAAAGTCATATCCCCTCTGTAACAAATTCAAATATGGAGGCTTGGCAAAAAACTCATGTTGCATTAGTTACCAGTATTGCAAATGCTCTATATATACATAAATCAAACAATTATGCACTATCCAAGTCCACCGAGGATATTAAGCTTATGATTCAAGGAATTAAAGAAGGCTTTCAAGTCATTGAGGGTTTAGGGTATAAAGTAACCCCTTACAAGCTACAGTATTTTAAATTGCCTGTGTGGTTTTTAGCATTTATCTTTAAAGTAATTATGAGTACTAAGATTGCAGAAGTTACGATGTCAAAACATACAATTGTTGCTCATAATGAGATGAGTGTGTTACAGGAAGAATTTGACGAACTAATAAAAAAATCAAATAGGACAACGCCCTGTATTGACAAACTGAGAAATATATTTAATAGCCTATAAGCAAATGTCATATTTATTCACCGCATGAATTAATCCCCCTATTCCCTCCAACCTAGGGGAAACAGGGGAACGAGAGAATTCTCATTAATAAGTTTGCAAAGGCCTGTGTGTGTACTGGTCTCTCTATGTGTAATTATTCATGACTTAAATGTTGCAAGGTCTGTTGAAAAATCTGTTCAACATGTGTGTCATGCAGTGAATAAAAAACAGTCTTACCTTCTTTTCGACGTTTTACAATTCGCATGTTTCTTAAAAGTCTTAGCTGATGGGAGACAGCAGATTGTCCCATATCTATTATTACGCTCAAATCATTCACACATAACTCCCTTTGAAGTAACGCATCTACAATCTTAATTCTTGTGGGATCACTGAAAACTTTAAACCAATCAGCCATCTGAGATACTGTAGTTGTTTTCATCATTTCTGATTTTACAGAATTCAGATCTTTCTCAAAAGCCAAAGTAGTAACTTTGGCTACCTCATTTACTGGTCTTTCCATGGTTCACCTTCCTATACCAAAAACATAGTTTTTAAAATTATAACATGCTTGTTAATGAACAGAATATTTTTAATAAAGCAAGCTGATCCGTTGAGAGCCCTCCAATCATTTAATGTTCTGTATTTTTAACTTTAGTATTAGCAACATGCTGAATGATCGTTGACTTGAATTAATAAATAAGCATATAATAAGATTATCACATGAACACATGCTCATACATTATTTTTTGAAAGGGGATAATTTATTTGGGACAATTAGGTCAATCCAAAGATACGGTAAAACGTGAGTTATTATTAGAAGGATTAGATTGTGCAAACTGTGCATTGAAAATCGAAAATGGCGTAAAAAAAATCCAAGGAGTCTCAGACTGTTCTGTCAACTTCGTAAATAAGACGTTGAGTTTTGAGGCAGATAAAGATCAGAATGAGGAAATTGTATCTGCGGCAACTAAATTAGTTAATAAGCTCGAACCGCATATTGAAGTGAGTATTAAGATGAAAGGCGGCTCTGGGCAAATGCGTGCCAAAGAACAAGCGGGACATAAGCATGCTAGCGATGGGCACGCAGGTCATTCGCATGGCAGTGGTGGGCATGAAGGTCATTCGCATGATAGTGACGGACATGAAGGCCATTCGCATGATGTTGGTAAGGAAAAAATCAGAATAATGTTAATTCGTTTGGCAGTGGGCGCAGTAGTTGCTGGAGTCGGAATGTTAGGTTCATTTTCAGGTTGGTTAGAACTAACTATATTTTTGGCAGCCTATCTCCTAATCGGCGGCGATATTGTGCTTCAAGCTGTTAAGAACATTCTTCGTGGCCAAGTATTTGATGAATACTTCTTAATGTCCGTAGCTACCATTGGCGCATTTGCTATTCAACAATACCCAGAAGGTGTAGCCGTAATGCTCTTTTATCAAGTAGGAGAGCTATTTCAGAGTATTGCCATTAATCGATCCCGTAAATCAATCAGTGCGCTGTTGGATATCAGACCCGATTATGCCAACCTAAAAACAGGAAATGATACCAAACGGGTTTCGCCGGAAGAGGTTAACATAGGAGATCATATTGTTGTTAAACCCGGTGAAAAGGTTCCATTGGATGGAGTGGTCATTGAAGGAAGTTCAGCGGTAGATACATCAGCACTAACCGGTGAGTCTATGCCTCGGGAAGTGGAAGTAAAGAGTGAGGTTCTGGGCGGTTTCATTAACAAAAACGGAGTTATAACAGTGGAAGTGACTAAGCTGTTTGGGGAATCGACGGTATCCAAAATATTGGAACTTGTCGAAAATGCAAGCAGTAAGAAAGCGCCGACTGAAAAATTCATTTCTAAATTTGCGCGTTACTATACACCGGTTGTCGTTATCGTCGCTTTACTTCTGGCGGTTGTACCTCCCCTGGTTTTAAGTGGAGCCACCTTTTCTGATTGGATCTACCGGGCGCTTGTCTTCTTGGTCATATCTTGTCCTTGTGCGCTTGTGGTTTCCATTCCACTGGGCTTTTTTGGAGGAATTGGAGCAGCATCCAAGACAGGAATACTGGTCAAGGGAAGCAATTACTTGGAAGCCTTAAACAATGTTAAATATGTTGTATTTGACAAGACAGGAACACTCACTAAGGGAGCATTTAAAGTTACTAGTATTAACCCTGCCGCAGAATTATCCGAAGATGAACTTCTTGAATATGCTGCTTTCGCAGAACTGCATTCTACTCATCCTATCGCTGAATCCATAAAGGTGGCCTATGGTAAGGAGATCAGGGAAGATCAACTGGAGGGTTATAATGAAATCTCGGGACATGGGATACAAGTAAATGTTCAAGGGAAAGAGGTCTTAGCAGGTAACATCAAGCTGATGAACAAGTACGGCATTGAAGCGCCTAATGAGTCAGGAACGGTCATCCATGTTGCAATTGAAAAAAAATATGCTGGCTTTATTATTATTTCAGATGAAATAAAGGATGATTCCGCAAAGGCCGTACGTTCGTTGAAAGAATTGGGCATTAAGAAAATCGTGATGCTGACAGGAGACGCAAAGGCGGTTGGCGATTCAGTTGGACAGCAGCTAGGTATAGATGAAGTGCATGCAGAGCTACTTCCACAGCATAAAGTAGAAGAAATTGAGAAGTTAATGCAGAGTAAATCGCCTAAAGAAAAAGTGATTTTTGTCGGTGATGGTATTAATGATACTCCAGTGTTAGCCCGGGCAGATGTGGGTATAGCCATGGGGGGATTAGGGTCGGATGCAGCTATTGAAGCAGCTGACATTGTCATTATGACAGATGAACCTTCGAAAATCTCGACAGCTATTCGAATTGCTAAGAGAACCCGGCGAATTGTTTGGCAGAATATCATCTTTGCATTAGGTGTAAAAGCGATATTTTTACTCTTAGGCGCTTTTGGTTTTGCTACTATGTGGGAAGCAGTATTTTCAGATGTAGGCGTAACGATAATTGCAGTCCTGAATGCTATGCGTGTATTAAGATTGAGTAATTCTTAGTCAGTATGTATGGTCAAAGCAAATGGACATAGGTAAACAATAGTAACCTAAAGAGTGTAGATACTATTCGCAGGGATAGAGTGTACGGGTTAAATAGCTGGGCAAAAAAATGGAGTGTTCTAAAAGCCGACAAACGGTTCTTAGAACACTCTTTTCTTTATGCTCAAACTAACTACAAATAGTCTGAAAAAGCAACCAAGGATGACAAATATCACATATTTATGACGCATTATTCATTACACAAAAGCAAATGATTGATTATGATAATCTTCCGAATGTCAGACCTGCGCATCCAAGGGTAATCTTTCAGTAGTTTAATTAATCTCATCTTAGGTTTTAGCTCAACTTCCGCTGCCGCGGCAGCTTCATTTGTTTCTGCTGAAACGTAAACGGCCTTTAAAATAATATCTATTGCTAAAAGCTAACTGGGAAAAATAGCTCCATCTACTATCAAGAACAAGTCTCCCGGCGAATTCCACCGGCTATGAGACTTCCATTAGCTATTGTGCCAATTATTAATACAGATTAATTCCGTTTGTGTCAAAAGGACATTACAAACCAACCCGAAAAGGTTGCTTTCTGTGCCAAACTGAATTACAACTCACAATGGGGGAGCTTGGTCAATCGTAATAAGTTTATTTATAAATATTGTCCTAAGTGTCTTAGTGAGCCTCTGTAATCTGCAACGGAATAAGAGTTGGAAATACAATCGGAATATACAATTTATTGAGATTATTTTTTATTTCAGATCAAAAATATAAGGTAATCTAGCTAAAAAGAGGCGATTTTTGTCGTTACCTTATTATGCAGTATAACAGCTGGAACTGACTGGAATTAAGGAGATATATTAATACACAAAGATTATTCGTGTATTTTGTTTTACACTAATATTCAAATGATTGTTTGATTGAGGTGACTGAATGAATAACCAAGATAGTTGCGAAATCTTTTGTTTTGACGAGCATAAGGTCAATCGAGTAAAGGGAAGGTTAAGTACACACAATTTTCAGGATATGGCACAAATTTTCAAGGTGCTTGCCGATCAGACTCGGTTGAAGGTGGCTTATGCACTATGCGATGAGGAAGAGTTATGTGTTTGTGATGTCGCCAATATTATCGGCTCGACTATGGCGACGGCTTCCCATCATTTACGGCTGCTGGGGAACATGAATATTGCTAGGTACCGGAAAGAAGGAAAGCTTGTTTTCTATTCATTGAAAGATGAGCAGCTTAAACAAATGATAAGGCTCGCGATAGAGAATCAAAGGGGGGTTGTTGTCATTGAGTAAATTAGCTGAACCGTCAGAGAACAAAAGCGTATATCGTGTTGAAGGGTTTTCATGCGCGAATTGTGCCGGGAAGTTTGAAAATAATGTAAAACAAATCGCAGGAGTTAGGGATGCCAAAGTGAATTTTGGGGCTTCCAAAATTTCCGTTTACGGGAACGCCACAATTGAAGAGCTAGAGAAAGCCGGAGCATTTGAAAATTTAAAAGTGACTCGCGAAAAACCGGCACAGCAAGCATCTCAAGAGGTACTCAAAGATGTCAAAGAATCGAAGGAAACGTTTTATAAGAAACATAGCACGTTATTGAATGCTGCCTTACTAATGGTTTTCGGATATCTGTCGCAGTATGTAAACGGGGAAGAAAATTTAATTACTTCTTTGCTATTTGCAGCATCCATTGTTATAGGGGGATACTCACTTTTTAAAGTTGGCTTTCAAAACTTGCTTCGGTTCGAATTCGACATGAAGACACTCATGACGGTGGCTATAATCGGAGCTGCGATTATAGGGAAATGGGCGGAAGGTGCGGTAGTTGTTATTCTATTTGCCATCAGCGAAGCGTTAGAACGATTCTCTATGGACCGGGCAAGACAATCGATTCGTTCGTTAATGGACATTGCACCAAAAGAAGCGCTCATTAGACGAAATGGGCAAGAACTGATGGTCCAAGTCGATGACATCGCTGTAGGCGATATTATGATTGTGAAACCTGGTCAAAAAATCGGTTAGAAAGACATTGGGGAATATATTTGTTTTCCTCACCGCCGCTTTTCTGACTGTATTGCCTCTCATGCACATACTCTTGTTTCCGAGCAGCATCTTTATCCAGACCTATAGTGTGGTCAATACGGAGCTTGTGTTAAAGTTCTCCGGAGGACTCCTTGGGTTAATCTTCTGTTATATTTTTGGGATATCCTTTCTACGAAGTACACGAACACTTCCGATTCGCAGCTCTGTGATTGGAAGTGCAGTATTGTTATTAGCTTTGATGCTTAACGAATTATTTACAGTCGTGCAGATTTTATTTGCAAGAGGAGTATTTCCGTTGACACCTCTTGCCATGAAGATATTGGTTCCAATCATCAATAATATGGATAAATATCTATATGTTCTGCTGGGTGCATCACTGCTCTGGACGGTAATGATCGTATGGAGTTTTATAAGAAGAAAAGAAGCTGTATCCGAAGAATGGAATTCTGCGGTTAAAAGAAAGTTTAATGCTCGTAAACGCAACAATAAGCGCTGGCTGGCTTCGATTGCAGGCGTAATGGTAATCATCCCAACATTGCTTGGAGTTGAGGCTGTTCTTGCGAATAAGACGATCGAATTATCCCCGGCCGAACCAATGACTCCTGATGCTAATCATCAAATTAGTATACCTCAGGCTTCAGTGGATGATCACAATCTTCATCGTTTTGGATATACGGCTGCAGATGGAACGATCGTTCGATTTATCATTATTCGCAAATCTGAAACGATGTATGGGATTGGATTTGATGCCTGTAAAATTTGTGGTTCTTCCGGGTACTATCAAAAGAATAACAAGATAATCTGCCGGAAATGCGATGTCGTTATGAATATTCCAACGATTGGTTTTGAAGGTGGCTGTAATCCGATCCCCCTTACGTACCGGATGGATCAAGGGAATCTTGTTATTGCCAGCAGTGACTTGGAGAAAGAGACAGCTACTTTTCAACAAGAAGATCTCTTCAACCATTAATGGAAGCCGGTTTTATAGATTGGGGATGAAGTGATGTTTTTTCGAATGCTCGCTAAAGCATTTACCGTTGGATTTAAAGCGAAGATTCTGCTAATTGTGACGATTGCCTTGGGCGCTTCCCTTGCTACAGCCATGTTAAACGTCTCTTTAGATGTTGGCGATAAAATGAATAAGGAGTTAAAAACGTACAGAGCTAACCTTTTAGTAGTCCCGAAGATGGACGCGTTACCGGCTGAAATCGATGGAATAGATTTTAATCCATTGGCAGACAGACAATTTATTGAAGAGGCAGAGTTGCCAAAACTAAAGACAATCTTTTGGGCATATAACATTGTTGCCTTCACTCCCTATTTAGAAACATCTTCAAGTGTCAAAACGGTTAATCAGCCGGTGGCACTCGTGGGCACATGGTTTAATAAAACGTTAGACATTCCTACGGGCGAGCAAGTTACTACGGGAATCCAGCAACTCAAAACGTGGTGGCAGGTTGAAGGGGAATGGGTGAAAGACGAAGAAGGCAACACCGCAATGATTGGAGCAAACTTGGCTCGACAGCTTGGATTATCACCCGGTCAGACGCTGAATGTCAATGTCGTGGTCAATGGTGGAACCAAGATGCTTCCCCTTAAAGTAAAGGGGATATTAAGCGGTAGTGGGACAGATGATGACAAGATTTCGTATCTTTAAGCACTCTGCAGGAGACAATGGGCTTATCCGGAAAGGTCAGCAAAGTCGAGGTAAGTGCATTGACGACCCCGGAGAATGAGCTGGCACGAAGAGCGGCACTGAATCCTGAGAGACTGTCCGCAAAGGATTACGAGACTTGGTATTGCACTGCTTACGTTAGTGCGATTGCCTATCAGATCGAGAAAGCACTTCCTGGTTCCGAGGCTAAGGTAATTCGGCAGGTGGCCGAATCTGAAGGGATCATTCTGACCAAAATCCAGCTATTAATGTTTATTCTTTCCGCCGCAGCACTAATAAGCTCTGGTCTCGGCATCTCGGGGCTCATGACTACTAAGGTACTGGAGAGAAGCAGGGAGATTGGTCTTATGAAAGCATTGGGGGCCCAAGGCCCTGCCGTTCTACTCCTATTCTTGACGGAAGCCATTATCTCGGGTCTTTTGGGAGGCCTTCTTGGTTACGGGGTGGGACTTGGTTTTGCTCATATCATAGACAGGACTGTATTTGATGCCTCACTTTCTTTCAAGGGATTAGTACTCCCGCTAGTCCTGCTACTTTCTGTTTTGCTTACTCTTGCCGGCAGCTTTTCAGCGATGCGGATGGTTATACGGCTTCATCCTGCCCAAGTGATGAGAGGCGGCAGATAGGAGGATATGATGCGTAAATCAAGAATGTTCTTTACAATGCTGGATAGTTCTTTTCGCAAAAGAAAATCAAGAATGCTGATAGCTTTGTTCGCAATTATTGTTGGAACTGCTGTAATCTCCGGATTGCTTAGCGTCTACTACGATATAAGTGCAAAAATGGGTATGGAATTCCGCTCTTACGGAGCCAACTTGATTTTGACACCCAGCCCGGATTCGCAACAAACGCTCTTTCAGCAAGATACTGTTCAGGAAATAGCCGATATTTTCCCGCAGGAGGATGTTATCGGATATACTCCTTCTCTTTATGGATTGGCAAATTTCTATACCCGTCGGTTGATAGTTGTAGGTACCTGGTTTGATCAAATCTCAAAAATCACTCCTTATTGGGAAATTACAGGCACATTTGAAGCAGACCGGAACGCTACAGGAATAGCCTTGGTTGGAAAATCGGTGTCCGAGAAGCTAGGCTACAAAATTGGAGACGTTTTGCCAATGAAAGACGATATCACAGGGAACGAACAAAAGGTGACCGTAAAGGCCATTATTAGCAGTGGTGGCACAGAGGACAATCAAATTTTTATCAGCTTTGGCGACGCCCAGAAACTTTTTCAACAGGAGAACCTGGCCAATACCGCCTATTTCAGTATTACGGGAGATAAGTTGGAATCTACAGCTTCGGCGATCAATGCGAAATATCCGTTAATGGAACTGAGTCAAATTAAACAAATCTCCCAAATTTGCCTACAGCAGAATGGAGACAGAGTGCAGTCGAAGTAAAATACAGCAGTTGTGAAGCGTGCCAATATGGTCCATTACCGCTTCCAACAGTATTGATAGGATTTCACATGACAGACCTGTACCAAGACGGCAATCTGATTTACGTGAAGGAACGAAGGTTCTGATGAATGGAGATAGGTTCTACTCAAAAGGACCTAGGAGACTTCATATAGTGCAGGAAGATGGAGTGATATGTATGTGGTATTGGCTATTTATTAATCAATCAAATAGTTTCATAGTGCTATCGGAAGAGCAACTGCGGGACGAAGGGCGCTGGAATCTTGAAGAGGAAAACTTTGAATTGATTTCTGATTCATTCAAAAGTATCTCTGCTGCAGAAGATTATGCTCATGAATATTATGGTGCTAAAAAAATCAGATTACGAGTGCGTCCAATCTCACTAAAAGATGCTCAGAAATTTGTAGACCAGGAACATCGCCATCATATAGCTCCTCAAGGCCATAAATTTTCAATAGGTTTGACAGACGGTCATAAAATATTGGGTGTTATTATAGCAGGTCGCCCTGTATCAAGACACCAGGACAATGGACTAACCCTTGAAGTTACGCGTTGTTGCGTGAGAGATGTGTATAAAAATGGAATTAGTATACTCTACGCAGCTGCGTGTCGTGTAGCTAAGGCTATGGGATATACAAGAGTAATAACTTATACACTAGCATCTGAGAATGGTGCTTCAATGAGAGCGTCAAATTTTACATTAGAGCGCAGTAGTGAAGGCGGTTCTTGGGGGAGTAAGAGTCGTAAACGGACAGATAAGCACCCAACAATGAAAAAAAATTTGTGGGTTCGGGAAGTCAGTTAATACACAGTGCACGACTCCTGGTGCGGAAGATCTTAAGGCTGCGGTGAAGTGAATTAATTTGAATTAGAAAGAAAGGATGTATGTTTAAATGTTTGCACTTTGGATAATCATGAAACAAAACAACTTGAATTGAGCTATCATCTATTTTACGAAGAAAGAAGGGACATCCATTAAATACGCTCTCAAGATTCTCCTCCATGTTAATCTTACTATCAGGTATGTTAAGACTAAGGTAAAACTCCCGTTTAATCTTCAACTCTGTTCCGCATAGAGCACAATAATATGCATACTTATCTTCATGTTTGCTTTTATTGCAATTGGGACAATATTTTCGCAGTTCTTCATTCATATAAACAGCCATCCCCTCTGACAATATAGTATTTATTGAAGATCATTAAACTAGTTATTTATACAGAACCATGGTTAAAGAAAGAGGGATACAATTTTTATCGAAAGATGCTTAATGAATATTTCGTTGCGCAGTACGATGAAATTGGACTACTAAAGGAGATAAAATGAGCAAAACAAGGAAAATAAATATTTCATCGATTTCACTTATAAATTTGACTAGAAGTTTAATTCAGACACATGAATTTGGGAATCTAGCTTTAAAACCTGAAGATCAGAAAGCCTTTGCAGAGATATTCGAGAGTTTGAATAAATCTGAAAAAATGGAGTTTGTCCGCGGCATAACTCCTGAACAGAGGACTAGATTTTTAAAATACATGGAAAGTAACTTTAAATAATGGACGTAATAATTTTTTTAATGAATAGGAGACGCATACGGCGTACTAAAAAAAACGAAGGACTTATTTTAGGGAATCTCGAAACACTTCAATTTGATTATTTGTCCATAGTGGACCACTTGCAAGTCTCATTATCGGTTCAGGAAATTTATCTCTGGAGATATATACAGATACTTGTTGCTTAGACCATTCAAGCATTGCAGCAGCTTCTGCTAGTCCGACAAGTAGAGGTTCCGCATTTGTTGCTATAAGTCTATTTTGCAGATCGACGTACACAACTCTACCAAGACCGTTTCCGAAGTCCTTAACAATGATCCTAGTAGAAATTTTAGGGATTTTTTTTGTCCCGTGATGTGGGCTCAGTCCTGTTAGGGAAAGTCCATACTCTTCGTTTAAAGAGTTGATGTAATCATCAGCCGTATTCATTATATGTTGTCCTTTCGACCTCATCCGGTGTCTCCGGCTTGTCGGTTGATCTATCAATCAATAATACTGGTCAACCAATTTGTATGCGACATAAGAGATTACTTTATCTCTTCCTTTATCTTTGATAGTATGTTGAGCATCCTCACTATTTAGTACGTGCAAACCTTTTTCTATCATAGTAGGCATTACTTCTTTAGCCCAGTTTGCGTTTTCGGTCATACGTAAGATAGTTATTCTCAGTTCTTTTTCCATGTTGAACGGCTCCTCTTTGTTTTACTTTATAAAACAATATTAGCATGAATGTTTTACTTTATCAAACAAACTGCGTTAATAATATTAATTCCCGCCTTCGCAATGCACTTGATGTCCATGCAATGTCATATTGATACATATAGTGAAGGAGACATGATTCACTTGTTAGATAATGAATTCGTCAAGGTTTGGAATAAAACACTAGATACTTTATCTTTTCTGCTTATGATTTTGGGAATAGCAATGGTGACTTATGATTTTTGGCTGAAATAAAGCGCTGTACGAAGAATTAACACGACATAGACTGCACCGGAAGCCATCTATAAAGCTGGAATACTAGCTGCACTGAACATATAAGGGGGCTGAGACATGAAATGCTTTGAAATGAAACCGGGATTAGAGATGGACATCATTGTCGCTAGGGATGTTCTTGGATGGAGATATTCAACGGAAGAAGAGTATGCACACCTTAGACTTTCAACGACATGGGACGGTATGCGTAAGGTGATCGAGCAAATGCAAAGAAAAGGTAAATGCTTAACGATAATTAACAACCTATACGGGACGTATGATGTGAAATTTTCTGGTCAAAAGGTGTATACGAGGTTAAGTGACTTGCCACATGCCGTATGTACTGCAGCCATTTTGACGCTAGAGGTATAAGGGGAGAAGAGGATACATGAGCAAATTAGTGATTTTTAATGTATCGAACAATACATATAGCGCATCAGTGGGAATTGTTAAAATGGTTCTGAAGTGTAAGGGTGTGAAAGCCAAAAAAAAGGAGATGTCTTAAGAAAGGCGTGAGATAATGAAAAAAATGTGGTTCTGTCTAAAAACCTTCTTCATAGCCTCACTTTTAACATCAATTACATCATTCTTCATGTTCAAGCATATAAACCTCCCTCATTTGTCCAAATTATTGTTTATTGTGTCAATTGGAACAGGCGTTTTAATTTCAGTTATTACTTTTCTTGTAATGTTAATTTCGAAAGATCTTGAAGAGAATAAGGAATTTTAAAAAGGCACCCATGAGATTGCTAACCCCAGGAATATTAATAAACACCTGTAGAATATTAAGTATCCCTTAGAAGAAATATTCACAATGGAGGAATGGATATGGATTCGATCAAGTGCAGTCTCTAACAGATCAAAAAGGAGACCCCATTTGAGGAATATTATGAACAGGCTACTTCAATAAAAAGTCCCTTATGTCAGGACACAAATAAACTGCAACATAAAGGAGATTTCAAAATGACAACCGTCTACATAGTTACTTCTGGAAGTTATTCTGAATACCGAATTAAACGAGTTTTCTTGGATGAGAATAAGGCAAAAATGTACAAGGAAACTATTCGAGATTCACAAATCGAAGAGTGGGAAGCCGATGATAATAAAGAATTAGATCTCTTCCGGACAGTAACTGTAACATTAGAATATACAAAAGAAGGTTTTAGAAGAATTGAAAAGCACCTTGAAACCTTTACCGTACTGGATACTGATAAGGATGGTACCGAAAACTCAATATATTTTAACGCTCTTACTAGCATGGTTAATCCCCGAGAGTACCTGTCAATTACCAGAATTATACCTAATGACAGCGCAAATAAAGAAATTGAGCAGCGCTATGAGAGGGTTAATGATGATCTATATGCACAGATCCACAGTTTGATTGATGTTGAGGGATGGAGCTCCGACATGGTTGTTGAGTGGCTAGCAGATAAAGGTCGTTGGAATGATATCTGAAAAGGCTATTGTTAAGAATGTTTCCGAAAATTCAATATATTTAGCGCTCTTAATAGCTTGATTAATTTTCCAAGAGTAACTGTCAATCAAAATATGCGGGGATAGCTTCAGTAGTTGAAGTACTACGCATCCTGCTACTGGATGGTGCTTAACGATTGAGGATAAAAACTTATATTTATCATTGAGCATATTAATACATTTGAAAAGAGGGTAAATATGATTATTGTAATGTTTGGAATTTTTTTCAGTCTAATGTTTTTTATTTTAAGTATGAGTGCTGGAACTGCTTTAAGAATAATGGGTAGCGATCTACCTATGCAGGTTTCTTTAATTGGTAGCGGTATAATTATAGGAATTTCCTTGATTCCTTATATTTTGGATAGGATTGAGTTGCGCAAGAAAACAAAGAACAAGATGGTATAGTTTTTCTTTTATGATATAGGGTATTGTTTTGGTACTGTAATCTGTTCAAGTCTTGCTGTTGTTGTTTGTAAATGTAGTATGATTCTTTAAGGAAATAAAATAAGTAGAGAACTTTAGCTTCATGCTAATGAAAAAAAAGATGTGCTGGCTATAAGAGTCCAGCACATCTTTTTTGCGTCTATTTAGTAGTTTTTTTGCTTTTGCTTGGTTTAAGAATATGACCCTTTATGCCTAACTCCCTACGGGAAGATTTCAATAGTTTCGCAAATGATAGTGCATCATCGCGCGTTATTGAGGTTGATTGATTCTTCATAATGGGACCTCCTATATGGACTCGATTTACTATTCTAGCATTTCCAAAAAATATAGGAATTAAACCTGGGTAGTAAAGCATATTCATAGAATAAGAAAAAACGAAAATAACTTTTCCTATGGGGGTTAATATATATGTCGAAACACTCTATTATTCGATCAGAATTAGAAGGGATGCAGGTTCGAACACTACAATCTCAAACGAAGAGTTTGTTTAGTACAATTTTCTCCTCAACCACAAAGAAAAATCCATATATCCCAGTGAATATAAAAATACCTGAATATGATCTTCTTCGAGCTGAAGTTTTTCTAGAAGATGTTATGGAATCTATTGATCGGGAATATGAAGTTTCAATGATTGAATTGACCGCACTGCTTGTAAAAGATTTTCTTCGTGTCACATCTACGAATACGAAATTGGAAGAATTGAAAAACAATCTAATGAGCAGAAGAGCAGAATATCTATCCACGAAAGAAAAAGTGAAAGAATGGGTGGAGGTTGCACCTGGACATAATGCGCTTAGAGAGCGGGAGCGGGTACGACGCCGTAGATATTTTGAACTGCAGCTCGAGATACCTCGTAAAGTAGCTTTACGCGCAGAGATCATATTGTATGATTTAGAACAGATGTATGCTCCGTTTCAAATGACCTTGGAAGACCTGATTACAATCTTGATTTTGGACTTTGTTCACCAGTTGCAGACCGGAAAACAAAAAGAAATTGTGAAAAAATTCGTGAGTAGTTTCTGTTAACGAAAAATAGGCCCCTGAGGAGCCCCAGAGGGTCTATATATAATGTCTCCCTATTTCTTCGATCACTTTCGATAGCTTGACCTGCTGGAGTCAATGAGCTGGTGCTTGGAAGATCCAAGTCTCTCCAAATCGATCTTTAATTAAGCCCATTGTTTTCTCGATTTTTATCTGTTTATCTCATTCTTGAAAGAGGGTTAGCTCGATCATTTCGTCTCGATTCAGCTCGGATGCTAGCTGAAACCATTAAGAAAGTCCGAATCCCCCTTCTTGGCGGCTCAAAAAAATCTCCTGGTCAAAATATCCTTGTTGTCAAGCCGACACACTGCGATGGCCATTCTGGATGCGTCAGTGTGCGACGACCGGATAAACGTTCTTTATGTATAATAAATTTGTTGATTAGTACTCGGTTATGTTCGCCTCCAAGGAAAACTCCCAATTTCACGTCCAAGCAGTATTTGACATCCTCCTATTCAACAATTTGCCTGCTTTTGCGTTCTTACTGAAACTCATGTTCTTTGATTGAGATCGATACTTGATAATGCGTTTCTTCTCCAGTTGCTTACAGTACCGTGGCCACCACATGTAGGGCATGTCAACGACGTTGAATGTTTTTTGAAGTAGAGTGCTTTTTTATCAGCATCGTATTCGAGTTCCAGATCGTCCCCCGGCTTAATATTAAACAATTTGCGAATGTCATTAGGGATCGTCAGAACGCTATTCCCAAGCATTTGCGTACAAAAACTGCTGTGACCGCTATCTTTCGTAACGTAAACGATTTGTTCTTCTTTATGGATATGAAAGAACACCCATTCCCCAGTATTTATTCCGCCCATGATTTTCAGCCAACGAGCGGGAAATCTGATTTGCCCCTTACTCGAAACCTTTGGCATTAGTACCCCTCCAATTTTTACTTTCCTTTACTTTACTTCACGGTATAGGAAAGTAAAGGAATAGTCAATGGCATCTTATCCTTAGTTCACAACCCAAAAATAAATGTCAGGAATGCTGATTAATCCCTTCCAGTCGACTTCGGCATACGACTCTCAGGTACACTCTTTTTGGTTTGTAAATATTTATGATTCATAGAAACAAAGCTTTGTGTTCTGGTAATTAAATTATCTTTTTGTTGAGGTTTAGAAACTCCAAACATATTCGACTTTCCTCCAATAGTCAGAATATAGAAGTCATATTTTCGGCTGCCGTAATCCCGCTTCCTTGGATACTCGGGACTGAGCGGAATTAGAATTATGCATTGGTCACCATTCCACATACATTGTGGTTGTAATGTGACTCGGTATGCTCTAAAAGATGAAGGACAGACGGAACAGACGAAACAATTTATAATCGGACACCCTACCCAGCTTTTGACGATCGTGTTTAGTTCAGGGAATTGAAATTCAATATACTGATGCTGCTTAAGGAGAGTATTCTGGCGGTGATATTTGTTCCATGAATCGATCATGATAATTATTTTTTTGATTTTCTAACATTACCTAATATTGATTACAGTTATACTGTAATCAATTGTTTACACAAAATGGGCGTTCAGGTACAATAAAATTACAATTAAATAACCAATGAAATCCTCAGAATCTGAAATTACACAGACAAATAAAGGAGTCGAAGTTAATGAAAATGATTAGCATTGCATTTGGGCTTACTTCCGTTCTGTTACTTGCCGGATGTACAGCCGAATCATCCACAATTCTTCAGAAGAAGGTGAACACACCCATTAATATTCTAATTAACGGAAAAAAATTAGATTTCTCTTCATATGCACCCTTTCGCCTAAACGGTGAAACTATGGTGCCATTACGACAGATTGTTACTCATTTAGGTATGGAAATTGAATATGAAGATAGTACGGCACATGTATTAATCAGAAAGGGAAACAAAACCATACTGCTCTATGCCGGTAAAGATATGGAAGAGGGGTCTCGGTATCTCGTTCTAGATGGAAAGCGAAAAAACATGGGGGCACCGGTCGTTGTTCGGAAGAAGACAACCTATGTCCCGCTTTCCTTCGTAAAAGAAATCGGAGCAACGAATCAATGGGTTTCGCAGGATCAAACAGTTCGAATTGATTTTGAAAGTCCACAGGATGATGGTCATCTAGAACCAATTCGAATTTATGTTGAACACGAGACTAAAAAATTACCAGGAACGATGGGCATTGGTTTCTTCTGGGGGTCTGTCTACATAGGAGAACAGAACACGGAAAAGGAGCCAAACGGTCATGGTACATTATTCGCACAGGATATGACGATCCTTTATGAAGGGCAATGGGTAAATGGAATTCCCCATGGAGAAGGTGTGATGGAACTCAGTGCCGAGAGGGGAATAACCTTGGAAGGTAGATTTGAGAAGGCCAGTATCGTTACGGGGATATTAAAAGAACACGGGAAAGTATTTTATGAAGGAACTTTTGGCACTCAAACTTTGGATACTGGAAAATTACGACTTCCTGATGGTACCACATTTAAGGGGCGTATTTCAGGAGATCAGATATTAGGTATCGGAGTTATATATACGAACGAAGGAAACGTTTTGTTTGATGGAAAGGTAGAGTTCGAAGGTCTGTTAGCGTTTAATGATTTCACTTTTTTTAAAACAGAGTAACTTGTCCAATTCTTAAAATCGTTTATCGATTTTTGGGGATAAGGAGGATGAATATGAAAGAAGCATATTTCCAGATGGATTTGTTCTCTCAGCCTTCGGTGCTTGAACCTGTCTTCTTTTTGTATGCCCAACAAGTAGACACCTATCTTAGTTCAGGAATTAAAAGTGCTCGTGAAATCGCTATTAAACTCGCAACTGCACTTTCTGAAGAAGGCGAACAAGTGGAATACTTTATCTCAGGTAAGCCAAAGTTATATGTTGCACTTTGTCAGTACCTGGAAGCGGGAGTACACGATGGACGCTTTATTTATTTGGGTGGGGATACTGCAGATAGACATTATCTGATGAATGAAGACGCAACATAGAAGGTGATAAGAAATGAAACTTCAATATCGAATAATTTTTATTATTTTTATTATCAACAGCTGCGCTTTAGCAATCAATGAAATGATCCCTGGTAGGGTATCATTGCAGATCTTGGTTGGTTTAACAATGCTAGTGATACAAGCTTTTGTATTACATGCTCTTCTTTTTAAGCCATTACGAAATTTGTGGGAGCATCTCGATCATGTTCAATTAACCGGGAATATCAATTTACGTTTCCCGCTACCCCTGAAGAAGGATGAAATCACTTTAATGGGAGCTTCCATAAATAGCATTCTCAATCTAATGAAGGATTATCAACAAGATGTTTTCCACCAGGCTAACCAAGATCCTTTAACCAAATTGCCTAATAGATCGCTGTTTTATGAGTATTTAGAGCAGTCCATTCAAAATGCCTCTAATTCAGATTCAAAAGTAGCGTTAATGTTTCTTGATCTCGATCATTTTAAGCAAGTGAACGATACTTATGGACACCAATATGGTGATGATCTTTTATGCCAAGTTAGCGCACGAATGTGTACTCTTCGGAAAAATGAAGAGTTTTTTCTCTTTCGGATAGGCGGTGATGAGTTTACGGTAATTCTACCAAATAACCGATCTCCGCAACTCTTGAAATCACTTTCGGAAAAGATCATTGCAGCCTTGGCCACTCCATTTAAAATTGGTGAACATGAATTGGAAATCTCAGCAAGTGTAGGGATTGCTATTTATCCGGATCATGGGAGACATACTGAAGAGATTATTGAGAATGCGGATATAGCGATGTACAAGGCAAAAGAAAATGGGAAAAACGGGTATGTCTTCTATGATGAAGAATTACTTTCGTCTAATATCAGGAAAAGAAAAATGGAGCGCCTTCTTACAAGAGCGATTGAAAATAATCAATTACAACTTCTTTTTCAACCTAAAATAGATATTCTGAAAAAAGTGATAACAGGGGTAGAAGCAACAATCCAATGGAACGTACCGGACCAAGGGATTCGTAATGCTGAAGAAATATACCTTTTAGCATCAGAATCTGGACTTGTTCCATCAGTAGAGTGGTGGTTGTTACGTTCAGCCTGTATTCAAGGAAAGGCTTGGATGGATAAAGGATTTTCTACTATTAATATAAGTGTGAAAATATCGTTGGCTCAACTAATTGATGCATTATTTTTGAAAAATCTCACAAAATTGATCCAAGAGACAAAAATAGCACCTGAGTTGTTAGAGATTGAGATCACTGATAGTTTAGCAATGGTAAATCTGGAAACGACAATAGCTTGCTTACAACAACTCAAAAATATAGGTGTTAAATTGACTATTTCAGATTTTTGGAAAGAAAATTTCACATTAATGCATTTAAAAAAAATGCCTATTGATACACTTAAAATGGACCGGTCCTTCGTAGACGAAATCACTACAGATCCGGATACTGCAGCTATAGCTACTGCAATCGTTTCGCTTAGTCAAAGCTTAAACCTTCGTTTGCTCGCCGGAGGAATACAAACGCGTGAACAAGCAAAAATGCTATATGAAATGGGCTTCCGTGAGATGCAAGGTGACTATTTTAGCGTATCAATTCAAGCAAAAGATTTTGAGGCTATGATGTCAAAGAAAACAGATCTTCACTCATTGCTTCCTCCGGCATGACTCAGAAAGCCATTTAGCTTTCAGTTAAAGATCAAAGCAATTAGAATGGGGATTTGAGAATGAGATTATTAGGTTTGAATCGGTGTGAGCCTGGAATGATTTTGGCCCAACCGATATTTAATGATCGTGGAAACATGCTTTTAAGTGAAAGTACCAAGCTTACGAATGCATTAATAGAAAGACTAGAAATTTTAAATATTAACACAATATATATTAACGGGGATTATGTCACTGATGGGATTGTTATTGAAGATGACATTCCTTATCAGAAGCGTGTAGAAGCAATTCGGACGATAGAGAACACTTTTAGTGCTATAAGAGAAGGCAATCATAAGTCAAAGACTCTGACACGTGGACTTATGGTTAAAGAAATTCAGCAAGTATTTGATATGATACTTGCTGAATTTCGTCAAAAAAAACAGCTATTGAATTTACTAATTCAGATTAATGTTAAAGATACATGTTTATTTACGCACTCATTAAATGTAACTCTCTATGCAGTTGCTATGGGTATAAAGATGGGTTTAACGTATAAACAGTTACAAAATCTTGGGGTAGGGGCATTACTCCATGATATTGGCAAACTATTCATTCCTCAATACATACTCAGTAAGAAAGGGGCATTGGAAGAAGCTGAATTTGAAATAATGAAACGTCATACCGAATACGGTTTTGAGTTTCTTCGAAAAGAACCCGAAGTATCTTCTATCATTGCACATTGTGCATATCAACATCACGAAAAGCTGGATGGTACTGGTTATCCGTGTGGATTAAAAGGTGATGAAATCCATCTATTTGGCCGTATCTTGGCTGTTGCTGATGTTTTTGATGCATTAACCTCACATAGAGTGTATAGGAATGCTATGCTTCCACATGATGCTATAGAGATCATTTGGGCGGGGTGTCATACACAATTTGATAAAAGAGTGATAGAAGCATTTCACGCATCTGTAGCGTTATATCCGATTGGAGTCACCGTTATTCTAAATACTAATGAAGCAGCAGTTGTAGTTGGAAATGATCACAATTATCCTCAACGTCCATTAGTAAGAGTATTTAAGGATGCAGAGGGAAATAAACTCAATCCATACTTTGAGCGAGATTTATCAAAAGAACTAAGCGTCATGATTACTGAATGTGAGGCGATCATATAGGTAATTAATGATGTGTGCTGCGTATCTAATAACCAAGAGGTGAAAGTCTGGGGTCTGCTAAGCGAATCAATGCCGGTGGCTTAACCTCAGGGGTGCCATACCAGGCTATCTAAGTCCGGAGAAGCGATAGTTGCTGACCGCTGCAGCCTTATCTTGGAGCATGAATCTAATATTAAAATCGGAGCGTTGACGGTTTGAAGGACTGGGGGGAGGGGGATTAAGGGGGAGGGGGGCTTTTTTTAGACTCGAAGGTAGCGTAGCGGCCGGAGAGTCATAATGATGTCTTTTTGTAATACTACATAGAATTTAAATTCCATGTAGTAACGAATTAAAAGAACAAAGTCATGGTACAAAGCGTTACCGTACTCCCATTTAATTCCATTTATTCGACATTTTCACCTCTTCCAACAATGTTATATACTCATCTAAGATGAATCCGAGGGGGAACTTAAATGTTTGTTTTAAATTCTATTCAGAACCCGTTACCTTTACAGATTCAATTTCTTTTTGAAAATGCCCCCCCTCTAAACCCGACATTAAATGCAAAAGAAACGCAGACCAAAATTACGAGTTTTTTAAAGATAAAAGGTTGGAGCTGTAAAAATGAATTATTCATTAACGATCGTGGTGATGGAAAAAAGGGTCGAGTTGATATAGTCGCACATAAAGATGGGATTACATTGGCCATTGAAATTGATAGATTACATCCCCGAAAAAAATCTATTCTGAAGCTTCAAGGAATAAATGCATACCGGATTTTGATTTTAAGGGGTACGGTTAATTGCGTGATCCCATCAGGAATACATGCGATATGTTCAATCAATGGAGGGAATGATTCAAAAGAATACGTTTGATTAGTTCGAAATGTAGTATATTAATGTACTTGTAAGCAGCTTGTCCGGAGCATTACATTGAATACTGTTTTAAAATCGTTTGACTTTCTGTATACCATTGTTTACAATATCAAAGAGAGATTAATGTATTTTTTGATAGTATTGCGGTGAAGAGGTGAAACAAATTGAGGCTGAAAAAAGTACTTCCTTATGCGGCAGCAGCTACCTGTTTAACTGTCATCTTGACAGGATGCCAGTTGAAAGGTCCTTTTGCTGGTGAACTCGATAAAGCCACTGTAGACAATCAAAAAGAATTAATTCAAAACCAGCTAGGGACAAGCTATCCATCGGCCACATCACAAGAAGATGGGATTCAAGAAGCCCAAAAGGTAAATAATCAGATAGAACCAGTTGCAACTTTGGTTCCATCTCAAAGCCCTATAAAGATAAAAGAGGAAGAAGACATTCTTCTGAGTTTAGGTCCACCCTTAATTAAGAACTATCGGTCAGTCACGTATAAAGATACAGAGTATCCAGGATATGGCGATCTTAGTTACTTTACTAAGGGTTACCAAACCGCTTTAAAAGAAAATGCAAAACGCACAAAAACGATTATTGCTGGCCGAAGAATTGTAATAGAACCATATGAGATTACGTCTACTATAGATGATCTGAAAATAGAAGGAAAATCTGCTGTATTGTTAGTTCACCTTAAAGAAAAAGGTATTGATGCCAATGAACATTTCGATCGTTCTGTAACAGCACGCGTTTCTTTTATCGAGCGAGAACCAGGAGAATGGTTGGCTGATGATGTTCAATTTTCTGAAGATGACACTGACTTTTAGATACATAACAATATGTAACGAGTGGGGAATTATCCATTCTATAATTGATTTCTTATTTAACTCAAGAGCGACATACATATATTCAGTCAGACAAAATTCACAAACAAAAATAAGTTGTGATATACAAATGAGAAATCTTGGAGTAAAATTATCTCTAAATAGAAATATAAAGAACGATGTAATATTATCAGTTTTATAGTCGAAGTAATTCTACCATTTTCACTTTGAAATTTTCTTTTTTAACAGCAAAAATCCCCCTTGCTACCAACAAGGAGGATCCGCAAAAATCGCATATGAAATTGATACCCTTATTATAAAATAGGAATGGGACAATTTCAAATGGTTTTTAGGCAGGCTGTGAAAAAGTTTTAGTTTTTACGACGCAAAATCGCTAACCTGTCAGCCGAATGAAGTAGTGTCCCTTTAAGGGTCGTGATATCATTTTCTGGCAAAGTGCTAACGTACCTTATTCAGGATGCGGTCACACATGCGATAATGCGTGTGTGGCCGTTTTTGGTGTTTTTAGATTAGATAGATAGATAAATAAAAAAAGACCCTAGCCCGGGGCATTTCCAAAGAGGTCGGCAGTCTCCAAACTTAGCCCTCGATAAAAATGTGACAATGGCAGGATCACAAGGAAAAACATTAGTTATATAAATAATATCATACTTATGTTTTTAATCCAAGTGGTTCCCTTCTTTTTTACTGCCTTTTTTCCCCGTGCGCGTCAGAAAGGATGCGTCATGAAAGCCTCCACTTCTTTATTTACAGCTGCAGAAACCCAGTACGATACTCCAACATTATTAAGATTAAAATGCCTTGTTGGTGATTTGGCTGCTTATGACGGTGAAATCCCAGTAGATGTAAAGAAAATAGCCGAAAAACTTGGTGTTGGACGGCTAGCAGCCAAGAGAGCAATCGCTGAAGCTGTGACACAGAATGTTCTGTTTTATCGGAACGATAAGTTATATGCTAATCCGGAGAAATATATAGACTTTAAATCGGTTGATTATTCAAAGGCTGATAAAAACAAAGACTATTATCTAAAACATTATAAATTCCTATCATCTGATGCATTCAAACGTGTTAGTGTTCGAGCACAGCGTTTTGTACTAGATGTACTCTGTCAAATGCATAGAGGGCTAAAAGTATATACTTGTACTCTTCGAAATATGATACTCAATAATAGTGATTATGAAAGAACTACTGGTTTATTTAATATACGTAGTATTGGTGAAATGAAGAAGGTTATTGAAGAAGCCTCTGCTTTTTTAGATCTTAAAATTGTTAAATCACTAAAACACATTTCAACTAAATCAGAACCAATGGTTCAGGTATATGGAATTCGACCAGAAATGCTTGAGTTAGGGGTGCATGAGAGTGAGGGAAATGTGCTTTGGATTTGTAATGCTCTTCAAAAGCATTCTTACCATGTTGGAGCTATCACCAAGCCTAGACTAGAAGCCCTAGCTAAGGTAATGGAATACTATTATCGTCAGCTTGGTTATGAACTTGCCTCCCACATCATCTCCCATACATTAGTTCTACTCAAAAATGATACAACTTTCGGTAATTTACTATATGTAGATATTCACCAGGCATATGGTCAGATGGCACTAGATGGAAACCTTTCACATATTGTTCCTGAAGGGGTTGAACAAGCGACCTGGATCGGAGCGTCTGAGGACACCACGACACTTAATTCTTTAAGTGCGTATTTCCGGAAGACGGCAGAAGGAATAGCTGAACGTGAAGTCGCGGAATTTTTGACTGAAACTTATGAAGAATATACGAACCGGATAGAATATGAAACTGAGAAACAAAGCGAAAAAACGTCTATCGGGTCTAATAAGACTTCTTATTCACTACTTGATGCTTTTACGGAGCTAAGAAAAATACAATTTCAAAAACTTCGAAAAATCGAAACATTGTGGCTAGATCGATGTGTAACTGGGCACTCATTTAAAGATGAAATTGTACAAAATGATAGGTTCTTCTCATCAGCTACTCGGTATATGAGAGAATTGGGTGGATATTTGATGTCTCATTTCAAACAAGTAATGCCATAGTACCTTTATTGATTTTTTAGTATAGGGGGTATGGTTATTTGTGCTGCAATTTTACTTTTTAGTTCATGTAAAATCAACAATCTCACTCTTATCTTCATCCAATGAAATTAGAAAATCACTGATTATCTTCAATTTAAAAGCAGGTAATGTATTTCTACTCTTTTTTTTGCCTTCTAAGGTTGTGGATAATGTTTTTTTGCTTGTGTTCTTTTTATTTTACTATCTTAATTCATGCTTTTAAATTCTTAATAGAGATTATAATGAATTGAATACATAAATAACTAAGGTGGTTAATCATCACTTAAATATGAATTCAAATTTTCTTTAATGGAACTTTGCTCGAATTCGTTCTAATAAAAAAAACACTTGTTGCGCAAACCCTTGTCATACATAGATTAAATGCAGTTTCATAAATGTCCTAATGGTATTGTTTTATTGTATTCATTTATTGTATTTGATTATGGAGTTTATTTATGGAGTTGTATTATGGGAGTCAATTTTCATCATTAACAGCATTAACATTTATTAGGTAGAATTTAATTCATCCGATAAAGAACATCATCCGCCAGACCTTTTAAATTCATAAATCAATAAATCTTCCAACCTATTTAACCGATTAAAGAATAGAGGGTGAATCATGATTGAAGTAATCGCTGTTATTTTTCTTTTTCTTAGTATGGTTACCTTACATGAGCTTGGACATCTGATCCTCGCAAAAAGAGCAGGGGTATATTGTCACGAGTTTTCGGTAGGTATGGGGCCTAAACTTTATGGTTTCAATTTTAGAAACACATACTATTCATTCAGGATTTTACCTATTGGCGGATTTCTACGAATGGCTGGGAGAGATGATTGGTCCTATTGGTACAATAAAACAGTTTACATACATCATACTAACGGGATGCTCAGTGATATTTATGAAGTGCAAAATAAAAATTCATATCCTGTTAATCTCATTAAAGTTGATCCTAAAGCAGGGAACGTCACTTTTAGATCACCTGATCAAACAGATGAATATACTTTAAAGTTTCTACCAAGCGCGTCGATTGTAACAGCTAGAAATTCACGTTATCCTCTACTACCCGATCATGTGTTATTTCAAAGCAAAACCATCTCACAGCGGATTTGCATTTTTGCAGCAGGACCATTGGCAAATCTTGTATTTTCTATTTTCATTGTATTAGGAATACTTTTTTCTATTGGTATGTCTGAAAAATCGACTGTAGTCATTAAAGAGGATAAATTAGAGTCACATACAAATATTACATCTCAAGAAGGAAGTGGCTCAGCTTATTCTTTAAAAAATGGTATAAAAGAAACTTATTCACATGAATCCCTATTTATTAACGGATTCAAAAGAACGGTTATCGGGGATGATATTCAGCATAAAACTATTGGTCCAGCGGGTTTAATTATGGAGAGTTATTACACGGTCAAAGAACAAGGTCTTAAAGCCTTCTTGGTATGGGTAAGTATAATAAATATGTACTTAGCAATATTTAATCTTCTTCCGTTTCCGGCACTAGATGGGGGACGTATATTTTTTCTCATACTGGAAGCTATACGTCGTAAGCCGATGGAATCTAGTAAAGAGAGTCTTATAAACTTAGCAGGTAGTATTGTACTCGTTCTCCTAATGGTAGCTACAACCTGGAGTGATATTCACAACTTTTTGGCGTAAAAAAGTTGTGTTTTTATAAGATGGATGTATGCTATTTTCCAGACCACTAAGTAATACTATTCAAGTGGCAAAACTCATTTTAGGAGGAACACTATGAGCACCATTATCCCTACCATTAAATTATCCGTCGATCCGGACAATCACACGATCATTCGAAAGTTAATTGAAACTGATGCAGAAACGTTTCAAAACACACATGAAGCAGCAGTACCCGATAAATCATTTCAAGTAGCTGTCTTGCCAGTTTCAACTCAACAATCTTATTCAGATGCACAACGTTTGGCGCATTTGTTTGCCGCTGCTCCAGCAATGGCAGAAGTTCTTTACGAGCTTCACGATTGTTTTGACTTTTTTCAAAACTTTAAAAACCCATTAATGACTTCTTCAGAAACAGATGAAGTAGAGCGTGTTTTTGCTAAGGCATGGAATATATTAAAAACTCTACAGAATCAAAAATAGTTTTTTTGTATAGAAGATGAAAGCTAGCCCGAAAAATGACTTAAACTGCTCAATGCCCCAAAGGGGAAGAGAACTCATTGTGTTGCGTTCTCTACACACATACAAAATAATTCGTGGTGATCTTCACTTCTGATAATATTCAGAGGAGAATAGATCATGAAAATATATCAGCACCTTGATTGTTATAATATTCGTTTTAACGAAATAACCGAATCTGAGGAAATTAAGGTAGTATCTGTTGAGTACAATTTGATAAATAGCCGAACGACGACCATTACTCTTGTATTTAGCCCGAAGTTGTGCAAAATTTACGAAGTACAGACAAATCTCAGCTTGGATATGGCTGATCTGTCAGAACTGGCAGACCTCCGGTTTATCGTACTATCCAAGAACAAAGAGTATTTGACAAAATTAGTTCCTCCAATGCTACAATTCTGGGAATATGATGAGTTTTTATTGATGGCCAGCCTTCGTTCAAAAGAAAAGATAGAAGTTCGAAAACAACTTCGAAATATACTTGAACATGAACCAAATTTTGAATTCAGATCCCACGCTCGTGCATTTAAAGAAATAGATATGCAGCTGCAACTCATACCAATGCAGGAGATGGGGATCCCCTATTTTACATTTAGCGAGTTTCTCAAAACGGCAGAAGCTGAGAAATTCACTTCTAAGGAAAAGGGAACCGGTTATGCACGCATGTACCAAATTTGGCGCTCACAAGCCAAAGCATGCTTGAAGAACAATGTACGTGCAGAGTATGTCTTTTCATCAGGAGAAAAATGTGGTCAGCCTGTATTCAACGCTGCAGGGTTTATAATGGAAAAAATCATAATTCAAACACCTGTCTATATGGGGAGTAGTTTCGATGATAAGCGGGTAGTATATTGCACATTCCATTCTCATGAACACGACCTGAAATTTGCAGGTCCGGACAGAACAGATATTGTTCTTTTTAATTTTCTGGATAAGGGTATGCTTGTAGAACAGTGGGTTGTATACACTGATCCAAATTCGAATGAGACACCCGACTTCTCAAATGATCTTTTCTCAATCTTACGAACACGTCCTGACTGGCAATCCACTGAATTCCGTTTAGCCGAACAGTTGCAACCGATACAGTCTTCACCTGAGACTGGGTATTATCTGATTCCAAAAATCGGTCTTCATTAAGGTTAAGGAGGGAGTGATAGGGATGAAGAAATCATGGATCAAAGATAAATTACATTTCTACTCAAAGAATTATTTTGCCTATTTAATCTGTGTAGTTATACTTTCAAAGCTTATTGGTAGTCCCGTCCCTTGGGTTAATATGGGTATTATGCTAATCGCACTTATTGTTCTTCTTGAAACTGTTGAATTGTCCAAAAATATTTTCAAAAGAAAATCTATTAATGCAGAAGCTAATGATGAAGGATAATAAGCAGTAATGAAATGAGCATATTACCCGCTTCCATCCTATGCATATATAGAGGATTACTTACAGCCGCGAATTAGCATTCGCTGATCTAAAGACCTGCAGGATATCCATTCACTACTAGATACATGATTTGGACGTGGAGATTCTCAGTGAAATAGGCAGCCGGCAATAAGGTGGTTTCGTGCATTATTAGATAATTAAGTACACATAAGTGTACTATTCATTTCTTTCTGGTTTGTATATACTTATCTGTAACCAAATAAATACAAAATCAGGCTACCCGAAAAAGGCGTTTGATCATAAATCTCAGTAAATATCTGAGCTTTGTGTTCAAACGCCTTTTTTGTCTGCTATTAGGAGGAAAATTATGGGAGCTACCAGATTCTTAAATAAAAATAATAAGGGCTCGTCCCTTATTCAGGACAAGCGCGCATTAAGGCCAGTCCTAGGCAAAGGAGGTTTTGTTCTCGGTAAAGGTGCAGTAATGAGCCTTCTAAAGTCATACGAACATCTAGGATTGATAGGACCAACAGGTTCTGGTAAATCGGCCACATTTTTTATACCAAATTTGATGGAATTACCATTAGGCGTGTCTGCAGTAGTGACAGATCCAAAAGGCGAATTGTACTGGAAGACAGGAGCGGACTTGAGGGCACGTGGTTTTGATACAATACGATTAGCTCCGTTTGAACGATTTTATCCTGGTTATAACATGCTTGCAGTTGCAAAAGATTATGCGGAAATCAAGGAAATAGCACAGCTCATTCTCATGAACGGTGGACTGGCGTTTGAGATGCAAGGGAAAGGAGGGGGAGATGCTACTTGGCTTAATATGTCACTCCCCCTTCTGGTTGCTGCATTTTTGTACGAAAAAAAGATGGAACCAGGGTGTCCAAAAATCGGAAAAGCGATGGAGAAAATCCTTTATCTCGATATGGATGAAATGGAAGCGGTCTTCGATCAAGTGGAGATTGCACGACGGGAATTTAATCTTTTTAAACAAGCAGCTGGTTCCGAAAAAATACTAGCTAGTATTAAGGTTACCATTGCAACGAATATGCAGCTTTTTATGGATGATAAGATCGTAAAATTCGCTGAGCGAAATGACCTGCATCCTTCATTTTTACGCCATGGGTTAGATGGAACTAATCAAAAACCAGTTGTTCTTTTTGTTTCAGTCCCAGAAACAAAGTCATTATATGCTGCACCACTTATGGCCGTCATATATCAGCAGCTACTTCAGCGATTGCAGGATATCATTGATGGATTTCCAGTTCTCTTCCTTCTGGATGAGTTCGCTAATATCGGAATAATACCAATAATTGATACAGTCGCTGCAACTGCTCGTTCACGTCGTATGGGACTTGCGATAGGGCTTCAGGGAGTTGAACAACTCAATCAGAAGTATGGAGAAGATAAGGCAAACAATCTGTTAAACAATCTAAAGACTAAGGTATTTCTTTCAGGATTATCACTTGTTTCCTGTGAGTATGCCTCAAGCTTTTGCGGAACGGCAACAATCGCTCAGGAGAATATAACAAGGAGCTTCTTCTCATTTATGCCAAAACAAAAGATGCAATCCTTTGCAGAGCGTGCTGCGATGACTCCTGATGAAGTACGCCGGCTTAATCCGGATAAAGCCTTAGTAATATCAGACTATCTCGATCCGGCCATTATTGATAAAATTTGGTACTATCAAGAAAATAAATATACTAGTCGGATTCGCTGGGGCGACCCAGACTTTTCCGAAGAACTTGATGAAATGAGAAACCGATATAATATTGATCCTGATGATGATCCTGGTGATAGTGATTTATTTGCACTATAAAATTTATAATATAGAAAATACTTCTCGACAAACTAGAAAAGCCCTCAGGGGCTTTTCTTTTTCATAAGTCATACTACAATGAATTAAGAGAGAGGGAATAATACTCTTGAATACCTTATATTAGAAATTAGAAAATGGGAGATGTTAAAAGTGCTAAAAAAAATCCTATTAACAACTATGTTCATTATGGGAATAGCTAGTACCGCAGTAACAGAAGCAGAAGAATCCCTAACATCAACTACTATCATTCAAACCGCTCCTTCAGCCCAGATGATAGAATCATGGAAATATAATGTAACCAGAATCAATACCATTATCACTTATGATGAGATTATTATTGAGTCAGATGGCTACAAACATAATAAAAAAGAGGAAAATGGTGGAACCGGATTCTTCATTAAAGGTGGATACATACTAACAAACTATCACGTAATATCTGGAACAGGTAAGAAAAAAACTATCCAATACCAAGATTATAAAGATGGAAAAAAACCACCTGGTAAATACAATACGGCTACCTTGGTAAAAGTCTACCCTGACAAGGACATTGCTGTATTGTCGACGAATGAAGTGAATCATTCATATTTTGATTTTAGCTCGGAACCACTTCAAAAAGGTGATTTTGTTACCGTTATCGGTAATCCAGTGGTGCCTAATAACATTCTACAGCCGGGAGAGGAAAAGAAGGAAACAAACTTCAATCTCTTTAATGGCAGTACGCTTAAGACTTGGGATGTATTATCCGCTAAAAAAATTGATTCACCAGTACTTCCGATAGAAGTAACGAAAATCCCAGATTCAACTAAGGGAGTATTTTTATCAACCGATCTGTTTGACAAACTAATATATCACGGGAATTCAGGAGGTCCAGTCATTAATTCTAAAGGTCAAGTAGCTAGTATTATCTTTGGATCGGGTGATGACACGAGCTTTGGAATAACGCTCAATGAAATACAAACTGTCTTAAAAGATATCAATCTGTTCAATTCTGTATATAACATTAAAGAACCTAACGTAACATAGGTAGCGTCAAGAAGTTTGTGTAAGAGAGTAGAGAGTAACTCCTCGGGTGTTCGTTAGTGGGTATGGATGTTCTTTGGAGCGGGGGAACCCCGCCCCAAAGAACAAGGGAATTATACTATTTCTTCCTGCCCTTCCCGCACCGGATATCGCGCTTCAAACATTTCGTTTAGTTTCTTCTTTACCTCGAGATCGCCGAAGCCCCGAATTACCCGTTCGCTAAAACGTTCATTGTAGTCCATCACGTCGAGATAGACGATTTTCTCTGCTGCATCCATATTGGTGAGACTGTTCATCGGCTTCAGGCGCTTTCGGATTTCCTTGTTCATTCGTTCAATCGGATTAGAGGTGTAGATGGCTTCCTTCATCACTGCCGGATACTTGTAAAACGTCAGTAGTGTGGACAGTTGTTCCTCCCAGGACCGCATCTCCTTCGGGTACAGCTTGCCCCATTTGGCCTTCACCGTATCAAACGCAGCCAGTGCCAGATCGTGGTCTTTTGCTGTATAAATAGTCTTCAGATCTTCAATCACTTCCGTTTTGTGCTGAATTCGGATCTTGGGAAACGTGGAGCGAACCTTGTGGACAATACAGTGCTGCACATCGGCTTTCGGGTACGTTTCTTGGAACGCAGCATCGAGTCCTGGCAACCCGTCAAATACACCTAGTAGCACCTCTTGAGCTCCACGGTTGTAGAGATCTTTTAACACCTCACGCCAGCCGTTTGCACTCTCTTGCCCGCCCACATAGAAGCCAAGGATTTGCCGATGCCCGTCTTCGTCGATTCCCATCGCGAAATAGACGACTTCTCCGCGACGGTTCCTCGCTTGAGCTTGACGTAAAGACCATCCAGGTAGATCACAGAATAGCGTTTGTTTAACGGGCGCTTCTGCCACTGGTGGATGTCATCAAGTACCGTAGCTGTAATATTGCTGACGGTGGTGGGGGAATAGTGGCTGCCAAACATACTTTCAATAAATCTGGCCACATCCCGGGTGCCCATGCCTGACTTATACATCTGGATCACCGCTTCTTCCAGCCAACCGTCTCTTCGCTGGTACGGCTCAAACATTTGAGTTTGGAACAAGCCCTGACGGTCGCGGGGAACCTCTAAATCCTCCACGTTGCCGTACTTTGTGTGCAGGTTCCGAGTGTAATATCCGTTGCGGCTATTCCGCGGACCAGCCTCATCGCTCGACATAAACGCTTGGATTTCCGCACGCATAATGGATTCCAAATTATCTTTTACAAACTGGGTGACAAGATTTTCAAATAGATTATTCATTAGATTTTCGGGTACAATAGTCATTGAGTAGGGTCCCTTCTTGGTGGTGTCGTAATCCCGAGAATACCCTACTTTTTTGTTGCCTGACTAGGCTCCAAATCTTGGTACACAACTTATTTTACGCCATCGTAACATACGGAACTATAGTTAAATAACAGGTCATTTTCGTTGAAAAGTATACATAAGTGTACTTTTCAACGAAAATGGTATCCATGTATACTAATAGTGTAGGAATATGCAATTCATAAAAAACCAAACCACCTTAAAATAAGGCGTTTGAAACACTTTCCATTTTTAATATGGGAAGTGTTCGGACGCTTTTTTTGTATATAACAAACATTCTAAACATTTTATAAAAAAGTAATCCAGGAGGTGTATGGTGAGATTCATATTTTTTAATAAAAGAGTGACGAATCGAGAGTTGTTTCTAGAAGCACATAGAAATGACTCAAGCTATTTAGCCTGCATGAATGAAGAAAGGTCAGCTCTTGAACAGAAAAAAAAGGAGATACTAATCGAATTAAATCTGTCTGATGTACATTATGACCCTCTAAAAATCGAATTCTACACTGGCTGTGAATTTCACAGAAGGGGAAACGATATGTTTTCAGTTCGTCAAATTCATTGTTTTCTCGATTGCAAGTCTCTAATCCAAGAAGGTAAATATGCCTTAGCTTATCATGAACTATATGATTTTATTGAAGACTATGGAAGAAAAAAAGGAATTGCTTTGTCGCTTTATGAGTTGCAAGCTATTAGGTATTTGCTAGATCAAATGGAGGTTAATAAATCTGTTTAATTTCTATCTTTTCATTTTTAAATCTACCATTACAATATGAAAGGAGAACATGATCATGGGGATAGCTTTGCGGGATTATCAACAGGAGGCATCAGACTCATTTTTCAGGAAGCTGCATGAAGGTATCAAGCGTCAACTCATTGTATTGCCTACCGGCGGAGGAAAAACCGTTGTAGCTGCCGATATATCAAAGCGATTTTACCAGAATGTTATGAACGGAAAGCCCATTGTATTTATCGCACATCGGGAAGAACTTCTCCAGCAAACCTCAAAAAAAATGAATTTGGTTTGGAATGGCGTACAGGTTGGCAAAGTAAAAGGGCAGGCAAATCATCAAAATGCAGAAATTATCGTAGCTTCCACACAAACCTTAGTCCGAGGCAGGAAGATAGTAGACCCCGGACTAGTCATTTATGACGAGGCCCATCATTGTGGTTCAAAGGGATCAAAAAGTATTCTGACAAGCCTAGGATGTTTTGATCCCGACGGTCCTCCTCTCCTGGGAATAACCGCAACCCCAAATAGAGCAGACAAGATAGGTCTAGGTGATATATTTCAAGAAGTAGTCTATGAAAAATCGTTAATTGAAATGATTGTCTCGGGTTATTTGTGTGATATTAAGGCAAAAAGAGTTGTCGCTGAATCCTTGGATTTGGGAAGTCTCAAGATTGTTGCTGGCGATTTCAATCAGATGGAACTCGGTGAAGTCATGTCTCAAGAAAGCGCCATACAAACTGTAGTAGATGCTTATATTGAACATGCGGAAGGAAGGAAGACGATCGTATTTGCGGCCAGTGTGAAACAAACGTATCAGATCGCAGAGTCTTTACGTAGTCATGGAATTCTGGCAGCTGGCATTGACGGATCTCTTAACGATGAAGAGCGCCGACGCATTCTATCAAGTTTTGAAAGAAATGAATACCGGGTCATCGTGAACTGTATGATGTTAACGGAGGGATTTGACGAACCTAGTGTCAGCTGTATCATCATGGCAAGACCAACCAAAAGTGAGAGTCTATATATTCAGTCTGTAGGTAGGGGAACGAGACTACATCCGGATAAAGCCAATTGTCTGATCCTAGACATTGTAGGAGTAACAGAAACCAATTCCCTTATGACGCTATCTAAACTATTCCCTCCAATCGAAAAGCCTGAGACGGATAGTGTGACACAAACTCAGCTGGACCTTCAGGACGATGAATCCGTAATCTCATTTCAGAAGCGTAAAGAAGAAACCCATCGAGTTCAAGGGCAAATGGCATATGAAGTCAGCTTATTTACTGATAAAACCATCTTCAGCTGGGTAAAGGCAAGTGAAAATTCTTACTATATTGGTTTAGGTGATAAAAGAGCTTGTTTTCTTCTAAAAGAAAGTACTCATGAATGGTGGGCTCTATTCGAGCATTCAGATAATAAGTTATATCCGTTGTATCATGAGCCATTGGATCTCGAGTACGCTCAGGGGGTAGCTGAAACCTTTTTAAAATCGCTGCAACGAAATTTATTCTTAAAAGAAGCATTTTGGAGACGAAATCCCATGTCAGAAGGGCAACGTAAACAGCTAATAAAACATTCTATTCCATTTGACCATACATGGTCTAAAGGTATGGCATCCGATGCGCTAGACTTGGTTTTTGGCAAACGTATTGCTGAAAATGCCTTGCGCAGATTTGATCCGATATCTTATCGTATGTTACTACAAAACCCAGACGTTAGAGAGAAAACGACACTTAAAATCCAGCTTATCCAAAGAGAACTGAGCCGGCAAACTGCTCAGTACTAAGGGAGGGTCAAATGACTACTTATAATCGGTTAAATGAAATCAAAAGAAGTCGTTGTATGCATATTAAAAAAGCTACCATCACTGAAATAAATATCATCAACATGCGAATAACGGGAAAGAAAATAGGGAACCTTCTCGTTTCTGATCAATCTGGCGAAGGAAGGATTAAAATTTTCGCACACACACCAGAGGATATTGAAAAAATTGAACAGCTAGTCGTTAACCAACAAATTGACTTTAAAGGTACCGCAGAAATTGATGGATTCGAACATCAACTATCTATCCTTGTAAAGGATTATTCATCGAGATAATCCGAAAAACTGTATTTATTCGTTGACAGAAAATCAGGCAATCGATATAATCATAATGTGAATATATATTTTCAAATAGGTGTAATCCTATATGGAAATCTGTAGAGCTCAGAGGGTGTAGTTTAAAGTAGAACAGCAATTCGTTGAGAGTTGCTAGTGTAGGTTCAACTCCTATCCCCCTCGTCTAGCTGAATACTTTTTCTTACACTACCGAAACATCGGCGTGCATAGAAGCAATGTGGAATAATCCTCATTCGCTTATGTACGCCTTTTTATTTACCAGGAAGGAGGAATCCGATTGGAATCAAACGGTTGCCTTATTCAACCATTGCAGCAGTTGGTAGAGTTTACAGACGATGATGATTTGGCGACACGTTGCGCTAGCTTATCAACTTCGAGCCAAGAAATATTAATCAAGTCGCTCAAAGAGGAGCTAAGAGCCGGTATTGGACTATGGGTCAGTATTATTCAAGCGCTTCAAGCTGGAGGAGAGGACTTCCGAATTGAAATTCAGGAACAAGGGGGACTGAGTTAATGAAGTGAAATATCTTGATAAATACATCCCGCTCTTAACACGCTTATATAACCCAGTTTTCTTTTTTATATCAATTTTCGGTTGCTTAATGATGTATCTTAATCTTGCGCCATCAGGCTTTGGAATTCCTTTCATTGTTTGGCTTTTTGCAGCTACAGGCCATCTGGTCAGCTATTACTTTCGCAAGCGAGTAGGGTATCTCTCGTTAATGGCATGTGTCTTCTCTGTAGATTGGATGGTTGGAAGTTTTTTAACGCGTGCAATGGAACGTCTTCGTCCGGATAGTGAATCAATCGTACCTCGGTTACTAGCTGCTATTGCATTTCTGTTCTGTATAGTAATTATGCTTATGTATTTAAAAGTAATGTCTAATATTCAATCTCCAGTTGCAAGAGAATATACCTGGGAAGACTTTAAGTACGATATTCAAGATCGTAATGAACGATGGAACGATCGTATGCGGTTTGCACAAGATGCAGCTGAACAAGGGAAAGAGAATATTCACTCAGCAATTAAGTGGATTCGTAATAAGATTAAAGGTAATAAAAACAAAGTACCTGCAGAAGTGAGCTTGATTCCTGCTGACGAGAATGTAGAAGAGACTTTACAAGCAACCAGAACTGAGACGGATCAGGATATCTCAGAGGTGAAACATAAAGGATTCATTATAACTTTTGACTTACCAACTGAGGATTTGCCACCAGCTGATTCAGACTTGCAGGTGCCTTTCAATGATCGATCACATGGAAAATCAATTTCTTCAACGACTCAAAAAGAAGAAGAGAACCGCAACGTCCCTGATGAGTCATGGCTGCCTCCTTTACCACCCGAGCCTCCTTATATCAGCCGACCATACGGACCGCCATCGAGAAGCTCTCAAGCACCTTCGGGAGACCAGAAAAAGCAGAACAATCCACGTGTGAATTTACAAACAGTTAAGAGTGCCTCACAGCCTAAACGATTGCCAGACATTAATGTGAATTCAGAACAAAAAGTACAACCCGCTCCTTCTAAACAAGCATCCCCGCATCAACCATCACAGGCAAAGCCTGGCACAGGGGAGAATGCGTTCTGGGGTAAATTTAGTAGCAAATCATAATCTCATTTCAGGAGGAATTTATATGAAAACAACCGTTCTTAACGAAACAGATGTTCTTGTCCGTATAGTCAATCGCAGCGAAAAAGAAATCCAGGAAGAAAGAGAGTCTCAGCAGTGGCAACTCGTTTATAGCGCCCGCCAAAATAGAAGTATCTTAAGGGCAGAACTTCGCACCACAGAAACTATCGGTGATAAGCTCTGCGCTATAGTCTACATCGGTCATATCAAAGGAATTATCCCATTCGAAGAAACGGGCTTTGAAAAAACCCAATACCTTAAAGATGCTGTAGGCCAGGAAATATATTTTAAAGTTCTTGGTCTAGACAAGGAAGCAGCAACATTTGTAGCCTCCGTTAAAGAGGCGAAAGACCACCTTCAAGGCCTTACGCTCGATATGGTGAGTGAAGGTACGATCGTAGTAGGATCCGTAACCCGAGTTAATACACGTTCTCTGCGCCTGGATGTTGGAGCTTTGGACGTTGAGCTCGCCGTAGACGAGGTCTCCTACCAATGGATCGATGATCTCCGCGATTTATACGTCAAGGGAGACGATATTGAAGTTAAAGTTTTGGAGGTCAACAAAGAAAAGCGTACGCTGAAGGTCAGTGCCAAAGCATTGTACACTAACCCTTGGCCGGATTGCACACGACGTTACGCAAAAAACAACCAGTATGGCGGTAAAGTGTCGGGAATTGTAGCTTATGGGGTATTTGTAAATCTCGAGGCTGGTGTAGACGTACTCTGCACGCATCCTGCGCCTAATGTGGGAAAGGTTCGGAAGGGCGATAAAGTAAAGGTACGAATTCGTGAGGTTCTAACAGAAACCAAACGAATGACTGGGCAGATCAAAGCCAAGCTGTAAGGATTAGCATAAGATCCTACGGACACATAACTGGGCGAAATACAGGAAAGAGAGGTGAACCAAAGGAATGTCTTATGATGTATCGCCATTCAGCAATAACGGGAATGATTATATTTTAAAATGGGGGCATCAACCACCAGAGAATACAGCTCTCCCGGTTCGTTTCTTAAACACAGGACAGAAAAAGGTATTAGAGGTTCTGAAGTCTCTGCAATGGGCTACTAAAAATCAACTCGCATTGATTCTCAACCCCGGAAATCTCCGAAAGGGAAAGAAGAATGTAGATGCGCTTTGTGATAAAGGATATCTGGTCCAACATCAACTCGTAGCCTTCAGTAATAGTCGGTATATATCCTTTTATACCCTTTCTAATCCAATGCGTGCTTTAATGACACTGCCAAAGGGGGCACGCAGCAATGTATCTGGTGTGCTTCGGCGACTTGTGGTTGCACAAATGTTTCTTCGATTCTATCAAACGGATCCAAACACCACGCTAGAGGAATTTCCCGATCCATTCGATGGTGTATTCTATATACAGGACATGCAATTTCGGGTGGCCGTATTACGTGATAAGTTCCAGCGTGATCGTGTTTATAAGCATCTAAAGGTAATGGAAGAAAAAATGAGAACATTTATAGTTGTTCCCGATTGGCCAGATGCAAATATGTTCTTAGAGTTGAAGAAGCAGTCAGACTTTTTCCGCGTAACCACGGATCATAACTTGCTTAAAGAGAGTCTGGCACATTGTTTTTGGAAAGCAGGGAAAGAAGGATGGGAAGAGGAATACATCGCTCATTTTGAGATACGTGTCGAGACTGATGCGAATAGTGTTCGGAATGAAAATGATCATCCATTACTTCCGGCTTCAGATAGCTAGATTTCTAAACCGTTTCGAGTTAATCGAAACGGTTTTTTATGTGCGCCCAGCATGGGCGCTATCTATAGGGTTGAAGTCCCGAATGGCGAAGGCAGTAGTAGCCATTAGCCTAAGGCAAGGGTGTCCATCGCGAGTTGGAATCTGAAGGAAGCCAGCGGCAAATCTCCGGTCTGAGGAACACGAACTTCATACAAGGCTAACGTAGGCTGGATGAGGTTGCATAACAAACCAAAGTCCATACTGCCAAAGGCATACGAGAGTAAATGAAGCAGATAGATGGAGAGGAAGATAGCGTTCTTACCTGGGGAGATCTGTGCGGTAGGCGAAGTCAATTCGTAAACCTGCTTGTGAGAGTAGGCTGAACGCACAGAAGTCAGCAGACGCCATAGTACGCAAGCTGTTGCAACAGCTGCGGAAGGGCTGAACATGAAATAGGTATTTGTACATCCAGGCGTTCAGAGTGGGTAATGAAAGCAGAAAAAAAAAAATCCGAAAGGACCTAACTGAAGAAGGAAGCGGTGAATCCCGTGAGGAGCTTCGGCAGGGCAGAATTCATCTCTGGCACAAGAGGAAGGTATAAATCACGTAAAGAGAGGTAAAAAAAAAATGTTGGAGCAACTGCTGTCACGGGAAAATCTTTTGCAAGCCTTAAAGCGTGTTGAAGCGAATAAAGGAAGTCATGGCGTAGATGGGATGTCCGTAAAATCCTTACGAGAACACATCGTACAAAACTGGCAGACCTTGCGGCAAGCGATAGAAGAAGGAATCTATGAACCGAGCCCCGTGCGCCGAGTCGAAATCCCGAAACCCGGTGGCGGAGGCGTTAGGTTATTAGGAATACCAACCGTGACAGATCGAATGATTCAACAAGCAATCGCTCAGGTACTAACCCCATTATTCGACCCAGAGTTTTCTGACCATAGTTATGGATTTCGTCCGAGAAGGCGAGGACATGATGCGGTGAAGAAAGCTAGAGCATTCATGAAAGAAGGCTATCGATTCGTAGTCGACCTGGACTTGGAGAAATTCTTTGATCGCGTCAACCATGACCGACTGATGATGAAGATTTCGGCTAAAGTGAAGGACAAGAAAGTTCTCCTGCTGATTCGTAAATATCTTCAGTCAGGTGTGATGGAGAACGGGCTAGTAAATACGACAACAGAAGGGACGCCGCAAGGTGGTCCACTCAGTCCGTTGTTATCTAACATCGTTTTGGACGAGCTCGACAAGGAACTCGAGAAACGTGGACACCGCTTCGTCCGTTATGCGGACGACTGTAACATCTATGTGAAAACACCAAGAGCAGGAGAGCGAGTGAAGGCATCCGTCATCAGATTCATTGAGACAAGACTAAAACTAAAGGTGAACCAAGCGAAGAGTGCGGTGGACCGCCCATGGAGACGAAAATTTCTTGGGTTTAGCTTTAGTAGCGATAAAGAGCCCAAGGTGAGGATAGCAAAACAGTCCTTGCAGAAAGCGAAGGCTCGAATTCGGGAGATAACGTCCCGGAAGAAAGCGATGCGAATGGAAGAACGAATCCAGGAGCTCAATCGATACTTGATGGGATGGCACGGATATTTCTCGCTGGCGGATACGCCAAGTGCCTTTAAAGCGATGGATATGTGGATTCGAAGGAGATTGCGAATGTGTCTCTGGAAGCAATGGAAGAACCCGAGAACCAAAGTCAAAAGGCTCATATCCTTAGGCGTGCCTAAGGATATAGCTTATGAGTGGGGAAATACTCGGAAAGGGTATTGGCGAATTGCAGGGAGTCCAATTCTGCAACGTGCATTGAATAACCAATATTGGGAATCCAATGGATTAAAGAGTGTATTGGACAGATACAACTCCTTACGAAATATTTCATGAACCGCCGTATACCGAACGGTACGTACGGTGGTGTGAGAGGCCGGGGGCTCGCCGCCCCCTCCTACTCGATTACATTATTTGATAATATTGTACGAAATGAAGGTTTAGTTCTTGAAATTCAAAAGTGATGCCTATATAATAAAAGTATATTTTTTATATGCATCAACTTTGGCGTCCAATTGTGTTATGAACGTTTTAGCAAACGAAGATAACCTGAATTATTGAGACGAAAAGGACTCGCTTGTGTATCGGGTAATTTACCACAGGCTAGGAAAACGTTGATGAAGTTGTGTACGAACTCTCGGATCCCGTAACTTACCGACAGGACGAAGACAACATAAGTAGTAAGTAACCTTTCATTGCTGACGAAGACGAAAATTTCGTGAGCGTACGATGATAGACTATACTGCTAGTGATCTGCTTGTAATTGACAACGAATATTTTAATAATCATCATTCCATGGAATGATACACAAAAAGCCAAGACCCTATCAAGGGATCTTGGCTTTTTTTTATTATAAATAGGAAATGTCCGGATCTCTCTATTCTAGAGAGAATCGGTTTACATAGATAAAAATGTTTCGAGGAGGACACCAGGATGGAAAATGAACAAACCCCATCTTATTTAGTAGAAATGGCAAAAGTGTATCTTTCAGAAACTCAGAAAAAGTATGAAAGTGCCCGAACTCAGGTTCCAGAAAAGTACCATGGTTACTTAGCGTTAATTCCAAAGGAACGCATTCTTACTACACAACATGTGCCTCTGGATGAGAACGCAAGAGCTCACCAAATGGGACATAACGAAAAAGGAACCTTTGTATTAATACAGGAACCTTACCTCGGTGTTGATGGCCGTGTCATTTGGGCTCGTGAAGAGCATAGAGAAATGAAAAAAAGACTGGACATCGTTTCTGAAGCCAAGGGAAACACCATTGTCTGTACCATATCCTCCGAAATGTATGGAACCACGACAGGCCACTCTATGTGGGCAGCAAATAAAAACTGGAGTGGGAGCGGAAGTGATATTCAAAATGTCGAAACCAATGCGGTCGGAAGAGCTCTTGGATTTATGGGGTATGGACTCCTTGGAACTGGCATAGCCAGTGCCGAAGAAATTTTACTTGCGCGTAGTTACGATGAAGAAATGAAAAAATCAAGATCTTCTCAAAAACAGCAAGAATCAACCCGTTCTAAGGGAATTGATCACGCTCCGCTCGAGTCAAAAGAGAGTGTGCACAGACACGACCAAGCTGTAGAAGATAAACCTAGTTCGGTCTCTGACACAGCGGGAGATACAGGTAAATCAGGAAACAGCGGTTTACGAGATCGTCAGACTCGTAACGATGTCCAACGCCAACAACGCACTCAAGAAGCCGAGGAAGGCTATTTTTGCTGTAGGATATTAAATCTCAAAGCAGAAACATTCGACCGTATTGCTGTTCCATACTACCGTATCCATTTAAAACAGGTCGATAACGACAATGAGTTTGAAGCACTTGCTGTTGATGAAATTTTGGAATTCATTGATAGTGATGATTTTGAAATTAGAAAACCATACAATATGACTTTCGAGCAACGTCCATCCAAAGAATGGATTATTACACGGATGGTGAACGTGGTCCAAAATCATGGTTAATAAAAATCGAATAGCAGCTGCATTGTTCACACTTAGCGGCCAAACTTCTATCATCGTTTCATTGCCGTCATCTTCTGGAAACGGAATGTATTTAACCGGTGCATCCTTACTAAATGGACAAATTGTAATTGGGCATGAATGCCCAGCAAGTAGGACCCGAAAATCATGCTGGCACACTGAAATTGCTGCTCAAACCCTTAAAGATGTTTTTTGGTGGAAGCGGGAGCTTGATTCAGCGCCAGTCATTTCGATTAACCGAAAAGTAAAAATGTCGGAGGAATGGAGGCAAATCCCCATACCTCAAGCAGGAGTGAACGAAGATGAATCAACAAAACGGAACGAACATACTGCCTGATATTGTTGAGTATGCACTCTCAAAAAACTTGAACGTCCGACGAGATAGCCTATCGGAGAAACAAACATTTTTTGTTTGTCCGTGGTGCGGGGATACCCTCTCTAAAGGGAAGTTCAAATTAACACTCAATCGAGAAAAGGGACTATTTCGCTGCTTCATTTGCCATCTTAATGGAGGCACGCTAGATTTCATTACCACTCTAGAGAAAAAGTCTAGGGAAGTGGTTTTGAAAGAACTACGCGAATCAGCCGGTATTAATGAAACCAATTACCAGCGTAACCGTGCACGCAAACATCCAGCGGAACGCCTATATACAACCCAGCTGAAACTCATAGGATTTGATTCTTGGCCGTCTTCATTCCAGCATTTGGAACCAGGGCACCGGAAGCAGTCCTTAGATTGGGTCTGGTCGGTATGGAAAGGATTCTTAAGAAAAAAACAAAGAGAAGCACTTGGCCATCTCATGTATGGAATTAAGGTAGATGCTTATCCCATGGCAATTATAAAAATAAAAGAGATGTCGCAGGAAATAGGTCACGATTTGCTCATTGATGCTTTTGAAGCGTACGGAAGTGGTGATAAACCACCGAAGTGGGCATCGGGTGTGCGTGAGTGGGTCGAGGCATGCTATGAATCTTATTTGAATGAAATAAAAGAATCTCCTGGTCAAAGTGCCTAGGGTGAATTTATTAAGGAGGACAAAAATATGTTAAATAGAGTTATATTAATCGGTAGACTTACGCGTGATCCTGAATTGCGTTATACCCCTGCAGGAGTCGCTGTCTGTCAATTCACGCTTGCCGTTGATCGTCCATACACAAGTAATGATGGTGAGCGTGAGACAGATTTCATCCCTATCGTAGCCTGGAGACAGCTCGCAGAGACATGCGCCAATTATTTGAAAAAGGGACGTCTGGTAGCAGTTGAAGGACGAATACAGGTACGTAATTATGAAAACAACGAAGGCAAGCGCGTCTATGTCACTGAGGTTATCATCGACAACGTGCGCTTCTTAGAATCTAATCAAGCTCAACAAGACAAAAATCCGGAGAATCATGAGAACTCTCATTCTGGATCTCGTGGCAACTCTAGCAATAGTAGCCAAGCTCGAGGAAATAACCAATCCGAACGAAGAAACGGATCTTCAGGTGGACCATCTGCTGGACCTACTGGAGGGCCATTTGGAGGACCTACCGGGACTTCTTATTCTAGTGGGCGGAATCAAATGAATGATCCTTATTACGGAGATGGTAAGCCAATCGATGTTAGTGATGATGACTTGCCATTCTAAAAATTATATATACCTGGCTGTGTCCAGAATTCAAAAAAAGGGAGTCTCTTCGTGAGATTTCCTTTTTTTAAGGAGGAACAACAATGGGAAGAAAGAAGAAAACTCTTAGCGATCCCCGCCAGAAGACCTTGGATTTTGAACTGCAGCAAAAACCGAAGCTTATTTCGGTTCGCTGCTGTCCGGAATCCGATAAACATGTAGTCTATGGTCAACCGGTGCAAATGGGAGGGCGTGTCTTCTACTGTCCTGAATGCGGGATTGAATGGCGCCTTAGTTTGCGTACAAAAAAGGTAAAGTATTTCCGGATTGATGAAGAAGGAAACACCACGAGTATTAAAGAAATGTCTTTTTTTGATTTTAATGAGTCATCATTTCTTGAGAAAAAGAAACAATTTCAAATTGAGGTACATGCTCCGTCTACGAATATCGTAGTAGAGGATTTATCGAAAAATAAAAGATCCGATAATGGTTCGGATCAAATGCAATTGGAATTTACAACAATACAATAACCCGCTTATCGGGAGAGAGGTGACCTGCAAATGACTAGTCATACCTACTCCCCGATAAAAGGGGAGCTCTGCATGAACTCGAGCTGTGTCAAATACCGTCAGTTAGATAAAATAAGACGGGATAAATACTTAGAACGAGGTCAGAGCCTTCTGGAAAGATTTTTGGACCAAGACGACGTATCTACTCATTTTAATTTCACCAGTCATGCTACAAAGCGATGTGTTGAACGTGCAATTAATACACGCAGGTTGCTGGAAATAGTAGTTGCAGATGGATTTGCCGTAGATTGTAATACGGATAATGAATCCATTGTCGTACATGGATGCGAAAAAATCGAAAAAGGAAAGTACCGTCATTTACACGTGGTATTGCAATTGGATACGAATGGTCCTTATATCGAAGCAAAAGTCGTAACAGTCTTTGATCCAAAAGCATCATCTCATTTGTATAACGACTCACTCGATTTTCGGGTTTGTTGGTGTCAGCCCCATGAGTTAGATGCTTGGGTATAGATGATAAACTTGAAAATATCTAAAGCCGTGCTACCATAGCCTTATCTAATTAATAAGGGGCTGTGCGTATGAAGCGTCGAAAGGGGATTCGTAAGATGTCATTAACTGAAGCGCTGGACATCCAGCAAAGAGGTCCGATTACTAAGTTCTGTTCATGTACTGAACCAGTAGTTGACATCAAACCTACTCAGCTTATCCTGCATGGAATTACCGTGCCGAATATGCCAACACCGATGTGCGCATCTTGTGGCGAACATATCCATAATGCATCGATCATGATAGCCGTGGAGGACCTACAGGAAGAACATCAGCTGCAGGGTGCCTATCGTCTAGAGCAATTGTTGAATATCGAAAAAAACTAAAAACCGGTGTAAAGAAAAGGTCACTGTAATCAGTGGCTTTTTGTTTTGCCGAATAAATTTGGAGGAAAACTCATGAGAACAGGATTAATGAACAACTATGCAGCTGTCGGTATGGAAGATCGGAATAACGTGAGTATTGTTGGGCATCTTTGCTGGTATTCCTGTACAGCTAAGCTGATTGCGAGAAGCTTGCTGAGAGATTACATTGGACTCTCGGGCGTCTCCGATCGATTTATGCCAAATGATATTAGGATTCCGGATGCATTTCGCCGTGCCACCAGCGCCATTGCAGGGAAAAAGCAAATCAAGATGGGGAATGACACTGTAAGCTATTTAGTGAAAGAAGTTGTTTCTACCCGGGAGATGGTACAGCGTAACGTAGTCCGCGAAGTAATTAACTCTCGGAAAACTAATAAACTGCGCTATGACACCGAAGAGGCGATTATTACCCTTGATAAGGAAAACAATAATACTATCCATACTAGCATTTATAACACAGAGGTGGAGCCACTAGTCGAAAAAGCAATAGAACTCTTCGAGACATTCAAAACCACGCATGATGATGCAGCGATTCGGGCGATGCTTAAAAATATCATCAACAGTATGAGCCCTGTTATGGTGAAAATATCTGGTGGAGTATATTTTATCCCTATAAAGTATGAAGAAGAACTCATGGCTTTCTGTGACCTCGCAAACCAAATCAGTCCAGAAGAGGCACACATGGTTCCAATGATCAAGACGTCCAGTAATATGGATTTAATTCGAAAATCAACTGTAAAGCAGCTTAATGAATCTTTTCAAAAGCTGAAAAATACTTATGACAACGAGCAGGCATCGGCAGCAGATATTACCATTGCGGTTGAAAGCTGTAATTTGTCTTTTAAAGTTATTGAAGATTACAAGGAACTCTTACAAGGAGACTTGTCCACTGTGGAACAATCCCTAGGAAGCATGCAACGTATGTTACGGGATTTGTCATCACGCAAAAAAAATCATACAGCTAAGGATGATGGCCGTCAGCTGCGCTTTCTTGAATTAGATTAATTCAGAAAGCACCCGGCCGATTCACTTAATACTCAAGCCGCTATTCCAATTGGAAATGCGGCTTTTTTCATAAAAAAATATTCATTCAAAGGAGAATTTTCATGAGTGTTAATACAATTGTCAATTATATCAAGGCTGCATATCCGGTAATTTGGGTCAAATCCTTTGAAGAGGAACGTTGCCTGAAAGAAATTGGAAAAATCGCAAAAGAACGAGCTAAGCAGCTGAAGGTATGGAGTATCACTCAAGGGTTTATGAATCGGGTAGATCCTTCAGATGATTCTGGTCATGAAATTACAGATCCGATAACTGCACTTGAGTTTATCAAAAACGATACAGAAACACACACTATCTATGTCCTTCAAAGCTTTCATTTCTTTTTGGAGGATAATCCTATGGTTCTGCAATTATTAAAAGATTTGATTAATCACTGCAAAAGTCATGCTAAATCGATAATTTTCTTGTCCTGTCGGATAGTGCTTCCAGTAGAGATCGAAAAAGAAGTTGCTGTATTGGACTTCGATCTTCCAAATTTGGAGGAACTGGGACAGATATTGGACGATATCTTATCTCCATCAGGTAATGCCATTGAGGTAAGTAATCGTAAACGTATCCTTGAGAGTGCCCTTGGACTTACTGCAGCAGAAGCAGAAAATGCTTTTTCGTTAGCTATTGTCGTCCATAAGGCACTTAATGAGGAATCCGTTAAGACCATCCAACAAGAAAAAGCAAACATTGTTAAAAAATCCGGAATGATGGAGTTTATCCCTCCAACCAATACCATAAACGATATTGGTGGGGCTTCGAATTTTAAAGAATGGGCGCAAAAACGGCTTAAAGCCTTTACAGAGGAAGCTAGAAAGTTTGGCATACAACCTCCCAAAGGGGTTGTCTTAACTGGTATAGCAGGAAACGGAAAATCTGCTATGGCTAAAGGTTTGGGTAATTTCTGGCAGCTTCCAATCCTAAGATTCGATGTTGGAAGTGTTTTCGGTTCACTAGTTGGTCAATCCGAGGATAATATGAGCCGGGCGCTCAAGATGGCAGAAACAATAGCTCCCTGTATTGTGTGGATTGATGAAATTGAGAAAGCATTTTCGGGTTTAAGTAGTTCTGGCTCGTCTGATGGCGGTACAACCTCTCGTGTTCATGGATACTTTCTCACTTGGTTGCAAGAAAAGAAGGAGAACGTATTTGTACTGGCAACAGCTAACAATATCAGAACGCTTCCACCTGAATTAACACGTAAAGGACGCTTCGATGAAATTTTTTGGTTTGATTTACCAGAACCAGAAGATCGCAAAGAAATTCTCTCAATACACCTACGTAAGCGTGGTCGCGAACCTGAAAAATTCAACTTGGATTTAGTGGTGAAAAAAACGAAGGATTTTGTTGGTGCAGAACTTGAACAGGTGGTTGTAGATGGACTAAATATAGCTTTTTCAGAGGATAACGATTTAAATACACAACACCTTCTGGATGCAGCCGAAACGACTGTACCGCTATCTAAATCCAAATCGACTGAAATCGAGGATATGAGAAAGTGGGCGCTTGAGAACGCGCGCATGGCATCTACATCACATTCACAGAAAAATTCATCTGTGGTTTCATTTCCAGGCAGTCGAAGAGAACTTAGTACTGATTGATTCTAATAAAATTCTGCAGGTCCTAAATAACATGGGAACTGACTAGCATTCAAATGGGTTAAATAAAAGGAGGAATTTATCATGTCTCATTACTCAACAATCCAAATGATAATCACTAATATACCAGCACTGAAAACCGCTGCAGAAGCATTGGAGTTGCTTCTGATCGAGAATGGCATCTGCCGTGGTTATACCCGCTCCCAAGATATAAAAGCAGATTATGTAATTCAACTCAAAGGTCCATATGATGTAGCCGTCATCAAAGGCCAGAACGGCGCATATTCCATGGAAACCGACTGGTGGGCTGGCCATGTGGAGAAAGAAATTGGTAAGAACGGTGGACGCCTCCTTCAGGAATACGGAATCGCGGTAACCATTCAAAAAGCCCGCAAACAAGGTCATACCGTACACCGTAAAGTCGCGGCCGATGGTACGGTGAAATTGCAGGTTACAGTGAGCGGACTTTAATAATGAGGGGAGAGATTATAATGGCTATTATTCAACAGTATGTTATGTTACAGATGATTGTTGCTATTTTAGCATCTCTAAGCTGTGATAAAGTCCGGCTCTATTCAATACAGAGTAGTTGCCTGTCTCTAAATCAAAAAAGAGTTCTTCCATCATGGAGTTCGAAGAAAGATGGACTAATTGATAAAGCTCAAGGGAAAGAAGTAGTTTATGTTGATGTTCCCCTTTGCTTTCTGTTTTCTGCAGACTTTCCTTTTTACTCGGCAGGACGCGGAAATATCTACAAACTCAAGGATAATGCACTTCGGTATGCTAAACGTAGCTGTCGGCCTCTGAGGATTAAAACCGTTTAATTGCCGGTTCCAGTAGGCTGTTTATTTAGTAGAGTCATTAAAATAAAAGAGCTGCAGCTATCATCATAGATGATAACTGCAGCTCTTTTTTTATGTCTACATTTTGTATAATCTACAGAATCGTCGTCTCAGCCTTCCATTTTGTGTAATAGCTTATCAAAGCATTCATTTCGATCCGCCCACTCCCAGTACAACTCCTCCAGAGGTGTAGAATCATATTCATCATTTTCTTCAACCAATCTATGAGCTGAAGGTAAGTATTCTTCCTTGACCTTCTCCAGCCATCGTTCGAAAAACACAAAGCCTGGAATATCATATTCCATTCCTAATTTGGCCAATTGAATAAGATCATCAATATCATCATCAGCAATATATCCATTTTGATACCAACCACTAAGCCCACCATTTTCAACTTGACGATTTAAATAGGCAAGTTGCACAGCCGCTTTTTCTGAAGGTAAGATTCGTTCTAGCCAAATCGGGCGTATATAGTTTACAAATGAATATTGCTGATTCTCTTCTGTTATTTCATTAAGCACTAGTTCCGCATTGAATAGCAATCTGTCATGGATCGTGTGTATTTCCAAATTCCATATGTTATTATATCCGGTCATTTCAATCGATGCTTCTACTTTCGGTCCAATCTGATTATGAGCAAACATTCTTCTTTTGGGAGAACTTGCAGGAGTTATATATGTCACAATGAAATCTTTTCTATTTAGATTACCAATCACTGACATCATCTCATCTTCATCTGCTTCATCAAGTACAACGAAGTCGGCATTATTAGAAAAAACTCTTCTCTCCAGGTTATCCGGTTCTAAATCATAATTTTGAAGTGGTAGCCTTGAGATATAACGAAATCGAATGTTTAGGTCTTGCAAGCGAAGAAGCTCATTTAGCATTTTGGTTTTTCCGCTGCCAATATCACCAGTAATTAAGATGCCCTTTCGATCTTGGACTAACTCCAATAAAGCTTCAGCTTCGAAAAGAGATAAATTCCATTGAGTGATTCTATGTACTAGCAAAGGATCGTGCTTAGTTTTCTCAACCTTATATGAATCAAACGTTAAAGGAATAACCATACCCTCCGTAATACCTAGCGTCGCGCTTAGCTTGCTATACACCTCTTCGATATTCCAGCTTACTTGTTTCCAATCCTTCAACCCCAATGGATGATGTGAATTATCCCCCGTGAAAATATTAAAGCTATAGCGGACTGTCTTCGTATCAGATTTGCTTGTTATCCGGATAGATTCACCATTGATTAAGAGGACAATGTGATCTTCCATCATTCCCGCGTTAACCAAAGGGTCCGAAGCTATGGCAGCAGCAGCCTTATAGTCATCACACTCAAAATCTCCTGACCAGATCCTAACTTTAATTTCTGGCGTAACTTGAAAATTTGAATATATACGATATCGCATAGTTGTCCTCCTTATTATTCGAAATCTTTGATTTCACTTATTCCCAAAGGATTAACTTCGAAAACTTTATAATTCGGTTTTAAAGATAGATCACCATAACTTATATTCTCATAATCTTAAGTTTTTACAAGAGTTGACCAGTTAATATTACGAGCATTTTCATAACTATTAAATTAACTTTTCATACTATAGATGCGGGTAGCTATAATTATTATAATAAGAGAGAAGTAAATGTAACTTGAAATCTGTCAATAGATTATAGAAGGAACGTCCCTAATCTATAAGTTAACAATCATTATACTACTTGTTTTTAATTTGCACTTGTTTGCAGCTCATATAAATAGGAGGAGATTTTTTGTTTAAATACCAAAAAAATAGATATGAAAGCATTTATGAATGGATGTCGAATAATCCAGATTCTAGTTGCTTCTATTGTGGAAAAAAAAGAGAAGACGACGAAATGGCTCATTACTTCTTCTCTGAGAGAAAAGTAGGGATATGTAAGATATGTATGATGGACTTTCGTATTGGACATCTTGCTACTGATCGACATGTCGTTGAACGTATCCTTGAAGAAAAGGGATATAAGCGTAAAGTAGATGTACTGAACTGGTTTAGACGGGAAGGGTATCAACTTCTGGAAGCTGATGAATTTGGAGAGGGAGAATACAAGGGCACTGCTTTTAACTTCATCAATAATAATGAACAATGGAATGAGCTTCAGAAAGAATTAATGGCTCAGAGTAAGATGAAATCCGATCAAGTTTTTTGGATTGAAGAAAACGATCGCATAGCAGAACTATCGAATGGCGCAACAAGAATTGAAATCTATAATTCCGGACAAATACACATCGTGTATTGATGTTTTTTTGAGTGAATAAATTTATAAACTCGTATAAGAGTATGTACATGTGGTAGCACTTGGTACTGCCAATGTACAACTGCTGCGAACACGTGTAGAAGAAGGAGGGAGACTCGGTGATACCGGTCTCCCTTTTTCCAATTTCAATTCATCTCTTCAAGGGCTGACGCAAAAACTGATCTTTTGCCGCGAAGCCAACTTCGTATCTCTTTTTTAGCATCTTCTGTCTTCACAAGGGTTAGGATCTCGTTTAATAAGACATCGCTTGGTGTCTGAAATAATTTGATATCGGAGATTGAATTTGGTGAAAATTCTTCGATAACTCTCAATTGATAATAGTCCTGCATGCGGTCTAATAGATGCTATTTCCGGTTCGTACAGTCTGCGCATTCGTGCGGATCCAGAAGACTAAGTAACATCTCCCGCTCCTGGTAACTCAAATAATGCCGACTCTTACAACCAATGAAACAACCAGTATCCGCATTTAGGGTCACTGCCGTAATCTCATACTGCCCGTTTCGGGTCCAATATTGCTGGATTTCAAGTTTTCGTCCGGAACTTGCAGATCTATTAAAACTACATAGCTCTAGATGAACAAAACCTAAAAGTATTAAACAAATATCTGATCGCAACTGTTTATATATTATTACCTATACTCATAATGTTAATGGTGAAGTCTTAGAGTACTATGTTCACTAATTACCCAATTTGAATTATATTTTGTGTTTTCTACATAAATCGTTAGGGATATAAGTAAATATATAATTAGGGATATTTCATTATCTATAACTTAGCGATATTGCAATATCCCAAACAATACTTTAGAATGGAGGAATAAAAGGAGATGAATCTTATGAGTAAAGCTCTTTTCGATCTTACCCAGCAACAAATCAATATGGGATATGAAGAACGGAATGAAGGAATTATTGAAAAAGAAACAGAATTTCTCTTCAATATGATCTACAAGACGTTCTTGGTTGCCTTTTCAGATAAAGTAATTGGAATCAAAATGGATATGCAAGTGCTAAGTCTATCGCAAAACTATCTCTTCTCAGACGAACATAAAGGAAATTTGATGAAGTGGCTTAATCGTTTCTCTCAAATGGAGCATCCCGCGTCAGATTTAGATTTTGGAAAACTCAAAATAGATTTTGAAATTTGGTATACGCAACTTGGCGGACAAAACATCGAATTTGTCTTCTCTAGTAACTATCTTTTGACAACGTCTCAAGCAGCAAAAGCATTAAATATTTCACAAGTCACAGTACAAAAATATATAAAGCAAGGCCTAGACTGTGTTAATACGGAAAAGCATCGGAAAATCCCAAAGTATGCTATAGAACTTCTGAAAGATCCTATTTATGGTTTACGCATGCAGATTCTTGCACAGGAAAAGAAGAAAGGTACTAAGTCAAAAGAGGAACGAGCAAAAGAAATTGCGCTAGAACTCATGGAACTTCAATTGAAATATAAAGCTAAAACGATTAAGGAAGCTTTTGCAGATTATGATGGTGATGAAATGGACGATCCTACCGACTACCATCGATGGTTAGACCTGGACGAAGAATTAGCTGAGATCATGAAACTCAGCGGAGGTATAAATGACGCTAAGTAGGCTAGAGCAATTAGCACAAAAAAAACTCTTACCAGCAGAGCTCATGGATATTACAGATCGATTCGGTCATTTACTGGAGACCTATTCTAATGTACCAGGAAACGAAGGCATATATGGTATTTACAAAAGAAATACAAATAAGTTAGATGTGCTTTTCCCATTAAAAGAACATCCGGTTCACGGTATTACGGGGTTACATGCATTAGAGTCTTATGATGACGCTGGTTATGTTAGAAGGTACACTTATAGTTGGAAAATTATCATTCCAAAGATGGGCGTGAGTTTGCACCATATATCCGCGTGGGGTAACGATCCCCACAATTCACCAGATACACCTGAAGAATTTAAAATAGTAACTGAACCTCATCACCATCATCATATTCCTGGTGATCGCAAACGAAGAAAAGAGAATTGGGATGTGCATACCCTAGAAGAGGCATTTGCTTTCGTAGCGCCTTATATACTTAGTGGTGCCGAATATAAAGGTTGCTAACTAGAATGACCGTCCTAATGGCGGTCTTTTTTTCTAGGGATAGCTATTATCGTTTTAACCAATTCATTTCCGCCCCGACTAAATTTGGGCTTTATTCCTTAATTCAAGCATGATAGAATGAGGTATATTCTTTACTTTTAATATCTTTCAGTGCTGTAACACCTGTGGACTCAAATTGTGAAGACAGGGATAATAACAGCTCGACGGACTCATTACCTGAAGGACTAGGTTGAGGAGAAAGATTAATGCTGTGTACAGGTCAAATCCGTGAGGACAGCTCAAGTGAAAAAGTTCAATGGCGCAGACAACACTGCTGTACCTATTAGATTGACTTTTTCTCAGTGGAACTTGCTAAACTAATTAAATGTTATCAATGCCCCTATTAGGGAATCCAAAGACAATTCCAAATCTGGAATAGTCTTTTTTTGTTGTTTATCGCTCTTTATAGCGATTCACATATAAAACTCAATCGAAGGGAGAATAACCACATGAATCTGAAAAAAACAATTGAATTTACATTCCCAGTAGACGGATCTATTCAAATCGAGGCAATTGGCTTTCAAGGGATTGGTTGTGAAGCTGCTACAAAAGGTTATGAAGAAGCTCTGGGAATGATGGTCAAGCGAGAAAAAAAACCAGAGTATCAAATGCAGTTAAAAAACAAAACTATCCAAAAAAATGGTCGTTAAAAAATCAAACTGGCGCAGCCTTTGCAGGCTGTGCCTTTATTATTAAGGAGGTATAAGGTATGAAAATCCATTCCATCACACCCTTCTCATCGGTCAACGGACCCGGAGAGCGCACTGTCATCCATTTTCAAGGCTGTCGGTTCCAGTGTCCTGGATGCTTTAACCCGGAAACCCATTCACTTGAGAGTGGAACAGAAATGACGTTAGAGGAGATCATCGATACCATTCCATTTAATATCGATGGAGTTACTATCAGTGGCGGTGAACCTTTTCTTCAGCAAAAGGATTTGTTCGAGCTAGTAGATCTATTATTTAAGCAAAATATACCAATCATTATCTTCAGCGGATATTACCGCAAAGAGATTGAAAAGCTGAAGTATGGTCATGAGATACTTTCCAAAATTGATGCTTTGATTGATGGTCGTTTTGAAGAAAATATTATTTCTCACACCGGCTTACATGGCAGCGATAATCAAACGGTGCATTTGCTCTCAAATCGATACGCAATTGAAGATTTTCATATACGGGACATCGAGTTTATTTTCGATGAAACAGGAAAAGTTTCCATCACTGGATTTCCGAATGATGATCTTCTTAGCGCACTCGTTTCTAACAAAAATAACTCTTAATGATAGGGGATTAGAAAATGAATAAATTCATTATGATTGATAAAGGTGATGACAGAGGAAAGACTCTCAGAGTCATAAGTGAGGATAGAGATCATTTCGTTTGTATAGATCAAGAAAACCCTACACAGACCCTCTTGTATGAAAAAAGTAAATGTTTTTACATACCGGAATCGGACTTCAATTCATTACTGTCAGCAAAGCAGAAAAGCATTAAAGACTGGCAGCATGCTGTAGAAGAACTAATCGCTGACTTTGAAAAGGGAATTAAAATAATATTGCCAAATAACGATTATAACATCGAACTTGGGAGAGTTACCAAAGCGCGTGGACCAGGAGCATGTTTTAATTATGAATGGTTTAGAGATGGTGATTCTTCATTCGCATTCGATACCTCAGTTCCTCTTAATGTGTGTAGCGAAACTGGAGTAGAAGTATATCTAAAAGGCTGGTTTGCAGTGGATAATGATATACATGTTTTTCACTTTGTGGCCACAGATGAAGATGTAGGGAGTAAAAATTATTTTCTACTCACATACGAAGAGGAGTATCACGCTCGGACAACAGAATGGGTAGTCAAAGAAAGTAACACTAAAAACCCGAGGTTAACTTTCAATAAAGCAATAACGGCTTACTATGAAAATCAGAAAAATAAGGGATTGAGAATTGCAATTTACTACGGAAATCGTTTCGAAAGATATACAACTTTCGAAGAACTTCTAGAAGAATCTTATGACAAAGATAAGGCGCAAATGATTATATCTGACCTAAAAAGAACTGGAGTCTGTGCACGTCCAATTAAAGGGAGTATTGAAGCAGTTTATTATAAAATAGTTCCTTAAGGCTTCTTAGGCTAGGACAGATAGGACAGCGTGTACATCCGCTTTGGGGTCTGCAGGTTTAATGCTGATTAAAAATCAAATCACGATATGAGAGGATAGATGAAAATGATAAATTATGGGGAAAAAACTGCTATTGAAAGTTCCTGCTGGGGTAAAAACTGGAAACCTGTTCAATTCCCTTTTGGTATGGATGCTAAATTTGAAGTTTTGGTCGATCATAACGGACAAACCATACAAGAATATTTTTCTGACTATCGACAATTGGGATTACCTCAAATAAGTTCTGAATATCAAATGATCCAAGGTCTAGTTCCAGAAAAAATTTATAAAGGTGATAGAACCGGGGAATCTCTCATGGAGAACTTAATCATTTTTAAAATCAGCAATGACCAATGGTGGTGTCTTTCTACTTACGAAAATTCTTTGGGAACAAAATTCCAAAAAGAAATGATTAACTATCTTGGTAGTGAACAAGTCAATAAGTATAATACTCTCCTGGAGGAACTGAAAGAGAGTTATGTAAATCGAACTCTAGGAGACATAATTAAATATTCTACTAATTCACTGCTAGCTACTAGAAGCAGTTACCTCTCCCTTAATAGACAAGTTGCTGGATTCTATGTTTCTGAGCAGTCTGATGACAGAGATGTTTTATTTGTAAAATTCGGTAACAGTGAAAGATTGACAACATTTCCGTTGAAGAAATCAAATTTATCAAATGAAAACAGAAGAATGTTAATCGATACCAAGGCTAAAAGTAATCTCTTTTGGAGGCTAGTATCTGCGTGTTAAAACATACTATTCTATCAAAATAAAGCGTTGTAAAATCATAACTTCATTCTCAGCGGATTATAATAATCAGAAGAGCGAGGTACAGCATGCTTAAATTACACGATTGGATTTTGTTGCGCGCGATGTTTGACATCGAAATGTCCGATGGGATATTGGAAAAAAATGAGAAAAAAATTCGACAGCATATAAATGATAAATACTCCTATGAAATGAATAATGGTTTCTTTGAGGACGAACCTATTAATACTGATCGGTTACACATTGATCATAACAAAGATATTAATAATGAGGAATTGATTCACCGCTTACTCTAGCAATACATTATTGTTGTATAGAAGCATTGTATCAGTTAAAATAATACCATAATCTAAATTTCCTCTCATGCAATTACGATCTGAGTTATGCACGTATATTACGAAGATAACCTTAGTAGATCGCAAAGCGGATAATCTCTAATATTAGAGTTTAGATGCATGTGGAGATTCGTGGACATCTATGGCTGAAAAGCTATTACTGGTGATGACGTGAGTTATAAGTATTTCTTTTTTGGCGATGTGTCATAAACTGATGCTTTTGCTTTTATAAAAGAAATATTTTGGTTTTTCTGAAATGGAAGAAAAAAATTTAAGATAACCCATTAGGGATACAAAAGAGACTAATTTGAGCTGATTTTATTCAGACATTTTAGTCTCTTTTTTTTGTCTATAAAAATCAAAAACCAATAGGAGGATACTCAAATGTTAAAACTAGTAGATGAATTTCAAGCGACACTGACAAAAGACCTTACGGCATCACAGGTAGTAGATATGTATCAAGGACAAAAGTTCACCCTACACAAAATGCACCGTGAAGCAGGAGAAAATGTCCTTATTAAAAAATTCGTTGATAGTGATACTAATCATGATGTTTTTATTATCCCATCTGGAAAGGTACGATTTGAGGGTATTCCTGGAATGGATCCGGAAACATGGAGACCTTCTCCAAGAGGTGAAATTAACATCGGAACCGACTGTTTTCAAAAGAAGGGATCAAGAAGGAGGATAATAGATTTACTTCTTGATGGATGGGGAAATAAAACCGTGAATACAGCGGATATTTAAAGGAGCAAAGACGAATAATTGTCTTTGCTCTTTTCTTATTTTAAAAAATCTAAGGAGGATAAAATCTTATGAAAAAGAATTTCATGATGTTCTATATTGCTCATGCTGCCCTGTTTTTAATTGGAATTCTGGAAAATGCCATTCACTTCTTTAAACGCGCCAAGGGGCATCCTAAGCTCAAGGCACAAGTGGCTGCATTTTCGTTCCTTTCACTTTTTTTGTTTGGAGGGGGATTTCCGTTTCTACAGGATATCTTGAACAAAGAACAAACCGTCATAAAGTATGACAACTATGTAGTAGAAAGAGGAGACTCTTTATTCTCTATTGCTAAAGATTATTACACTGGTGACCTGCGTAAAGGTGTTAGCTGGATTCGAAAAGTGAACAATATGGAAAGAAGTGTTATTTACGCTGGTGAAATCCTCCGGATTCCATATGAAGTTGTGATCTCCAATCAAACAGTTAGCGCAGGAGAACAACAAAAACAAGCTGAATAAAAACTTATTTAATTAAAAAAGAAGGAGGGTGTTTCCAACACCTTCTTTTTTGATTTCAAGGAGGAAAAACCAATGGCAAGACTGGAGAGCGAAGCGAAAGGCGGGTTTTATCCCACTCCCCCTGATGAAATGGAGTTTATTTTAAAGCGGATTATTGGGGAAGATGGGGCGACATTATCAATATTTGACCCCTGTGCCGGTAAAGGAAATGTAGTGAAACAGATCAAACAACATCTAGAAAAGAAAGATTGTGTACCGATTACTTATGGTATTGAAATTGAAAAAACCAGAGCACGGGAAGCGGTTAACCAAGTAGATCATATGTTGGCTTGTGGCTATGAGGATGCACGTATTTCTCATAACGCCTTCAGCTTCCTATACCTCAATCCACCGTTTATGGAAATACACGGAGAGAGAGCAGAGAAGCGTTTCTTCCGTGATCTCACAGAGCCCGATGGTTATCTTTCAGTAGGCTCGTTGGTAGTTTTAAATATCCCGCAGTATGTTTTAGCTGATGTAGCAAGGCTAATAGCCACTCGCCTTGAACAGGTCCGAGTATACAGGTTTACGAACAAGAATTATGATGATTATCATCAAGTGATCGTATATGGGTACAGGAGAGCTTCTGGGCAAGGCCGAGATGAACAATTGCAGGAGTATCTTGAAAACCTATCAAAGCGAAGCCAGGCACCATTGAATGCCTTGGATTATCCGGACTGGGACGAAGTCAGCTATATGATTCCGGCACAAGAGAAACCAGTAGAGATCTTTACTTCAACGATTGTTGAACCGGAAGATATTATCAAATCCGAAGTTGAAATAGGGTTCTTGGATAAGGTATTTGCTCAGGTCGAAGATGTCCGACTCCAAAACGGAGCTATGCGACAGCCGGCTATGCCGCTAAAAATCACTCATCAGGTTCAGGCTATTCAGTCTGGCGCCCTCCCTGAACACATGGGGGGTCACCTGCTTGTAGCTAAAGACGAGTCCGTCCATACCGAGCGCTTAGAAACTGATCCGGACAACGGTAAGCAGCGTTTAGTTGAGACTTACGTACGAAAGTCCGTAATTCGTACCTTTGGACCTGAAGGTCATCTCGATTTGAAGTAATACTTCAATCGGCAGAACAAACATAATCTTAAAGGAGGGAAGCCCGATACAACTAGGGGTTCCCCCCTTTTTGCTTCGGGCGAAAAAATGGAACAAATACTAAATCTGATAAAATCTCGTCTTGAAAGACCTTCTACCGCCTTCTCACGACTTAATGCCACTGTAGCAGAGTTGGGGATTGATGAAATACGAACATTTCTTACTGATCAAACCATGGATAGATGGAATAGAATAAAAGTTCTCAAAATTGGGCGATATACAATTGAGGAGCTGCTTGAACTGAAAAATGGTACGGCTGAAATGCCGGATACAGAAACATTTAAAGATATACTTCAATTTAGCCTTAGTAACATACAAATCATATCGGTCGAATCTGAAGGTCGGACATTTGAAGCTTATGTAAAGCTGATTATGCTAGATCCAGATGGAATTACCATTCGCGGTCTTTCCTTGGGTGGGAATTTGACGTCATGCCGTGCTATACATGCTTCCATATATAACAATCGAGAGGTTTATGTCACGGATTTGTTAAATGGAACCGTAAAAGAATACCGGTCCAATTTTCATTACCGTCGGATTGAGGAAGTACAAGGGAAAGTTTGCCATACCTTTCTGCTTCCACGGAATGCGATTGTACAGGAATACAATTATGAATGCATGAATGCAGACGTAAGCAATAGAGCACACCCTGATCGTATACTGATCAGCCGTGGTGACGATATCACTGAAGTAGCTGGACAATTCTTAGCACAAAAATATAGCTTGCCTCGCACATCGGATTGGGCAAACCTATACCTCTCCCTTCTGCCGGCAGATAAATGGTGTGAGTTGGAACTAATCAAAACCGATATGGTTGGCGAATCAGGAAATCTTCGTGCGATTATAATCAGATCGATGCAAGAAAGTGAAGTATTAGAGGTTATCAATGCTGCCATAATCAAAGGTGATTTGAATGTATTTTCGGAAATTGGTGAGGCAGCTGTATTAACTGAGGGGATGACCACCGAGGACTATCTCCGCGTTAATGCGGAAATCATCACAAAGAAAATAGATACATACCTCAAACCACTTTATGATGGCCATTTCTACACACAATCTCTTGGGATGACTAATCGAATTTGTGTACCTGCCCAAGCAAGATCAGTGATGGGAGTATTAACCGTATTAAAGTTCTTGGACTCCTGTTTCCTTGTCGGAGACATGGGTACAGGAAAAACTCAGATGTCACTATCGGCGGTTTTTGCGATTTTAAGAAGACGAATGGAGAGTGGTGCTTCAGATGGATTATCCGTTCTCATCACAGCCCCAGCCATTACCATTCCCAAATGGGCTACATCTGAAATCCCAACTATTTTAGGTGGTCAGAAAATCATTACCACTACCATTAATTCAACAGAAGATGCTCTTAGATATGTGGCCAAAGTGAAAGGGTATAACCCGAATACAAGTGAACGGACACCATACAAAGTGCCCAAGGGCTACATCCACTTTGTGTTGGTTTCAACAGACCGAATGAAACTGGCAGCTAATAAATTCGTTCTTGCTGCACATTGGGATCATATTAAACAGGTTTGGCGTTGCCCAGACTGTCATCAGCCATTAAGATGTCCAAAAGCCAAAGCGAATGAATCAGACCTTTTAGCGACCTGGAGTGATGGTGTCGAGTCTCCGATTTATCCTCCTTCTAAAGAACAAATGAAAACTGCTCGCAAAAGTAAGCTAATAGATGTCAATAATTTACCCCGAAACTTTGTCAAAAGGTACACTGATCATATCCGCTCGTTTGAATGTTCTTGCCACCTTAAAAAAACGAAAAAAAATAATTTGAAAGAAAAGTCAAAAGATGAAAAGGTAGAACGTAAGCGTCATGCCACACTGGTAAGACCAGCACTCAAATCACGTGGAGAAGACCGTAACAAGCCTCGGTGGATGATCGCGGAAATCTTTCAGCGACATCTGCGAAATCATTTTCAAGTGGGTATATTTGATGAAATTCAGCAAATGAAGGCATCAGATAGTGGCCGCGGTATGTCTTTCCACAAAATCATGTGGTCCTGTAGGAAATCTCTGTTTTTAACAGGAACGCTTACAAACGGAACCTCTTCTTCAATTCAGTCGACGCTTTGGCGATCCGATCCTCAACCATTAATTGATGAAGGCTTTAATCACAAAACGAGCAAGGAACAATGGGCTAAGAAATATGGTGTACTGGAAAGTATCACTTATATGGATGATAAGGCCGCAGGTGACTTAGGACGTTCAAGTAATAGAGTAACTGAAAGAGTTATTATAAAAGAAAAAGCGGGTATTGCTCCTCAGCTGGTCGCACGACATCTTCTTCATAAATCCATCTTTCTTGAACTTGCTGACCTGAATATTCCTCTTGTACAGCTTAAGGAGGAACCGGTCATTGTTCCGCTTGATCCAGAGCATCAAGATGCATATCGTAAGTTTCATGACGAATTGGAAGCTGTCTGTAAAGATCTGCAACCAATTTTAAAATCTAAAGCATGGTCGCAGTTCAATCCAGCAACTTTAAATTATGCTTCTCAGCCTCAACGTGAAGTAGAAGTAAACTTCTATGATGATGAAGGAGATCTATTGCGTTCAGTGAAAGCACCTAAATTTCCGGCAGAATATCTAACTGCAACCGAAAGAAGACTTATTGAGGACGTAAAAGCTGATCTAAGCGAAAATAGAGGGAGCATTATTTTCACTCACTATACCGGTATTTACGGAACAAACCAAAGAATTCAGAGAATCCTGGCTAATGAAGGAGTTCAAGCTGAAATTCTCGATGTCAAAACAACTAGCAGTCTTGGACGTTTTGAATGGTTAGAGAAACAGCGGGAAATAGGAACGAAAGTTTTGATTATGAATCAGACGTTAGTTCAGGTTGGATTGGATTTACTTGAGTATCCTTCTCTGAATTTCTGGCAACTGAATGATGATATTAACGTTGTGAGACAAGCCAGCAGGCGCGCATGGCGTATAGGCCAACCTCGTGAATGCAAGGTTCGCTATTACGTGAGTGCAGATACTCAGCAAATGAAACAGTTCCAAAGATTGATGTCGCGTAGAATTAGTGCACTTCTAGTCGAAGGTCGGATTGAGCGCTCAGACCGTATTGCTCAGTACGCACAAGAATCAGCTTCAGGCTTAACCAGAGAACTTGCAAGCAGCCTTTCTGCTGCAGAATTAACGGAAACTTGGAAGTCAGCTGCCGAAAGAGATATGGACATGAATTTAACGATCGTAAGCGAAACTGATTACAAACAATCAATTAGCGAAGCTTTCGAACGACTGACAGCTGAAACTAAGAGATTATGTGGTTATGTAGAGAAAGATGAAATTGATCAGGTAATATCTTTCACAGCTGAGGAGACTCAATCTACAAAATCACATCCAAGTCCTTTAACTTCGCCGCAAACCAAACACTTATATGGAGAATTAGATTTGTTCTCTTTTAATTATGAAATAGAAGTCGTCAAAACCAAAAAACGCGGTAGCAATGAAATTATTAGTAAAGAACAAATTGCGTTTAATTTCTAATCTAGACAAAAATCCTCCTCCGCTTATAGCCAAGGGGGATTTTCACCATCTTAGAAAGCACCTGGTTGAGGTAATATACACGCATTTCAGAAATGACTGTACGTTGTTGATGAGGTAAGAGTGCGTACTATAATTTACCTGATCTTTTGTTCTTGAAAAATATTAGTGATGGAGGAGAATAATTGATGGAAAAACAAGCCTTATCTTCCCTAGTTCCCGAAGGAGCTGCGATGATTATGGAGCAACTCTATCTATCAGGAGTATATCAGAATCATAAGCGAACCAACGAGAAAATTGAGCAAATCAAGGGTGCGGTAAAAAGTCTTTTTTATGAGGATGAAAAACGCCGGGACTGGAGTCAATTTGGTGTAGTGGCTAAGTATATTCCATCACCTAGATATGAGGTTGACGAATTACGATTGAAAGAGTACTTATGTGATTTATCGATATTTGTACCGTCAGCCAAAATAAATTGCAATAAACTTAAAAAAGATCGTCCAGACATCATTAAACAGTTAGAACCCTTTGCAAATCCAGTTGATTGCTACGTCAAAATGAGTCCTAATGTAAACGGAAGAGTAAATATTCCAGATATGGGATACTCAGGGCTTCATGAAGAAGCTTTAATTCAACAATGGATGTGTGAAAAAAACAAGCTGGACCGTACTTCCAAGGTAATGGATAAAGCTAAAGAAAAGCAACTGAGCTGTCCTATATTAGCTAGTGAGAAGAAACTAAGCTGTAATTATGGATCTGTCAGTTTGTATGAAAAGGATTATACCTATGATGTTCCCGCTATTTATCGAGAATTAGGTATGGATTTTTTGTTCGAATTTGCCTCCGTAAATATAGGAACATTGTATGAGAAATTTGTGCCTAAAGGTTTCATCTCACCTAAAGAGATCAGTCATTTCCGTAAAGTAGTAGGTGTGGATTTGAAATTCATGATGCTAGAAAAAAGCGCTGAAGATCGATTTCTTGGTATGCTGCAGGACCGAATTATGCAAGCAGCTGAAAAGACACGTTCACTTAAAGAAATGGAACAAATTTTCTTTCGGGCAGTAGGATAAGCGGTGAGGTAAAGCATAGGTCTTCACGAACCAGAGAAGAATGACCGTGAACCGCAAATTATTATGAAGTTCAACATCAAAAACAGTCCCGTTGAGATATTTATCTACATCGGGACTGTTTTTTTTATTTATAGAATTTATTAAATTTCAGGGTGGACGATCTTCTACCTAGATATCATAATTCTCATTTTTTTCATGTCGGTGTAAGAGTCCCTCAATGTTTGGCTGTCCGAACACTTCCCTGGATTACCAACGAAAACCTAATAAATTTCCAATCACATAAAGGACAGGCACAAAAGCTACACTCACCCAAATTAAGCCTTGAATTTTGTCTGATACACCTCGCTCTGATACTTCCTCAATATCTCCAACATATTCAAAGATAATTTCATTGTTTTCAATTGCTACTCCCGTTAGCTTAGTATCCATGGACAAACTATGTTGTTTTATAAAATCTATTACAGGGATCCTTATTTTACCTTTATCTTCTTCCATATTTAAAACCTCAATTTCTTGGCTCATTTTTGATCTTGTCCCTTCTCATATCAACGCATTCATTGATTCATCATTTCTTATCATTATTCATAATAATACCATTTGCAAAAGTTGGATATATATAAATCCCCCTCTCAAACGCAAATGTGATCTGTTGTGAATTTTTTTATTAAATACTGTTTTCCCAACCCTGTTAAATAGTCAATTCATGTTAATCTACGTCTGAATTCACGGTTGAGGCGCTTCACATATTCATTGGTCTTGTTTATTGTTTATTCTACACATATATAAATCCTCCTGGATATTATGTTCTTGAATCAGCGCTATCGTAACACGGATATTAAAATTGAAAAGCGCATAAAATAGCATTGCGTAAAACTTTTGAACATCATGATCAGCCCAATCACTAAAATTATTTATTCTTTATTTCTTCTACCTATGAAGGTATAATAATCTCATATATTAATTCATTTCTTCTTTTAAGCTCACCTAATCTATGTACACATTTGTGATGATAGGGTAAGGGTAAGCAGTGGACAATTGTAAATCAATTGGAATAAAGGAGAATGCTGTGTACACCAATTTTTATTTGATTAGGTGAAGACAGCATGATTATTCATTTGGTCCTCGAGCAGGCTAAGCCCCGAGATATCATTGAAGTATTGGTTTGATTTTTCGTTATTTCGTAAGTTCAAAATTTAAAATACGGTATAAGACCGAGACCAAACACATTTAATGCCTATGGCGGAATGTGTTTTTTTGTTGCTCATAAATCCCATTACACCGCGCTTGCTACTCTAAAAAGAGCGTAAGCAGTATACAAAATAAATAGAAAGATTACCTCTAAGTGAGGGAAATCAGTTATCAAAAAGCATGACTTTAGATAAAGTCATGCTTTTTTTGATATAAAAAAACTTTAAAAGGAGGTGAAAAACCATGATTTCGATGGCGATTATCACAAAATGCTTTATGCAACTTATACTCCCTTTTGTATCGGGCGCTATTGCGTGTTGGTTACAATACCTGCATGTGCTAAAAGATGACTGTTTTACGGGCTTTTCCAGAGTTAAGCGTGATGGAAAAACATACTACTCATTAGGCTACTGGAAGGCCCTAATTACTGGAGGTTTTGTTGGAGTAATCGGGGTTCACTTGATACTTCCCATCGAGGCCTTTACCTTTTCTAAGGTACTGATCACGAGTGCACTTACGGGTATTAGCGGTATTAGCTTTTTGGTGCAGAATGCCATGATGAAACACAAGGATTCAGCAGCCAAAAGCGAAGCAAAAGCAAAAATTGTGAGTGAACTCAATGCTGCTCTACTACAACCTATTGAAGAACCTACAAAGGAAACCGAGCAGTCTCAAGACGGTTAGTAAACTTGCATATCCTAAGGATGTGTCTAAAAAAATATGTAGCCTTGTTCCTCAATTCGGGGGACAAGTTCTATATATTACATAACCTCTGGAGGTGAGAAAAATGCCAGGAGAAAAAGGAAGAACAGTGTTGGATTTACTATCCAAATCTGAACGAGAGCTTATTCTGAATTTACAAACACAGATCATCGAATCAGGGGACACACATCAAGTAAAGGGATATAGTGAACAAATTCAAAATATTATCCAACGAACAGTTACTTTTGTTTCACATTTAAAGCCGTCGAAAGTAGAGGCACCTATGAACATCAATCAAGTGGGTATGGAACGTATATCTTTGATTGAATATCAGACAACAATTTTATGAGGGTTCGGTACCCTTAAACCGGCTTATCAGGAAAACGCTGCGGATTTATCCGCGGCGTTTTTCTCTGCTTATTCACTTGACATTTTCCTAACCTGGTATAACGTGATGGTTAAAGGATATAGTCAATGAATAAGGAGTGATATTATGGTATCCCATGCAATCAGCAAAGAGGACAAGGAACGGATACACTGGCTGCAGGAACAGATATTAGAAGCTGAAGATCCGAATACAATGCATTATCTGCTGCAGGAGGTATTACTGATTATTAAACGCTATCATCAGGCTCCGACAGTAAAGCCTGTGCTCATGGTATTGAGCCCACAAGAACGGCACCAGATTCTTCAGCTGCAAACAGACATTCTTAATAGCACGAGCATAAACGACATGAATAGAATGCAACAAGAAATTCATCAAATTATTGAAAAGGCGAAGCATGCTAAAAGGGAGGATGCTTCAGAGGAAAAAAAATAAATTGATACTTTCTTTTTATCTCTAAAACCGATAAAATAAAAGTATGAATTAATAAATGATTTTTCTTCAAGTCTTGTATTTCGTTATGTACACCACTGTGACGATAACTGAAATAATACTTGACGACGGACTGTGATACACAGGATGAAGAGATTTAGTTGTGAACACTTGCCAGTGGCACAGTGAGGACAACGTATTGATCTAGGTTAGGATTTAAAATGGATCGTTTCATTACGAACATTGAAATGCTCACCTGTATCGTATTGTCGACCTTAAATTGAAAAAAATGATAAATTCCATATGGAAGTCTAAAGCATCTGATAATCGCATTTAGCGATTCTTCAGGTGCTTTTTTTAATTTCAAAAGATTCCTTTAGGGAAAAATCCAACCCCGTTCATTCGCAAAAAAGCGATGCACGGGGTTTTTTTATATAACAAAAAAGTCAAAAGCCGTCGAAAGGATGGTCCTCACTTATGCTACGAAAAAGATTTGAAATCCTAGTTATCTGGTGGAAGACAATAACCAGTTGGATCATTCAGCGGAAAGCTCAAGCGATTTATATACTGGTTGGAACCGACTGGTATTTGATCGACTGTATGATGAGCGTTTGTGCGGCCAAATACGACATCCCAAAGAATAAACTTAGTTATGAAGGAGTGTCCATGGATCGTGGCAGATTGGTCTATGTGACCCAGATTCGATTGGATTTGAATTGGAGAAGGCGTACGTATTATTTCATTACTTTCTCCGAAATCATTCAATTCCTTGGCATCCAGCACACCTTTAAGAAGTACATTGAAGCTGCAAAAACAAAGTTACAAAGAAAGAGGCATGACGCGAGTGATCGCTGGCATGCCTTTAAGTTTTCTCAAAAAAACAAAAAATCCAAAGGGGTCGATGAACCATGCAAATTACAATTGCAACAAAAGAATTGAACGAAGCTTTGAGTAAAGTATCAAAAACCTTACCGTCCAACAGCTCCAGACCAGTCCTTGACTTGATCAAAGTCTGTACAACCGATAGTAGCGTCGTTTTGACCACCTGTAACGGTGAATTCATGACGGAGTACAGTATTAGCGACGAAAGCGGAAGCGTCCTTACTATCGAGAAGAATGGCTCTGTGCTTATTCCTGCAATTTTGATAGAAATGGTGAAGAAACTTGGCACCGGTGTGAAAATTAGTGTAAACAACGGAAACCAAATTAAAATTACATCAGTTGATACAAAAATCAAATCAGTATTCGAATTAATGGGTATGGAAACTGATGAGTATCCCCAGACGCCAAAGCTTAAGGGAAAGCCTATTCTTACGATCAAGGGAAATGAACTCGTAGCTTTAATCAACAATACGAAGTTTGCAGCCTCTACAGCGGAAGCTACTCCTGTTTTGAACGGCATTAACATGAATATCGTTGAAGGAGTCCTAACGTTTAATGCAACGGATCGCCATCGGCTTGCACGTTCTGCTATAGCAGTTGATACCAAGGAAGAGTTGGGCAACGGCCGTAATGTTCCAGCCAAGGCATTCGACGCTTTATCGAAGATTATTCATGAAGATGAAGAGTACTCGTTGTTCCTTCAGGATAACTTTTTTATGGTTACGAGTAAGCAGTTGAAATATAAGGCAACTTTGATTGAGGGTGTATATCCCGATTTATCACGGATTGTTCCGCCAATTGAAAATTCTAAGGCCACCTTTAAAGCGCATCGTGTTGAATTGATGAATGCTCTGGAACGTGTAAACATCATGAAAGAAAAAACCCCAACCATGCTGCTTTCTCTTCAGGACAGTGGAAGTCTTGTTCTGGAAACTGATAGTAGTGGTATTGGAAAGGTCCGTGAAGAAATATTTATTGCGGATCTGGAAGGTGAAGCACTAAAGATGTCATTAAACACCGATTACGTTCTCAAAGCTCTAAAAGCGATCAATACTACCATGATTGAGATCCATTTAACAGGGGAAATGAGTCCATTTGTCATTTACCCTGAGAACAACAAATTAGATCTTCATTTAATTTTACCTTACCGACGTACGGTGTGATGAAGATTCAAGTAAAGGAGAAGGCATAGCCTTCTCTTTTTCATTTAATTAAAAGCGTTAGGAGGCTAGTTTTCTAATGGACAATAGACCAAAGTTTAATCATCAACGGTTTCTAAAAAACTTAATGGAAAAAGCACAGCAACCTCCTCCAAGGTTGCAGACTGCAGGGGTGTATTACATTATTGAGGCTTTTTTTAATGGTGATACTGACGCCGCTGAAATCAATTTTGAAAGTTTTACATTACAAGACGTTCAAAACTGTTTTGAAATCGCTGATTCATTATCCTCAGTAGAAGATGAGGATTATTATGCATACGGGACTGAAAATGATTTTATTCAAGATAAGCTTGGAAAATTTAAAAGGAACTGGGTCAACCCCATTTATCAATTCGTAGATGTAATTGAAAAAAGCGGTGTTCTTCTCAAGTTAGAAAATAAAATATTCAGTCCTACTGATGATTTTATTTAACCAATTAGTAAGGAAGGAAGTGTCTTATGCCTAAGTTCTACGAAGCGGGAATTAGTCTCCTGAAAACATCCTTTGATAATCTTCGAATGATGAAACTCATGGATGATCTTGGGTACTCAGGCAGTCAATTAGGACAATGGGGAATATTCAATGAGTATGAGGACACAATGACCTTTTCGATTTTTGAGGAGTGTCTTCATCTGTTATTCCCAGGAAGTGAGATTGAATACTCTGAGAATCAAAACGAAAGTGGAATGTACAATTTTGACTTTGTTATTGAAAATCCAGATTTTTGCCGGATAAAACAACAACTCAACTTTGAACAAGTGGAAAAGAGATATTCCCGTTTCACAGAAATGGGCGATGATTATTCAGCAGCTGCATGTTCTGTTCTATGGAGAGAAGAAGAGGTGCTGGTCATTCGATTTGATGACTATCCGGGTTACATGAGCTTTTACCTGGAATTATTGGTGCCAGCTTCCGAATTGACGGAAAAACTGATTTCTATATCCAAAAAGAAAGAAAAAAAGGAGCAAATCGAAGATGAGCAACTATCAAATCTCCTGGTCGGATGAGGCCCAAAAAGCTGATACTCATGTACATGTCCTTGTCTCTTCAAACGAAGGGACTGAATTACTCAATAGTGAAATGACTTTTGGTCATTTCTTTGAAACTATGATGGATGCCGAAGTTTATGAAGCAAGAGATCAAACCGTCATAGGTATGAGAAAAGAAACGAAGAAGATCGTCGGATTTAGACGAGAGAGAAACAGCCAGCTTCGGGTGGAGACACCGATTATGAACAATAACTGGATAAAGCATATTTACAAAAAAGACGAAGACGAACACTTAGTGGTCTGTGAACTCTCCAAGAAAAATTGGGATATGTACTATCATCAAACCTTCATGGAGGCAGTAGGGCATCCACGGATGATTTTCGCCTATAGTATCTCCAGTGGAGGACATATTTATAAAATTAACATTTTCTCGATTAAAGGCACTCGGCAAATCAAAGGCGATACAATGCTCTATAAGTATCCCTATGCCAATGTCACGATCGGGGGAAGTGTTTGTATGGGTAACAATAACCTTCCTAATATCAAGAATCTCAGTCAATGTTCTACGCTGCATAATATGTTTTTCGGCTCACCGAGTTCGGATTGCTATTTTGCAGATGGAAGAAATGATTCCGGAATTACTGAACTGAGAGAGTTGTACACGAAAATGCAACATTCAGAATTCCCTGAAGACTGGCTTATCTCTGAAGGGATGACATTCGAAAAATTTCTAAAGCGCTTCTAAAAAAATGCTGAACACTACGAAATGATAGATTTAAAAATTCAAGGAGGACAATACAATGACACAAGATCAAAGAACACAGATGGATATTTTCGACTTTGCTCCTGAAATAAAACCAGTAGGATTGGAAAAACCACAAGTTCCAGCAAAAACTACTACTAAACCAATCAAGCCAGCAAAAGCTGTACAGCAGGAGAAATCAGAATCGTTTGAAGTTAATGCTGAAACCCGCATTAAATATGACGGCACACTGACCCCCATTACAGAATATTTTAGCGCTACTGAAATTTCTGAGGGGATTGTTGACAAAGATGGAGAAGAGGGAAAGTTGCGCAAAATTACTGGCAATGATTTACGACTTCGAATGATGGATGAATGTGGTGAAATGAGCGAAGAGGAATACTGTACGATGGTCTTATTTAAAGGGCCCAACCTTGTGGTACCTACTATCCATGCCAAAAAGCGGGGTGCTGTATTAACCAGATTCACTGGTATCTATGCTTCTTTGGAGGAGGCCAGTAAGGACGGCCGCCGTAATATGTACATTCCGTCCGCTGATGGATGTGTATATCATATTCGTCAAAGTGAGTTTTTCTCTGTTAGCCAAAAAGCAAAAATTGTACCTGACACAAGGCAAATTGTAGAAGGTGTGAAAATCACCCTTCCCAGAAAAATTGACTGGTCTTTCCTTTGCCGATTTATCAGCGCATCAAAATTCTTTGCTGAAACATATCACGTCGAGTTATATGGTGAGATTTATTGGAATTATAATTCTCGTGAATACTTGTTAGTGTTTCCACAACAAGTAGCATCTTTAGAGAATGTAACTCCGCTTGAAGATGATAGTATCATACCAGTTATTGAGGAATGGGTTAAAGTAGTGGAGATTCATTCACATCATTACTGGGAAGCTAACCCTTCCAAACAAGACGATGAGAGTGAGACAGCCAGCTGCCTATACGTCATCGTTGGGACGCTGAATAAACTGATGCCAGATATCACGTGCAGAATACATGTAGATGGGAAATTTTTCGGAGTAAATCCAGATGAGATTTTCGAATCCCCTTATGATAAGAAATATTCTGAGGACTTTTCTTGGCTTCTTAATAAAGTAACGATCCAGGACACTCCGCAAAAGGAGGAGGTCCTGTGATCTCACTTCCTACAGAGTATCCCCCATTTTTCTACATTGTTCAGCTTGGGTCTGGAGGAAATGGCTCGTACATCCTGCAGCAGGTCGTCCAGATGATGAATATTTTTAATGTGGCCGGATGTTACACGATAGCTGATCCAGATACGGTAGAATCCAAGAATCTTGGCAATCAATTATTTATTCCCAAAGACGTGGGGTTCAAAAAGGCAGAAGTGCTGGCTAAGCGTTATTCTGGGCACTATCAAATTCCTATTCGTTCATATACGAGAGAATTTGTACAAGATGAAACGATGTTACGTCAACTCTTTTCTTATCGGGATTATCTTGCTCTCGGACGAAGAAGCTTTATTCCGATCTTGATTTCCGCGGTAGATAATAATTTCACACGTCAAATGATGCACCGTTATTTCGAATCAGAAGATAACCTCATCTATCTAGATGTTGGAATCGAGGGAGCTAAAGTGCCACAAGACGGACGTAGTCGCGAGAATTGGACTGCTCAAGAAGAAGAGAATTATCGGAAATCCGGATGGGTAGGGCAGGTTGTCTGTGGAGTAAGATGGAAAGGTGAGACCTTACTACCTCCAGTTGCTGAAGTCTTTCCTGATGTGCTGGAAGACGATGATCCTATTGCGCCATCAGCAACTGCATGTTCAGAGATTGTTGTGAGCGAGCCTCAGCGCCTTCTTACTAACAAATTCGCAGCGCTTGAAGTTGTGTCCTTTTTTAATGAAATCTTCAGTGAAAATAGGATCAGTAATCATATGTCCTATATTACACTTCAGAGCAAAGTGAAAGTACGAAACATTCAGGCTAGTCCTGATGTGACACTTCAAATTTAATTAAATATTTTTAATCGGAATTTCTGATGAGATTTTAAATTATCAACAATTTACGCAAATCTGATAGTCAAAATTTATGAATCAATAAATTTTCATCAAACAGCGGACTGAGTAATAAATCAGTCCGCTGTTTTTATTGGCGCTTATATACGTAAACGATTCTCATGATTCTAAGAATTTTATCTAAGGAGTCGATAATGAATGATTAACTACTTGACGGAAGTTGCAAGAAGCTATAATGACGAGCAAATTACTCTTATTTGTGAAGAGATAGACCGCTCTAATCATTATGATCAAAAAACTCATTTATATGGTCTTCTTTCACAGCTGCCTAGAACTAAGGAATCTGGAAACGTGATGAAAAAGGTCTTTTGGGATATGTATTTTCATCGTAATACTCAAACATTAATCATCGATCAAGGCTGGTTTGTTAAGAAAAATAAAAAAGGAAATGAGAGTCATGATGACTTCTTTCAGGAATGGTTCAATCATCAAATTTTGACTCCTTTCCTGTTACAAGATGAACTTGCTTACGATCATGAAATACGAGTAGGAAACGATGGAACTCTTTTTGATGCATTCATGTGGAAAAACTCGTTAGTTCATATACTGGATTGTCATACTAATGTGTTCGGAGATAAATACACTGTGATTGTAGTGCCAAAATCAGAAATAGGAGTTCTTCTTCTCCAGAAGGTTTCAAGAAAACTATCATCATTACCTGCCTTTTACTCAATTTTGGCTGATATACCCTATTGGGTAGGTGATAGATGCTTGCTTATTCCACAAGAACCATTAATAAAGCAAGGCGTGCAGCCAAAACCTAATTCAAGCCAGACAGAACCCGCTCCTGAGTCCGAAAATATAAAATGGGTCCTTCATTGTAGCTGTAATGACGAAAATGCTAGAAGTGCTATTAAACGACTAAGTGATGATGATCTTAGGTATTGTTTAGAAAAAGAGACACGAAAAACAGGAATGCGAAATTTATTAAAGGAAGCTCGTAGCCGAAATTTCATCGATATTTAAGTTATTGAGGCACTATTGCTTCATTCGATTTATGCTTTTTTAACAAATCCGACTGAAGGTTAAAGGAGAGAGGTTTATGGAATATAAAAATGAAAATTTTGATGCAGCTGGTTGGAAGGTTAGCAGCAAATGTGGTGTTACTAAAGCTCAAATACTCAAAACATTAGAGTGGCTACCTGAAGATGAAGAGTTGATATCATTTCAAGTTGATCGAAATCAATCTTTAATTGTTGGTTTTATCACTTGTGCAGCTGGCGAACAAGGCGAGCTGGAGATTAGAACTTTATTAGAAGAAATCTGTGAAGATTGTTCTAAGGAAAGAGAAGACAGGGTCTATACTACAATTTCTGGTCTTCAGATATTTGTTGACTGCGATAGTGAGTCTAATATTGTGCCTTCATTGGTTACTTGTCAGGCAGAGGGCTGTGTAGACGGCCAAGTAGACGGAGAACAATGTGATTTCTGTGCAGGCACGAGTTTAGTAAGTGAGGGGGAACCTGGTTCAGAGTCATATGATCTTATGAATGAAATCAGTATCGATGAATCTGGAATCTTAGATGTAAATCATAAGGATTTTTTATTCGAGGGACTAGGAGTACTGATGGCTAGTACTGATGAAAGAACCTTAAAACATATCATAAGAGCGATTGGTACGAAAAATATAAAAAATAATCTTCAGCTTCTATGGAGTGGTTTTTTTCGGGTGTATTCAAACTATTATCCGGAGGAAACAGCTCGTTCCATCTTCAATACAATGACTGATAAATTAGGTTTAGGATCAGCAGTAATACATGTTACTTGTAAATGTGATGCCTGCGGGCATCGGTTTCATATAAATGAAACTGAAGAATTTGAAGGAATCGTAAATGGAGAAGATTTTGATGGACAAGTTTGTATCCCTTGCTATGAACAATTAAAAACCGGCACATATGATAACAAATAATTACGGCAAGGCTTTTGCAAACTAAAAATAACTAAGGGCACAGTTAACTAAACATTGACTGTGCTCGTTTTCTTTTTTAAGTCGCGTGTTAAGCTTTCACGTATAAGAAAATAAATCAAGTAGGTGACTTTAATGTATCTTTGTAGGTTTTGCTCCGCTGAACAAGACGAATCTGAGTTGGAGATGGATGCTCAACATAAGGGTTATCGGGTAACGCAGAAGGTGTGCTGGGTTTGCCGCTTACGAATAAACAGAGAATATTTTACCAAGAATAAGAATCATTACTCATGAAGAATGGAGATGGATGATATGTCAAATACAAATCAAATGCCTCGGGAACAAGGAATAGACCATAGCTTGAGTCTTATGAGAGAAGGATATTTGTACATTTTGAACAGACGTCACAGTTTTAATTCTGATGTATTCGAGACCCGAGTGTTTGGAAAGAAAGCGATCTGCATGGGAGGAAAGGAAGCTGCGGAAGTTTTTTATGACACTGAGAAATTCAAAAGGAAAGATGCAGCACCAAACCGGGTGGTACAAACATTGTTTGGCAAAAATGGTGTTCAGGCTTTAGATGGAGAGGCCCATAAGCACCGTAAGGAAATGTTTATGTCGATTATGTCTCCTGACGGACTTGAAAAACTGACCGACATTACAAAAAAACAGTGGGAGATGACAGTGGAAAAATGGGAACTGATGGATAAGGTTGTTCTTTATGATGAAGTGCAGGAAATTATGTGCCGGACAGCCTGCCAGTGGACTGGTGTACCGGTACAAGAAGACGGAGTGAAGAAGCTGACAAACGATTTGGAAGCGATGTTCGAGTCGTCAGCTACTGTCGGTCCAGCTCATTGGCTAGGGAGACATGCACGGAATCAGGTAGAAAAGTGGATCGAAGAACTCATTAATGAGGTTCGTGATGGGAAAGTGAACCCCCCTGAAAATACTGCATTACACAGGTTTGCCTGGCATCGAGATCTAGAAGGGAATCTTCTGGATACAGAGACCGCTGCTGTGGAAGTGATCAATATTTTGAGACCGATTGTAGCTATCGCTATATTCATCAATTTCACTGTGCTGGCAGTACATCATTATCCGGAAGAAAGGGAGAAACTTGAATCTAGCGATGAAAAATATGCTCAGATGTTTATACAGGAAGTACGCCGCTTTTATCCGTTTTTTCCGTTTGTCGCGGCACTGGTAAAAAAAGATTTTACCTGGAACAACTATAAATTTGAAGAAGGCACATTAACTTTGCTAGATCTTTATGGCACCAATCATGATCCTAAAATATGGGACAATCCTGAGGTATTCAATCCAGTTCGGTTTGCCGAATGGGACGGAAGCCCCTTCAGCTTCATTCCGCAAGGTGGTGGCGATTACTTTATGGGACATCGCTGTGCCGGTGAGTGGGTCACCATTGAAGTCATGAAAGTGAGTCTCGATTATTTAGTAAATCGTATGAATTATGAAGTTCCTGACCAGGATTTAAGTTTCAGTATGGTCAACATACCAAGCATTCCCCATAGTAAAATAGTGATCAAAAATGTTAAGCGAAGGACTTAATTTGAAGAAAAGAAAAAAACATGTACAACCCAAAAATCTATTACACACAGAGTGAAATAAAATATCTGATCAACACAAAAATAGCCTCATAATACCAGTACACCGATCAGGATGAAAATCGGGCTTGAGGAATCATGCTCCAAAGATTCCGGAATAAAATCCAAAATGGCGATAGCGATTAAAATCCCTGCGCTTAAAGCCATCAAAGCATTCAAGCCCTTTCGCGACCAGTCACGTTTTAACACAAAAACGAGGCCGCCGATCACATTGGCGGCCGCCGCCAGAAATATATAAAAACAAACTTCCCCAATTCAGCACAACCACCCTGATCTACTCCGGCAAGCTCTGACTCGATGCCTTATCCGCTCTGGATGCCCGGAGCGTGTCAATCATGACCATAATAACCCCTGTCGTGATGAACACATCCGCCATATTAAATACCGGATAATTGATAAATGTTAATTCAAGCATGTCCACGACTTCGCCATGTAGAGCGCGATCTACAAAATTGCCCAGCGCTCCTCCAAAAATCAGCACTAATGCATAAGCGAGGAATTTTTGTCTGCGGTAGATTTTACGCAAGTAAATGATAATACCAACAAGCACGATGGCAGTCACCAAAATAAAAAACAGCCTCTGGTTTTGCAAGATGCCAAACGCGGCACCGCGATTTCGAATGGATGTCAGTTGGATAAAGCCCGGAATAAGCGGTATTTTTTGACCGATATCCATATACGTCGCAACACTCCATTTGATCAATTGATCAACGGCAAAGGCGATAAAGGCCACAACATAGTAACGAAGCACAATACACTTCCTTTCAAAGTAAAGAGTCAGGGGTATTCACCCCTAACTCCAACATAAATGTTTTAGCTTTTTGCCTTATTCTTTGACTCTCATCAGTCGCAAACCGTTTAACGCAACCAGGAGCGTTGCCCCCATATCGGAGACGATAGCAATCCAAAGCGTTAACCAACCCGGGATGACGAGCAGTAAAGCAATCAGTTTTATAGCCAGTGCAAAGGTAATGTTTTGCTTGATGATATTTAATGCTTTACGGCTTAATTTAATGGCAAAAGGAAGTTTTCTTAAATCATCCCCCATTAAAGCAACGTCTGCCGTTTCGAGTGCGGTATCCGTACCGGCTCCGCCCATGGCAATCCCAACTGTAGAAGCTGCGAGTGCTGGAGCATCATTGACACCATCGCCAACCATGGCGACATTGCCGTAATCGACTCTTAATTGTTTAATAAAGTCTAATTTATCCTGCGGCATCAGTTCGGCCTGCACATCCGATACGCCAACATGTCCGGCGATCGCATTTGCGGTACCTTTGTTATCACCGGTAAGCATGATGGTTTTTTTGATCCCAAGGTGATGCAGCTTTTGAATAATTTCTTTACTGGATTCACGCACTTCATCGGCTACCGCGATCACCGCGAGAATTTCTTTGTCCGTTCCTACAACCATAGCCGTTTTTCCTTGATTTTGCAATGTAGTAACCAGTTGCTCTTGTTCGTTACTAAAATGAGCAGTAGCTAATTCTTTAAAGAGTTTCGGATTACCAATGTAATAGCTTGTTCCGTTAACCGTACCCTTAATCCCTTTACCGGTGATGGAAGAAAAGTCATCAACCATGACGTCGGAATAAGATATATGTTCCTGTTCCGCTTTCTTCATAATGGCCGAAGCAAGAGGATGCTGCGAACGGTACTCTAATGCAGTAATGATGGAAAGCAATTCTTGATCATTCGTCTTATGGTTGAATACATTGAAATCCGTTACAACCGGTACACCTTTGGTGAGCGTGCCGGTTTTATCAAACGCAATAGCCTTTAAGGCACCCATCTCTTCGAGGTAAATACCGCCTTTGATAAGAACGCCATTTTTCGCTGCATTTCCTATTGCAGATACGATGGAGATTGGAGTGGAGATCACTAGCGCGCAAGGACAACCAACCACAAGAACGGATAAGCCTTGATAGACCCAGGTAGCCCAACTTCCATCAAAGAAAAGCGGCGGAATAATCGCGACTAAAGCGGCAATGACCATAATGACCGGTGTGTAGTATTTCGCAAATTTATCGACAAAGGCTTGGGATGGTGCACGTTCTCCCTGTGCTTCCTCAACCAGGTGTATGATCTTTGCGATGGTCGTATCATCGACCAGCTTGGTTACTTTGACTTCAAGGAGGCCTTCTTCATTTAACGTTCCGGCAAAAACCTCGTCATCCATCGTTTTGCCAACGGGAACGGACTCACCGGTGATCGCGGCCTGATTGACGGCAGAGTTGCCGCTGACCACCACACCATCCATGGCAATCTTTTGACCGGGTTTGACAATCATGATATCACCAACGGCAATTTCATCGACATTGACCATTTGTTCTTGTCCGTTCCGTCGAACGAGTGCTTCTTTCGGTGCAATGTCCATTAAGGAACGTATCGATTGTCTAGCCCGATCCATCGAGAATCGTTCTAACGCTTCACTGATCGCAAAGAGGATAACCACAATCGAACCTTCGGCCCATTCCCCAATAATCGCAGCTCCGATTATGGCAACTGTCATGAGCGTCTTCATGTCAAATTCAAATCGCATCAAGTTTTGAAAACCAACTTTAAAGAGCGAGAATCCACCGATCACAATGGAGGCTGCAAATAACAAGGAAGTGATTAGGTTTTCTTCCCCATTTACATTTTGGGAAATATACCCAATAACTACCAATAAGACTGCATTCAACAAAGTACTATGTTTTTTATAAAACGGTTCTTTCACTTCTTTGATGTCCTCTTGCTTCGCTTCCCGTACCGGCTTTTCTGGAGCCACTTTTAGATTTTCAAAAGCGCCAGCTTTCTCCAGCTCCTCAACTGTGGTTTCACCGAAAACGGCAATTTTTGAAGCGCCAAAGTTCACTTTTGCATCTTGAACGCCTGGCAGTTGCTTTACATTTTTTTCAAATTTCCCGGCACAATTCGCGCATGTGAATCCTTCAACGCGGTATACGTTTTTGTTCTCTACTGGTTCAATCACTTTACTCAACGCCAACAACCTCCTTTTGATGCTCAATGGCG
>NZ_JBBOYU010000002.1:0-356175 GCF_038008265.1 Paenibacillus sp. FSL K6-2859 | reverse complement strand
GTTTGGCGCTCAAACTCATTCATATGCGAAAATACTTCCGTTAAATATGAATTCATTTGTTGATCAATCGTTTCAGCAATAAACTTTCCTTCAACAGTTAGGGAAAGGACATAGATACGACGATCACTAGGATCTGGTGTCTTTTGTACAAGCTTCATTTTAACTAAAGTTTGGATCTGACGGCTAAATGTTGTAATATCTGTTCCAAGTGTATCGGCTACTTGTTGTATGTTAGGATTATGCTGTTTATCTATTTCATATAGGATGTGGCTCTGTATGGGAGAGATATCAATTCCACCCGCTGTACAGCATACTTTATTCAATACTCCGAATCTCCGAGTCATAATCTGAAACATATCCCGCAAATTTTCCAAGTGACTTACCTCCTGTCCTTTCCCTTAGTTATACTTTATTTATTTGCATTATGCAAGTATTACATAATGGAATTTAACAGCAGCTAGATCCTTCATTCAGTATCACTAAATTCCCTTCATCTAAGTCTAAAATAATGTTGTTTAAAATAGTAACTCTCTCTGGCTCTATCACAACTTGAATATCATTAATGGTTTGAATATGATCCTCTATTTTCGCATCATCCAATGCAAGGTTTACATTTGGGTCACAACATCCTGAACTTGTTTGGGATATACGAAGGATCTTTCCTTCATTATCTTTCATGATGTTCTCAATGAATACTTTAGCACTATCCGAAATCTTCATATTCTCTTCCTCCAGGTCATTTTTAGTTTGTTACTAATTGTTTGAGTGCTTGATAACCAATAATCTCTTGATTATGCAATGGAATAACAACGAAATTTCCATCGGATGTGTCTTTCACGCGCTGAATCCATAGTTGTTCTCCCAATGCTCTTGTGTGAAGAATTGGATCTTGGGTATGAGTCATGATCATACTCTGGTTCACAACCCACCACTTTGGTGTAATTCCAGCACGTTGTAGATCCACAGACAGTCGTTCCGCCTCATAAACCGGTGTTGTCTCTGCAAGAGTTACAATGACAATACTTGTTTCTTGTTCATTCCGTAATCGAGGTAATAAGTTTTGAACAGATACAGGGACTTCACCTGAAGAATTTGCAATTTCTTTATGGTAAGATTCCGTAGCATCGAGTAGCAGTAGTGTATGACCTGATGGAGCTGTGTCTATCACGACAATCTCATTGTCCGCACGCTCGACAATATTAGCAAAAGCACGAAATACAGCAATTTCTTCGGTACACGGAGAATTTAGTTCTTCTTCTGCGTAAGCAACACCTTGTTCATCCATAGTTTCACGTGCTCTGTTTAAGACTTCCTCTCTGTATTTTTCAACTTCTTCTTTTTGATCAATTTTACTCATCGAGATGAGTGTCTTAATATCTTCATGCATGACATAATCAAGATGAGCAGCTGGATCCGTTGTTGTTAGATGAACCTTTTTGCCGCGTTCTGCTAATCCAACAGCAATTGCACTCGCCACAGTTGTCTTGCCAACGCCCCCTTTACCCATCGTGAAAACTACTCTTTGATTACGCTCTATAATATCATCAAGAATTGTAGTCAGATGAGGATAATTCACATCCGTTAGTTCTGAGATTTGATCTGGGATGCTTTGCGTTTCGTCGAAAAGTTTGCGCACATTTTCTACACCTGTAATATTAAATGGCACTAGTGGGACAGCCCATGTAGCAAGTGTCTTTAATGCTTCAGGAATGCGGTTTAGAGCTTCTTCTTGACGTGTAGCGAAAGCGGCTGCCGTAGCATCGGATAACATAGGATGATTCAATAACCCGTTAATGATAAGCATTTGGTTACGAATTCCCGTGTCAGCTAACTCTTTTGAAGCACGAGCTGCTTCTTGTAGTGGCGCAGTATCTGCTCTAGTGACAAGCACTAACGACGTTTGCATGGGATCAGATAATACCTTCACCGTTTGTTCGTATACGTCTTTCCGTTCGTTTAACCCAGCGAGTAATCCCATACTTGTGGTTCCTTCTGTACTATCCTCTAAGAACTCATTCCATGCATTGGGTAGTTGAAGCAATCTTAAAGTGTGTCCAGTTGGTGCTGTATCAAAAACAATATGATCGAATTCAGCCTGGATTTTCTTATCCGTTAACAGTGTAGAAAATTCATTAAACGATGCGATTTCTACCGTACATGATCCGGAAAGTTGTTCCTCCATTTGTTGAATGACCACATCAGGGAGCTTTCCACGATAGGGACCAACTACGCTTTCTCTATATTCTTGAGCCGCTTGATCAGGATCCAAATTTGCAACATAAAGATTCTGCACTTCCGGTATTTCCTTGTAATGCATATCTAATTTCGTATTAAATACATCTTGTAAATTGGACGCGGGATCTGTGCTTACCAATAGAACTTTCTTTCCTTGATCTGCTAAAGATATAGCTGTTGCACATGCTGTTGAAGTTTTACCAACTCCACCTTTACCAGTGAAAAATAAATAAGGTGTAATATCAATTTTATTAACATCAAATAATGGAATCATCTGTAGTACCTCCCAGGTTGTTTTAATTATTGGATCTTTTTTAGAAGATTGTTGCTTTTAATTGCGTATGCTACAATAGTACCGGACATTTGTTTGTACAGGGTAAAGAACAATGGGATGCGTTTTGTTATGGAGATTTTAGCGATTTTCCGAAGACGGAAGTGTTTGTATTAAACGGAATGGGAAATATCGTTATCGCCAACGATACTTGTACGTGTAAGGAAGCCAGATTTACACCTATTCGCACATTCAAAACTGTATAAGGAGTGATAAAAAATGGATAGCTGTTGTCAAACATCCACAGAAAAACCAACAATACCTTCTCAATGCCCTGGTTGTCACCAAAAAGGCAAAAGCATTCAAACGATTACGCTCAAAGCATTGCTTCAACCAACAGCGTTAGAAACTATTCACGCTGAATCGACTTACTCTTTTTGCTCTAATTCATCTTGCGAAGTTGTTTATTTTAGCTATGATCAGACCTTTGACAAAGATATGCTCAAAGTATCGGTGTTCCAAAAAGACGATGCGCTGGATGTCCCTGTTTGCTACTGCTTTGGATGGACAAGAGAACGTTTAATAAAAGCTGTTCAAGAAAATCAGTATCCAATTAAACATATACGAGAGCAAGTTCAAGCTAATCGTTGTGGATGTGAGATTAATAACCCACAAGGTGCCTGTTGTTTGGGCAATGTCACTACATTCATTCGGAATCTTGACAAGAGTTAATTTGAATATTCACCGTTTGTTTTTTTAATATCTCTTCGACGGAAATATTGAGCCATTCTGAAAGCTCTTCATTAGATGGGAAATCTTGAGTTTTTACGACTTCCCCATTAACTATTGTGATAGGTAAATTGTTCAAATCAGCATCCATTAGCGTCTTTACTTGTTCATTAGAATTAAATACTTCTGTATGGCTTAGTAAACTATATCTGTTAATGTCATAACCTTTTACAAATAAATTATTAGCAGCTGCAGAGAAACGAATGGAATTCATTTTAGCTTTAGGATCTGTAACGTTGGTTGAACAACATCCCCCTGAATCAAACACATCGATTTTTTTCATGGTAGTGGTCTCCTTTTTCGATTCAAATCAAATGATGTAACGGTAAATCCCAAATAACTAATTCTCATCTGCAGGACAACACCCCTTATCTTCGGGTTCATTACAACATGTTTCTTCATTTTCGATATTCACTTTTCGTTGAACCTTAGCATCTGGACAACAAATTTCATCTGTAAACTTAACTGAGTCATTATTCATTACCTCTCACCTCCTTACAATGGCACGGAATATTATTTGCGTTATGCAAATATATAAAATGAAAAATATACATGATTATCCTACCAATCGACTGAAATAACATAAAAATCGGGCGTTTTATTATCAACTGTTGTTTTCATTATATTATAATTATTTGCAAAATGCAAATATAAAATTAATCAACTCCATTCATCCCAATACATCCATGTATTATTCAAAACTGACTGTATTTGATTAGTTCAGGAGTTATGGTTTTCGAAGGAACCGTGTAATATGTTGTACAACATATTTAGCATCTGCTCCTACACCTCGTATCGTAGCTGACGCAAATGACCGCTGATTCGCTAATCCTACATAATACAGTCCCGGAACTTCTGTGCTCACACCGGCAACATGCTGTGGTCTGCCATCCATAGCAAGCGCACCAGTCTGATGAAGAAACGGAATATTAGGACGATAGCCCGTGGCAAATATCACACTGTCGACGGGTTCCTTATCTCCATTCGCCCAAATGACACCTTCAGGATAAAAACCTGAGAACATTTGTTTTTGATTCGGATTGCCGTTGTCTATTTTCTTACGGTATCCACCAAGGTCGAATACAGAAACGGGACTCGGAGGTTCCTTACCGATTCGATAGAATGGAAATGTATCAACTCCAGTCATTTTCAACCAGAAATGAAGATCAAGCCCTAGAAATCGTTGACGAGTAAATTTGACTGGATGTTGAACAGCTAAAGATACGGTGGCATAATCGGCCAGTTCTACTGCGATTTGAACGCCCGAGTTTCCCCGTCCCACAACGATAACACGCTGCTCGCGAAACGGTTCAGGTCGTTTATATTCGGACGAATGAAGAAGGTTTCCTTGAAAAGACTCAGTTCCAGGAAGATTAGGAATATATGGACGATGAAAAGAACCCGATGCGCTAATAGTCGATTTGGTTCGATATCTCTTGCCATTTAAAGTTATGATATCAAAGCCGCCGTTGACAGCTTCGACTCGTTCCACTTTGCTATTTAACATTAATGGAAGTTTGAACTTCTCAGCGTATACACGTAGATAGGAGATGACCTCATCACGTAACGGGTACTCGTTTGAATCTTTTGGGAAAGCGAAACCTGGTAATGACGAATATCGTGCAGGAGAAAACAACTTAAGGCTATCATAATATTGTGGCCAAGCCCCCCCCGGCTGATCACCGGCTTCCAAGATCATGAAATCCAGTCCAGCCTTTTGCAAATGATAACCGGATGCGAGACCCGCCTGCCCACCACCAATGACAATGGTATCTACAACTTTGGACATTGTTGTTCATCCTTTCTTTTTAACCGAGAATGTAGTTAACAGCAGTTATTCTTATTTAACGCATAGATCAACAGTTCTAGGCTCTCTGTAACCTGCTCCCGTTTGTTCTCCGGTATATCATTCATAATCTTTCCAAAGTATGCATTAAGAACAGCACTAATTTGCTCATTTAAAACCTGTCCCTTGGTTGAAAGCATCAGCTTCACATAACGCCTATTGTTCGGATCAATAATTCTTTCAACCCAATGATCTGCTACTAAGTTATTTACCGTTCTGCTCATGGTGCTTTTATCCAGATTAAGTACATTAGCCAGATCTATGAGTGAGATTTCACCCGCAAGCCCAATTTCCATAATAGCATGGCATTGTCCGATCGTTGCTCCGCAACACATGAGTTGTGTTTTCTCTAGAGCACCAATGTTTTTATCGAAAGCTCTCATTAAATTCCTAAGTAAATCTACATTTTCCATGGTTTCACCTCAATAATGAATAGAGAAATATTACGAACCTTTAACCCCTTTATACAGGCTATATCCTATCTTGCCATCTAGTACAGCTTTAAAAAAAATCTTCTCGTTCTCCATAACCTTAAATACACCTTTAATTCCATGCTTCTGCACAATCCGTTTCAAGGTTATCAGTCTTTCGGGTAAAGTAAGCAGCTTCGAATGATGCTTAACATCTCGATCTTTTCGAACCTTCCAGAATTTTTCCGGTTGTGACCATTCTTCATACTCCGCAATAATGTTGACGACACCCGATTTTCTCAGCATTTCATTCCATTGCTCTAATTCCAAAGGAGTCGTTCCGTACCTTTCAGCTAGTTCTTCCTTCTCATTTTCCGTCACTTGCTTTTTCCAGATGGATTCATGGATCACTACGGTACCACCAGGTTTCACAACACGCACCATTTCATTCAGAACCTGTTCTGAATCATCCGGGATTCCAACCGCACATTCATTAATTACCACATCAAAGGTATCATCACCAAAGGGTAAAGCCTGAGAATCTCCCTGACGGAAGGAGACACAGCCCGTCATACCGGCCAATCTAGCAGAGTTCGACGCGGACTCGATCATTTTTACTGAGATGTCTAATCCAGTCACCTGAACCCCATAGTTCTCTGCATAAAATATTGCTTGAGTTCCTCTTCCACTGGATACATCCAAAACCCGCATCCCCTGTTTAAGCTCTGCAATCTCTGCAGTGCGTTTAGTTAAAGCAAAGCCTCCAGGATGCAGTGTTTCTATTCCACTAATCTCAATGGCATCCTCAATGGTTGGTTGATGTATTCCTTTTCTTTTCATCTTCATCCCTCCCACTAAAATGTAACACACAACTGTTGTATTTTACAACAGTTAAATAAAAAAAGACTATGTCCGTTTGGAAATAGTCTTCACATGGTAGAATTTTATTGATTGTGAAGGGTAAATGTCAGAAGAAAATAATGTTTTAGACTGAAAATTATCAAGACCTAAACTTATGAAAATCAAATAAAATATAGAGTTCTACATATTATGCATGACTAATATGTGGAACCCTTTATGTTTAACTCCCTCGATACGATATAGTTTTCTCACTAATACTCGCTTATTCGCAGGATTTCGCCCGGTGGGTAAGGGGTGAAAGATCAGAAGGGGAACTCCGTGTTAGACTTCGGCAACATGAAGACGCACGGGAATAGTGGGGAACATATCCTGCCCCATATAATTCCATTTACTGCACGCTTTCTCCACGCCTCCCTTGGAGGTTTTCACTCCCATGTCTCAACGGGTCTGTGCCCTCTCATTCCTTCGTTACGCCTGTCCAAGGGGTGGAGGCCGGTCTTGCTATCGTTACGGGTCTGTGCCCTTTGGTTAAATATATCCGGTACTCCGTGCTTTCTTTGAAATCCTGCAAATAAGCCAATACTCGTGCTACGAAACGGTAGGTTATAGGTTAAGCTGCGAGCTGAATAGGCATTGTTTTTGGAGGGTTGTAAGCTTCGCCACTGCGGGCCATCCCTACAAGTATTCGAGCTAACTTTCCACACAGTTTCATAATAGACCTCATTTTCTTCATCTTCTTTACTTGTACATTGTAGGTATGCATGGCTTTAAACTCCGAATTACTTGCTACTAAACTCATGGTCATCATAAAGATGAAACGGCGGAGACGAGATCGTCCTCGTTTGCTAATCTTCATTTGTCCAGTCCATTTGCCTGAACTAGCTTCTGCGAGGTTTAGCCCAGCATGGCGCAGCAAGGCATTGCCGTGCACAAATCCGCTTAAATCCCCTGCCTCACCTAGAATACCGGCTAGTGAAATAACACTTATCCCTTTGACAGCAAGCATGGATTCAGCAAATGGAATACGTTTTAGAACGGCAACAATCTCTGTCTCTACCGTTTTTAGTTGCAGGCAAGCAAGGTCGTACTCATCGAGAAGTTGCTTCAAGTGAAGTTTGTAGGCATGCAATGCTTGCTTAGTGCCAACAGAACGGCTAGCAAAAGAGATAAGAGCTTTGGCCTTTGGTTCACCAGAATGCCGTTTCATAACCGATTTCCAACCTTGCAGGACGTCTTGAGGCTGAAGTTTATACAATTCTTCGGGTGTAGGAAAAAGACGAAGTGTGGCTAGTGAACCTGTACACATGATGTTTTTGAAGACTTGTCGCAGCTCAGGAAAAACAACGTCGACCCAGCGATGGATTTGGTTCTTCGCACTAACGAGTCTCGTTACGACAGAGTCGCGGTTTGAGAGAAAGACACGTAATTCTTCGAAGGCTTCTGGTGTGTTGCGAATGAACAAATAATAGCCGTTTTTGACCATATCAGCGATGACCAGAGCATCCTTTTTGTCGCTCTTGGATGGCGTATTGTCGCGGTTCTCCTTATTTTTTCTCACGAGATGTGGATTGACTAGAACGACTTCAAACTGGCGATCCGAAAGCCAGTTGGATAGGCTAAACCAATAGTGCCCGGTAGGCTCCATACCAACAATAGCCTCCGTTAAAGCGTGTGTGGATTGCAACGTTTGAATCCAACGAAGAAGGAATTGAAAACCCTCTTCATCATTAGAAAAGGATAGAGGATTACCGACCACGATTCCTCGAAAGTTAACAGCACGAGCGACATGCGTTTGCTGAGCAATGTCGATTCCTACGACTAGATGCTGGGCGGTAATTTTTTCAATGAGTTGATTTTGTCTGTCCTGCGATTTAAACTTCATAGTAGAGCGTCCTCCTGGATGATGGGATTTAAAGGGCTATGACCCGTTGCGTACTCCCATCGTACCGAGGCGCTTGTTTTTTTGCAAAGCTGATAATTAACGCTCTACAGGAATGCTATCGTGTCCAGTTAGCTTAATAGATTACTGCCTTGATTACATAATTAAATTTATTCTTTAACTTTCAATAACCTTAAACTGTTTAATGTCACAAGCAATGTTGCCCCCATATCGGCAAATATTGCTATCCATAGCGTTAACCAACCAGGCATAACTAACAGTAATGCCACTATTTTAATTGCTAAAGAGAAGGTAATATTTTGTTTGATGATGACACGAGCTTTGCGGCTTAATTTAATGGTATATGGCAATTTTCTTAAATCATCAGACATTAACGCAATGTCAGCCGTTTCTAAGGCTGTGTCAGTCCCGGCACCACCCATCGCTACACCAACAGTAGAAGCTGCAAGTGCTGGTGCATCGTTTACGCCATCCCCGACCATTGCTACACTATGATGCTTTGCTCGAAGTTCTTTAATAAAATTCAACTTATCTTCGGGTAGTAAATCAGCTTTAATATCAGAAACACCGACTTGTTTTCCAATTGCTGCTGCGGTTCTTTGGTTATCACCGGTCAGCATCACTGTCTCAATTCCCATATAATTTAATTTACTGATGACTTCTTTGGACGATTCTCTCATTTCATCTGCTACGGCAATTAACGACAGAATCTTTATTTTCGTCCCTAACACCATTACAGTTTTTCCTTCTGTTTGCATATGAATAATTTTTTCTTTAATAGAAGTTTCAATCGTTTGATGCAATTCTTCAAAAAGATATGGACTTCCAACATAATACATTTCATTATTTACTTTTGCTTTTACCCCTTTACCTGTTATAGATTGGAACTCTTCAACTGACAGGCTATTAAAATTCAATCCAATTTCTTCTGCTTTTCTCATAATGGCTGAAGCAAGTGGGTGTTGCGATCCTTTTTCTATAGCTGCAGTTACCATCATTAATTCGTTTTCGTTTCCACTATACGTCACGATGTCTGTTACTGCAGGAATACCTTTTGTTAATGTCCCAGTTTTATCAAAAGCAATCGCTTTAAGGGCTCCTGCTTCTTCTAAATGGATTCCACCTTTGATCAAAACACCATTTCTTGCAGCATTTCCTATTGCAGTGACGACGGCAACCGGAGTTGAAACAACTAATGCACACGGACAACCAACCACTAATACAGCTAAACCTTGATAAATCCATTCACTCCAATCACCGCCAAATAGTAATGGAGGAGCAACAGCGATTAACAGAGCCAAGACAACAATAGCTGGTGTATAGTATTTCGCAAATTTATCGACGAACGCTTGAGAAGGTGCTCGTTCTGCTTGAGCTTCTTCAACAAGATGAATAATTTTTGAAAGTGTAGTATCTTCAACTCGTTTTGCTACTCTAACTTCAAGCAACCCTTCTTCATTCAAAGTTCCAGCAAACACTTCATCATCAATTGTTTTTGTTACTGGAACACTTTCACCCGTAATCGCAGCCTGATTTAACGTAGAAGTACCTTTAATGACAACTCCATCCATAGCCAATTTTTGACCAGGCTTTACGATCATAATATCTCCAACTTGAATATCATCAACGTGGATCATCATTTCTTCATTTCCACGACGAATTAACGCTTCTTTTGGAGCAATATCCATCAATGATTCAATAGATTGACGAGCCTTATCCATTGAATAACGCTCTAATGCTTCACTGATAGCGAAAAAAATAACAACTGTTGCTCCTTCACCCCATTCACCAATTACCGCGGCTCCTAAAATAGCAATGGTCATTAACGTATTCATATCGAATTTTAATCTGCTTATGTTTTTTAGACCTTTAATAAATAGTGAATATCCGCCAATTAAAATGGACGCTGCATAACCAATCGTCGGAAGAAGATGATCTTCCCCATATTGCTCTCCTAAAAACCAACTAATAACAAGCAATATAGCTGAAATATACACCTTAATGTTTTCTTTTTGCTTCCAAAATGGTTCACGTTCTACTCTTTGTTCTTTTTCATCGCGAATCTTTAGATTTTCAAATGCTCCAGCTTTTTCTAATTCTGCAATTGTTGTCGTACCTTTAACATAAACTTTAGATGCTCCAAAATTCACTTTTGCATCATGTACACCTGGTAGTTCTTTAACATTATTTTCAAAGATAGCTGCACAGTTTGTACAGGTAAACCCTTGAACCCTATAGGTTTTCATTTCTTGTTCGGATAATTTCGTTTGTTGATCAGACATTTATCTCAACCTCCTTACTATGTGCTAAAGCAATAATGATTAACTGTTTAATGTGTTCATCAACTAATGAATAGAATGCCAACTTCCCTTCTTTTCGATACTTCACAACCCCTTGTTTATGAAGTGTTCGTAAGTGATGAGAAGCATTAGCCACCGTTGACCCTATTATATTTGCTATGTCACAAACACATAGCTCTTCATCCGTACACAATGCATAGGTGATTTTTGCTCTATTTTCATCAGCTATAGCTTTAAACAATTGGGAAACACTAGATATATCAATTGTTTGTAAATCCCCGCGTATTCGAATCACCTTTTCTTCATCGTAACAATAAATCTCACAAGTATCTTTTTTACCCATTTTCTCACTCCATTATCATTCAAGTGTCTGTTTGAATATACTATACTCTTTTTTCGGAAATATTCAAGTGGATACTTGAATGAAATTAAAAAAAGAATTAGGAATCCTAATTCTTTAAACAAAATTTATTGAGCTATCCTGCTTAAAATTGGTTTGTTCATAGTTATTACCAAGGGGGAAACCTAGAAAATAAAAAACAATATGTTATTAATAGGCATTAGAAGAACACTTACAAAACTGTGTGATATAATCCGGGTAAACAAGAGGAGTGTGGATAGGTGCCTCAAAGGGAGAGTTTAGAAACGAACCAAATTTCCGTATACGTAGTAGCCTTAATTGTTGGAGGGATAGTGGGATTAATAAGTCCACGAATAGGTGGCTTCCTAGAATCCTTGGTTTCCTTTGTGATTGCTGTCCTTTAATTCAGTATGTTTTGTCAAATTCCATTTCTGAAATTAAAGGAAGCATTCTCTAATGGACGCTTCATAGGAGCCTTATTGCTTGTTAACTTTATCTTAATTCCCTTGCTTGTATTCTTATTAATCAAGGTTTTTCCTCAGCCTACCCCAGTTCTAATTGGAGTTTGCTTGGTACTTCTAACTCCATGTATAGACTATGTCATAGTATTTACCCAATTGGGTAAAGGAAATGAAAAGTTAATTCTTGCTTCTACTCCAGTACTTTTTGTTGTCCAAATGATTATGCTGCCTTTTTATCTTTGGCTGTTCATTGGTAATGAGGCATCACAAATAGTTAGAATTGGTCCTTTTATTGAAGCTTTTGTTTATTTAATCATCATTCCTTTACTATTCGCTTTAGCTATTCAGTTCTCAAATAAAAAAAGCACACGAGGTATTAAAGCACTGGACTACACTGCGTGGCTCCCCGTCCCGCTTATGGCATTCGTACTCTTTTTAGTGATAGGCTCTCAAATTGATAGGGTTGTAAAGGATTTCAATGTCATTATTGCAGTGATACCAATTTATGTATTATTTCATATTGTGTCACCAGTTATTTCTCGAACGATATCATCTATTTTTCGTATCGGGCCACCAGATGGGCGTGCACTGATTTTTAGCGCAGGAACACGAAATTCCCTTGTTGTACTTCCTCTGGCCCTTACCTTACCAGAAGAGATGGCTACAATCGCAGCATCAGTAATAGTAACCCAAACAGTAATTGAATTGATCGCAGAACTGTTATATATCAATTTCGTGCCTAATTATATTTATAGAGATCTAAAGGTAAATGAAAATTGAGGCTAGAAAGTATTACACTAACGGGGAAACTATAGCCCAATCAACGGCAACTGGCCAATTTGATGTCTGCTGTTGTTATTAAATTTAGATTACGTTAAACACCCAACCCTTCTTTTGTAACAGTGGATAGACTGTATAAAGAATTTAGCGTTAAAGGTGCAGGGGTGTACGCGATGGTCGACGATATACTCGGAGATAAAAAAACTCGTCAATACGATTGGTTTTCAAAATAAAGAGGTTGAACTCAGAGGATTTATTCAGGTGGTTAAGAATATTTCAAGTAAACATAATCTTACTTTTGTTGAGATGTTCCAAGCTTATTTAAATTGGAAAGACATAGAACATTAACAAAAATAATGTTTCAACTAACGTGGAACGTTAGTTCAATGAAATAGCGACAGTCTAGGACTTTATTTTCTCGTCCTTTGCTGTCGCTGTTTCAATTTCTTGGGTCAGTTTAAACTTATTTATGGGGTCTGACGGTATGACAATTCGAAAAGCCGCGTGAAATAAAGATATTCAGTCTAATACTTTATTTTCTGCTGACATAAAACCCTCTCAACACATCACGCATTTCTTGCTTGATATTGATGTCTGGACGTTTTTCTTTGGCCAAAGCTTCCGCTTCTTCTACGGTAGAAGCCATTTCTAGTTCAAGTAAAACTCCAGTGGCTACTGTTCCTGTGCGATTACGACCCCCTGCACAATGAAAATACACCGTCTTTCCACTGTTCACTGCGTCTGTAACTGCCTGAATAGCTGCTTTCACATAAGACCCTTGGCCTGCTTCATCCTCTACGATTGGGAAGTGATGACGGGTTACTTCGGTTGGAAAGCCTTCTGCCTCCGTTCCGTTATCTCTCAAATCAAACACATCTGTAATCTCATTCTCTTTAAGGGCTTCAAGCAAAGCATTCTCTCCACCAATATATACTTTATTCTCGATAAGTGCGTGGTAATTTGCCATAATAGCTCTCTCCTGTCGGCTTAACAGCAGTTGCTGCCGCCACTCATAGTTAGTCCTGCGTCTTGCTCGTCCTGCACAAAATCAAGGACAAGTCCGCCGATTTGGTCAGCCACCCGGGAATCTGCCGCAATTTGAATATGATTTACTACGCTCACCGCATCATTTTCTTGCGGTTTCTCAAGCGACAATTGATAACTGGGTCCACAGCATCCTGCTCCGGAATATGCAAACCGCAAAGTAGAGACCCCTGCCTCCTTCATCATGTTCTCAATAAACTGCTTCGCTTCATCCGTAATCGTCATTTTTCCTCATTCACTCTCTTTCCTATCTTGAGATACTTTCCCGTCAAAGCTTTCAATTGTTCATACCCTGTAATTTCGTCCGGTTTCCAAGGAATGATTGCCACATGACCATTAGAGATTTCTTTAACCTTACTAATCCATTGTAGCTCGGCATGAGCACGCCCATTCAGAACTTTGTCATTTGTTCCTGCAGCAGCAAAGCTTTGGTTGATGGCCCACCATTTTGTTGGAATGCCGGCACGCTCCAGATCACACTCTAAACGAGAGGCTTCATAAAAAGGTGTTGCCTCCGCTAACGTGACGATTACGACACTGGTTTCCTTCGGATTACGAAGACGAGGGAGCAAATGTTGAACGGAATCTGGAATCCATCCAGAGGAACGGGCAATTTCTTTATGATACTCCTGAGTTGCATCAAGCAATAATAGGGTGTGTCCGGTCGGCGCCGTATCAATCACTACGATTTCCTCTTCTGAATGTTCAACCAAATCAGCAAAAGCCCTAAACACTGCGATTTCCTCTGTGCACGGCGATCTTAAATCCTCTTCTAGAAAAGCGAGTCCCTCTTCATCAAGCGATTCCGAATTTTGTTGAATGACTGCTGCCTGGTATCTCTCCAGTTCGATTTTGGGATCGACTCGACTGAGTGTGATGCGATCTGAATTCTCTCCAAACACATACTCTAGATGGGCGGCAGGATCAGTCGTACTGAGATGGACCCGGTGTCCACGTTCTGCAAGCCCTACAGCAATCGCAGAAGCTACCGTGGATTTTCCTACGCCTCCTTTACCAATTGTAAAGATCACTCGAATACCACTTTCCTCCAGATCATTAATCAAACCACCAAGATCCGGAATGGAACGGTCAATCTCCACAGCATTTACTTTTTCGGTAGATGCCAACGGATCCGATTGGAAAAGATTACGTAAGCTTTCAAGTCCAGTCACGTTAAATGGAGCTAATGGAATAACATAATTCGGCAGTTCCTGGAGTTCAGCAGGCAATTGTTCCAAAGCCCGCCGCTGCCTGTTATAAAACCCTTTAGATACAGGGTCCTCTTCGCTGTGAGATAACAGCAAACCATTAATGACCAGCATTTGGTTCTTGATACCTGTTCCCCGAAGTTCTGACGATGCACGTGCTGCTTCCATTAGCGGAGATTGTTCCGGACGGGTAACCAGAATTAGCGTCGTCATTTCACCATCTGATAAGGTGCGGACGGCTTCGTTATATAGTGTTTTTTTGGATTTTAAACCAGCCAGAGGCCCCAGACAAGATGCACCATGCGTACTTTCATCCAGAAATCCACTCCACGCCGATGGCAATTGTAATAAACGCAGTGTATGACCTGTAGGTGCGGTATCAAACAGAATATGATCAAATTGAGACTTTAATTGTTCATTAGTAAGCAGCGTCGTAAATTCATCAAAAGCTGCAATTTCAACGGTACATGCACCGGATAGCTGTTCTTCCATGGTGCTGATAACTGAATCAGGTAGGACTCCACGATACGGGGCAACAACTTTCATTTTATACTCTTCCGCAGCGGACTCCGGATCTAAATTTGCGACAAAAAGATTGGGCACACCTTCAATTGCGACGGGTTGATTGGACAACTCCCGGCCGAAGACATCTTGCAAATTAGAGGCCGGATCGGTACTCACGAGCAGAACCCGTTTACCGGCGTCCGCTAAGGCAACTGCTACTGCACAAGCAGTTGAAGTCTTCCCAACGCCACCTTTACCTGTAAAGAAAAAATATGGCGTTTTCAGGATGGTATGTGGATCGAACCGAATAGACATGTTGACCCTTCTTTCGTTTATTGTGACTTCACTTTTAGATCTAAACGCACTCTAGGCTTCATCGTAAGTTCAAAAGCCGGAATCCCTGTCCAGTTCTCTAACTCTTCATTAGTAGGATAACCTTGTTTCTTAACGACCTGACCATCTACCATAATTACAGGTAATACATTTGGGCCTTCATCAGTCAGTAATTGTTTAACAACTTCATTCGCAACAAAAGCAGCCGGCTCACTGGACAAGTTATAACGGGAAACATTGACGTCCCTTTTCTTCAGGTTATGCACCACTGCAGAGATCCGAATTAATTCCGGATCAACACTCGGACCACATACTCCTGTGGAACAACACATCGCTGGATCATAGATTTCAATAGAGTTCATATATTTAATCTCCTTTCTGTAGAAAAAAACCGGGATTTCTCCCGGCTGGACTATTCCTTATTCGCCGGTTTCAGCAAATTGTTTAATTCGTGCTCCGACCTGATCACGGACCTGCTGGAATACAGCCCATTTCTCTTCGTCAGTTCCTAGCGCTTTCGCAGGATCATCAAATCCCCAGTGTTCCCGTTTCACCTTTGGAGGTGTAATCGGGCACTTATCAGCAGCGTCTCCACACAAGGTAACCACCAGATCAGCGTTATTTAATAGCTCTGAATCAATAATATCGGATGTCTGAGACGTGATATCAATACCTACTTCATTCATAGCTTTCGCTGCTTTAGGGTTAAGACCATGTGCTTCGATACCTGCACTGTAAATATTCCACTCATCACTGAGGTATTTCTTTGCCCAGCCTTCAGCCATCTGGCTCCTACAAGAGTTTCCAGTACACAAAAAGTAAATTGTTTTCTTTTCCATGATAGATAATCTCCTTTATATTGAAGGTAATAGTAACTATATTTTTGATGCTTTGTTTAGGCAGCAGGTGACGGTTTATTAAAGTACTTCTTTCCGAACCATAATGAGACGTTTACAAGCCCGATAAGAACAGGCACCTCAACAAGCGGTCCGATAACAGCGGCAAATGCCGCCCCTGAATTTAATCCGAACACACCGATGGCCACTGCAATACCCAGTTCAAAATTGTTGCTGGCTGCAGTAAAAGAAAGTGAGGCTGCTACCGGATAAGAAGTTCCCGCTTTTTTGGACATCCAGAAGGACAAGAAAAACATAATGACAAAGTATATTAATAACGGTATAGCGATTCTAACGACATCCATAGGTAGCTGAATCATTAAATCTGCTTTAAGTGAAAACATCAACACGATTGTAAATAAAAGGGCAATCAAAGTAAGAGGACCAATCTTTGGCAAGAAAACCTTCTCGAACCAAGCCTCACCCTTTGTCTTCAGCGCAATCACTCGCGTCAATATTCCAGCTGCAAATGGAATACCCAAGTAAATCATTACGCTTTCCGCAATTTGCCCCATCGTAATGTCTACAACTGCTCCCTGTACGCCAAACCATCCGGGCATTACTGTGATGAACAGATATGCAAAAACGGAATAAAAAATAATTTGGAATATGGAGTTAAAAGCTACTAAACCTGCTGTATATTCCGGGTCGCCTTTTGCCAGATCACTCCATACGAGAACCATAGCAATACATCGAGCCAAACCTATCATGATCAAACCAATCATGTATTCCGGCATATCGCTCAGAAATAAGATGGCTAACAGAAACATTAATACTGGACCGATAATCCAGTTCTGCACCAAGGAGAGCAGTAGGACTTTCCAATCCTTAAATACTCTTCCCAGTTTCTCAAACTTCACTTTAGCCAGCGGTGGATACATCATCAGAATCAATCCCACGGCTATAGGAATTGAAGTCGATCCGACCTGCATCTTCGATAAACCTTCCGAAAAGCTAGGTATCAAAAAGCCGATCAAAATCCCAATTCCCATTGCCGCAAAGATCCATAAGGTTAAATAACGATCCAAGAAAGACAACTTCTTTTCTCTTTGACTCATATTGTTCAATCTCCTTTGATAAGTTTTCCTTATCACTTAGATCCTTGCACGTATTAATTACAAGAAATTCTAAGACCTTTCTTATCGAGCTCTTCCAATTCATGATCTTGTGAAGGAACAAAGTTCAGCAATTTCTGAATTAACTCATTATGAATACTATTAGAATTGATCGAATAAAAAATCCATTGACCCTTCCGATTTTCCTTTACCAGACCTGCATCCTTTAGTTTGCGTAAATGCTGACTGACAGACGGTTGACTCGTTTTGAAAACTTCGACAAGTTCGCATACACAGCATTCTTGCTTCTCCAACAGTTTCATCATGGTAAGCCTCGTTTTATCCCCCAATAGCTTTAATACCAATGATATTTCATCCAAATCATCTAGAGAAAAACTCATATTCCGTTCCTCCTTTTCCTTCATCATTATATAACCATATGCTTATATAAGCATATGGTTATATAAAAATCGGGATCTAAATGTTCCTTCATGAGACTTAAATCATTCGATTAATCACAATCAGCCTCAGTATAGTTCTCTTTTAACAAAGACAGCAACGTCTGAGTATCGGGTAGAGTATCTAGAACGGTTTGAATAAAAGGCTTATCATCCACATCAAGTGAATAGTATACCCATTGTCCACCTCTTCTTTCCTTAACCATTCCCAGCGCCTTTAATTTCCTTAAATGTTGACTGACATTGGGCTGAGTCATATCTAAAATCCCCACTAGATCACACACACACCATTCTTTATCTTTCAGTAGTCCCATTATTGTGAGTCTGGTTTTGTCACCTAATAATTTCAGTTTTCCAGCCATTTCCATATCGAACATATACACAGTCCTCTCAAGAATACGAACAAAATAATATATAATCATATATTATTGTTTGATTCCTTCAAAATCAAGAAAGGCTATTTCTGTAGATACATTAGGTTTATTTAAAATTTTGCCAGATCTTCGAACCTCATTGTACCTTTTCCACTCTTGAAGGCAATGCGGACAATGCTCATCCACATGACCACAACTGAATACTCGATGATACTACACCCGAAATCGATACAAAGATTTTTACTCATTAACTGGTATTTTCATTTCCTTCAATAGCGCAATAACTTTCTGTTGGATTTCGTCCCTTGCAGCTCTTACGTCTCCCAGAAGACCATCATGTGTTAACGGATCAATAACATTCCATTGAACATTTTTGATGGCAAAGGGAACGATTGGACATTTTTCATTGACTTGTTCACATAACTTTATAATGACTTTCGATTGCATAAACGTTTTCATGTCAATTGTTTTTGAGCTTTTGTTTGAAATATCAATTCCTATTTCCTTCATGACTTCAATGGTATATGGATGGATATCTCCGGATTCAAGTCCGGCACTTTCAGCGACCACATGATCACCACCATAATGTCTGGCAAAAGCCTCGGCTATTTGACTTCGGCAACGATTCTGGATACAAAGAAAATAAAGATGAATTGGTTGTTGCATTCTTCTCAACCCCTTTCTATTTGTATATCATTATATAATTAAATCATTATATAATAATCGCGCTTTATGTTATCGCAATGTAAAAACTTAATAAAGCCACACTAATTTTATAATATCGACCTTCCAAAATCATGATTTACCCATTTCGATTTTTAGTTGCATTTTGCAAGTTTTACGATTATAACTTATGTATGAGGTGAAAATAATGGAAAACGCACGAGAGTTATTTCAAATAATGACTCGGCGCTTAGGCTTACTGAATAACTGCGTAGCACGCGATCCTTCCCAGAAGAACGCAAAATCCTAATGATCAAAGTGTACGTACTTTATCTCACTGCAGATGTGGCACACCAGCAACAGGGTGATTCCCCTTATTTATTTCTGCATTAAATTATTAATCCTGCGATGAATATTTGATTTCTAGGTTCGAACAGAACATCGTATTTATGTGATTATTGTGATAAATAAATATATTTTATATAGGGGGAAGGTACAGATGATGACTGCGTTAATTGTTCGTAAGGCAACATCAGCGGATACAGAAAGTATCCTTCGCATTTATAATCAGGGTATTGAGGATCGGATTGCTACATTGGAAACCGAGTCCAAAGATTCGTCTTATATGGAAGCATGGTTCCAAGATCACCAGGGACGTTTTAGCGTTGTTGTAGCGGAAAGAGAAGGAGAAGTGCTTGGTTGGGCCTCTCTTAACCCCTATTCACAACGATGCGCCTATAGGGGCGTAGCTGATCTTTCTATTTATATTGATCGCAGGTTTCGTGGGCAAGGTATCGGCAGCTCTCTATTGAAGTCCTTAGAGCAGATAGCAAAAGAAAATGAATTTCATAAAATCGTTCTCTTCACCTTCCCATTCAATCAAGGGGGCCAAAGATTATATCTAAAGATGGATTATCGACAGGTTGGCATTTTTGAGAAGCAAGGTGTTATGGATGGGGAATTTATAGACGTGATGATTATGGAGAAACTGTTGTAAAAAAAAGGTTTGATGTACTTACAATTTGCCGAGTATCTCTTAGTGTAACCATTTCCTAACTATTCTCTCAATTTAACATCTTAAAAAATGAATTTATGGCATGTATTCTCGTCTTTTTTTGGAAAAGGGATTAAGTTCTTGCCCAGGGTCTAAATAATAAGTGAACCGCACTTGGACGAATTACAAAAGGTAAATACGTAGTCTGATCCGTAGTAATATGTAGAAAAGCCTTTGTTAACTTTATATTTCTTTTGAAACAAACTGTATTATTGGGATTTCAGAAATGAGTTTTACGATGATACCTTCAAATTGATTATCTAATCGTAGTGAGAATTCTCAATCCCTGTAAGTATTTTTCTGCTGCTTTCTTCTCTTCACTCATTCCTTTTGACATTGCCAACCGCATTGGGAGAAAGGAAATCTCTTCAGGATCAAATGTAGGTTTACTTTCGAAGGGACAATATGTTGTGATCATAAGCGTTTCATCATTAGTATATTTCAGCATTTTTTTCTTCTTTAGATTAAACAAGATCATTGTGTCAGTTTCTTTGTATGAGGTATCAATTAAAGGTCTAATCTGTAATTTGGCATACTGATTAGCGATTGTTAGCCATTTTATTGAAATGTTTACTAGCTACTTCCCATAATAAGTGATTTAATATCCACTTCATCATCCGATAATCACTGCGATTAAAGACCATCAATAGCTCCTTAAAGCCTTCTTCAAAAAAATGAAATGGAAGATCAAAAGGTTTTATATTTTTATGAGTATATCTCTTCCCCTCATTTATAAAAGGGTTGATATGGTAAACACTCTCTTTCCAAAACACGTAAGCATAGGCGTAGGGACAAATAGGTGGGAACTTTTCATCTCTTCTCTTGTACATACCAACAAATCTCTTTATACAATGTTGATGTTTTTTTAGGGTAGTACACAAAAGGTGTTTTTCAAATGCTTCTAGTGTTTTTGCAAGCGATAAATAAATATCTTTATAGTTCATTTCCACAGTATCTCTATTGGGTACATCAATATTCAAATCAAAAATTGATGAGTAGTGAACTTCGTCAGTATTTACTTGTACAAGGTTTATCATTTCTTCCATCTAGTTTAAATTCGACACTAAAAAAGGTCTGAAGATCACTGTTTTTTGAAGACATTCTATATTTTCTTCTGTTAGGCTTAACCATGCGATAACATTAGGATCTTTTAAGGTACGACTAGCTACTAAATGCTGTTGGACATCTTGATTATTTATGCATTCTTCACAATTGCAAATAAACCCCGATTCGTACTCATGTCGGGGTAATAAATAGGGGATGGATTTCTTACAAGATGGACATTCGCTGTCTAAGGCACACAGATGAAACGGACAAGTTTCTATAAATTTGAATTGATGCAACAAGCTATGATAATTCAGTTTCATGCATTCTTTGCAAAAATGAAGAGTGTCTCTAAACAGGGATTCTGACTTGATGTAGGTTGGAAACATCTGAGTTAATCTTTTTTTTATGCCCTCGGTATGGTCACTTAATGAATACCCTAGTGCTTGAGTAAGTTTTTGGTGATCGAATCCTTCAAAAGTCCATAAACTTAAATATTTTTTACTAATAATAGAACCGCCTGTTATTGGAAGCTCTGGTCCATATCTCTGCAACAGTTGCCGTGAGTTTACAACATTTGCTTTCTTGATCTTTTCAATGATAGACCAAGACGATTCGAATCCCTTCAAGGGACTATCCACTTGATTCATACTCATCAGACTGCTCCACCTTACTTTGAGTGTTAATTTTTTCTCTTATTTCAACGAATTTTTCTAACTTTCCCTTCAATATTTCGACTAAACGAGATCTCCCGTGCATACTTCCCTCTTCAATTTGTTGATTAATCATGGAAATCTGTTGATCGTAATAAGGAAGAAAAGAAGAATCGATGTAAAAGCTTGAGCACTTAAACATTATACAGGGCTGTTCATGAGTTTGACTCAAAAATTGACAATGGGTACGAGGGGATTTAATACAATAACCTTGTTCAAGTCTGATTTCAGTTAGATTTCTCTTTAACCAATCGATATCTACATTATTTTCATAGGCCTGATCAAGGATTTTAGTCTGGATGACCTCACCGGTTATCGGGTCTAGGCGTACAGCCCCATACTCATGAGAATGTTCCCAAATAACTTGTAAATTATGATCGTGGATCTTGGCATAAATAACAGCCATTTCTGGAGTTACATTTGACAATAGTTTTTGTACATCTAGGATACTGGCCCCATTACTGATTTTTTTTATACCAAAACGGTGGCGAAATGGTGACGCTCCAAACCGAAATATTTTACCGTTCAGGTCTATAATTTGTTGCTGCTCAGCAAAAATATTCAGTTGACGTATAAGAGAAGGTTGCAAATATGTTCTGCCACGATCTTTCATTTTTCCCTTATATCTCAGAAACAAGAAGTGTTCGGGGTTTTCTTCTTCTGAAAATTTTTCATGAATAAATATCTTTTGTGCTTTCACCATGCTATAAATATCTTCACTTATTGGAACTGATTTGATTTTATCTCGCTCTGAAACAATCCAATACCCATCGTCTCTTTTTTGCAAGCAGTCTAGTTTAAGTGTAAGAAGATCAACTAAATGAAATCCAGTCGCCTCCAATAAAATAACGATAGGCCACATATTGAGGATCTAATAAATGAATTTTGTTGGTTATTTGTTCCCAAATATTATCATTTAAATAGTTATATTCGGTGATCTTTTTTTTCTCTAATTTTGGTCTATCTTCTTGATAAATCAACGACCTTGAGGGTTTCAGAGGTGCTTCTTCCCATCCATATCGTTGCAGATAGGTTATGAAATTTTCAATATTTGCAATCATCGACCAAATACCATAATCGCTAGGGGGTTGATTATGGTATTGTGATGGGCTTTTCCCTCCCATTGGATTCCTTTTAAGAAAATCTACATACTCTATAAAGTCTTGGCGTGTCATTTCCTGTAGAGTATAGTGATTTGGAAGGTCGTTGTTGGAATGATACGGATTGGATTTTTATTCTCCTCATACCGATTAGTAAGAAAGGGATTGTCCGTTAAAATTGTATTTTTGCCAACCATAATGCCCTGCACATTCCCCCGAAATAGATGGATGAATTCCATATCCTCATTGGAAAACAAAGAAAAAAGCTCCTTACTCGAATTACCTGCTCCCATAGTGAGCTTTCCGTCGATCGAAATTTGGCTGAATATCGTTGTTTTCATTTGGCTTCTCCCCGTCTCTTATTAGCTTTTAAATGCGCCCCAAGATGCTTGAAGGGTCTGTTCTATTTTTTTCAATGCTTGTTCAGGATTGCTCAAGCTCAGCTCGGTCAGACCTGCGTTCAGGGCCTCCCATACATAGATCATGAAGGGGTGCGTTGGCATAGGTTGTGTTTGATCCAAAAGCGACAAAATCATCTTTTTGTTAGGCGCAGCAGAGGCAGCTAGACGGTTCAGCACCTCTTCCTGAGCCGGAATCCGCTGCACACCCAGCGTCCACATGGTTTGGCACTCGTCACTCAGCATAAAATTCGTGAAGGATAAAATATCTTACTCTATGAATAATTTCATATGTAGGGTATTCGCGAAACTTTTAAACTAACCTGCCCGTTTGATTAACAAAAGCAGCCGATCACGTTGAGATCTGCTGTCTTCTTGTTTTTATTGAGCTAACGTTTCCCGTTAGAATTCCTGTAAAACGAAAAATTTGGAGTTTGAATAAAAAAGAGCGCCTCAGTAAGATGGGGTTACGCACGAGGTCATTGCCTCAAAAATCCCATCAGGAGGTCGCTCTACTATGAAGTTTAAAACACAAGAAAAACAAAATCAACTTATTGAAAACATTACCGTTCATCACCTTGTCGTCGGTGTAGATATTGCTCAGGAAGTCCATGTTGCCAGAGCTGTAAGCTTTCGAGGGATTGCACTCGGTACATCCCTGAAATTCAGCAACCATTTAGAAGGCTTCAATCTACTCAAATGCTGGATCCAAGATTTATTACAATCGAACAAGCTTCATAAAGTCATTGTCGGTATGGAGCCCACAGGTCATTACTGGTTAAGCTTGGCTCGCTGGCTGTCTTCGCAAGGCATTGAAGCTGTGCTTGTTAATCCCCATCTTGTTAAAAAGAACAAAGAAAACCGCGACAATACGCCATCTAAAAGCGATCATAAAGACGCGTTGGTCATCGCAGATATGATTAAAAATGGATATTATTCTCCAGTTCGATTTCTTGCAGAATCTTACGAAGAACTCCGTATTCTTATGGCGAATCGAGAAACGGTGACCAAACGTCTCAACAGTGCTGTAAACCAAATTCATCGCTGGGTAGATATTGTCTTTCCTGAACTGCGTCAGGTATTTAAGATTCTTACTTGCACCAGTGCCATCGCTACACTCAGGCTCTTCCCATTGCCGAAGGAAATCAGCCCTTTATCCACTGAACAAGTTCTTACTGGCTGGAAGAAATATGTGAAACGTCATGCTGGCGTCAAACGAGCAGAGCAACTTATTGCACTTGCGAAATGCAGTGTGGGTGCCACGCACGCACTTCAAGCCTACAAACTTCATTTAAAGCAACTCTTAGAAGAGTATGACTTAGCTCAGCGACAACTTGAACAGATCGAGCACGAAGTCCACATTATACTCGAGCGTATTCCTTATGCACAAAAACTGCTTGAAATACCAGGTCTGAATGCTACCAGCTTAGCAGGCGTTCTGGGCGAGGCTGGCGATCTAAGTGGTTATGCGCACGGAAATGCTCTACTACGCCATGCCGGTCTAAACCTAGCTGAAGCAAGTTCTGGGAAGTGGCGAGGAAAAATGGTGCTTAGCAAACGCGGACGCCCCCGTCTACGTCATTTCCTCTATCTCATGACAATGTGTATGGTTATGACCAACTCGGAAGTTCGGGCTTTGCACCACTACAATGTTAAGGAAAAGAAGGTAAAGAAGATGAAATCGATTATGAAATTGATTGGGAAAGTTGCACGTATGCTTGTCTGTCTTGCTAAAAGCGGCAAAACTTATGACTCGACTAGAGTTTTCCTACACGCAGCATAAAGCCAATTGATCCTCACCGGTTCATGTATTCGCAGGATAAAATAGCACGGAGTATCGGGAGACGTTCAACAAAAGGGCTCGGACCCGTTCCGTTAGAAAGACCGACCTCCACCCCTTAGTTAGATGTGACGAAGGAATGAAAGGGCTTGTGACCCGTTGAGACATGGGAGTGAGAATCACTAAGGCGAAATGGAGACGTGCATATATGGAATGATATGGGTATTAAATTAATACCTCTGTTTCCGTATGCCCTTCTATGTCTTCTCGGCCACCTGCTTCTTCTAATCTTTCATCTTTCGCACATTGATTAAGGAGAAATCCTGCGAATTCATGAGCCTGAGTGAGATAATTAAATCATTTCGAGGGAGTTGAATAATATCTTCCATTTTAGTTGTTCAAAATTCGTCGATCAACGAAACTCCTTTTGTAATTCGCATTCTACTATCTCGCAAAAAATCGCGTGTCCAGTCGTCTGGTTGACTCAAATCCCAGCTTTGGTGCATACCGACGAAAACGATAATTTCGCGTAGTCTAAGGAAGAGCCCAAGCTGATCCTTCCAGCCTTCAGGCATATGACGGCCATCCTCTGTATAACCTTGCTCGAAATGTTTAATGAAAAGTTCGTACTGCACCTTCCGTTCGGACTTCGAATCTTCCCCGAATACATACAGCAAGTAATAGAGCTGGATTGCAATGTCTTCGGCATACCAACTGTACTGACATTCGTCGAGCAGCCGATCCATTGACTGGCTGCCTTTGTGTCGTTATTGAGCTATCGTTTCCCGTTAGAATTCCTGTAAACTGAATAATTTGGAGTTTGAACAAAAAAGAGCGCCTCTGTAACATGAGAGTTGGATACGGGTCTACAGCCCTTTTAATCTCACCATTTAGGAGGTCGCTCTACTATGAAGTTTAAAACTCAGGACAAGCAAAATCAACTCATTGAAAACATTTCCTCTTTGCATCTGGTTGTCGGTGTAGATATTGCCCAGCAGACGCATGTCGCTCGCGCAGTGAGCTATCGGGGAATTGCTTTGGGATCGCCGCTTGAGTTCGGCAGCCATGACGAGGGCTTTCGCCTGTTCCGACGCTGGATTCAAGATCTGCTCAAGTCTTACAAGCTGAGCAAAATCATTGTGGGTATGGAACCCACCGGACATTACTGGCTGAGCCTGGCTCGCTGGCTCTCAGACCAAGGAATTGAAGCTGTTCTCGTGAATCCACACCTCGTTAAAAAGAACAAAGAAAATCGCGACAATACCCCATCAAAAAGCGACCGCAAAGACGCACTCGTCATCGCAGATATGGTCAAAAACGGCTACCAGTCTTTTCGGCAACTTGTATAGCTTGCAAAACACCCTTATTCCGAATAATCCTACCTATATACAACAGATATAAATGTTTCTCTGTGCTAAATTCATATTCACGCGTATTAATCCCATTATATACGCAGAAGCCTTTGTTGTTCCCCATCAGATGGCGGGCACGTTTACTTACGTATACAGGGTATTTAATCCGCCGTTTGACCGGGATATGCACAGTGCATACCGTTGGGATTTTAGGATTAGTTACGCCGAGAGCGGAACGAAAAGTATGGTCATGGATAATGTCAACTCGCTCAGAGCCCCTTAGGATAGGGGATAAGCTTTGCCTTGCTCCTGCTCCCTAGAGCTGCAAATAAATAGACCTTATGCCCTCGTCTAACCAGTTCTTCCGTCAGCTCATAAACAATTTTTCCAGTCCCTCCTTTGATGGAAGGTAATGGCTGTGCATTTGGATAGTTCGAAATCACTTGTGCGATTGTTAATTTTTCACTTTTCGGAAATTTAATCGATTTTTTCATACAAACGAGATCCCCCCAGCTTTTACTTTTTAGCATATTGGGTTAATAGACTCTGACAGTCGGACACGAACCTGGAGATGTGAGTATTTTGAATATCAAGCTTCTGAATGCTCGAGTTAATTCTTTCAAGAAGAAACTGCAATTTCTTAAGGTTTTCTTCAGATAAATCCGTGAACATTTTAGGGTTTAGCAGGAAGAAACGGCTGAGAAATGCATCCAATTCCGCAAAATCCTTTTTGGTTAAATTAAGGGGACTAATTTGTATAGATTTCACCAGTGTTTCCGCCTTTTTTTTGCACATTTCCCGACTCCTTTTACGGGGTGAAGCCACAGAATTACGCATAGATCATTTCTCCTTCAAGGATTAACTTGGTGTTCAACCTAATTTTCGAACAGAATATCCCCTTTTTCATAACATACAGTATGAGTTACTTTCTTTTAAAGGAGGAGTGTGCGATGCAAAATAAAAAAAGGAATTCCAAACCTCCAGTCTCCCCCAGAGAGTTAGATAAGCTAGCCTTAATTTCTGCGATACTCCTGCTAATGGCTGCTGTAATTGGCCTATATATCGCTTGGGTTACTCTGAAGTATCCAAACTCGTCATCCGAACTTGTGATTTAGCTGTTCCTCAGGGTAAAAGACCAAGGATACAATAAACTATGCAATAAAACAAATCTTGAGTGGGCACCAATTGACATTCAAGAACGCCGGAAAAGGTCGGTTTTCTAAACTTTTCTGAGCCTCTGGAATGGCATTGTCCATAAATTGAATCCACCGCTAACTGAGATCCATTCTTATCTCTGTCCTTAAGAATTCAGGATCCTCATTGTAGGATGCATATCGCTAACACGCAATAACTATAAACCTCAGAAGTGGATCAGAACTGGCATGTCGGCAGGGTAGAGGCGTTTATACGTCTATATGCATGTGTTATTGTACCGATCCGAACAAGCAGGTTGGCAAACCTTAAATTGTGGCGGCTTTTGGATAGAAGGTTTGGCTTTTTTAGCCGATGATACACCAATTATTTAAGGAAAAGAGCTTCGCTTCTCAGATGAATGGATTATAATAAAACTTAAGTTAAAGTTGATAAGCACATACGGTTCTTAGATTACATGTCCTGTCCTCTAACATAATTATATCGGCTAACGGAACACATTCTTGGCCTATTTCGGCAATCAGTACCGTAAAAAAAAATAAACCGCAATTTATGCGGGTTCTATGCGGAACATACTCTTGTCATCCGACAAAAATGACATTAAAGTGCCCACATTAATGTCATTAATCTCCCTACAATGTGTCTCTTCTCACTTTATCACAGTGCAATAAAAAGTTGATCTTTAACAATGAAATAGATCAACTTTTTATGCAGATTGTAGGTGAACCTCCAATAATAAATATAAGTTCCCATCGAATGGCTAACAGCAGTTATTCTTATTTATCGCATTAATTAATAGTTCCAGACTCTCTACAACCTGTGTTCGTTTGTTCTCCGGAATATCATTCATTACACTCCCGAAATACGAATGAAGTACGGAATTTATATTCTCATGGAGTATCCACCCTTTTTTTGTTAGCCTTAGTTGGACATAACGTCGATTTTCTGGGTCCGTAATCCGTTCAACCCAATCATCGGTTACAAGATTATTTACAGTCCTGCTCATTGTACTTTTATCCAGGTTAAGCACATTGGCCAATTCGATCAGTGATACTTTACCAGCGAGTCCTATATGCTGATATTATTTCTTTGGTATTACTAATTACTTTTAGAGGAGAGATCACTTGAAAATTCTTATTTATGGTGCAGGCACAATCGGGAGTATTTTCGCTGGGAGACTTGCGTTGTCAGGATATGATATCACTGTCCTTGCAAGGAGGACAAGACTTGTTGACCTGAAAAAAAACGGGATGATTCTCGTGAATTCAGGCAACAACCGAGAAGAAATTGCAAAGGTAAATTTGATTGAACATCTGTTGCCAGACAATATTTTCGATTACATAATCGTAGTAATGCAAAAAACACAGATAGTCAGTGTATTGCCGATACTTTCTCAAAATAAATCAAAAAATATTGTCTTTGTAGTCAATACAGCATCTGGTTATGACGAATGGGTTCATGCAGTGGGTAGTGACCGCCTGATGCTAGGATTTCCGTCCGCAGGAGGAGAACGTGTAGACGGCCGGGTACATTACTTTATCGGCAAGGGATTCATGCGGGCTTTTCAGACCACTACATTTTCAGAATACAGTCGCCAAAAAACCGAAAGGCTACAAAAAATAGTAGATATTTTTAACAATGCCGGTATTTCATCAGTTGTAACTAGTAACATGGATATGTGGCAGAAAACGCATGTGGCAATGGTTACAAGTATCGGTAACGCTCTTTATAAATATAATAGTAATAATTTTGCTTTGGCAAAATCATATGCAGATATTAAATTAATGGTTCTGGGGATAAAAGAAGGCTTTGCTGTGTTGACTAAATTAGGCATTAAAATCACACCTTCAAAACTTCACTATTTAAAACTTCCCGTTTTTATGATTGCCCCAATTTTTAAAATTATCATGGGCACAAAGTTTGCTGAAACAGCCATGGCAAAGCATACAGCCGCAGCAAAACCCGAGATGATCTGCCTTCAGGAAGAATTTGATATGCTAATCAAAAAGAGTAATGTGGCTACCCCTTCTATTGATAAGTTACGAAAAAATCTTTTAAAAGAATTGTGTAAGGGGACATGAAAACTGCACCTCCTAAGCATCCCCCCTTAATCAGGATTGTCCTTTTTATTCACGCTTATGTAAGAATTGATTTTTTTAATTAATTCAGGAAATTGATCAGCGTCTGGTGATCTCCAATATAATCAGATAGTGTTGCAGACGGTGCGAATGAAATATTATCGGTTCCCAAAAGTCCAAAGGGGTGCTCCCAAGCCAAGTGGCTACTGGAGCGCCCTATTTTTAGAGTTCCGGAGTCCTATCCACTTGTAGATTTTACGATAACTGCATCGTAGTGATACAAGTATTGTCCCCTTCCGATGTTGTGAAGGAAGAGGTGCTGTTCTTATCATCGTAATCAATCGTTACGTGAAACGTTTGGTCTCGCGGTAGCCAGAGATCAATAAAACCATTGTCATGGGATTTAATAACATCCTTTATTACCACTTTGTTATTGTGGTCGGTTACGGTGACATTAAATGATGTATTCGCCATTTCTCCCTGACACCCAGCCAGGTTATGTATGGCACAGGGATGTGTTTGGCTAACGTAAGGCGCAATTGAAACGAAAAACTCATCCCTCGGCAGGCCGTAGGTCAATTTTTGATCATTATCCGTTGTCACTGTCAGCTGATTTGATGTAATCGAAGCCGATTTGGCTTTGGCATTACCCATGCTGTAGTCATTCACCAATTTTTTAATATCGTTTGTTTGGGCTAGCTTTTCACCAATCGGCTCAGTTTTTCCCCTGTCAGCGATTGTATAGGTGCCCAAAGCTACACCAATCAAAGTTATCGCTATAGCCGTGGACATAAATACTTTTTTATTCATGAAATTTACTACCTTCCTTTTTACATTTAGTGCCGTTTAATATTACATCTTTTGCTCTGGCCAATCTATTTCCAGGGATCAGGAACTGCTGGGATTCAGTTTATAATTTTACTGGCATCATGCTCATAATTCTCTTGTTAAGCATCAGTGTTTGTGATCAGAAGTTACCACATTTATTACTACAGATGTTTTTTTGCCGCCTGAATTTACATTAATGGTAGCCTTTCCTGAAGCAACCGCTGTCACTAATCCACTTGCATTTACCGTTGCTACTTTAGAATTACTTGAAGAATAGGTTATCTTTATTTTCCCGCCTTTGGGTGAGGTCACCGCGGTGGGCTTCAGCTGAAAGGTTTCAGATGGCCTTAAAGGATTAGAAGGGCCTTTGACTGCAATTGAAGTTACTTTTACCGCTTGTGCCGCTTGTGTCGCTGGCGTTAAAGCAGCTGGACTGGTGATTGTTAATGTTAAAAAAGCTACAGATAATGTAGCTGTTAATACACCTTTTTTCAATACCTTCATTCTTAATCTCCTCACAGTATAGCAATACATTTTGGAGAAAGTATGAAGATATGATGTTCTTTTTAAAAATAATTAACGAATCCGAGTGAGAGTGTAGACTTCTTCCAAGTTGTCCAACCAAAAGAAATTGGGCTTCTACTCACCTACCACATATAAAATGTACATTTAAGTGTTACCATGAGAGGGTATTAAAGAGTTGAATTATACTACTAGGAGGAATATTATATGAATGGGTTAAGTGGATTATCAGGTTCAGCTAATATGCCAAAGAACTGTGGAATGGATGGAATGCATACGGGAACAGGAGACAAAAAAATCACCAATCACGAGCATGCTAAAGAACCCATTCAAAACCCAAAGGCAAATATACTGGACGAATATCGTGGGCAAACTATTGATATTAGGTTATAAGAACATCACATACATACCCTAGAGCAAACATATGATTATATCCATTTGAAAAGATATTAGTGACCAACATACAAAGGAGTCCCCATGATATATAGGGGACTCCTTTGTATGTTGAGGAGGAATCTGTGGGATTAGGGAAATGAGAAAACAGACCGTTCTGGGATCTTCTAAAAAACTAGGGGTATCCTGCAGCCATATATGGCTGCTGGATACCCCCTCACCTATTACTTAATTAACCATACTAAGATAACTCTCTTTATCTACTACACGCCGAGCCGTAACATAACGATCTTTGTAGTATCTTTCGGACAACTTGCTTATGCTTACTCCCTTGCTGCTTGAGGAGTGGGCGAATTGATCGTCGCCTAAGTAAATTCCGGCATGGGAGATACCATTACCAAAGGTATTAAAAAACACCAAATCTCCTGATCGTAAGTTCTCTTTTGCAACGGGTGTCCCTACTTTAGCTTGTGACTGGGAAGTGCGTGGAAGATCATCCACATTAAACTTTTTTAGTACATACAGGATGAATCCGGAACAATCGAATCCTGCCTTAGTGGTTCCACCCCATAAATAAGGTGTCCCGAGTACCTGATTCACTTCACTCTCCAGTTTTACCTCACTTGCAAAAGTACTTGGTACAGCTGTTGTGAAAATAACTGCAGCTCCTAGTAAAGATAAAATGACTTTCTTCAGAACCTTGTTCTCCCTTCAATGCCTACGGAGTTAGCTGAGGGTTCGGTTAAAGGTTCCCTATATTCTCTTGCTCACAAGAATAATTCACCCGGAATGGTTCCCCCGTTTTCAATACGAAATTCGGCAGTTGGTTAATATTTTGTAACTAATTACACTTTAATATATCAAGAAATCGCCTGTCAATGCTTTCACAAATTTTATACTTTTATTTTTAAACTACATAGTTTCTACACTTTTTTAGTGTATAATGCAGATTTTCGAGCTTTAATTACGCAAAAACCCTATTTATATAAGTAACTATTTTTCTATTGTCCATGCATTATCCCTTTTTCTTTCTATCAAGATAAAAAATAATGGTGCTCAATAAAAGAAACAAAATTGTAATCATTAACTTGAATTTAGTGTCCATTAGATTAACATATCCATAGCCAATGAGTGTCTCAAGTAGCAACGATGGTATTTTACCTATCGCAGAAGCAACTATAAAACTTGAAAAGCCTACTTTGGAAATAACGCAGATTAGAGTGACTAATGATGAAGGAATTAACGGCGCTGATCGGACAATTATTATGCTAAAAAACTGACGCTTCGGACTTAATGATTGAATCTGGGACTGCCATTTGATGGTTTTATTCGGACGATATTTCTCCTTATAAGTTAAGGTACCTTTGCGATAAAGAAGATAAGAGACGGCTGCCCCTAAAACTTCTCCGATCCAAGAGAGAAGAAACCCGGGAACCACACCAAAGACTAACATATTCACAGTCGTTAGTGCCACTGATGGAATGATTCCTACAACACTTATGACCACATTTATCAATAAACTTATGAGGACTGCCCAGGCTCCCCATACCATCAGCCACCGCATGAGTAATTCTGAATCCACTCCTAGGTATTCCATACTTCCCCTTCACTTTCAATCCACGTAGTATACCTATCTTCTAAACGAATTCTATACTCTATATCTTCAACTCTATTTTCCATCTATTGATACTCCTTCTCCAATCTCTTCTACAAACTTTCCACATATGATAACTCTTGCAGTAATTATATAAATGGAGGGAATTAATCAATGAACATGACTCATTACATGTCCCTTCTTATGGACAGCCAGCCGTGGAATCTGATCATCTTTATGGCAATCCCCGTCATTTTTGCTGAGACTATTACAGTAACCGAGTTCTTTATCCTTTTCAACAAAAACGTCCAGGGTGGATTAAAGGCGTTTAACCGAATCTGCAGTATTTTGGCCGGTCTCTACTTTACAGGAGTTTTCTTGTATCTCTTCCCGACAGCTTTTGTCCCTCTGACCGTAAATGGAGAGTGGCATTCCTGGGTAGACGTAGTCGCGGTTGGATTTTACCTCAGTGGCGTATTCTTCCTGCTGCCTCTGGCTCTTTTGGAGCTTGGGCTTATCGGCCGTAAACGTTCGGAAGAAGGAAAGCTCAAGCTTCACTTTATTCTCGTCAGCGGGTTTCTCGTTGTTGCACACATCGCCATGATCTTTGGGATGGTTAATCCTGAGATTGTAAGCGGAATGGCTGGTATGAATCAGTAATAAAGAAAGATTGCAAAAAGACTTCGAAGATATACTTCGAAGTCTTTTTTTATAGAAAACATCGAATGTAGGTGTCACAAACTTTTGTTTTTGTAAAGGATTTCTGTATCGCTAAATCATTATAGTTTTACTCGTTGTAAGCGAAGGGCATTTAGAACTACGGATACAGAACTTAGTGCCATAGCTGCTCCTGCGACCCAAGGAGCCAAGAGACCGATAGCAGCAATAGGAATCCCCAGTGTATTGTAACCAAGAGCCCAGAACAGATTCTGGCGGATGTTCGTCATTGTCTTGCGGCTCATATAGATGGCATCAGGTTTTGTCTCTATGCCCAAAGGATTGAAAACACCTTGGTTAAAAGGGGAATACAGGGGAATTGACAAATTCGTTCATAGCAGTTGGATTTCAGGTAGCATTGCTTCACCCTGTTCCATCTCGCCTGATATAGCTACACTCTTATTTCCTTTGAATATAATAATTTCGTCTCCTGTTAAGCTCCCTATGGAATCCGTCACTACATCGCTACCATCAATGATAAGGTCCCCTTAATACAACTTTCCTTCTTTTAATATCCATTCACCTGGGAATTTCTCATTAATCAATGCCATCGCCATTGAACTGTTGGATATCATTTTTTGCGAAGCAATATGTTCTATTTGAGATTCCATTCCAAGAATAGCGTATGTACCTTGTGAAATCGTCAGTAGCAAAGTAACGGTGGAAATAAAGAGCATTAGCTTTCGCGATAATTTCATATCAACCCGCCTTTTAATATTTCTTCCCTGAAAGCTTTAGAAAGAATGGATTATCAAACAGTTATAAAGAACATTACAAATCCTTTAGACCCATGAGTTCATTATTCGTCCTCTCTAGAAACAAGGAACTTATATCCCACTCCCCGTATGGTTTGTTAAGGACTATATTCCAAACCTGCACTGTTAAGTTTTTTTCGTATGTTTTTTATATGGGTATAAACAATTCGGTATCCTCCCCTATAATCAATTCCAAACATTTCCTCTACCAATTCTTTACGGGTAAATACACGTTGTTTACTCTTTGCAAGTGTAACAAGTAATACAGTCTCTTTTTTAGTTAAAGGAATGGATGTTCCCTGCATATAAAGCTCGTTATCATCTAATCGTATTTTCATATCCGACGAATCCATAACATGTAATTCTGTTAGAGGAACTTGTGAAGCTTGTATTAGGGTTGATCTGCTCAATAAAGAATTCATTCGGCTTAACTTTCCTGTAAATGAAAAGGATTGACCAAGTAACTGTCCACCCCAAAACAACCCACTTTATCCAATGTTGCTTTGCCCGCAGAAAGCTCAAGGAGTGGTATCCATTTAGTATCTTTAACGATTTCGAGAACATGGGATTCTTCTATATCCGGCAATAAGTCATCCAATAGGATGATATTAAAAGAATGCTTTTTCACCATAGTTAACGCATAACTACACGTTGCTGCTACCTTTATCGAAAATCCTTTTTCCAATAAAAAAATCCGAAGCAAATTTCTGATATTTCGGTCACTATGAATAATTAATACTCGATGATTAGTCATCATACTCAATGGTAGTTATGATGTTCGGAATGAAAAGAAAGCAACGAATAAAATTGTAAGAACTAACTCATATCAACAAATTTAGAGAATCAATAACGGTAACCAAAATAAAACCATTGGTTTACTTCCTTTATAAAAAGCTCTCTTTTATCATTTCCATTGTAGAAGGATTATGTGTGGACTCAATGTTGAAAGAATGTGATTTTTATGGACTTATTTCTAGTACATTTCGTCGCTCAACTTACTGACAAAATTTGCCTACAGCAAATAAAAATTCATTTTGTTCTGTCATCTTATCTCTCATCACTAACCCTATTTTCCACTCAGATATATGAAGAAAATATAGTTTAGACTGGAATCGTTGATTCTACAAGGTTTTGGAGCTAAGAAATCGTCAGCCTTTGATAAATAAGTTATAGACTGATAACCTAGAGGAAGGTATCCGTAATGCGACCGACACTATTAAGAGAAAATAAAAGTAGCCTGAGCATGAACTGTTTTTGGCATACAGTTGGACGTCCGGCGGCCAGAGACCCGGTCCGAATCCGGAAGAACCACTAGGTACACAAGCGGAAACTCTTCCTGAAATTAGATGGACACCAGTAAAAAAACAGCACGAGAAAAACTCTTAAACTGCCGCTAGTTTATTCATCTAATCTTTCCGTTAGTTGAATGAAATTACTGTTAGGAATCCTTTCGACGATGATAAATTACCGGCGAGGCGGCACTTTTCAGCCATAGGTATGCGTCACTTCCGCCAGGATTGGAAATCCAGATATTCGTGTCTGTATAATGGTATTTTCGTATCCAAATCAATTTATCGACGGAATGAATGTAGTCGGGACCGTAATCGCCATATCCTTCTGGTGGAATTGTAACCTTGGTGGTTTGTTCGCCTGATACGGTATCCACAATATATAAAGCTGGCAAAGGGAGTTTAGAAAAATCATTTGACCATTCCGCTTCTTTAACCCGAGAGACGTAAATCGTATCGTCGTCCTTCCAAGCAAAATCCAAGTCGGCGTAATTCTCCGGTGTATAAGTTGTAAATGTAGGGAATTCCTTCGTCATTAAATCTTTCTCCTTAAACCCAAACACAAGTCTTCCCCCACCTGCAATATACGCTAAGCTGTCTTTCGAAGGTGCCCATTTCGGACGTCCGACTTCTAAAATGATTTCATCCAATACTTCAAAATGACGACCATCGGATGAGATCGCGCAAACCATATTGCTGTCCATAGACCAGGATGCTGTTGGTGATACAACAAATGAAAGCCAGCTGCCGCTCCGCGAGAAAGAAAAATCACTGGGATTGACCGCAATGATTTTTGAACCGTTATTTGATATCTCATTCGATAGCCTATAAAATTTTTCGACGTTCTCCAAAGAGCTCGCCCCCGCCCAATTCTTCGGCAGTATCTTCTTATAAAGCGTCGCTCCCATTCAACCTTCCGGTGTGAGGTCGCCATTTTTTGATAGAATAAATCCGCTGCCGTCAGGAATCCAGACATATTCATCTACTCCAATTGCAGCGTTATTAAACTTCTTCAAGTCTGAAACATTGAGCACAGTACTGTATTTATAGGCAAGAATACTACCGTGGGGAGTCCACCTCGACAAATACCCTTTATAGATTTTTATTGTTTTTTTGGTGCTAACATCATAGATCTTAACGCTCTGCTGAGGCGGATTTTCTCCATCTTCTTCAACATAGGAAAGTAACACTCCATCAGCGGACCAATCTAGGCTCAAAGCCTTCCCCGAACTAGATACCTGGCTCTCCGTACCATTTACATACACCCTACGTTGCCGTTCCGAATAAAAGCGACTTTCGCCGGTACCTCTATTGTCCGTGAACTGTATCAGACGGATGAAATACCATAATAAAGAGGGCAATCGTAATAACTATTTTTTTATACCAATATGCTCTCACCTACTTCATTTCATTTTTCATTAGGGATGCCCTGTTTTATGTATTTTTACTCAAGTTGAGTTACTAACATTTCCAATTGATATAGCAAAAAGAGGAGCTGCCGAAGCATGCCCCTCTTTTCTTAGACCTTTTTAATTAAGATAACTCATTATTCAGCCCGGCTTAATGTGATTTTTTCACTACTCGTTCTCAGTGAAAACTAAGAACTTGTATCCAACTCCTCTTATTGTTTGTATAGGGTTATATTCTAAACCCGCACTTTTCAGTTTCTTACATATATTTTTAATATGAGAATCTATAACACGTGTCCCCCCATCGTATCCGAATATACTATCTATCAGTTCATCTCTGGTAGATACGAATTGACTGTTCTTAGCAAGGGTAGCGAGTAACTCCATCTCCTTTTCAGTTAGTGATACAACAGTCTCATCTATTTGAATCTCTCTAAGATTAAAGTGTAGCTTTATCCTCGAGAAATTCAACGTATTTGCCATTGAAAAGGAAGTTTGTGTCATCGCTACCCGGCGTAATAAAGCATTCATTCGGGCTAACAATTCTTCCAAATCAAAAGATTTGGTTAAGAAATCATCCGCACCGATCCGAAAACAACGAACTTTATTCTTGAGTTCTGTACACGATGAGAGCATAAGAATCGGTATAGTGTCTGTTTCTCTAAGTATTTGGCATACTTGGCATCCATCCATATCCGGTATTCTGGCATCCAATAGGATAATATCAAAGGGATGATTTTTTATCATCGCCAGCGCTTCCTGACCCGTAGTTGCTTCTATTATTGACCCAATAAGTAAAAGCGGATCGAATTTCTCGTAGCCCTGTATTATCTACAATTAACACTCGATGTTTAAACACTATTCTCACCTACCATACATTCTAGTTCCTGTACATTTTTATGCCTTTGTATTGAAGATATAATTTAGACACTAGGATAGTACACTTAGTTAATGGATAACTTTCCGATTTCTTTTTTCAATTGTTCGTTTTGCACTTTTATCTCATTATAGTCTTGATGAAGACTCCAATCTGATTGTGACTGATTAGAGCCTCCAACTTGACCATGCGTCCTCCGCATCCCAAACATCATAAATATCATCATTAACGAACAAATTAACAACAGCAGTATTGACCAATCCATCTTAAATTCCTCCTCAGTATTATCTTCTCATGTCGTTTATTTATTTCTAAGAATATGATTTATTTAGACAAATGGCGGATTTTTTTCAATTGTTCATTCTGCACTCTTAGCTCATTGTATTCTTTCTCAAGACTCCACTCTGATTTTGTTCCGTTTGAAAAAGATCCTTGACCATGCAACATTTTCATCCCAAACATCATCATTAGCGAACAAATCAACAACAGTAATAAAGACCACTCCATCTGTATACCTCCTCTGTATGTTGCTTATGTTGATGTTTTTATTGTAGATGAGTTATGTGTGGTTATAATTCATGCTCCTTACATACACCACAATACGTTTCACCGCTGATCAAGTGAACATTTAAAGACATCCGGTTTAGAATTGCTTGATGGATAAGTTTCTTTCTGAGCAAATATTTCTCGTTTCCCCAAAAGATGATCTTTTTAGAATTATAAACAAACCAGGAGGGAGATAAATCAAATGAGGTGGGCTCCTTGTTCTTTTGCCATATCTCCATTAATGTTATCAATCCCGCAAAATGCTCTTCATCCGGTAATAATCTTCCTCCGTGATTTCACCTCTTGCAAAGCGTTCATCCAAGATTCTCTCTGGAGTATTGTCAATAAATCGTGAATTCCCATTGCCCCCAACCCATTTTATCACCAAATAGATTACACCTACGATCAGTAAAAAATTGATGACTAATCCAAATGTTCCGAACCCAGAGCCATAACCCATCATCATTTCCTCTCATCCTTTCATCGAATTAATGGAAGACGAACACAAACAGTAGTTCCCTTTTTATTCTCACTTTCAACATGAATAGATCCGGCATGAGCATCCACTATGGCTTTAACAACCGCTAGTCCTATTCCGGCTCCGCCAGTCTTTCGATTCCTTGATTTCTCCCCGCGGTAGAAACGTTCAAAGATATAGGAAAGTTCACCTTCAGGTATTCCCATTCCGGTATCGGATACGATGACTACGCCCTCTGCTTTCTCTTTTAACACTTCAATATGAATACTTCCAGAACTCGTATATTTGAATGCATTGCTTATCAGATTTACGAATACCTGAACGAGCCGCGAACGGTCCCCTGTGATCCAAACGTCATTTGTACTTATCAGGTCAGCTGTAAGTCCTTTATGCCTAAACTGGCTGGATACTGTATTTAACGACATCTCAACAATATCGTTAAGAGATACGATCTCCGTCTTCAGCTGAACCATTGGATTCTCTACTGCAGCCAGATTTTCCAAATCACTGATGAGTCGAACCAGTCGCAGGACTTGATCATGACACACTTGAAGCTTATTCGGCGTCGGTTCCCATATGCCATCCTGAAAAGCTTCCAAATGGCTTTGTATAGTAGTTAAGGGCGTTCGCAGCTCATGCGCCACATCAGCAGTCAGTGATTTCCTTAACTGATCTTGCTTTTCCAACCCTTCAGCCAAATGATTGAGCGCACGCCCCACGTCATCAATCTCTGTATTTTGATTTATAACTTCAACCCGGGAAGTGAGATCTCCCTCTCTCATTCGCGAAGCGATATCTTTAATCTCTAAAAGAGGCTTGCTAATGCTTTTGGCCATATAGCGGCTAAACAGATACGTCCCGGCAATAACGAGAATCATTGCGGCCCATAACAATGTATTAAACATTCGCAGAAACTGCTGATTTTGGCTTTGCGATGTTTCGTTCACTGGTTGAAATTCCAATGTCCCGACCTGCTGATTGTCTTTTACGATTGCTTTTGTAATGGTGTCTTGCTTAGGCTGGGAATTCACTTCTCTTTGCATCCCCATTTGGCTAGTGTCCCAAATCAATTGGTGGTCTTTGTCATATACACGAACGATATATTCACTAACCATCGCCTGGTGCGAAATCATCATCCATACATTTGTATTCCATTGGCTGGTTGACTCATTATAAGCTTCTTTTAGAACTTCCAGTAACGTTTGTATTTCCGCCCGCTCCTGGTTTTTCTGATATTGGTTGAACGAAACATTCATTACTATGTTGACAAGCAGGACAATAGACAGAAGCGCAGCAAGAGCCACACCGGCATGGGATATAAGAAGCTTTCTGCTCAATCCGCCTCTATTTCTCATCCGGACTCACCAAGAATTTATATCCCACTCCAAATACTGTACCGATAAAAACAGGGTGTTTAGGGTCATCGCCAATTTTTTGTCTAATATTCTTGATATGAACATCGATGGTTCGCTCGAATCCTTCAAAGGTATCACCCTGGGTAAGGTTAACCAGTTCAAGGCGTGAGAACACTCTCTTCGGATGCTTCGCTAAAATTTCCAGCAGCTTAAACTCCATATGGGTAAGGGATACGGGCTCCTCGTGAATTCTCACCTCATAACGTTCCAAATCCATTGTTAAACAGCCTTGCGCATATGACAGCAGTGACATATTCCCTTGTTCCCGCTGATTGGTTCTTCTTAAAAGACTAATCACCCGGGCGAGCAGCTCTCTTGGGCTGAATGGTTTGGTAATATAATCATCGGCTCCAATCATGAGCCCATTCACCATATCGTCCTCACTGCTCTTTGCAGTCAGCATGAGTATCGGAACGTTCGATGATTTACGTACCATTCTGCATACTTCCTCTCCGGTCATATCCGGAAGCATCAAATCCAGCACGATCAGATCGGGCTGTAAGTTTTCAAAAAGATGAATCGCGCCTCTTCCTGTATCGGCTTTGTACACAATATAATTATTCTTTTCCAAATAAGCCTTAATGACCTGCAGGATATTTTCTTCATCATCCACCACTAAAATTTTCACGAACTTCATCACCTGCTTTGTTGTTAAAATGAGACAGACCTCATTTCTATGAGGTCTTATCTTATCATGATCGGATTAGAAGTTCATCATACCCCTGCTATATTGAGAATTCTGCATCATTCCTGAACTTCCCGTACCGTTTGAAGTGCTGCAATTGTCATGCATTTGCTTGATTTGGTCCTCTGACAGGTTTGGGTGCATTTGTTTGGAAAAGGGTAGCATTTTTTCGAAAAAACTGCTGCCGTTAGTATCATTGTTTGCTGTTGCAGCGTAAGCGCCAGCGGTTCCAATCCCCATAACAAGTACCAATGCTGATAATCCAATCCAAAGTTTCTTCATTTGTATCTCCTCCTTATAGTTACACTATATAAGAGAGTTATGAAGAACAAATTTGCAGCTTATGAAGAAGTTATGAAGATAGCAAAAGGATATGAACACGAGAAAGAAGCCTTTCACTCAACTTTATCCGGTGAAAGGCTCATTTAACTAAGGAGGGGACTAATGTTGGCGCATTGCGTACATGTTTGACATTATGTTTCTTCAAATCAGTTGTTCTATTCGATAATTGTCTGCTGAATGAAACTGAAGTTATAAATACTAAATTTAAAGCGTCGTCTATCAATGTGATACCATTGCCTCCGCCTTTGTAACATGTATGGTTCCGGTCGGATGCTCTGGTGGCGCGTAAATAACATAAACTTTTAACGGTATATTTCCAGTGTTCGTTAAGTTATGCCATTTGCCTGCAGGGATCAATATGGCATAGTTATCGTAGACCATTGTCTCAAAATCCAGCTTATTTTTCGAGTCACCCATTTGAACGAGACCCTGGTCCTCTTCAATTCGGATAAATTGGTCTGTATGAGGGTGTACTTCTAAACCAATGTCATCTCCAACCGGAATGCTCATAACTGTAACTTGAAAATATTCTCCCGACCATAATGCAGTTCGAAAGGTATTATTCAGTTTCGTTACTTGCTCAATGTTGATGACGAACGGTTTCTTTCCGTAATCCAGCTCCTAGTGGAGTCCCGCATGTTCATAATTATAATGTAGAAACCTCATTTAATGATCAGCATGTTCACCTAATTAGAGGTACAACAGGGCCCGCAATTCCTTTGGTAGGAGGCAGTCATTACCATCACTTTGAAGGGTATACAACAGTAAACGGCAGGATCCCACACTCCCATAGGTATAGAGAGAAAACTGGCGATGAGGAAGGGCACTGATATCAAACGAACTTATGAAAAACATACATCAGAACTTAAACATGATACTCAGGCATGTATTCCTTGAGAATTAGAAGTAAGTACTTGAACATTCGAATGGGAGGCACAGCATTTCGACCATTATCTAGGCAATATTTATTCTGTAATTCTTCATGGACAAAAGAAAAATCTACGAGGTCATTTATTTGTCGTAGCATATTATCTTTAGGTACGACGATATCGTAAAACGCCATAAATGGACTGAGGTTAAGGGATTGTTGGTTTGAAATCATCCGGGTCACCACCTAGAATTAATACAATAAATATACAGCAAAACAGGACACCCTTCCTCGAAAAGATCGAGGAAGGGTGTCCTGAAATGGAGTTTTCATAGCCCTCTAAAAGACGCCCGTATAATTTGAATTTAAAAAACATTAGAGGAGCGTAGCGAAGGGGGAATTTGGAACTGTAGGAGCGAAAGCGACCGCCTTTGTCTCCGAATTTCATCCGCGAACAGCGGTACAATTCAAGAAATTCTTACGACAACAGCGGCCGGAAGTCCAAATATTCCCCGTAGTTACAACTGACACCTTGGATGTATAGTCTTTAGAGAAATTAGTATTGGGACTTTTTCAGTGGCCTCGATATTCTTCGAAGTCTTTTTTGAAATCATCGAAAGTAGGAGACACGTAACTTCTGATAACCAAAGGGATACCAGACCCGCTTCATGTTTATAGCTTTACACGTTGTAATCGAAGAGCATTTAGAACTACGGATACAGAGCTAAGTGCCATAGCCACTCCTACAACCCAAGGCGCCAAGAGTCCAGCAGCAAAGAATAACCCAGAGTATTTTAACCAAGAGCCCAGAACAGATTCTGGCGGGTCTTAGTCATTGTCTTGTGGCTCATATATATGGCATCAGGAATACTCGTCAAGTCACCTCGAATCAGAGTTACATCTACTGCCTCCATCGCAACGTCCGTTCCAGTATTCATGGCAGGATAGTTTAAAACTTTCACGAATATACAATCAAGATAATACCTTACTTACAACGTTCATAAATTAGAGCATGTTTAATAGTGCTTAAGATTAGCCAAATGAAAGTAATAAAAGAAAATAAGGAGCGATTTCGTATGAATAACCTACAGGAAAAGGTATTGTTAATCGGTGAATTAACAACAGAATCAATTGTCAATGAATTAAAGATATTAGATAAGGTATATATAAATAAACTATTAAGTTCTTCTCCTGATAATTGGAGAGATGCTAAACAGAAAACAAGAGAATATTTCACATGTTTTTATGAAGTTGACTGAAAGTGCTATTCTTAGATGTTGCGACGACGAATACTTCGAAGGCCTAAGGAGAATATGTACCGCAATGAAACCATATTTTCACAAAGTCTATGTGTATGAAGATAACTTGAAATACATATTCAATTCTGACGTCGAGCTTGAACTTGATGATGAAGAGTATAAGAAAGAACGGGAAGCAGGCAAAACACAACAGAAATTAGTTATAGATTATCTTATCAACTGCGGGGTTGAAATTGTTCCTTATAATCGGAGATTAGAAATTTCAGTATCAACTAGAGCCTTTTTAAAAGAAACCACAAAAGGATTACTTTTTAGGTTATATGTAAACAATGAACAGTTATGGTCAAATGAAATTGATAAGCTCCTCTCCCTTTTTTCAGACTATCTTAAGAAAACGAAGGGATTCAACGTAAACCTAGATCAAATGAATACTCAGAATGGTGTAATATACTCTTTTTATTGTGATGATCAAACGTTGGATTCAGAGAACTTTGAAAGATCATTCACTGAATTCACTGACTTTTTAGAAGTTTGTGCAAATGATGTTAATCAAGCAAGTAGTATGCTATTGGATGCAAATTTATCAAGTAAATGAGATGAGTAAAATTATAAGTAAATATGCTAGAGAAGCAAAAAGATTAGCAATAGATATTAAATATGAACAAGAATCAAAGTTGTTAGCTATTAAACATAGATTGCATTCTGAAATGATTGACCTGGGTTCACCAGATCCAATCAACAGCATGGTTACAACGACAAGACCAGACTCTTTCTTAGATATTACAAGTCCTGACTATCTTAATGGATTCATTAGTAACGTAGATACAGTAAACATTCACAACCCACAAATCCTCTCCAATGTAAGGGGAATTATAGCAAAAGAAATAAATGGAGGTTTAAATTATAATGATTTTGATGAACAATTATTAAGAATATTCAAAGATAAAACGTCGTCAAAGATAGAGTATTTAAATTTAAAAACTGCACTTGATGAATTGAAAGATGAAACAACTCCTGAAACTAACAAGGTTACCGCTATGCAAAAAATCAAGGAATTCACAGTGAAAGCAGGATCAAGTATTGGACAAGTGGGACTGAATTTATTGGAAAAGTACATTGAGAATTTACTTCTTGGCTCATAAATCTTAATCAGTGAGTCCCAACATCCATACACTGCTCTTCTACGATGTGCCTGAGGAGTCCTTTAGGGCAATTTAAAGGAGAATAATGCCCCCTCCTAAGCTCAGTTTAACCGATCAAGATCCAGTTTAATTTCTGATTTTTATTTCGCAGGTGATGGATGTCGGAAATGCAACAAACTCTATAGGACTTCGTGCTTCCTACAAGTATGAATACATATTCTTAAAAATGAAAAAAGCTGACAACCGGTTCAAAACGGGAAGTCAGCTTGTTATTTGAAAGCCCTCTTAGATCGATTGCATCATTTTGCTCATATCGGCACCTTGCATCATTTTGCTCATGTCTCCGGATTGATGCATGTCTAATAACTGATCTTCGGACATATTAGGGTGCATCTCCTTCATGAAGGGAAGCATGTCCTTCAGGTGGGATGTTTCATCTCCCGCTGCATATACTGCTGTTCCAATACCCATCGCTAATATAACTGTGCTAAGACCAATCCAAAACTTCTTTCTCATTTAGTATCTCCTCCTATATTTTCTTCTTCTCTGAATAAACGGGGATGAATGAAGTTCAGAAATAAATATTTTTGTTCAAGGAAATCCCAAAAGTTAAATGACAGCGTCAAGTTCATCCGCATTTTTATTACCGCCTGGGTTAAGTACTTCAACCATCACCCGGTTAGGAATACAAATGATCTGCTGATGAGGCTTCGAAATAAAGCCCATTTGTAAGGCGATTTTTTTGGGACAATCAGAAAATATCATCTGGATACCGTAATCAAATACCTTCAAGGTATCATGTCCGTATTTAGTTTGGATATCGATAATTTGCTCTTCCTTTGTTAAATTGACGGTCTTATATGTTCTGCCATCCACCGTGATTTGGGCAACTAACTGGCCTTGAACATACGTATCATTCCGTGAATCAAACCATTTCACTCCGTATATCAAACCTACAATGAAAAGTACGATACCAATAATCACAACGTCTCCACGTTTTATGTTCTGCAACGTCCTTACCCTCTCGCTTTGTACTCATTCATTGAAAATCAATATGAACTCTATATCAGCTTAGGGTGTGTAACTAATACCATTCGGAGTTGCACCTACATTAACCTGGGAGATCACCTTGTTTTCTTGGTTATCTATGACGCTGACGGTATTGTCAAACATGTTCGTTACATATATGCGGATATTATCCGTACTTGTTACGACACCATGAGCACCCTTGCCGGTTTCTATGGTTGCAACCACTTGCTGTGTACTCAAATCGATTTTGGAAATGCTGTTTGAAGGGTTTTCCTCTGTACCTTGATTGGCAACAAAGGCATATTGATCATCTGACTGGATAAAGACTTGTGCAGGGCCTGCACCAACAGGTACTTTCACACTACTACCTTTTTCCAAATCCATTATGGTAACTGCATTTTCAGCGTTAAGCGTAACAACCAAGGTTTGACCATCACTTGTTATACCTGTTGTAACAGGAGTCTGTCCTGCCGTAATCTTCTGTTCTTCTTTCATCGTTTGGAGGTTTAACACGCTGACGGTATCTTCCTTCATATTAGCAACATAAGCGAATTTACTATCTGCAGAAACTCTAAATCCATGCGGTCCCTTTCCCGTAGGAATTGTTGTTACCTGTCCATATGTCTTGGCATCAAGAACCGTCACATTATCATCTTCATTATTGGAGATCAGGATATACTTATTGTCTTCTGTAAATACGATATGTGCAGGGTGTAATCCCACCTCTACCTGGTGAATCTTATTGTTTGTTGCTGTATCATAAAATACCGCAGATCCGTTCATGTCATGATCGGAATTATGATTATCATCACTCTCACTCATCTCCGGCATTTCGGGGACTACCGTTACTCCAACGGTTTTTCCATCGGGTGAAATCTGAACATTGTGAACGGCTCCATCCATTTGAATGGTATCTAGTACTTTATTGGTGGCTGCATCTATCTTCGAGATGCTGCCTCCTTCATTCGCTGTATAATAGACTCCCCTTTCTTCCAAGGCTCCTTCTCCTGGGGAGGGTTTATTCGACTCTACAGTTTGACTATTAGCAGCTGGTAGTGCAGAGTTCAGTTTCGTACTTGAACCATTACCACATGCTGTGAGTCCTACTGCAAGAATAAGGATAGACAGACCGATTATCATTTTTTTGTTCATAGTATAGTTATGCCCTCCAACTAAAGTAATTAAGGATCATTTTATGTTTCTCTTTCGCATCATTAGCGGCATCAATATTAAATGTGAGAGCGGGCAAATAAGTAACAGGCTGTATGTTAAGATATTGCTAGATGCCCCTTTGGAAGAATTCGCTACAAGCATAATCCCTATAAGAACAATAGGTAGGATGCAGCATAATTTCATAAACCAACCATGTTTTTTTATTTCACCGTGATCATGACCGTTATCCTCGTGGGCTTGTTTTCCATGATTGTGATTTCCACAACAACTCATTCCTAATTCCCCCTTACGACTGCTTTATCTTTTAACCCTTGCACTTCTTTTTGCAATAAATCATTTTGTGCTTTTAAATTCAATAATTCTTGCTGTACCTCACCAGCGGAAAGTTGTTTCTTATGAGGACCATGGCTGTGTCCACCTCGCATACCAAACATCATAAATATCATCATTAACGGACAAACCAGAGCGATTAGCCAAGACCAATCCATATCGTTACCTCCATAAAAATATGATTTGTTATAGTCTCATTGTAGGGAATGACTATGTAGAAAATATGTAGAAACATTGGGTTAATCATAAAGATAGAAAAAATTCACAAATATTTATTAACAAGAAAAGAACAAGCTGTAACCCGGTTTTTCCGAAGTCAGCTTGTTCTTTTTCCTGAATCCATTGGATTTGACTATTCGAACGATTACATCATTCCCATTCCGCCGCCACTGCTGCTTGAATTGCCGTTGTTCATATTCATGTCATCATCCATCATACCGCCTGAGCTTCCCATAGTAGAACCCTGTTGTCCCATATAGCCTTGCTGCATTTGCATCATTTCCTGCTGTAATTTGTTCATCTGTTGCATCATATTTTCCATCTGATCCATCGATACACCATTCCTAGTCCCTTGCATGGTTCCTCCTACCACCATGATAATTAACCCAACAAACGAGATTATGGCTAGTTTCAGCCACCCATTATTGCTTTTCATTTTGAATCCCTCCAATTTCGTATCGTTATTTCTTCAATTCCATGTTAGATTCAATCGTTCGCTGTTTTATCCTTTTGAGTGGGCTTCTCTTTTTTTCCTGAGGTAAGGAAAGCTCCATTTGAAGAAGCCATAGTGATATATTGTTTCACATAGCTGAATAAGAAAGCAATCAATGCCATGATCATAAGGATGGTCAACAGTATAATAAAAAACGTTATTTTTGCCGAAACACTTAAGCTGGAAATCAGTCCAATTTGATTTGGATAAAATCCTCCATTCATCAGAATACCCAAGAGATACAAGACCACAAGTACACCCAGTAAGGTGGATGCCAGAACGACTATCGTCTTCAGCATAGGATCATTGCTAATGAATTCTTTCCCTCTGTTAAATGATTCTTTAAAATACTTGTTCTTCACCCATACTCCTAGTCCGATAGCCAGGCTAAGAATTAACACCACAACTAACAACTGAGTCAAGCCAGATAAAAGGCCACTCATCACACCACCTGAATTATAGTTCCCCGCGCCCATCATGCCTTCTGCACTTCCAGAAACTCTAAACCCTGACGGCATACTCGACTCGTCCATCTGCATCATTTCCTCCTCTTAATGAACAGTTTGTCTAACAATACTCTGATGCTCTTGCTGTATTTCAAGCGTACCAATGTACTTTGGGAAAAGTATGGAGAAAGAATGTTCTTGTAAAAAATCATATTGTAGCTAAAGTTCTTGTGGGAATCATGTGGACTTTATGTGGTTTCAATGGAGTTTATAGAAAATGATGGTGCCAAATATTACGCCTTACAAATCTATAAAACCCTATGTTAGGATGTGAGCAGATTCACATGACAACATAAGGAGGAACACAACATGAAAAAAACAATAGCTATCTTTTCGTCTCCATAACATTATTCACGAGTCCATCTGGGATTCTTTCTACCTATGCGGCTAGCGAGCTCCCTTTACAGTCGACAGCAACAGCGAGTACTCTGAGAGAGAACGTAATAAGACAGGGAATGAATTATCTAGGCACTCCTTACGAGTTTGGTTCAATCCGTAGTAACACTAAAACTTTCGATTGCTCTGATTTTGTAAGACAAGCTTATCTAGAAGGGACGGGAATCATACTACCCGCAGATTCGAGGACTCAAGGGGCTTATATCAAAAAAACGGAATGGACATAACCAACTGGAGAATCCTGAAACCAGGGCGACATTATGTTCTTTATGTCTTACCGTGGCAGCAAAGAAACCGATTATAAGGGGATTAACAAAAATAAGGCCCGAATTATGCATAACGGCATTTATATCGGAAACAGTAAAATTATACAAACTTATTCCATAAAATCAGGTGGAGTTCGGATTGATAACATTGAAGGTACCAAATGGGAAAAACGTTTTCTATTTGGTGGTAGCGTTCTTAAATAGAAATAAAAAGGGAGCAGCATTAACTACTGCTCCCTTTTATCCACACTGGCAAGGTTTATTTTTTTGACCTTCTGTTTAGATTCAATACTCTCAGCAGCAGGAACAAACTTATCGCGATGAGTACTGCACATATCAAAAATGTTTTTACGAAACTGCCAAATTGAAGAAGCGTCTCACTCCGAAAAGAAACGGCTGACAGGGTCATACACATGACCCCTATTCCCATAAAGAGAAAGGATATAAGCCATTCAATTTTCTTCACATGATTCCCCCCCATGGCTCGGTTGCAGCATAAAGTGAACTTCAAACCGGGTACCTTCGCCTAACTTACTGGTAACCGTTATTTCCCCGCCCTGTAACTCAATTAGCTTTTTAACGATGGATAAACCTAATCCCGTCCCCCCGAATTGACGGGAACGAGATTTTTCCACTCTATAAAACCGTTCAAAAATATAAGGCAGGTCTTCTTCAGGAATTCCTATCCCTGTATCCTCAACAATTAAGATTACCGATGTAGTGGTATACTGCAAATCTACATTAATGCTACCCTTCTCTGTATAGCGAACGGCATTCTCCAGCAGATTCAAGACGATTTGCTCCATCCGTTTACCATCTGCAAGAACCAAAGAACTGGTGCCATACGGATGGAACGACAGGCTTAAGCTTTTTTCTTTTCTCTTCAATTCAACTTTTTGGACAGCCTGTTCCACCAGGTCCGTCATGTTGATCCGTTCTAGTAAAAGGGGTATTTTCCCTTCTTCCATTTTTGCCAAATCGAAAACATCATCGACTAAATGCTGCAGCCGGACCGCCTCTTGATAAATGATATCCAGGTAACGTTCTTTCTCCTCTTCGGTCTCATAGAGGTGATCTCTAACCACTTTAGAGTACCCTTCCAAATAGGTAATGGGTGTCCGCAGGTCATGTGAAATGTTAGAGAACAACTCTTGACGGGTATCCCGGTAACGCTGAAGATCGGCCGCTAAATCATTGATGGCCTCCGCCAAACTTCCGATTTCATCTCTACTTTTGATCTCGATCCGGGTTTCCAGTTCACCTATAGCAATTTTACGAGTAGCTTTTTGCATTTGTAAAAGCGGACGAGACAAGACTTGGGCGATAATCCACGTAATTCCCAAAGCTAGCAAAAATGCCCCCATCCCGGAGAGGATCAGCAAATTCCTTACTCCAGATAGGGATTGCTCCATTTGTTCCGTAGAAGACATTACATAAAGGGCTGAGGTAATGACACCTTCGCTAGAGATCGGTTGACCGGAAACAAAATAACGATGTCCGTCAGGATCTTCATACAGCAAGCTAACCTTTTTGCCGGTAAAAATCTTTTCGAGGTCAGAATTCCGAATAAACGCTCGGTCGGCTGAATCATGGACACCGGAGTGAAGATTTACTTTTCCATTTTCTAAAATATTAAAGATACTAACATTCGAAAACTCCGCAAAAGTCATCATGGTCTGCTCGGATGTCGTATCGGCAGCATTAGCCATAACCGAAAAGTGGGAGGCAATCTCCTCGGTTTCTTTTCGCATTTCGGCGGTATAAAAATTTGTGAACATTTTGTCGATGGCAAAGCCCAGGAATAACAAAACAATCAAGAGTACAGTAATGATCACAAGTCCTAGTTTTAACCCTATACGGTTATTTCGCATCTTGATTCTCTGCCGCTTGAAATTTATAGCCTACTCCCCACAACGTTTGGATCGGATTATAACTCATTCCAGCTCTATGCAGCTTCTCACGAATATTCTTAATATGAGTATCCACCACTCGAATTTCACCCTCATAATCATGTCCCCAAACCCGTTCAACCAGTTCCTCCCGGGTAAAGGCACGCTGTTTGCTCTGGGCTAACATCATAAGAAGATCAAATTCCTTTTGAGTAAAATCTACAGGAACCTCATGAATACGAATCTCTCGAGCATCCGGGAAAATATTTAACTCTGGAAAATCCAGCACCCATTGTGGGGGTTGCAAGACTTGAGTAATCGTAGACCTCCGGATTAACGAATACATTCTAGCCAATAACTCTTCAGGTTCAAAGGGCTTCGTTAAATAATCATCTGCCCCTACCCCAAGTCCATGGATTTTGTCTTTGGTTTCCGTACGTGCCGTGAGCATCAGAATAGGTACGGTATCTGTTTCTCTGACAGCCCTGCATACTTGCCAGCCATCCATATCAGGCATCATTACATCCAGCAATATGATATCAAAGGTGTTTTTTTTTATCATAGACAGGGCTTCTTGACCCGTTGCAGCTTCTTGAATTCGAAATCCTTCTTTCATTAGATAAATACGAAGTAAGTTCCGCATATTCCACTCATCATCTACGATCAATACCTGTAGTTTTGACATTATACCCACACTCTCCATTCTTTATTTTATCTACTTCAACCCGCTGTACCGCTAGTTATCGGTGTATCCAGTCTTTGTTTTCTTATAAAGTACACCATAAGAACCAGAGCCACACTCATTACCGAAACACTAGTCCATTGGCCAGCTGTCCAGTCGAGCGCATACCGCGGAGAATCTCCACGGAGATATTCCAGTAAGAATCGGCCAGCTGCATAGAGAATATTGTAGGATAGAAAAAGAACACCTCTAGGCAGTTTCTTGTTTTTTAAGGAAAGAAGAATAGCAAAGACAACAAAGTCCCACTGTCCCTCCCAGACTTCTGCCGGCCATAATGGAACAGCTCCATACTGCTCATAGGCTAACGTTCCTTCTGGATAAACGACTCCAAAACCCGCATTAGTAGGTGAACCAAAAGCATCTCCGTTTAGAAAACAGGCTATGCGACCAATCGCTTGTCCCAATATGATTGCTGGCGCAAGCATATCTGCTAATTCCCAGAAGGAGATCCGATGGATTCGGGCATAGGCTGCTGCGGTAACGCTCCCCCCAATCAATGCTCCCTGTATAGAGATCCCACCGTTCCAGATTGCAATAATTTCTGAAGGATGCATCGAAAAATAGTCCCATTGAAAAAAGAACACGTGCCAGATTCTGGCTCCAAGAATTGCCCCACCTATAACGTAAATCATCAAATTGGGTATATGCTCACGAAAAGAAGTATCTCTTGCTATGTATAATGCCACTCCCACCGCCGCCAAAACCGCCAGTGTGACGACAACTCCATAGGATCGAATTGTAAAGCCGCCTATTTCAAATAATTCTACTCTCATATGATTCCCCTTCGGTATACGACTTTATCATTTCTTACCTGATGATCTGATTAGCTATCTTTATTGTACGGACTGAATATGTAGAAAATATGTTGAAACATTGGGTAAAGATTGGGTTATCATGACTTTCAACGGATCATGTGTACCAAAACAGGCTGACAACCGAGAATTGACCGGTGCCAGCCTGTTCAGTGATATCAAGAATTTGATATCAGTTTATGAATGACAATTAATGGCCGGAATGCGGGTTTCCGCCAGATGCAGGGGAAATCTCAAGCATATCATCAATCTCACTTTGGGTAGTGGCAGAAATTGTTGAGCTCTCACCGGTTACCCAGGCATGATTGTAGGGACCTTCTGAAGGTGATTTCTGAAATTTGGGTTGAACATTCATCAAATATTCCATCACAGAATTCGGCAGTCCATCCTTTTCTGTAAAAATCAACGGAGCGTGTTTGCCCAAATGACTAAATGGAGCAGCAGCGATTGCCAGCATCGTCGAATCTGTCGTCAAGAACGAAAAGTTATGTCCGGGCGTAGTGATTCCCCATCCAAAATTATTGTTAGTATCTTTATACTGGGCAAAAGCGATCGCATTTTCGTAGGGATTTTCGCCTGCAATTCGGGTTACCGATCCATAAGACTTTAATTCTTCTTCAACTTTGCTGGATATAACCGAGTCTGGACCAAGGACATAGATGGTCGCCTTTCCTCCGCGCTTATTCAGAGCTTCCACTGTAGCTGCAGGAATTTCGTCTTTCTTCACATAGAGTAATGGTTCTGGCATGTGGGCGATCCAATTTACAGCTGGTAATGTATACTCAGGACTATCCATGGACCCAACAATGACGGCCTGTGGAAGCTCACCCGCTGCTTTTGCATAATAGGCATCAATGGCCTGTGCAACAGCTGCTGGCTCGTCCCCTTCAATCTTATCGATCTTCATATCCAAGGTGTTCAATTGCTCTTCAACGCTTGACGATACTGGCCCTACAATAACAATCTGTATGTTCTCATTCCCTTTAGCACCCATCGGCTTCAGCCGCTTAAGCTCTTCTATTGTTACAGAAGGAACACTCTCTTTGCCAAAAAAGAGAACCGGCCCATTGCTGGGGTGATGAATCAAATCGGTGCTAGCCGCAGCGATTTGCCAGTTACTCACATCGGTCAAAACCACACTTGAGGGTCTATTATTTTCTGTCTCCGCCGTCCAAAGTGTGCGGGAGACCAGAACTGCTGCCTGAGTCGGATCAGACGTATTAATGCGTGTCGTATTTTTAGTCCCCACCCAAGGTTCTGAGATCGTAGTACTCTTTGGTTCATTGGTTGCTGCTTCAGAGTCTTTATTGCCTACTTGACATCCAGATAAAATGGCACTTAATAACAACGTTAACGATCCAATGATTAAAACCTTTTTCATTCCATTTCCTCCAATTTGTAATATCTTAATTTTATTAACTATACTTTACATAAAAATTGTGTGGAAACTATGAAGTTCTACCCTATATTTTAGGGTGGAATGAATCCCTCTCTTTGGCCATACGATACATTATCAACAAACAGGGGGTTGTACAAATGACAAGCTGGATGGTTGCTACAATCTTTTATGTTTTCATGGCATGTTGGTCATTCGGTTTCATTTACCGCTACCGTTGTAATCTTACAAGTACGATCACGATGATATCCCCAATGGTAAGCGGCATGATCATCGGCTTTGGGGGAGGAACGATTGCGGGTTTGTTACTCAGTCATAACTTGCTGCTATCCCTTTTCATTTGTGTTCTTATCGGGATGATTGCAGGTGGCAGTATAGGGGCGATAATCAGTATTGGTGCCTTTCTGAACGGGGCATTATCTGGCATGATGGCAGGGATGACGGGCGCGATGCTCATTAATATGCTTCCCACTTCACAGTGGAGCCAAAGTATCTTAGCATTTATGGTTATCAGTGGTATTTTTCAGTTTGTCCACCTGTTAATGCTTCAAGGGCAGATTGAAGAAAAAATCCTTAGCCAGTCCCCATGGATATATCGCAGTCCCGCGCTTATGCTCATTGTAACCGTTATACTTCTTTCAATTCACATCACCTTCGAACGTAAGGAAGCTTCACTCATCGACTCTAGGTCTGCCCCGAAGCCTGAGCATATTCAACAACCATTCGATAAAAGTAAGTCTAGTGGACACCGAATGTCTCATTAAGAATAGCTGGTGTACCTATAGCCATTCTCCACTGCTCATCAGGCAACACCGACTTTGCAATAATTTGGAGGTTAGAACATTCATCCCGTATTGTTTTTGATCCATGAAACAATCCTGAGTAATACTTCGTATTAAACTGTTCTTCATTATGGTTGGAACCTACTTCATCCGCACAAACGTATACTTCGATTGGAGCCAGTAACTTATGGAATGAATTCCTCGTCTTCATATTCCCTTAGATATGTATGACTTCATCCGAAAGCTGGGACAGTAAATATATATCATTAATCACATGTGCTATGGGAAAGACCTGCTGAGTCTTTCCAGAACATACTGTAGTTGTACCCGCTATAAGAAAAAGAGTACCCAATGCCCCCAAATTCAACACCCCTTCTATTAATTTACAAATAGGTTGGCCGAGCCTTATTATTTTTATACTCCTATCTTTCTCCATAGATTCAATACAATTTCAGGGTAAATCAAACCTAATTATTTTTATCCCTCCTAAAAATTAAACCGTCTGATCATTTTCAACCTATTGCGGTTTGGTTGCAATCAGACTATGAGCAGCTCTTTCGATTGGAAGTGTTCAAATACCGTCTCTTGTCACTATGATAACAGTACTTTTTACAGTATTAAACCACTTGTCTGACTTGTTGTAGCTGCGTTCTCCATATTCATTGCTTCGGAAGCCTGTTGTGCCTGCAACATCGTTTGCTTGGTTTGGTTATCTACCCATTGAATTGTGCTATCAAATTCCATTATCGCTTGAGCCATTTGATATATAGCCTTGTTTGCCTGTTGCACATCTCCGACTACGGTAGACTCTGCTACAGCATTCTCTGATAAATTAGATAAAAAACAATTCCTTGGCATCGTAAGTTTTTGAGGTACATTACTTAATACTGCCTTGTTTTGGAACAATACATTGTAACGATTGACATACACTTGATAGTCCAGGTTCGTCGCTTCCGTCAATCTAACCATTTTATTTATATTCTGATTAAGTTGATCCAAAAGATATGCTCCCTCAGACAGGAAATATAGACCTCTTTGGTAACGCCCAATCAGTAGTGGATTGATAGAACTAGAAGACATTAATTCTGCTACTTGATTATGATAATCACGATAAGTGCGATTCCAATAATATTGCGCAAAGCAAAATTCCCGCCTCCTTTTAGCAGCTCTACATTTATCTACTTTTTTTATTGCCGTAAGAAAAGAATACCAACGGAATTTTGGGAAAGTATGGAGAAACAATAAGGAAAAATATAAATAATCGGGATGCATAGCCCTGATATGTGAATGAACAAAAAAATCGCCCTATCTAAACGGTAGGTTGTGTGACACCTTCGTTTAGCTTAGGACGATTGTTCGATTGTTAGTTATAAAATTTTCTAGTCAATATTTAATTGTTTTTTCAATCGTTCGTTTTCCACTTTTAATTCATTAAAGTCTTCGTGAAGTGTCCAATCTACTTGTGATTGGTTCGAATGAGATCCATGACCAGGCATTCCTTTCATCCCAAACATCATAAATATCATCATCAGTGGACATAACAACAATAGTAACAATGACCATTCCATCTGTGTGCCTCCTCTGTAAATTGTCTTTCTTTTGATATTTTTATTATAGAAGAGTGATTTGTGGATTTGATGTTGAAACATTGGGCATTCCATGAAGTTATTGATTCTTGGCTTAACTCCTTAATGTCTACATTGAACCGACACATATTAATGGTATTTTTAAATGGAATTAAATAAATGAAACAACAAGGAGGAATTATTTATGACAGGTTTGAGCCAGGTATCAAGTGCAGGTAATATGCCAAAAAATTGTGGAATGGAAGGTATGCATGGAGGGGCTGCAATTAAGCAAACGACCAATTACCAACACACTGAGGCCACTCATCAGAACCATACGGCAAAAATACCGGATCAGTATCGAGGGCAAACTGTTGATATTAAGGTCTAGGAGCTACTTACATACCAAATAAATCGTAAGCGTCAAACAGCCCAAACCTTGAGATCAGGATGAGGGCCGTTTGACGCTTACCTTTACAATGGACTGATCATCAAAATCCCCCGCTAAAATTACATTGGTATGGCTCCTTTGTTGTTTCTGCTAACAGGCATCGCTTCGTTATAACTTCATCTCAACTCCATATTTCATCCTTATAATAAGTGTAAAGAATTTATAAAGGAGGTGAACCCCCTTGAAAAAAGAAAGAACCTTACTCAAATCGATCAGTTCTGTCCTTTTCGCGCTCTTTGCATCTGCACATCATTGGCTTCATACCCTGTTGATTGCCTTAGGATTAACATCCTTAGGTGCTGGGCTCTTCTCCATGGCTCCATCTCTTAAACTCATTTTTTTAGTCATCTCTCTTCTCTTGTCCATATGGTTTATCGTTGTAGCGAAACGAAGGTGGAAAAAAGATCGTCCTGCGGCATGGGTATATTTCATTTCATCGATCATATCCATCATCCTGGTTATTACAGCGGTACCTCAATCCATTTCGGATTTTCTGGATAAGCCCGTACAACAAAACAATCAACAAGAGGAGCATTCAGAGCATCACAAATAAATCAATAGATAAACCGTTTAGAGGAGTGTAAGTATGTTTTATGGTTTGGTTATAGGTTTATCGAAGGGCTAGAAACATTTTTGCAGTGGGGAGGCGCTGCTTTATTATGTAGCATCTTAATCGCTATTATTCTGTCAGTGTTGACCCTAACTATTTTTTCTGCGTGGTGCTATGGTTGAACAAACAAAGCAGAGTTATCAATGGAGCTTGGAAAGTAAAGCTCTTTCTGTTTTACAAGCAGACCGGATTAGCGGACTGAGTATTTTTTCCTTCTTCACACAGAAGTTAGTGGAAGTCAGTATATGTATGTCGCTGGGTGGGTGATTTTCCTTTGATGGGGGGGAACCTCCACCCAAAGAGCATCATGGTCACAGAAGTCTTTTTGAACCCATTACCGGCCTTTTTTTTGGTCCTCCTGGCCTCCCCATTCAAATCCCTCTAGAGCACTCCTTCTTCATCGATCCCATGGCAAAGTGGCAGCCTCTCCATCGATGATGCCACATTTGAGCTTCACGGCAGGCCATAGAGATATACCACGGACTGTATGACTGAAGCATTTTCCAGCTTTTCCGCTTGCTGTTTCCGGTTTGAATAGGGACAGAAATGAATTATTTAGGTTGTTGTCCATCTTAACTCCTCAGATTATTACAATATTAACGAACGAACATTATGGATGGTTATACGGCTGGTATGATGGCTTAGACAAGATCTAATCCCATTATTCTCCATGACACATCAACATATTCCCACCGTTACACATCGATAAATAAGGGAGCATATGGACTTACTAATTAAACACAAATTAACATTGCCTATCCTAATTAGATGACAACACTAGACGAAGGGCGAATTAGTCTGTCAATGTTACTAAAAAATAATAAACTATTGCAAAACGACGAAAGCTCTTACTAGCTTTCGTCGTTTCTTTATTTCTCATGGGTGCAACTATCTAAAATTCCGTTCATTGCTCCCCTCAATCACCTAACCTCAACTTTACGAAGCCATTTTACGGCATTCATCTGCACATTTACGACAATACTCAACACATTTCTGACAATGTGCGTCTTGAAATTTCGAACATTCTGCAGCACAATCGTCACAGATCTTTGCACAGACTTGGCAAAATTCTTTTGCGTATATACTTCCACGAGCCATCCATTGGGCAGCTGTTGCACAGATATCCGCACAATCACGCAAAGTGTGGATACAGTGAATTCTTGCTTGCACGTCTGTCTCTTTAAGACAAGAGGTTAAACATTCTTCACATGCTTGCATACAGTCGTTACAACTATCAATACAACTTTGAAAATGTTGAACCGAAGAATGTGAAATTGTCGTCATTTTTATTACTCCTTCATAATTTTAATGTTTGTTCATCCTAAGTTATATTATCCTAAAAGTGTATTTATATACAAAATCTAGCCAGACTGAGTTCGTGATTTATAGCTTGTACAAAGAAATCGCCCCGTCAAAATGGTTAATAAGGTCTTCCATTTATCCATGGGCGATTTCAATGGAGTTTTATATGCTTTTCTCTAATATGAGTTATTTAGACAAGCTTAGAAGTTGCTTTTTCATTCGTTCGTTCTCTACTTTTAACTCATTATAGTCTTCGTGAAGTGTCCAGTTGGATTGTGACTGGTTTGAATGAGAGTCTTTACCATGCATTCCTCTCATCCCAAACATCATCAATACCATCATCAGTGGACAAATCAACAGCAATAGCAAAGACCAATCCATCTGTGTACCTCCTCTGTAAATTGCTTTCTTTTAATATTTTTATTGTAGAAGAGTTGTATGTGGATATGATGTTGAAAGTTTGCATATTTCATGAAGTTATTGTTCCTTGCTTAAGTGATTGAAAAAAGCAATCCGGGTAATAACAACCATGTTCCTTCCTTTTCCTCTCCAGTCATTCCATAATTCGCAACCAACTGTTGATTTAGTCCCCGATTTAAGATGGATAGGATCACATATCTGAATATTTTTCCTCTCGGTAGCTTACGCTATCTCAAAATTAGGCGACTACAATTGACTACTATTATCGAGTTATGAGTTGACTAGAGCTTGCCTGAATATAGACTGTTTAATATACATGGAATGCCACAACGAAAATATATAAATCGTCCAAATCTTGCGGGAATAATCGGCCGTTCCCATTCGATGTTGTTTTAACATCTCTTTAACAACATTTAGTTGAATCCATTGGTCCACCCCACTCTCTGTAATTTGTTGAAGGATGGTATCACCCATTGGGGTTAATAACCATTTTTTCAAAGGCACAGGAAAGCCTAATTTTGGACGACCTAACACAGAATGAGGTACGATTCCCTCCAGGGCTTTACGTAAGATGTATTTAGTGGTTCCTATTGCGAGCAATAATGAAGCAGGAATTTTCTGGGCAATCTCAAACACTTCTTTATCAAGGAAAGGAACACGAACCTCTAAAGAGTGAGCCATACTCATCTTATCGGCTTTCATTAATATATCACCAGGCAACCAAAGGTTAAGATCTATTAACTGCATACGGGTTACGTCTTTTAAACCTTTGTGCCCCGCGTAAATAGGTTTCGTGATTTCTGTCGTAGTTTCCCAGTATTTATATAGATCCGGATGGAAAGAAACGAGAGACCTTTTCTCACCTTCAGAAAAAATGTTGGCATTTCCGAAAAATCGATCTTCTAAGGGTACCCCTCGGGGGTATGTCAATTGTATTATTACCGTTTTTTCACACCTTCCACTAAACACTAAGCCTCGACGCAAAAAGACCTCTCACAATAAAATACAACCTGTGAGAAGTCTTTTTCTTAAAGAGGATGCATACAAACCCAGAAATTAAAAAGGTAAAAAAACAGATGCTGACCTTACAAACTCATCATTCACTAATCATTTTGAGGTAGCTAGTTTCGCTCACTACACGGCGAGCAGTGACATAACGATCACGATAATATGACTCTGAGAGTCTACTAATTCTTACGCCTTTACTGCTTGAGGAATGAGCAAACTGATCATCACCTACATAAATGCCTGCATGGGAAATTCCTGTACCAAAAGTGTTAAAAAAGACCAGATCTCCTACGCGAAGATCATCTTTAGACACGGGTGTGCCTACTTTAGCTTGAGATTGTGATGTGCGCGGTAAATCACCTGCATTAAATTTATCTAATATATACAATATGAAACCCGTACAATCAAAACCCGCCGCCGTAGTCCCCCCCCATAAATAAGGAGTCCCCAATACCTCTTTCACTTCATTTTCAATACTTACTTCACTTGCGTAGGTGCTTGCAGGAACAGAAGTGAACAATACTGCAGCCCCCACTACGGATAAAATAAACTTTTTCAGAATCAGGTTCTCCCTTCAATGCCTACGGAGTTAGCTGAGGGTTCGGTTAAAGGTTCCCTATATTCCTTTGCTTTCAAGAATAATTCACCCAAGAATGGTTCCCCCGTTTTCAATACGAAATTCGGCAATAATTAATTAATTTTTTGTAACTATTGCTATAGTATTGTATTTATATTCACTGTGTCAATCCGATATAAAATTTTCTATTTTTATTTTCAAACAACACAAATACCACACAATTTTATAGTACAATGCATAAATTTCTAGGATTAGTGATCATTTTCGTGAATTTCATTCAACTTACCATTTTTCATCTTACTTGTATGGATAATAATATATAGAGAAAGTAGTGACATTATTGTAATTATTATTTTCATTGATTTATTTTCTACTTTTACATATCCATAAGCAAGTAAGGTTTCTAACCAAATGGAGGGAAGCTTGCCTACAGCAGTTGCCAACATATAGTTCAAGAAAGTCATACTGGATGTGGTGGCTACCAATGTTACAATGGAGGATGGTACGTAGGGTATGAGCCTAGCCAACAACAAGATGAAAAACTGCCTTAGTGGAGTCATATTGTTAAGATTATTTAACCACAGATAATTTACCCTTCTAAGCTTGTTCACTCTTTGAACACCTAATCGATATAAATTGTAGGATACCCCTGCACCTAAGACCTCACCAATCCACGAGAGCAAAAAACCAGGGTAGAATCCGAAAATCAAAACATTTACGGTGGTCATAAAAACTGAAGGAATTACTCCGATGATACTTATAAAAATACTAATTCCAATGCTTATCAGAAATGACCATATCCCCAGCGCACTTAACAATTCTGCAACTTGTTTTGAATAAATAGAAAACATCAGCTCACCATCTTAAAATGATTTAATTCTGATTACCAGTTAACGTCAAAGCTACAACAATCAACATATAACCAAGCACTAAAATCTCATGGTGTCCTTATAGGTAATATTGAATTATATAAATTGTTCAATCCTGTTTAAAAAATCTATACCCTATACTCCGAACCGTCTGAATTGGACTATATTTAAGCCCAGCGTTTTGGAATTTTTGGCGAATTTTCTTTATATGGGTATCAACTACACGATTTTCTCCTTCGAAATCATATCCCCATACACTATCCACCAATTCCTCTCTGGTAAAAGTTTTTTCTCTTCTTTGAGCAAGAGTAACAATCAAATCAAAATCCTTTTGAGAAAACCCCTCCAAGATCCCATCAATATAAATCTCCCTCTTTTTTGGATATATTATTAACCCAGGGAATTCAAGGGATCTTTCTTTTTCAAACATGGATTTTGTAATTGCTACCCTCCGGAGAATGGAGTATATGCGGGCTAATAACTCTTCAGGTTCAATATTCTTGGTTAGGTAATCGTCAGCTCCAATCCTAAGCCCGCGAATCTTGTCCTTAGTATCTCCCTGTTCCGTTAATATCAGCATAGGTACAAAAACGGTTTCCTTGACTACCTTACAGACTTGCCATCCGTCCATATCAGGCAAAATAATATCCAATAATATAATATCAAATGAGTACTTCTTTAACATTTCCAGTGCTTCTGTTCCTGTAGTCGCTTCTTTTACATAAAACCCTTGTTTCTCCAGATAAAACCGAAGCGATTTTCTCATATTCCATTCACTATCTGCAATTAAAACTTGATGTATAGACAATATGTTCACCTGCTCCGTTCCAATTTCCCTTATTATATATAAATTTTGTGTAGAAAAAATGTAAGTTAATTTTTAGGAAAAGAAAAAGCTTCTTAAAAGAAGCTCAGAGTGTCGAGAAACCCAGGTTATTTTAATATCTTGGGTTTCTTTTCATGTTTAGGTGGCTGTAAAATCGGGAAAGTAGGGGGATTACCCCTACTTTTCCAGGCTATCCAGGTGGATCGCCATCTTCTTCATGTTCTGCACGGCTGCCGTCATCAGTGCTTGTTCCCTGACGTTCCGGAGTCCGCGCAAACGGCAATAGCGAAACCCATGGAGCTCTTTAGCATCCGCGAAGCTTCGCTCAATCGTTTCTTTTCGTTTGCGGTACAGCTGTTTGCCAGACTTGCTGAGCCTGTTGTTCCGAACCCAATCTTTACTGTCCTCCCAAACGTGCCGGGTTACCACCTTTCGATGATTTCGGGACTGTGTACATTGACCCAGCAACGGGCAACTCTTGCAATACTCCGGATTGGAAGCATACTGTCGGTAACCTTTGCGGTCTGTGGTTCTGTATTTCAATTCGTGACTCGCTGGACAAACATATAGATTACGTTCGGGATCAAAGGTAAACTTCCACTTTGGAAACAAGCCTTGCTTGGGGTGAAACCTCCGGTGAGCAATCACGGCAAAAATCTTTCGTCTTTGTAGCCCCCGACAAATCGGTGTAGTCAAATATCCTGAATCGAGTGCAACAGCCTCAACTGCAAACCCAAAACGATCTTGCTGGCGACCTAAACGCGACAAATAGGGCACGGAATCATGGACATTTCCGGGCGTTACGTGCACATCGGTAATGAGGTTGTACTTGGTATCGACCGTACGGTGGTCCAAATAAAAGAAGCTTTCTGGTTTGCCATCACGAATCATATATCCACTGTCTGGATCAGTTGTGCTCACTTTAATTTCTTTCTCTTCGTTCACTTCCTCTCTGGGTTTTAGGGCTTTTTTCCATGTTCTTTCCGGTCATCAGCCACGGCGGTATTGAGTTCGTCAATGTAATCTTTGGTATTTTGTAGTACTTGTTGTTTGGTATAGTGATGTTTATTCGCATTGGCTTTCACATGGGTCGAATCGGTCACGAGAACACGTCCGCCAATCATTCGGTGCGAAATACCTTGGAGAACAATCTCATCGAAAATATCCTGAAAAATCGTTGTATCTTTAAACCGGGTCCGCCGGTTCCAGCTAATCGTTGTATGGTCAGGAACCTTGTCGCTAAGCCCTAGACCCAAAAACCAACGATAGGCCAAGTTGGTTTGGATTTCTCGCTCCAATTGACGTTCGGAACGAATACCGTAAAAGTATCCAAGAAAAATCATCTTAAATAAAATAACTGGATCTATAGCTGGGCGTCCGTTATCGGCGCAGTATAGCGGTCGAACCATTTCATCAATAAAAGAAAAATCGATATATTTATCCACCTTTCGAAGCAAGTGGTCTTCGGGGACCAAATCTTCTATGGAAACAAATTCGTAGGATTGTTGTCTTTCTCGGTTGGAACGTAACATTCAACACACCATCCGTTCTATAAATAGTTACCTATATTATACAACATTAACGCGGTGTCGTCTTAAATAATTAGGGCATAAAGAAGGCTGTCGAGACTTTCTCGACAGCCTGAGCTTCTTAAAAGAAGCTTTTTCAGTGAACTAATTTTTCACTTTTCGTAATATTCGTTCATATCCTTTTCTGTCTTCCGAAACTGCTTCAATGTAATCAGAATAATCAAGTTCAGTGAACACTTCTGTGTATTCAATCCATACCTCATCTATAATACTTTCTTTAACATTATTGCGTATCTCACGAATTAACTCTTCATATCCGTCATTTATTCCCGTCATCAGTCTATAAAAATTGTTGTTAAAAATAAGAATTTTCTTATATTCGTTATTGTATGTTCCCAGCTTTTTATCAGCTGATCTAATCGTATCTTTAATGTGGCTTGTTGAGGATAAAAACGTAGAGCTTAGTACACTACAAGGAACCAAGGTTTCACTAATTGAGTCTGTAAGTTGAAGAGAAATATTTAACTTCTTTTCACCAGATTTAATATACTCTTCAGTTTTAATAGAATGTTCTAAAAATTCAGCTCCATTAGTATATATATCATCTAAATCACTAATTTCAGGTCTTTTATATAGATTTCTTTTCACTTTATTCAGATTATTAAACTTAAGCTTCATGTATTTGGAAACATCCAAAGTTATACTTCCGAACTCTGCATTTCCTTTTCTCATATATTTAGCTTCATTGTATACTGCATAAATATTCTAGAGGTTAGATCTTCCTTCTCTAAGTCATTGTATTTATTACCTAAAATAGCTGATAAGCTTAATATTGTTCCATCAAAAGTCAGTTTAACACCCATTATCTCGGATTTTTTCGGTTAATCTTTTTGCGTATCTCTTTATTTTTGCCCCTAAAGTTCTCTATCAATTCAGCAATTTTTTCAGTAAAGGGATGGCGTAAAGTAAGTTGTGTACCAAGATTTGGAGCCTAGCAGGCAACAAAAAAGTAGGGTATTCTCGGGATTGCGAAACCACCAAGAAAGGAACCCTACTCGATGACTATTGTACCCGAAAATCTCATGAATAATCTATTTGAAAATCTTGTCACTACGTTTGTCAAAGACAACTTGGAATCTATCATGAGAACGGAAATTCAGCACTTCATGGAGAATGAGCAAGCGGGTGAGCGTAACAGCCGCAATGGATATTACAAACGGAGTCTGCACACCAAATACGGTCATTTGGAGGATCTAGAGGTGCCTAGAGACCGTAAAGGATACTACCAGACACAAATGTTTGAACCGTATCAACGCAGAGACGGCTGGCTGGAAGAGGCGGTGATCCAAATGTACAAAAGCGGCATGGGCACACGAGACGTGGCCCGTTTCATTGAAAGTATGTTCGGCAGCCATTATTCCGCAACGACCGTGAGCAACATTACCGCAACGGTGCTGGAGGACATTCAGAACTGGCAGGCGCGTCAGCTCGCCCAACGCTACTCCGTGATTTACCTGGACGGTCTCTATGTGAAGCTCAAACGAGGCACCGTCGACGGTGAAGTCATCTATTTTGCCATGGGCATTGAAGAGGGACATCGTCAAATCCTCGGGTTTTACGTCGGCGGTCAAGAGAGCTCCAATGGGCTGGCGGGAAGTCCTAAAAGACCTCTACACCCGTGGTGCACAGGAAGTCCTGCTGGGGGTGTTTGACGGCCTGCCGGGACTCGACGCTGCATTTAAAGAAACGTATCCTCAAGCCGATGTGCAGCACTGTGTGGTTCACAAAGTGCGAGCGACATTTCCTAAAATCCGGGTGGAACACAAAACCGATGTCATTGAAGCCCTTAAGACCGTGTATACCGCACCTGATGAAGAGTTAGCCCGGGCCGCATTCGATACGGTCAAAGCCCGGTGGGGCAAGCTGTACCCGAAAGAAATGGCCTCATGGGAAGAACAGTTGTCAACCTTACTGACGTTCTACAAGTACCCGGCGGAGATCCGCAAAGCCATCTACACGTCGAATCCGATCGAGCGAATGAATAAGGAAATCCGTAAGCGACTCAAACCAATGAATAGTCTGACCAATATGGACGCGGCGGAGAAAATCGTGTACTTGGAAGCGACGGATTACAATGAACGCTTTGCAGAACGTGTAGTCCCAGGATTTGGTGTGGATGCGGTGAAAAAGAAGCTGAATGAGCTGTTCGAAGCCCGCTATCCAACAATACCAACACGGGAAGGAGAGTAGCTTCCGCTCGTCCTGTTTCTGGGGGCGGGGTTCCCCCGCCCCAGAAACACCTGCATACCTAAAACACACTCGTAGAGTTACTTCTACTCTTTTACACAAACTTCTTGACGCTACCAGTAAAGGATATTGTTATATTTATTTCTGGATTAACTAATGTCTTAGCCTCTATTACTGTTTTTTGTCCACCAAAAACGAAAGAAATTTCAGGCCTTTTTCCATCTGCTCCTGAAATATCTAAGCATTCGAAACCAATATCTCGTAAATCAGTATTGTAAACTCTATTAATAAAATCATTTAAAAATAAATTCACTTCACATTTTCTCTTTTCACATATTCCGGTTGTAACATAGCTACATATTTGAGTCATATATAGGCTCAAACCCAAAATTAGCGGTTGAAAATTGAGTGCGGAAAAAAAACGAGGATAGAAATGGAAAAACATCTGCAAATCCTGTATTGTTGTAAGTCCTACCAAACAACAAGAAAAGGAAATGACAGATGCCACTCCAGTATATTAACGAAATGCTCGGATTACCAGAGCTACAACTGCATAACGTTCTCTCCCACAATGCAACGGAAGTGCATTTGGAAGCCTCACCGGTGGCACACAAACAGCCCTGCCCAATCTGCCACTCCGAACAAGCGGTGAAGCGAGATGGCCGCAATAAGTCGCGCAAGATTCGTCATGTCAGCATCTTTGGTAAAAAGTGCTTTTTGCATATTCCCTCGCTGCGCTTAGCCTGCTCGCGGTGCAAGATTGGGTTTGTTTGGTCGTATGCATGGGTGGGTCCCAAGGAACAATACAGCCGTCTTTTTCCGCTCACAGACTGTAAACCAGGCACTGGGCTCCACGGCAGCGCATAGGCGAGAATGCAAGATCTACCTGCCAGCACGGTTCAGCGCATGCATCAAGAGGCCTTGCCCGCAGAGAATGAGCGTCTACTTGAGCAGGCTTGGCGTCAAGCCAAAGACACGCCAGAACTGGTGCTCGGCATCGACGACTTTGCGATCAAAAAAGGATACACCTACAATACTGGCATTCACGATCTTCGAGGCGAAACCATGCTAGACCTGCTGGCTGGGCGAAAGCTGGATGCGTTACGTGCGTATGCCCAGCAACATCCCGATTTTTTGAACCTAAATCCCAAGGCAGTTGTTATGGATCTGGCTCAAACGTATCACACTTGGCTCAGCGAATGTTTTCCGGGGGCGCTCCGAATTGCCGATCGGTTCCACGTTCACGGTTGCGTCATTGAAAGTGTCCAGGCGGTCCGGAAATCAGTTCAGTCTACCCTTTTCCCCCGGGCCAAAGTCATCTTGAAAAGTCATCATCGCCTGCTGAATCCGCCTGCAGATTCCTTACCCGAAAAGAGCAGAACTCAGTTAGATCAACTGCTGGCATTCTCGCCGCTGCTGCGTGAGGTATGGGAATGGAAAGAGGCGTTTCTCACTGGTATGATTATTCGCCAAATCACCATGTGGCCCAGCTTGGGTTTACTCGTTGGTGTCAGCAGGGGGAAGCCCTTGAGCACGAAGCGATGCAAAGCGCCTTGAAAACGATGCGAAATTGGGAAGAGGAAATTGTGAACTACCATAGCTGCCGCTGGACGAATGCGACGTTGGAAGGAAGACATAATCGCATCAAAGCATATCAGCGTCGACATTATTTCACGCGCAATCGTCGATGTTACAAAGCTGGTATTTTAATCGAATGCAATCGGCTACGCTTATTAGGATGAAAATATCAACCGCTAATTTTTAGGTTGAGCCTCTTAAGTAATCAAAAACTTTCATGCTTCACCTAATTGAAATTTATTTACAATATGCTGCGATTGTGTTTGGAAATGGTTTCAGGTGTTTGTGCAATTGCGTATAACGTCCTTTTTACGAACTTCGTAAAAAGTCTATCCTAAAGGTTATTCGTGAAATTGTTGAACAATCCTGCCTGTTAGTCCGGCCCAGAAATTCTTACTCCCTCTTACAGTAATATCATGCTTTTTTGACGTCTTTCCGGTGGTTTGGTTTTGAATATATTAATTATCGGTTAACGGTACATATTCTTGGCCTATTTCGGCATTCGGTACATATTCTTGTCATTAGCTTTTGACAAGAATATGTACCGTAAAAAAGAAAAACCCGCAATTTATGCGGGTTCTATGCGGAACACATTCTTGTCATCCGACAGCCATTTGTACAATGACACAAAGTTACCTACATAAATGTACCGTCCGATTTGTGGATGCTCCCCATTTCTCATTAACGATCTATGGTATTTGAACAAGTACTTCTAATTAGTGTTTACTCACTAATTAGAAGTACTTGTTTTTTTGACATTACAATTGTCAAAAGGTTATCATATCTTCGATATCTTCAGCTGCTATGTGATCGATCTCAATTGCAGGATCATCCGTCGTAAGATGCTTTAAGTCGTTCCTTATGGTGAACAACACACTTTTGACTTAGCCATAGATTCATTAAGTAACTGAATAGAACGAATCACGGTTTGGCGCTCAAACTCATTCATATGCGAAAATACTTCCGTTAAATATGAATTCATTTGTTGATCAATCGTTTCAGCAATAAACTTTCCTTCAACAGTTAGGGAAAGGACATAGATACGACGATCACTATGATCTGGTGTCTTTTGTACAAGTTTCATTTTAACTAAAGTTTGGATCTGGCGGCTAAATGTTGTAATATCTGTTCCAAGTGTATCGGCTACTTGTTGGATGTTAGGATTATGCTGTTTATCTATTTCATATAGGATGTGGCTCTGTATGGGAGAGATATCAATTCCACCAGCCGTACAGCATACTTTATTCAGTACTCCAAATCGCCGAGTCATAATCTGAAACATATCCCGCAAATTTTCCAAGTGACTTCCCTCCTGTCCTTTCCCTTAGTTATACTTTATTTATTTGCAATTTGCAAGTATCGCATAATGGAATTTAACAGCAGCTAGATCCTTCATTTACGATCACTAAATTTCCTTCATCTAAATCTAAAATAATGTTGTTTAATACTGAATCTGCCTCTGGCTCTATCACAACTTGTATATCATTAATGGTTTGAATATGATTCTCTATTTTCGCATCATCCAATGCAAGGTTTACATTTGGGCCACAGTATCCTGAACTTGTTTGGGATATACGAAGGATCTTTCCTTCATTATCTTTCATGATATTCTCAATGAATACCTTAGCACTATTCGTAATCTTCATAGCCTAATCCTCCATGTCATTTTAGTTTGTTGCTAATTGTTTGAGTGCTTTATAGCCAATAATCTCTTGATTATGCAATGGAATAACAACGAAATTTCCATCGGATGTGTCTTTCACACGCTGAATCCATGGTTGTTCTCCCAATGCTCTTGTGTGAAGAATTGGATCTTGGGTATGAGTCATGATCATACTCTGGTTCACAACCCACCACTTTGGTGTAATTCCAGCACGTTGTAGATCCGCAGACAGTCGTTCCGCCTCATAAACCGGTGTTGTTTCTGCAAGTGTTACAATAACAATACTTGTTTCTTGTTCATTCCGTAATCGGGGTAATAAGTTTTGAACAGATACAGGGACTTCACCTGAAGAATTTGCAATTTCTTTATGATAAGATTCCGTAGCATCGAGTAGCAGTAGTGTATGTCCTGATGGAGCTGTGTCTATCACGACAATCTCATTGTCCGCGCGCTCAACAATATTAGCAAAAGCACGAAATACAGCAATTTCTTCGGTACACGGAGAATTTAGCTCTTCTTCTGCGTAAGCAACACCTTGTTCATCCATAGTTTCACGTGCTCTGTTTAAGACTTCCTCTCTATATTTTTCAACTTCTTCTTTTTGATCGATTTTACTCATCGAGATGAGTGTCTTAATATCTTCATGCATGACATAATCAAGATGAGCAGCTGGATCCGTTGTTGTTAGATGAACCTTTTTGCCACGTTCTGCTAATCCAACAGCAATTGCACTCGCTACAGTTGTCTTGCCAACGCCCCCTTTGCCCATCGTGAAAACTACTCTTTGATTACGCTCTATAATATCATCAAGAATTGTAGTCAGATGAGGATAATTCATATCCTTTAATTCTGAATTTTGATCTGGGATGCTTTGCGTTTCGTCGAAAAGTTTGCGCACATTTTCTACACCTGTAATATTAAATGGCACCAGTGGGACAGCCCATGTAGCAAGTGTCTTTAATGCTTCAGGAATGCGATTTAGTGCTTCTTCTTGACGTGAAGCGAAAGCGGCTGCCGTAGCATCGGATAACATGGGATGATACAATAACCCGTTAATGATAAGCATTTGGTTACGAATCCCAGTGTCAGCTAACTCTTTTGAAGCACGTGCTGCTTCTTGTAGTGGCGCAGTATCTGCTCTAGTGACGAGCACTAACGACGTTTGCATAGGATCAGATAAAACCTTCACCGTTTGTTCGTATACGTCTTTCCGTTCGTTTAACCCAGCAAGTAATCCCATACTTGTGGTTCCTTCTGTACTATCCTCTAAGAACTCATTCCATGCATTGGGTAGTTGAAGCAATCTTAAAGTATGTCCAGTTGGTGCTGTATCAAAAACGATATGATCGAATTCAGCCTGGATTTTCTTATCCGTTAACAGTGTAGAAAACTCATTAAACGATGCGATTTCTACTGTACATGATCCGGAAAGTTGTTCCTCCATTTGTTGAATGACCACATCAGGAAGCTTCCCACGATAGGGACCAACTACGCTTTCTCTATATTCTTGAGCCGCTTGATCAGGATCCAAATTTGCAACATAAAGATTCTGTACTTCCGGTATTTCCTTGTAATGCATATCTAATTTCGTATTAAATACATCTTGTAAATTGGATGCGGGATCTGTGCTTACCAATAGAACTTTCTTTCCTTGATCTGCTAAAGATATAGCTGTTGCACATGCTGTTGAAGTTTTACCAACTCCACCTTTACCAGTGAAAAATAAATAAGGTGTAATATCAATTTTATTAACATCAAATAATGGAATCATCTGTAGTACCTCCTAAGTTGTTTTAATTATTTTCCTTTGATTTGAATATTGACCGTTTGTTTTTTTAATATCTCTTCGATGGAAATATTGAGCCAATTCGCAAGCTCTTCATTAGATGGAAAATCTTTAGTTTTTACGACTTCCCCATTAACTATTGTGATAGGTAAATTGTTCAAATCAGCATCCATTAGTGTCTTTACTTGTTCATTAGAATTAAATACTTCGGTATGGCTTAATAAACTATATCTGTTAATGTCATATCCTTTTACTAATAAATTATTTGCAGCTGCTGAGAAACGAATGGAATTCATTTTAGCTTTAGGATCTGTAACGTTGGTTGAACAACATCCCCCTGAATCAAACACATCAATTTTTTTCACGGTAGTAGTCTCCTTTTTCGATTCAAATTAAATGATTTAACGTTAAATCCTAAATAACTAATTCTCATCTGCAGGACAACAACCCTTATCTTCAGGTTCATTACAACATGTTTGGTCATTTTTGATATTTATATCATGTTTAGTCTTATCATTTTGACAACAAATTTCATCTGTAAACTTCATAGAATCATTATTCATTACCCCTCACCTCCTTACTTTGGTACGAAACATTATTTGCATTTTGCAATTATATAAAATAAAAAATATATATAATCATCCTACCCATTCACGGATATAACATATAATTGGGCGTTTGATTATCAACTGTTGTTTTCATTATATTATTTTTATTTGCAAAATGCAAATAAAAAACTCAATCAACTCCATTCATCCCAATATATCCATGTATTATTCAAAACCTACTGTATTTAATTAGTTCAGAAGTTATGGTTTTCGAAGGAACCGTGTAATATGTTGTACAACATATTTAGCATCTGCTCCTACACCTCGTATCGTAGCTGACGCAAATGACCGCTGATTCGCTAACCCTACATAATACAACCCCGGAACTTCTGTGCTCACACCGGCAACATGCTGTGGTCTGCCATCCATAGCAAGCGCACCAGTCTGATGAAGAAACGGAATATTAGGACGATAGCCCGTGGCAAATATCACGCTGTCTGCGGGTTCTCTATCTCCATTCGCCCAGATGACACCTTCAGGATAAAAACCAGAGAACATTTGTTTTTGATTCGGATTGCCGTTGTGTATTTTCTTACGGTATCCACCAAGGTCGAATACTGAAATGGGACTTGGAGGTTCCTTGCCGATTCGATAGAAAGGAAATGTGTCAACTCCAGTCATCTTCAACCAAAAATGAAGATCAAGTCCTAGAAATCGTTGATGAGTAAATTTGACTGGATGTTGAACAGCTAAAGATACGGTGGCATAATCGGCCAGTTCTACTGCGATTTGAACGCCCGAGTTTCCCCGTCCCACAACGATAACACGCTGCTCACGAAACGGTTCAGGTCGTTTATATTCGGAAGAATGAAGAAGGTTTCCTTGAAAAGATTCAGTTCCAGGAAGATTAGGAATATATGGACGATGAAAAGAACCCGATGCGCTAATAATCGATTTGCTTCTATATCTCTTGCCATTAAAAGTTATGATATCAAAGCCGCCATTGACAGCTTCGACTCGTTCCACTTTGCTATTTAACATTAATGGGAGTTTGAACTTCTCAGCGTATGCACGTAGATAGGAGATGACCTCATCACGTAACGGGTACTCGTTTGATTCTTTGGGGAATGCAAAACCTGGTAATGACGAATATCGGGCAGGAGAAAACAACTTAAGGCTATCATAATATTGTGGCCAAGCCCCCGCCGGCTGATCACCGGCTTCCAAGATCATGAAATCCAGTCCAGCCTTTTGCAAATGATAACCGGATGCGAGACCCGCCTGCCCACCACCAATGACAATGGTATCTACAACTTTGGACATTGTTGTTCATCCTTTCTTTTTAACCGAGAATGTAGTTAACAGCAGTTATTCTTATTTAACGCATAGATCAACAGTTCTAGGCTCTCTGTAACCTGTTCCCGTTTGTTCTCCGGTATATCATTCATAATTTTTCCAAAGTATGCATTAAGAACAGCACTAATTTGTTCATTTAAAACCTGTCCCTTGGTTGAAAGCATCAACTTCACATAACGCCTATTGTTCGGATCAATAATTCTTTCAACCCAATGATCTGCTACTAAGTTATTTACCGTTCTGCTCATGGTACTTTTATCCAGATTAAGTATATTAGCCAGATCTATGAGTGAGATTTCACCCGCAAGCCCAATTTCTATAATAGCATGGCATTGTCCGATCGTTGCTCCGCAACAAATAAGTTGTGTTTTCTCTAGAGCACCAATGTTTTTATCGAAAGCCCTCATTAAATTCCTAAGTAAATCTACATTTTCCATGGTTTCACCTCAATAATGAATAGAGAAATATTACGAACCTTTAACCCCTTTATACAGGCTATATCCTATCTTGCCATCTAGTACAGCTTTAAAAAAAATTTTCTCGTTCTCCATGACCTTAAATACACCTTTCATTCCATGCTTCTGCACAATCCGTTTCAAGGTTATCAGTCTTTCGGTTATTGTAAGCAGCTTCGAATGATGCTTAACATCTCGATCTTTTCGAACCTTCCAGAATTTTTCCGGTTGTGACCATTTTTCATACTCCGCAATAATGTTAACGACACCCGATTTTCTCAGCATTTCATACCATTGCTCAAATTCCAAAGGAGTCGTTCCGTACCTTTCGGCTAGTTCTTCCTTCTCATTTTCTGTCATTTTCTTTTTCCAGATGGATTCATGGATCACTATAGTACCACCAGGTTTCACAACGCGCACCATTTCATTCAGAACCTGTTCAGAATCATCCGGGATTCCAACCGCACATTCGTTAATTACAACATCAAAGGTATCATCATCAAAGGGTAAAGCCTGAGAATCTCCCTGACGGAAGGAGACACGGCCCGTCATACCGGCCAATCTAGCAGAATTCGAGGCGGACTCGATCATTTTTAGGGAGATGTCTAATCCAGTCACCTGAACCCCATAGTTCTCTGCATAAAATATTGCTTGAGTTCCTCTTCCACTGGATACATCCAAAACCCGCATCCCCTGTTTAAGCTCTGCAATCTCTGCAGTGCGTTTAGTTAAAGCAAAGCCTCCAGGATGCAGTGTTTCAATTCCACTAATTTCAATGGCATCCTCAATGGTTGGTTGATGTATTCCTTTTCTTTTCATCTTCATCCCTCCTGCTAAAATGTAACACACAACTGTTGTATTATACAACAGTTAAAATAAAAAAAAGACTATCTCCGTTTGGAAATAGCCTTTACATGGTAAAATTTTATGATTTCGGCGGGTAAAACCCTTTCAACACATCACGCATTTCTTGCTTGATATTGATGTCTGGACGTTTTTCTTTGGCCAAAGCTTCCGCTTCTTCTACGGTAGAAGCCCTTTCTAATTCAAGTAAAACTCCAGTGGCTACTGTTCCTGTGCGATTACGACCCCCTGCACAATGAAAATACACCGTTTTTCCACTGTTCACTGCGTCTGTAACTGCCTGAATAGCTGCTTTCACATAAGACCCTTGGCCTGCTTCATCCTCTACGATTGGGAAGTGATGACGGGTTACTTCGGCTGGAAAGCCTTCTGCCTCCGTTCCGTTATCTCTCAAATCAAACACATCTGTAATCTCATTCTCTTTAAGGGCTTCAAGCAAAGCATTCTCTCCACCAATATATACTTTATTCTCGATAAGTGCGTGGTAATTTGCCATAATAGCTCTCTCCTGTCGGCTTAACAGCAGTTGCTGCCGCCACTCATAGTTAATCCTGCGCCTTGCTCGTCCTCTACAAAATCAAGGATAAGTCCGCTGATTTGGTCAGTCACCCGGGAATCTGCCGCAATTTGAATATGATTTACTACACTCACCAAATCATTTTCTTGCGGTTTCTCAAGCGACAATTGGTAACTGGGTCCACAGCATCCTGCTCCGGAATATGCAAACCGCAAAGTAGAGACCCCTGCCTCCTTCATCATGTTCTCAATAAACTGCTTCGCTTCATCCGTAATCGTCATTATTCTCATCCACTCTCTTTCCTACCTCGAGATACTTTCTGTCAAGGCCTTCAATTGTTCATAGCCTGTAATTTCGTCCGGTTGCCAAGGAATGATTGCCGCATGACCATTAGAGATTTCTTTAACCTTACTAATCCATTGTAGCTCGGAATGAGCACGCCCATTTAGGACTTTGTCATTTGTTCCTGCAGCAGCAAAGCTTTGGTTGATGGCCCACCATTTTGTTGGAATGCCGGCACGCTCCAAATCACTTTCCAAACGAGAGGCTTCATAAAAAGGTGTTGCCTCCGCTAACGTGACGATTACGACACTGGTTTCCTTCGGATTACGAAGACGAGGGAGCAAATGTTGAACGGAATCTGGAATCCATCCAGAGGAACGGGCAATTTCTTTATGATACTCCTGAGTTGCATCAAGCAATAACAGGGTGTGTCCGGTCGGCGCCGTATCAATCACTACGATTTCCTCTTCTGAATGTTCAACTAAATCAGCAAAAGCCCTAAATACAGCGATTTCTTCTGTGCATGGCGATCTTAAATCCTCTTCTAGAAAAGCGAGTCCCTCTTCATCAAGCGATTCCGAATTTTGTTGAATGACTGCTGCCTGGTATCTCTCCAGTTCGATTTTGGGATCGACTCGACTGAGTGTGATGCGATCTGAATTCTCTCCAAACACATATTCTAGATGGGCGGCAGGATCAGTCGTACTGAGATGGACCCGGTGTCCACGTTCTGCAAGCCCTACAGCAATCGCAGAAGCTACCGTGGATTTCCCTACGCCTCCTTTACCCATTGTAAAGATCACTCGAATACCACTTTCCTCAAGATCATTAATCAAACCACCAAGATCCGGAATGGAACGGTCAATCTCCACAGCAGTTACTTTTTCGGTAGATGCCAACGGATCCGATTGGAAAAGATTACGTAAGCTTTCAAGTCCAGTCACGTTAAATGGAGCTAATGGAATAACATAATTCGGCAGTTCCTGGAGTTCAGCAGGCAATTGTTCCAAAGCCCGCTGCTGCCTGTTATAAAACCCTTTAGATACAGGGTCCTCTTCGCTGTGAGATAACAGCAAACCATTAATGACCAGCATTTGGTTCTTGATACCTGTTCCCCGAAGTTCTGACGATGCACGTGCTGCTTCCATTAGCGGAGATTGTTCCGGACGGGTAACCAGAATTAGCGTCGTCATTTCACCATCTGATAAGGTGCGGACGGCTTCGTTATATAGTGTTTTTTTGGATTCTAAACCAGCCAGAGGCCCCAGACAAGATGCACCATGCGTACTTTCATCCAGAAATCCACTCCACGCCGATGGCAATTGTAATAAACGCAGTGTATGACCTGTAGGTGCGGTATCAAACAGAATATGATCAAATTGAGACTTTAATTGTTCATTAGTAAGCAGCGTCGTAAATTCATCAAAAGCTGCAATTTCAACGGTACATGCACCGGATAGCTGTTCTTCCATGGTGCTAATAACTGAATCAGGTAGGACTCCACGATACGGGGCAACAACTTTCATTTTATACTCTTCCGCAGCGGACTCCGGATCTAAATTTGCGACAAAAAGATTGGGCACACCTTCAATTGCGACGGGTTGATTGGACAACTCCCGGCCGAAGACATCTTGCAAATTAGAGGCCGGATCGGTACTCACGAGCAGAATCCGTTTACCGGCATCCGCTAAGGCAACTGCTGCTGCACAAGCAGTTGAAGTCTTCCCAACGCCACCTTTACCTGTAAAGAAAAAATATGGCGTTTTCAGGATGGTATGTGGATCGAACCGAATAGACATGTTGACCCTTCTTTCGTTTATTGTGACTTCACTTTTAGTTCTAAACGCACTCTAGGCTTCATCGTAAGTTCAGAAGCCGGAATCCCTGTCCAGTTCTCTAACTCTTCATTAGTAGGATAACCTTGTTTCTTAACGACCTGACCATCTACCATAATTACAGGCAATACATCTGGGCCTTCATCAGTCAGTAATTGTTTAACAACTGCATTCGAAACAAAAGCAGCCGGCTCACTGGACAAGTTATAACGGGAAACATTGACGTCCCTTTTCTTCAGGTTATGCACCACTGCAGAGATCCGAATTAATTCCGGGTCAACACTCGGACCACATACTCCTGTGGAACAACACATCGCTGGATCATAGAATTCAATAGAGTTCATATATTTAATCTCCTTTCTGTAGAAAAAAGCCGGGATTTCTCCCGGCTGGATTCCTTATTCGCCGGTTTCAGCAAATTGTTTAATTCGTTCTCCGACCTGATCACGGACCTGCTGGAATACAGCCCATTTCTCTTCGTCAGTTCCTAGCGCTTTCGCAGGATCATCAAATCCCCAGTGTTCCCGTTTCACTTTTGGAGGTGTAATCGGGCACTTATCAGCAGCGTCTCCACACAAGGTAACCACCAGATCAGCGTTATTTAATAGCTCTGAATCAATAATATCAGATGTCTGAGACGTGATATCAATACCTACTTCATTCATAGCTTTCACTGCTTTAGGGTTAAGACCATGTGCTTCGATACCTGCACTGTAAATGTTCCACTCATCACTGAGGTACTTCTTTGCCCAGCCTTCAGCCATCTGGCTCCTGCAAGAGTTTCCAGTACACAAAAAGTAAATTGTTTTCTTTTCCATGATAGATAATCTCCTTTATATTGAAGGTAACAGTAACTATATTTTTGATGCTTTGTTTAGGCAGCAGGTGACGGTTTATTAAAGTACTTCTTTCCGAACCATAAAGAGACGTTTACAAGCCCGATAAGAACAGGCACCTCAACAAGCGGTCCGATAACAGCGGCAAATGCCGCCCCTGAATTTAATCCGAACACACCGATGGCCACTGCAATACCCAGTTCAAAATTGTTGCTGGCTGCAGTAAAAGAAAGTGAAGCTGCTACCGGATAAGAAGTTCCCGCTTTTTTGGACATCCAGAAGGACAAGAAAAACATAATGACAAAGTATATTAATAACGGTATAGCGATTCTAACGACATCCATAGGTAGCTGAATCATTAAATCTGCTTTAAGTGAAAACATCAACACGATTGTAAATAAAAGGGCAATCAAAGTAAGAGGACCAATCTTTGGCAAGAAAATCTTCTCAAACCAAGCCTCACCTTTTGTCTTCAGCGCAATCACTCGCGTCAAGATTCCAGCTGCAAATGGAATTCCCAAGTAAATCATTACGCTTTCCGCAATTTGCCCCATCGTAATGTCTACAACTGCTCCTTGTACGCCAAACCATCCAGGCATTACAGTGATGAACAGATATGCAAAGACGGAATAAAAAATAATTTGGAATATGGAGTTAAAAGCTACTAAACCTGCTGTATATTCCGGGTCGCCTTTTGCCAAATCACTCCATACGAGAACCATAGCGATACATCGAGCCAAACCTATCATGATCAAACCAATCATGTATTCCGGCATATCGCTAAGAAATAAGGTGGCTAACAGAAACATTAATACTGGACCGATAATCCAGTTCTGCACCAAGGAGAGCAGTAGGACTTTCCAATCCTTAAATACTCTTCCCAGTTTCTCAAACTTCACTTTAGCAAGCGGTGGATACATCATCAGAATCAATCCCACGGCTATAGGAATTGAAGTCGATCCGACCTGCATCTTCGATAAACCTTCCGAAAAGCTAGGTATCAAAAAGCCGATCAAAATCCCAATTCCCATTGCCGCAAAGATCCATAAGGTTAAATAACGATCCAAGAAAGACAACTTCTTTTCTCTTTGACTCATATTGTTCAATCTCCTTTGATAAGTTTTCCTTATCTCTTAGATCCTTGCTCGTATATTAATTACAAGAAATTCTAAGACCTTTCTTATCGAGCTCTGCCAATTCTTGGTCTTGTGAAGGAACGTAGAACATCAATTTCTGTATTAACTCATTATGTTTACTATTAGAATTGATCGAATAAAAAATCCATTGACCCTTCCGATTTTCCTTTACCAGACCTGCATCTTTTAGTTTGCGTAAATGCTGACTGACTGATGGCTGACTCGTTTTGAATATTTCGACAAGTTCGCATACACAGCATTCTTGCTTCTCCAACAATTTCATCATAGTAAGCCTCGTTTTATCCCCCAAAAGCTTTAAAACCAGTGATTCTTCTTCCAAATCATCTAGAGCAAAACTCATATTCCGTTCCTCCTTTTCCTTCATCATTATATAATCATATAATTATATAAGCAATAGGTAATACATAAATCAGACTCTGAGGTCAGACTTAAATCATTCGATTAATCACAATCAGCCTCAGTATAGTTCTCTTTTAACAAAGACAGCAACGTCTGAGTATCGGGTAAGGTATCTAGAACGGTTTGAATAAAGGGTTTATCATCCACATCAAGTGAATAGTATACCCATTGTCCACGTCTTCTTTCCTTAACCATTCCCAGCGTCTTTAATTTCCTTAAATGCTGGCTGACATTGGGCTGAGTCATATCTAAGATTCCCGCTAGATCACACACACACCATTCTTTATCTTTCAGTAGTCCCATTATTGTGAGTCTGGTTTTGTCACCTAATAATTTCAGTTTTTCAGCCATTTCCATATCGAACATATACACAGTCCCCTCAAGAATACGATCAAAATAATATATAATCATATATTATTGTTTGATTCCTTCAAAATCAAGAAAGGCTATTTCTGTAGATACATTAGCTTAATTCAAGAACATCTATATATTCTAATGATTTGTCTTGGATAATCGTTAGATAAACCTCTTCTTTTAAATAGTTCATCCCACATGCCCACAACTGAATATACGATGATACTACACCCGATATCGATACAAAGATTTTTACTCGTTAACTGGTATTTTCATTTCCTTCAATAGTGCAATAACTTTCTGTTGGATTTCGTCCCTTGCAGCTCTTACGTCTCCCAGAAGACCATCATGTGTTAACGGATCAGTAACATTCCATTGAACATTTTTGATGGCAAAGGGCACGATTGGACATTTTTCATTAACTTGTTCACATAACTTTATAATGACTTTCGATTGCATAAACGTTTTCATATCAATTGTTTTTGAGCTTTTGTTTGAAATATCAATTCCTATTTCCTTCATGACTTCAATGGTATAAGGATGGATATCTCCAGATTCATGCCCGGCACTTTCAGCGACCACATAATCACCACCATAATGTCTGGCAAAAGCCTCGGCTATTTGACTTCGGCAACGATTCTGGATACAGAGAAAATAAAGATGAATTGGTTGTTGCATTTTCTCAACCCCTTTCTATTTGTAAATCATTATATAATTAAATCATTATATTTAAATCGCACCTTATGTTATCGCAATGTAAAAGTTATTGTTTAAAGTCATATTTATTTTTTATTTGCACTTTGCAACTTTCGGGATTATAACTTATTTATAAGGTGAGAAGATGGATTATCGGCAGGTTGGCATTAAAGCATTCATTCGGGCTAACAATTCTTCCAAATCAAAAGGTTTGGTTAAAAAATCATCCGCACCGATCCGAAAACAACGAACTTTATTCTTGAGTTCTGTACACAATGAGAGCATAAGAATCGATATAGTGTCTGTTTCTCTAACTATTTGGCATACTTGGCATCCATCCATATCCGGTATTCTGGCATCCAATAGGATAATATCAAAGGGATGTTTTTTTTTATCATCGCCAGCGCTTCCTGACCCGTAGTTGCTTCTTTTATTGAAAAACCTTTTCCCAATAAGTAAAAGCGGATCGAATTTCTCGTAGCCCTGTATTATCTACAAATAACACTCGATGTTTAAACACTATTCTCACCTACCATACATTCTAGTTCCTGTACATTTTTATGCCTTTGTATTGAAAATATAATTTAGACACTAGGATAGTACACTTAGTTAATGGACATCTTTTCGATTTCTTTTTTCATTTGTTGGTTTTGCACTTTTAACTCATTATAGTCTTGATGAAGACTCCAATCTGATTGTGACTGATTAGAGCCTCCAACTTGACCATGCGTCCTCCGCATCCCAAACATCATAAATATCATCATTAACGGACAAATCAACAACAGTAATAAAGACCACTCCATCTGTATACCTCCTCTGTATGTTGCTTATGTTGATGTTTTTATTGTAGATGAGTTATGTGTGGTTATAATTCATGCTCCTTACATACACCACAATACGTTTCACCGCTGATCAAGTGAACATTTAAAGGCATCCGGTTTAGAATTGCTTGATGGATAAGTTTCTTTCTGAGCAAATATTTCTCGTCTCCCCAAAAGATGATCTTTTTAGAATTATAAACAAACCAGGAGGGGGATAAATCAAATGAGGTGGGCTCCTTGTTCTTTTGCCATATCTCCATTAATGTTATCAATCCCGCAAAATGCTCTTCATCCGGTAATAATCTTCCTCCGTGATTTCACCTCTTGCAAAGCGTTCATCCAAGATTCTCTCTGGAGTATTGTCAATAAATCGTGAATTCCCATTGCCCGTAACCCATTTTATCACCAAATAGATTACACCTACGATCAGTAAAAAATTGATGACTAATCCAAATGTTCCGAACCCAGAGCCATAACCCATCATCATTTCCTCTCATCCTTTCATCGAATTAATGGAAGACGAACATAAACAGCAGTTCCCTTTTTATTCTCACTTTCAACATGAATAGATCCGGCATGAGCATCCACTATGGCTTTAACAACCGCTAGTCCTATTCCGGCTCCGCCAGTCTTCCGATTCCTTGATTTCTCCCCGCGGTAAAAACGTTCAAAGATATAGGAAAGTTCATCTTCAGGTATACCCATTCCGGTATCGGATACGATGACTACGCCCTCTGCTTTCTCTTTTAACACTTCAATATGAATACTTCCAGAACTCGTATATTTGAATGCATTGCTTATCAGATTTACGAATACCTGAACGAGCCGCGAACGGTCCCCTGTGATCCAAACGTCATTTGTACTTATCAGGTCAGCTAAAAGTCCTTTATGCCTAAACTGGCTGGATACTGTATTTAACGACATCTCAACAATATCATTAAGAGATACGATCTCCGTCTTCAGCTGAACCATTGGATTCTCTACTGCAGCCAGATTTTCCAAATCACTGATGAGTCGAACCAGTCGCAGGACTTGATCATGACACACTTGAAGCTTATTCGGCGTCGGTTCCCATATGCCATCCTGAAAAGCTTCCAAATGGCTTTGTATAGTAGTTAAGGGCGTTCGCAGCTCATGCGCCATATCAGCAGTCAGTGATTTCCTTAACTGATCTTGCTTCTCCAACCCTTCAGCCAAATGATTGAGCGCACGCCCCACGTCATCAATCTCTGTATTTTGATTTATAACTTCAACCCGGGAAGTGAGATCTCCCTCCCTCATTCGCGAAGCGATATCTTTAATCTCTAAAAGAGGCTGGCTAATGCTTTTGGCCATATAGCGGCTAAACAGATACGTCCCGGCAATAACGAGAATCATCGCGGCCCATAACAATGTATTAAACATTCGCAGAAACTGCTGATTTTGGCTTTGCGATGTTTCGTTCACTGGTTGAAATTCCAATGTCCCGACCTGCTGATTGTCTTTTACGATTGCTTTTGTAATGGTGTCTTGCTTAGGCTGGGAATTCACTTTTCTTTGCATCCCCATTTGGCTAGTGTCCCAAATCAATTGGTGGTCTTTGTCATATACACGAACGATATATTCACTAACCATCGCCTGGTGCGAAATCATCATCCATACATTTGTATTCCATTGGCTGGTTGGCTCATTATAAGCTTCTTTTAGATTTTCCAGTAACGTTTGTATTTCCGCCCGCTCCTGGTTTTTCTGATATTGGTTGAACGAAACATTCATTACTATGTTGACAAGCAGGACAATAGACAGAAGCGCAGCAAGAGCCACACCGGCATGGGATATAAGAAGCTTTCTGCTCAATCCGCCTCTATTTCTCATCCGGACTCACCAAGAATTTATATCCCACTCCAAATACTGTACCGATAAAAACAGGGTGTTTAGGGTCATCGCCAATTTTTTGTCTAATATTCTTGATATGAACATCGATGGTTCGCTCGAATCCTTCAAAGGTATCACCCTGGGTAAGGTTAACCAGTTCAAGGCGTGAGAACACTCTCTTCGGATGCTTTGCTAAAATTTCCAGCAGCTTAAACTCCATATGGGTAAGGGATACGGGCTCCTCGTGAATTCTCACCTCATAACGTTCCAAATCCATTGTTAAACAGCCGTGCGCATATGACAGCAGTGACATATTCCCTTGTTCCCGCTGATTGGTTCTTCTTAAAAGACTAATCACCCGGGCGAGCAGCTCTCTTGGGCTGAATGGTTTGGTAATATAATCATCGGCTCCAATCATGAGCCCATTCACCATATCGTCCTCACTGCTCTTTGCAGTCAGCATTAGTATCGGAACGTTCGATGATTTACGTACCATTCTGCATACTTCCTCTCCGGTCATATCCGGAAGCATCAAATCCAGCACGATCAGATCAGGCTGTAAGGTTTCAAAAAGATGAATCGCGCCTCTTCCTGTATCGGCTTTGTACACAATATAATTATTCTTTTCCAAATAAGCCTTAATGACCTGCAGGATATTTTCTTCATCATCCACCACTAAAATTTTCACGAACTTCATCACCTGCTTTGTTGTTAAAATGAGACAGACCTCATTTCTATGAGGTCTTATCTTATCATGATCGGATTAGAAGTTCATCATACCCCTGCTATATTGAGAATTTTGCATCATTCCTGACATTCCCGTACCGTTTGAAGTGCTGCAATTGTCTTGCATTTGCTTGATTTGGTCCTCTGACAGGTTTGGGTGCATTTGTTTGGCAAAGGGTAGCATTTTTTCGAAAAAACTGCTGCCGTTAGTATTATTGTTTGCTGTTGCAGCGTAAGCGCCAGCGGTTCCAATCCCCATAACAAGTACCAATGCTGATAATCCAATCCAAAGTTTCTTCATTTGTATCTCCTCCTTATAGTTACACTATATAAGAGAGTTATGAAGAACAAATTTGCAGCTTATGAAGAAGTTATGAAGATAGCAAAAGGATATGAACACGAGAAAGAAGCCTTTTACTCAACTTTATCCGGTGAAAGGCTCATTTAACTAAGGAGGGGACTAATGTTGGCGCATTGCGTACATGTTTGACATTATGTTTCTTCAATCAGTTGTTCTATTCGATAATTGTCTGCTGAATGAAACTGAAGTTATAAATACTAAATTTAAAGCGTCGTCTATCAATGTGATACCATTGCCTCCGCCTTTGTAACATGTATGGTTCCGGTCGGATGCTCTGGTGGCGCGTAAATAACATAAACTTTTAATGGTATATTTCCAGTGTTCGTTAAGTTATGCCATTTGCCTGCAGGGATCAATATGGCATAGTTATCGTAGACCATTGTCTCAAAATCCAGCTTATTTTTCGAGTCACCCATTTGAACGAGACCCTGGCCCTCTTCAATTCGGATAAATTGGTCTGTATGAGGGTGTACTTCTAAATCAATGTCATCTCCAACCGGAATGCTCATAACTGTAACTTGAAAATATTCTCCCGACCATAATGCAGTTCGAAAGGTATTATTCAGTTTCGTTACTTGCTCAATGTTGATGACGAACGGTTTCTTTCCGTAATCCATAATCTCAGTTCCATTCCAGGAGCTAGAACGCTCAGAACCATGATAAGGGGAATACACTACAGGGTTACCCATTATTAGAACAGGATAGCTCTACCATTGCTGCCAAGGATAATAAACATAATCAGGAGTAAAGTAACTTTGATGCCATGGAAACATCTATTTCATTCCCTCCACGCTAAAGTACTTCAACATATGCCTAGATTGGAGGGAGCGTGCTTTGTTATATAGAAATTCGTCAGCGCTTTATTCAGAACGTTATGAATCTGTGATGTACGTATATATTGATGCCATATCTGCTAAGTTGGGTTATTCCAGCGAGGATCTGGCTGCAGCTCCTGAAGGGGAAAATTTAAGCCTCGGATGCGGCTATTCCCAGGCCATTGCTGAATTGCAGGCTGGTAAACATGTTCTAGACCTCGGGAGCGGCGGCGGACTCGATTGCTTCCTCGCCTCACGTCAGGTAGGTGATCAGGGCCATGTAATCGGTGTGGACATGACGCTAGAGATGATCAGCCGCGCAAGGTATAACGCCAATAAAGGGAAATTCAATAACACGGAATTTAGATTGGGTGAAATTGAACATCTTCCCCTCGCCGACAATTCTGTAAATGTGATTATCTCTAATTGTGTGATTAACCTCTCACTGGATAAACAGCAAGTATTCCATGAAGCCGTGTTCTTCAGCCTGGCGCTCGTCTGGCCATCTCTGATATCGTAACTACAGCGGAACTCCCCCCTGAGATCGAGTTTAATAATGTCCCAAACATATCAATCAGTACACTCCTTTCGGATCCAAAGTTCAGATAAGGAGATTAGTAACTACTGCTGGAAGCTTACTTGTAAAAGCCTCTATTAGCTTACTACAGCCAACATACAGCGCGGGGCATATTCTCTCAAGATAAGGAATAGACCGGCCTTTAAAGCTATTTTAGCGCACTTTAAGAACTTTAGTACAAGACCCAGTAGTCCTTTGAAAAGGATAATTATGAATTACTTATCGTTTAAAGCTACTTGTTTACCATTAAGAATGATTGTAGAAGTTGAAAGCAATACTCCACAATCAACTAGTGACGGAGATGTCGACGCATTTCTATAATAAAGATTAATATTAGATCCAATGAAAAGAGAACTATAGGTGACTAGTTGAAATCACGCATAGTTCTTTTTTTATTTTATTGCTTAGATTTTACCTGTTATAATGAGATGAGCATTACCCTTTAGTAAAGGAATTGATTTGAATGGCCTCGTATATTGTTGAGTTTTTAAGGGAGAGTGGCTTTTTCGCTATTGTCATAAGCTTGTCTCTAAATATTTTGATTAGCATTTTCGCTTTTATACCCAGCGTATTTCTCACAGGGGCAAACATCACTTTTTTTGGATTTTATAATGGATTGATTATTTCCTTCTTAGGAGAAGTACTTGGGGCCATCATCAGTTTTATACTATATCGTAAGGGATTCTTATATCTGACAAAGGCAGCAAACAAAGAAAATAAATATCTGAAGCGGCTTCAAAAAACATCAGGTTATGAGGCTTTCTTTCTCATCATCGCTCTAAGGATATTGCCCTTTATCCCTTCCGGTTTAATAAATATCGCCAGTGCTTTAAGTCGTGTTAGTTGGGTAACATTTGGATTAGCAAGTATGATCGGAAAATTACCAGCACTCATCATTGAGGCTTATTCTGTTCAACAACTACTAATTCTCAGCACTGAATATATTGGCGTAGGTTTAGTTGCAGTAAGTATCCTGGGCTTGCTGATGGTTTGGTCGATACGTAAAAAACTTTCTGCAAAACAGTGAGTGTATAGAGTCTATTTAAGAAAGTTACTTTTTCAAACGGATAACTGCCCGTAAGCAAATTTATTTTCGTTTAATCCTAAAATTAACCAGAAAAAAAGATCGCCCCCGTAGATTGGAGACGATCTTTTTTAATTCAGTTACTCTGAGATCAGCGACTCACCATTTTGGAATAGTTTGTTTCACTGACAACTCGGCGAGCAGTTACATATCGCTCCTGATAATACGTTTCCGACAAACTGCTGATTCTTACTCCCTTGCTGCTGGAAGAGTGTGAAAACTTATTGTCACCCACATAGATGCCTGCATGAGAAATTCCATTACCAAAGGTGTTAAAGAATACAAGATCCCCTTCGCGCAAATCCTCTTTTGCTACCGGTATACCTGTTCTAGCTTGCGATTGTGAAGTGCGTGGAAGATCATCCACGTTGAACTTCTTCAATACATAAAGTATAAAACCTGAACAGTCAAAACCTGATGTCGTAGTTCCTCCATAAAGATAAGGTGTTCCTACAACCTGATTTACTACGCTGTCCAATTTCACCTCGCTAGCATATGTACCTGTTGCTGCTGAAGCAAATATGAATGTGGCTCCCAACATGGAAATGATGACTTTCTTCAGAAACTTGTTCTCCCTTCAATGCCTACGGAGTTAGCTAAGGATTCGGTTAAAGGTTCCCTATATTCCCTTTCATTCAAGAATAATTCACCCAAAAATGGTTCCCCCGTTTTCAACGTTGAAATTCGGCAACTTATTAATATTTTGTAACTATTATTACTGTAGTCTATAGTCTAATAGTCTGTCAATGATTCTTAAAATTTTATCTTTCCACATATTTTCCACACAATTAACACATCATTTCTCTATAATTCTGTAGTAATCTTAAGGATTTCACCTAAAAAATTAGTGGTATAAAAATTACATTTTTGTATTAAGTCCATCCTAATTATTGTGAAAAGTTGAAGAGCGGTTAGCAAACCGGAATAAGTTTGCTAACCGCTCATTTATACTTTACTGTTCGCATTTAAATTATTATACTAAAGATTGATCTATCGCTTCCTCTGTTAACACCTCAGCTCCCATCATCATTTGATAATGCCCATGGTGATTATTAATATTCTCTCAAATACGCACAGATACTTATTCGTTGTATCCAATTGGATGTTCGAGATACATGTCATCACCAGCAAAGTAGGAACCATCATTGGCCCAAGAAAATAAGGCCCTGCAGATCACCCTTTCCTCTTCTCCAAATTTATCAAGAATATCATCGTTACTGTAATTCCCGAATATTTTGAATAATTCTCTATGATTCTCCGGATCAAATTTTGTACAGTCATTGAGGAACTATTTCGAGCATATTTTAATTCTTGCCACATGAGCTCATATGAAGTTTTAATAGGATTACTTTCGTGAGGTTCAACCTCTGTGACATCATCCACTTTTCTTATAGTCCAGAATGTTTCGTCTGCTCTACGTTTGCCCTGCGACCTATTGACTCATAATGTGTATTTCCATAAGGAAATTACCTATCTAATAAAGAATACGTTACTATTACTATTTAAGCTTGAGATCGGATCATCAATGACCACCACTTTATTTTCCGATATCAAATCCCTATTATTACTGCCGTTTAATAAATGCATAAAGTAAAGGAAAGTGACAAAGGTTTTTTCCCCTTCACTCAAAGTTTGATTTACATCTTGTTCATTGGACCGAATTAAACGGTAATTCCCACGATTCTGTGTATGCGCGAATTTAAAGTTACTGGGTATATATTCGTGGACGCTCCAACCGATGTGGATGATAATGAGTGCTGATTATGAACATTCGGATTAGTCAAGCACTTAGCTTGTTCCAGGATATCAAACCCTTATTGCTGGCATACCAACCGAAATAACCCAAACTCGTTTAAATGATGACGAGGAGAAGCAAGCCAATCGTGCTGCGAATTGCTTTCAACCTTTTTCACTTCCTTTAATATGAAGTGTGTTTGTATTCGTTGATGTATCTCAAGAATACCAACCTACTTTGAGGGATATGATGGGAAGATCATGTTTATACCGAACAAATCGCACAGCATCTCTTATAAATCGACATTATAATCCAGAGTATGATTTAAATATGGAGGCGTCTGCGACATGAACCGAGACATTGAACAGTATATTTTGGAGTATAAATCTGATCCGGAATCGGTATACCACACCTGGTTTTTAAACAATAGCGAAAGGCTAAAGGCCTTTCGGACCATAAAAATGGGTGTAAATGATGTCATAAAAGCTATAGAGGCGCGGTCTTTTGGAAATGACTTCAAGGGGTCTCCCTTAGAAGATGTGCTTGCTGCGATTTGTGAACAAAAGCAGGTTTTTGAGGGTGCTGCACATGCCTTTTACTGGAAGCCCAAACTGCGTATTCCCGACATTTACGAAGATGAGGAGAACCAATTGGCTTTTGGGCGATTCTTAAGAGCCGTTTTACAAGCCTCTGAAGAAAAGCAGGTTCTGACTGAGATTGTGAAACTGGACTATCATCAAATTAAAGGCCTCGGACCTGCAGTAGCCAATATTTTGTATTTTCTTCATCCTACACTCTTTCCCCCGTTTAACACAGCGATCTTGAATGGGTTTAACGCGCTGTTGGGACGCAAGATGAAGCTGGGCTCCTGGCCGGCTTACCTAGAGATACGCGAGAACCTGCTGGATATCAACAAGGCACACCGATCATCTTTATCTAAGGACCTTGGCGCTATTTCCGGCTTGCTGTTTGAAATTGGCTCCGGACGCCTGATTGTTAGCGGAAATGCCGAAGCGTTTCTTCAAGAGGAGGATAAAAAGAAGGAGAAGGGGAGACATAAACGGCATTTAGAGGTGCTGTCCGATTATATCGAAGAAAGTGAACATACGGAAATGCAGCTTTATTTGGCGAGACTCGGTCAGACCTTTGGATATAAAGTCTGGATAGCCCAAAATGATCATCAGCGACAGTGGCACGAAGACACTTTGGGCCGGTATTCCCTTCCCGCTTTTCCTGAACTGGATCTCCCTAAGTCCATTTCAGATACAATCGTTTTTATCGATGTTCTTTGGTTAAATGAACGAAATGAGATAGTATCCGGATTTGAAGTCGAGAAAAGTACTTCCATCTACTCCGGTATTCTCAGACTGCACGACTTATCGTTATCTGTAGGGAATGCCTCATCCAAGCTGTATCTCATTTGCCCGGATAAACGGGAGAAGGAAGTACGGGCACAGTTGCTTCGCCCCTCCTTGCAACGTAATCAGTGTGGCCCGATCTCATATATTCGATTTTCTGATTTAAGGAATGAATGCAATGCAATATGTAAATACGGGAAATCGATTGAAGCACTTGATCCAATCTCTAACGTATGTATTTGCTAGATGAAAAAGGAACTGATCCTGGTCAGTTCCCTTTTCATTCAAAATTTTCTTTATGAGGTTTAACGCAAGCTAGAAAGCTCATTTTTTAAATTGTTCATTAAGGACTTTTGCCTCAAAATAGTCTGGGATGAATTGTCCAATCAGTCTCCAATTGGTTAGAGACCACCTTACGGGTAGTCTTCTCTCCAAATATTACTGAACCTACGCAGTATCACCCGAGTCCAAGACCATGTCATTGCTTTATTCCTCCTTTAAAAATCTGTAATTGGTGTAATCTTTGATTGAGTTTATTTTAAAAGATCAATATTTACTATCCATGTTCTTTTTTTGAGAATTGTGTGTGATATAACTCATATGGTATAAAAAACGCTAAGTGTGAGCTTTGAAATGCACCCCTTAGAATAGACATTGGAAAAACCCCTGGGTAAATTCCGATGTAATTCTAGGGGGCGCATTCTTTATGCCAGCAATGAAAGGTCAGAAGTTTAAACATTATCCTGAGTCACTAAAGGCAGAGGGCGTTCGGCTCTTTATCGAAGATGGATGATGCTATCGCAAGATTACAGAACACTTAGAGATACATGATAAGAATAGGGCTAGAGTCTGGGTGAGGAAGTATCGGGTCAAAGGACTGAGACTGCGCAAGAACGAGAACTGCGTTGTTTGCAATTGGAGGTAGATGTCCTAAAAAAGTGGTTACAAATCTTGAATCGGGAGGGTTGAAAGAGAGATATGTCGTTATCGAAGAGCTTAAGCATAAGCAAACCATAAGGGACCTCAGTAGATATCTGAGGGGCAGCAGAAGTGGTTACTATGCTTATCTGAAGCGCAAGGATATGGATACTGACGAGGATTTAAAGTGTAAGATCTAAGCCATTTATAAGCAACGTAACAGGACCGTAGGGTACCGCCGTATACAGGTTGAGTTGTACCGTCAATATCGTCTTGTTGTGAATCACAAAAAGGTTTTGCGACTCATGCAGAACCTCGGTATTAAAGCGATTATACGCCGTAAATACGTTCATAGAACAAGCTATGAGGCGGCAGTCTCGGATGGAAAGATCGCTGGAATAACGAGATTGTCGGGTTCCATATCAGCAGACGTAATGACAATCCCACTTGTATTAGAAACATTTAAAAGGCCTTTGAAACGCATAAAGACGTGACTGGACTGATCGTTCACAGCGATCAGGGATACCAGTACACGTCCCATACATACCACGACATGCTGCCACAGATTGGAGCCCAAATCAGCATATCACGCCGAGTCAATTGTTATGAAAACGCCTCAATCGAGAGCATCTTCTCTCATCAGAAAGTCGAAGCAATCTATCCATATGATATACGAAGTATCGATGAGGCACAAAGAAGAATTGAGGAATATATACATTTTTATAACGAAGACAGAGCGCAACGAAAACTAAACAAGTTGACTCCTGTTGAGTACAGGAGTCAGCTTTTACCCTAGGTCTTTTTTGAATGTCTACTAAATGGGGTCTTGACTACTTAATGGATAAGCATCCTTCTTGGCGATGTTAAGATTCTCATGAAAACCCAAGGCTCATTCTCCACTGGGTCATCATTGGTAACGGAAGTCTGCGTTTTAAGACGCCATAGCTCTGCATGCTTCCGCACATCTGAAGCATGCTTCGGCGCATTGTTGACAGTGATGCGATTCGTACTTCTTACATTCATTTCCACAGGATTCACATACCGCTGCACAGAGGGTACAAAGTTCTCTGGCATAAGAACTGTTAATTGACAGGGCGCTGGCTGTATAAGTGCAAAGTTTTGCACATTCACAGTCCAGCCGAATACACTCCTTCATTATCTCCGCATGTCCTTCCTCCAGACAGGAAGTATAACAGTGGTTGCAAGCAACCATGCAACGAAGACATTCTTCAATACAATGCCTAAACTGCTCGTGTGACATTGGTAATCATCTCCTCTTAAATTGTGAAATGCACTGTTTAACATGCCTTTATGGGCTTTCATTTATCCATATCAAGTGAAAAACATCCACCTCTCTAGATTTATTTATTTAGATAAAAACAAAAAGCAGTTTGCATGGGCAAACTACTTCTTATCCTAGTTATAAATTTTAAGCAGGTATTCTAAAGTTGCTCGATCGGAAGGACACGGTAATTCAAATGGAATTTCATACGTTTCATTTCCTTTGCCGGTTATCGTGATAGCGTCTCCTGACTGTATTTGATTCCATGCGTATTCAATTGCTTTCGTTCGATCTTCCATAAAGACAATATGGTTTGCGTGAAGCTCGGCCATCTTTCTCAGTTCCTCTGTAATCTGGGTTTGATCCGCACCTTTTAAATCATCTCGCGTTAAAATGATAAGATCGCTAACCCCCTTGGATATATCTAACATGGGTCCCCTCTTTGTTGGATCGCCATTACCCCTAAAACCCGGCCAACTGTACGGGCTCGTACCGTCGCTAGAAACTGGCAAAACCCGTCCGGTGTATGCGCATAGTCGATGATACATTCTCCCCCTTCAGGATGTCTGTAGAGCTCAAATCGGTCAGGCACGTTAGGGCAAGACTAAACGCCTCCACAATGTAGCCAACATATACTCCCAAACGCGTTCGTTATTGTAAAAGTGAATGTAGGTATCAATATCTGTTTGGAGTTCTTCAGAAGTCTGGTAGGTATGTAAGTAGTACTTCTCACATTTCAATGTTCCCCAGAAGGATTCCATCGGTGCATTGTCAATGCAGCAGCCTACTCGGGACATGCTTTGCTTCAGTTCTGCATCGTCCAGCATCTTCTTAAAATGCAGAGAGCTATACTGGAAACCACGATCGGTCACTATGGAGTAAGGTTCGGCTCTCCGGCGCTGCCTTCAAAGCTAATTCCAGCATGTTAAAATTGGAATGGCCCAGAACGTAAGCAACAATGAACTTGCCATGCAGCTTCAGCCTCAAAATTACGGTTCAGCACATTCTCTGCAACCTGCTGAGGCGTGGAGCCTACATACTTCTTTCTCTTTCTGCGGATGACAGACTGGATGCCTTGGCATCTCATGAGCCGGTACACTCGCTTAGCGTTAATCGATTTGTCCATTTGTCTGCGCAAATGCAGGGTCAATTGACGATATCCAAAGGTTCTTTCCATCTTCTCATACAAGAGGAGCATGGCCTCTGTCAGTTTCTCGTTGTCGGTCTCTCGGGAACTGGGTTCACGATTCAACCATTAGTAGTAGCTTGACCGCGATATCCCAGTGATGTCACACAAAAGCTGAATAGAGCAAGACTCCTCTTGGTGAACAGCCTGAATAGCCAGGTAGATGTCCTCCTGACGAACCTGATTTAGCGCCTCCTCCTTTCGAGTTCCTCTAACTTTTTTAGAAAAGCATTCTCCGCATGCAGGCGTGCATTCTCGTATTCCAGTTTTTGCATCGCGAGTTTGTGGCGATCTGCTTCCGTAAGTTCTTCAGGCGCTTTAGTACGTCCTCTGCCGTCTCGTAACGTCTCTTCACCGTCTGCTTCGTACTTCTTTACCCAGCTATATACTTGTTGGTAAGACCCGTGAAAATGGTTTGCCGCCTTCGTGTAGTCTTGTCCATTCGCCAGGCAGTACCGCGCGATATCTATCCGTTCCTGCCAAGTGGTTACGCGTCATTTGGTCATCGCTTTATTTCCTCCTGAATGAGCTGTTAAGCTGTTGCTATGACCATTATACTTTCTAATCCAGTTGGCGAGTTGGGTTGAACTTGCAATCTTGTGCTTGCAGATGATTTGGTTTTGTGACAATCCTCCCTCGAGATAATCCTTAACGGCATGGAGTTTAAGTTCTGCGGAATACGTACGATTGTGACTTCGAACTTCTAGCCCTTCGTACCCATATAATTGATAACGTTGCCGCCACTTCACTACAGAGGTTTTGGATAATCCATACTTTCGGGCCGCAGCTTTCAAACCAATGTCGCCCCGTTCAATTTCTTGGAGAATCGTTAATTTTTCGAGTGCCGTATACTTCTTTTGTTCCATAAAAATGCTCCCCATACAGCGACAGGTTTTTATTATTTCGCCTGTCTACTATATGGGGAGCATATCAACCGGGGGCCAGCCTATTTTCCTACATTAAGAATGAAATATCTATACATTTAAGAAACGGATTCACCATTTTGGGCCGGAATGTAGGTTCCATCGGACGCAGGGAATATCAGCGTAAGGTCAAATGTCCGGCTTTGCAGACGACAGCCAATTTGTGTTAGTTGCCTTCTTTTTTTCATAATTATTACTTTGGATTTAACTCTTTTCCTGTAACCCATTGATGATTTTTAACAAGATCTCCACCGGTTGTCGGAGTATAGTCTATCATATATACTGTTGTTTGCTCGCCACTATCTATGGTTGCGGTAGCATCCTTCATGCCAGGCATGTGATCAGCAATCAAAACCACTTCCGTGCCAGACATGTAAAGCTGTTCTCCCGCGTCTTTTAATTCTTGCTGAATAACCCATTGATGATTGGTAACAGAGTCTCCACCCGTTGTCGGTGTGTACGATACAGCATATACATTCGTGTCATAGGCGCCAACTATAGTTGCCGTTGCTCCCACCATCCCAGGCATGTGTCCCTCGGTTATAACCACTTGATCACCGACTTTGTATTCCGGATTAGTTGCCTCCTTTAATCCTGAAGGGACTTCACTCGCCATATTTGAATGTTCCATTTCTGAATGATCCATGTTAGTTGAGGTGTCATAGTTAATATTGTTAGCGCTGTTTGCACAACCACTAGTCACAATCGCTAACGCAGTCGCAAATGTCAGTAATAATTTTTTCATTTTCAGCACACTCCTACTCAGATGATATGACAAACACTCCTAATAATTATATAGTGTCCTGAGATACCAATTTAATACTCTTTTATTTAGTCATTATTTGGCAAATAAGTTAAGGGAGTACGTCATTTCTTCAAAAAACCGCTAATTTCCTCACGACATATTTAGCATCAGACCGACTCCGCGTATTGTCGCTGAATCAAAAGACCGCTGGTAAGAGAGTCCGACATAATAAAGTCCAGGAACTTATGTACTGACACCGACCACCTGTAGCGAATATTACAACATCAATTGACTCCCGTTCTCCATTTGCCCAAACAACACCTTCAGAATAAAAACCTGAGAACATTTTTCTCTGATCCGGATTGCAGTTATCTATTTTCTTACGGTATCCCCCAAGGTCGAACACAGGAATAGGACTCGGTGGTTCTTTCCCGATTCGATAAAATGGAAACTTGTCTACGCCTGTGATTTTTAACCAGTAGTGTAGATCAAGGCCTAAAACACGTTGCGGTGTAAACTGAACCGGCTGCTGAACAGCTAATGATACGTTAGAATGATCGGCAAGCTCAACTGCTATCTGCACTCCAGAATTCCTTCGACCGACAACGACACCCCTCTTCCCTTGGAATGATTCCGGAAGCTTATAATCGGATGAATGAAGAATTCTGCCCTAGAATTTATCTGCTCCAGGAAGACTCGTACGACAGCCAGAAGTAAAGCGATGATAACAACAACCGGCGTATAGTAACGTGCAAATTTAGAAATGAATTTCTCAGTCGGTGCTTTCTTACTACTTGCATTTTCAACAAGTTCCAATATTTTGGATACTCTTGATTCTCCAAACGGTTTAGTCACTTCTACCGTTAAAACCCCATTTTTATTAATAAAGCCGCCAAGGACTTCACTCTTCACTTCGACTTCCCGAGGCATGGATTCACCGATGAGCGCAGAGGTGTCTACCGCAGAGTTCCCTTCGATTACGATTCCATCCTATGGAACCTTTTCACCGGTCTTTACAACAATATGGTCTCCAATGTTAAGCTCTTCTGGTGATACCCGTTTCGTTTCATTTCCGGCTTTCAGATTCGCATAATCCGGCCTTATATCCAACAACGCACTGATGGATTTACGGGATCGATTGATGGCGATACTTTGAAATAGCTCTCCCACTTGGTAAAAGAACATTACTGCTACACCTTCAGGATACTCCTGAATGGCAAATGCGCCGATTGTAGCTACAGACATCAGGAAGTATTCATCAAATACTTGACCACGAAGAATGTTTTCCACGGCTTGAAGGACAATATCTCCACCCTCTTTGCCTAGTCCCTCCTCTCTTCTTGATACTTACTACAATATACGGTTCAAGTTTATTAACCAGCTTAGTTGCCGCGGTTACAATTTCCTCATCCTGATCTTTGTTTGCCTCAAAAGACAAAGTCTTATTCACGAAATTTACAGAGCAGTCTGAGACACCTTGGTTTTTTTACTCCGTTCTCAATTTTCAATGCAAAATTCGCACAATCTAATCCTTCTAATAATAATTCATGCTTCACCGTTTCTTTGGCTTGACCTAATTGTCCCAATATCATTATCCCATTTCACAAAAAATGATATATGAGCAAATGTTCATGTGTTTGATATATAATATGCTTATTTATCCAAGTAAATGATTGAGCAGGTTATGACGAACAATAAAAAGAAGACAAAGTTACAACTAATACTTCTGAAGAGGATCTTCATTCTTTAAAATCAAAATTGATGAATACAACTTCAGCATCTCAGATGGCTAATTGGTTTAAAGCTTTCAGTGATCCTACACGAATAAAGATTGTAGATCCCTACTTCATGAAGAGTTATGTGTAAATGATCTAATTGTTTTAATCGATATGGAACAATCTGCTGTTTCTCATCAGCTAAGGCTTTTAAGAAATATGCGAATCGTAAAACGTCGAAAAGAAGGCAAAAACGTTTTTTATTCTTTGCATGACACACATATTGAACAAATTTTTCAACAGACCTTACAACATTTAGACACGAATAAATCACACCTAAACAGGCTGGTTCACAAACCGGCCTGTTTAGTATTATAAATTTACACTTCACATCACTTATTGCTCATTTTCTGCTAGTCGATTGCCTCGGACATCTGGAAACAATCGGGTATAAATCCGATACACAATGCCTAAATAACAGCATAAATCAGTAATACAGGTAACCAGTATTGCGAGCTGGATACAGTAGAAACGCCAAACTAAACGAAAACGAGCATAGTCGGAATTTTGCCCAAGACGGTTGCCTATCACATACGGGAGAAAAGGAAGTTCAACCAACAGACACTTGCTGTGGTCCTTACCTAATGGATTCTTGCAGTGGGAGGCAAAGCAAATCGCAATTGTCCCAGAAACAAGTTGGTAGTATGGAATGAGCATGTTCGGTACCAAGCTTTTCTATTCGTTCTTATCGGTCGGATGCTACCATTTATCCCGCGCTGATTAATTGATATGCGACACACTCCCCTCCTCGCTTTAATGTGCGGCCCCATTTTCAACGACAGCAATCTTTTTCCAGAAACGGAAAAACAAAAATACTGCACGAATCGCCAAATCAATAGCGATTGACAAACAGATACCTGCAATGCCCAAATCCAGTTGAATGTCTAAGATGTATACTTCTATGACCCTGATCAGCCACATACCGATGGCGGTGCTGTACATCGGGATCTTGGGTCACCCGCACCCAGCCAGAAACGGCTGCGCGAAGGCATCGATTCGAAGTGCGGTTGTTACCATATCAATGACAATGTGCAGCGTAAACCTCCGTTCTGATTCTGACGATCAGTCCCATGTATAAAACTTATCCCAGACGCATGATGAGGCGTTCTGCAGCGGCTGGTCCAGAGAGTTTGAGAAGCGGTATAGTGAACTCGTTATGGTCTTTTTTGAACAGCGAGAAAGACAGCTGTGACTTCCGGATGTAACGGAACAGCGCATTGGAACCAATCATCCGAACCAGAACTGTAACTAATGCCGCTCCGGTGAGTCCGAAGATCAAGATGTAATCAAGGACGATATGAATTACATTAATCCAGATCCCCACCCTTCATCGGGGTTTTGGTGTAACCGGCTGACGCAAGATACTGCCGAGCAGAGTCATTAAGGAAATAAAAAATGGAAGGTATGGCAACAATACGAAAATAAATGACGCCGCTGTTGATTTTAATTTTTTCTTTTGGTGTAGTGTCTGTTATTGCTATTATCTTAGCCACATCAATCGTTCCTTTCTAAGCTCTCTAGAATAAAGACTTCCCAAAAAATCCCTTCCCCAGGGGGATTGTCAAGAGGATTCCTTTCAATAGATGATGTGGTACAATATTTAGATTATTTTGTGCTTCTAGAAAAACTAAATATGATGATCACAGGGATTTCTTCACAAATTCTTCGAAAGTGCAGGTTACACTAGAAACAAAGGAGGTTCAAGCCGTGTCCCTTATCCGCAAAAATCATAAAAAAATACTAATTATCGATGATGAAGCCCCCATGCGTGAGCTGCTGCAGCTTTATCTGCATGCTGAAGGTTATTCCACCGAATCAGCAGCCGGCGGTAAAGAAGCATTGTTACGAATAAGTGCAGCAGATTTCGATCTGGTGATCCTGGACCTCATGATGCCGGTTATGGATGGGTTTGATGTATGCAAGGCAATCCGCCAAATTTCAACCGTTCCTATTATCATGCTAACCGCCCGCGAAGAGACGGTGGATAAAGTCGTCGGATTGAAACTCGGTGCCGATGATTATTTAACCAAGCCCTTTGAGCATCAAGAGCTGATCGCCCGTATGGAATCTATTTTCCGCAGACAGGAATTTGTACAGCAACAGAATCACATGGTAGTCAAGACTGCACAGTCAGTCTTCACTTTACCCGCCAAATCAGAGTTAACCTTTCGTGATCTGAAGATGAATTTGAAGACTCACCAGGTGTTTTTCCAAGACAAAGAGATTGTTTTAACGCCAAAGGAATTCTCGATCTTAAAACTGTTTCTGAGCCATAAGGAGCGAATCTTTCAACGAGAAGATATCCTCGAGCTGCTGTGGAAGACTAGATCCATCAACGACGATCGGACCGTCGATACGCATATCAAAAATTTAAGGGAGAAGCTATCCCAGACCGGCTTGCACGGACATGATGTAATCAAAACCATCTGGGGTACAGGTTATATTTGTAATGAGAAAAATTAATTTAAATAGCATCCCTCTGAAGCTTGGCTGTGTACTAGTTGTATTGTTTATGGTGCTGCTCTTTTGTATTGAAGGTGTCTTGTACATGTTATTTATCCGTTTCTATACAGATGATGTACTGAATAAACAAATTCACCGCAATCAGAGTTACGCTGCTGTATTAAGCGAGCATTTTGATATGACAACGATTAACCATGTTCTTCTTACAGAGAGCAAGACAGACAATCTCTTGCTTATTCTGGACGGGAATAACACTGTACTGGGCTCATCGGAGGGGATTTCACCTTTCCGCTCAGATTACTATCAAGGAATTATTACACATGGAACGAACGCTGATTTTCATGGCCCAGTATTAAACTCTGATTGGAAGAACGAGCCCAACTTTGTAACCGAAGCAGATATTATCTTCAATGGGCAGACGATAGGCAGAGTTTTTATGTTTAGTCCTACCGTTCCCATTCAAACAGCGATTAAGACGTTGAACAATACATTTATTGGCGTCGCAGTGGTTGTGCTTGTCCTGTCGGCATTGATTATCCTTCTGGTATCCCGGAAGTTGGTGCAGCCGCTGCTGCGGATGATTAAAATAACAAAACGGATTTCTGAAGGCATCTATGATTCGAAACTGGAACCTCGCGGTTCTGATGAAATCGCACAATTATCCCATGCCATTAACCGGATGTCCTCCAATATTCAACACTATGAACAGCAGCGAAGACAATTTTTAGCAGATATCTCCCATGAGCTTCGTACACCGCTAACGTACATGAAAGGTTACTCGGAGGTGTTGAAGAATGGTTTGGTACAGAACCGGGAGGATCAGGATCGGTATTTACAGCTTCTCTACACCCAGAGTATTCAGTTACAGAGACTTGTTCAAGACTTATTCGAACTGGCAAACATGGAAATAGGATCATTTAAATTGGTTATTGATCGGATGTCAGTTGACAAAGTCATGCAAAATGCTTTAGAGCTTATGTCAGATTCCATTGAACAGCATGGAATCCAACTTGACTATCAGCCCTCCTTTTCACCTGTCTATGTAAAGGGAGATGAACGGCGCCTGCAGCAAGTCGTGATTAATTTGCTTGAAAACGCGCGAAAGTATACCCCTTCTGGAGGACAAATCACGGTTTTTACATGCAGCAGTAATGGTCAGGCTGTTATTATGATCAAGGATACAGGCATCGGGATTCCTGCGGATGAACTGCCACATATTTGGGAACGTCTCTACCGTGTTGAGAAATCAAGATCACGAACGACCGGCGGCACAGGACTAGGCCTGGCTATTTCACGGGAAATTGTGACGCTTCATCAGGGGCAAATTACAGTGGAAAGCATAGAAGGATTTGGGACCACCTTCAAGGTACTCATTCCGCTTATTTCGTGAAAAGGAATTCATTAGTGAAGAGCATGTACAGGCGTCGGAGCAGCAATATACATCTGATGCCATAAGATGAACACCAGTATTGTCCATAGCTTGCGGCTAGCATCCACTTTGCCTACCCGATGATCTTCCAGCATACCCAACGCTTGTTTTGTATTTATCCAGAGAATATCATCAGCAGAGCCGATAACCTCTTTAGCCCAAGGGTACCATTCATTTTTGAGCCAAATGCGTATGGGAACCGGAAAGCCTAGTTTCTTGCGGCTCTGCACATCCGGCGGTACGAAATCCTTCATTGCTTCCCGTAGAAGCAACTTGGTAGTTGATTTATTCACTTTGTATTTACTTGGGATACGGGATGCGAGATCAAAGACCCGATGATCTACAAATGGTACCCGGAGCTCAATTGAATGTGCCATCGACATCTTGTCTGCTTTCATTAAGATATTCCCCCGGAGCCAGGTATGAATATCAATATGCTGCATTTTGGTGATATCGTCGTATTGTGCAGCTGCTTCGTATAGCGGCAAGGTTACTTCTTGTGCAGGCTGGAAGGTTCTAGCCAGATCATCAGGCATAATTGCTCCCTTTTCAGCTTCGAGAAATATTTTAGCATTTCCAAAGAAACGTTCCTGTAGCTCCAAGCTTCCTCTCTCTAAAAAGCTCTTTCCTTTCATTCCTGCCGGCATTCCCTTCGAAATTGCACCGGCAAACTTCCGCATTGCTGCTGGCATATAATCAAACATTCTAAGTGATAACGGCTCCCGGTAGATATTGTAACCGCCGAAAAATTCATCGGCTCCTTCGCCGGAAAAAACCACTTTGACATATTGGCTGGCCAGCTCAGAAACAAAGTAAATGCCCGCTGCGGAAGGATCGGCAACCGGCTCATCCATATGCCAAAGCATACGCGGAAGCGCTTCAAGATAGCTTTGAGCGCTTACCGACACTTCATAATGTTCTGTACCCAGGTACGTAGCGGTCTTATGGGCAAGCTCCAGTTCATTGTATCCGGGAACGTCAAAACCTACGGAGAAGGTGCGGGTAGGCTCCAGACGCTGGAGCATCCCCACGAGACTGCTGGAGTCAATGCCTCCGGATAGAAAGGCGCCTCTGGGCACATCGCTGTTACGGTGAATCTGAACAGAATCCATCAGTACAGCACGTGTTTCCTCGACTAACTCCGGAAAAGAAACAATGTCCTCTGCGTTAAAAGATGGTTTGAAATAAGGTTTAATGGATATCTGATCTTGCTTAATAACAAGCATATGTCCGGCCATCAATTTATTAATGCCTTTAAACATCGTGGCCGGTTCCGGTACGTATTGAAAGGTCAGATAATGGGAGTAGGCTTGTCCGTCCACCTCCCTGTCAAGCTTACCTGATGCAAGGAGGGATTTAATTTCTGAGGAAATCATGAACCCACCGGGCGTTTCACAATAATAAACAGGTTTGATTCCAAACGGATCACGGGCTGCCAGCAACAATTGCTGTCTCTGATCCCAGATGACTAATCCAAACATTCCGCGCAGTCGCTTCACAAAGTATTCTCCCTCCGCTTCATACAACCGGAGAATGACCTCGGTATCACTCTCCGTATGAAAGTGATATCCCTCCTTCTGCAGCGATTCACGCAACTCACGGTAGTTGTAAATTTCCCCATTAAAAATAAGTGATATTTCGCCTGACTCATTGTGCATCGGCTGTGCACCGTGCATCAGATCAAGGATGCTTAGTCTTCGAAAGCCAAGGCCCACATGTCCATTTATATAAATACCCGAGTCGTTAGGCCCGCGGTGAGTGATGATTTCTGTCATCTGCTTGAGCATCTGGGCTTGTACAAGCACTTGATTTCGATTATATACAGCGGTAATTCCACACATAATTTAGCGCTCCTTAACTTGTTGTCTCTTCTTTATTCTAGGGAGCGCATTTGAGCAAACCGTGATGGTTAGATTACAATTCTACTTACGATTCTCCACAATTTCTTCACGAACAGGACATAAAAAAAGAGGATCTCCAGCCACGTAATGAGAGCTGAAATCCACTTTATGAAGATAACATTGGTTTAGAATAAATTTAGCAAAGAATCCTTAAGGTCATTGAAGAAACTGCCGATAGCACGAAGCATTAAAGTGAACCAGCTTGCTTTTTCCACTTGGTTCGTAGACAACAGATTCATCTCTGACTTAATCTCTTGACCTGTTTCGTCTGTATACGTAATTGTGGCTGTCCCAAGAACCGTTCCATCTGGAATAGGAGCTGTTCTTACAACTTCATCTACGAACTCGACAGTCACTGTTAGTTCAGGGTTTGTTCCTTTAATGGTCATCAGAGTCAGGTCTTCCGCTGTCTCCAGACCTACTTCTTTTTCCTTGGCTTTTAATACCTTTACGGTTTCAAACCCTTCCAGAACCGTTCTCTTTGCAAGAATCGTCTTTCGTTCGAACTGGTCAAATCCATAATCGAGCAGTTTCCGTGTCTGATCAAAACGCATGGACTTAGAAGCGGTTCCCATGACAACGCTGATCAGCCGCATGCCGTTGCGCTCGGCGGTGCCCGTAAAACAATATCCGGCTTGATCGGTGTAACCTGTCTTCATACCGTCCAGACCCTCGTAAGCATAGTTTTTAAGTGAGGTTACGGACGAATTCCCCTCCAGCATCCAGTTATAGTTAATGATCGGCTGGGCATCCCTTGCCCTGAACTGGTATGAAGGGAGGCTGGAGATTTTAAAAAAATCGGGATGCTCGCGCTGTATGGCCAGTGCCAGAAAGGCAGCATCACGAGCGGACATCACGGTCTCACCTTCAATTTCTGTGGGACGGTATTCTTCGCTCATATCCACCCGGCCTAAACCGGTGGCATTTATAAAGTGGGCATTGGTTAACTGAAGTTCTTTTGCAGTAACGTTCATTCTCATGGCGAAGGCTTCTTCACTGCCGGCAATATGTTCGGCCAGCGCGATAGAAGCATCATTAGCTGACCCCACCGCCATTGCGGTAAATAATTCTTTAACGGTGTGCGTATCGCCTTCTGCAAGAAACACCTTGGACCCCACGGTATCATGGGCTCTTTTTGAAACTGTCACCTTATCCTCCCAGTTTAACCGTTCGCTCTTGATTTCGGAAAGCACGATGTACTCCGTCATCATCTTAGACATGCTGGCTGGCGGATAGGCGATATCTGCGTCCGACTGGTATAAGATCTGTCCTGTCTCCACTTCAAGAAGGATAGCCGATTTAGCCTGCAGCGATAGACTTCGGGGAGGTGCAGAGGGTGTATGGGTATTAGCTGAAACAGCGCCGCCCGATCCCATGTAGAAGACCACCCATAAGCTGACAAACACTAAAACTTTGATCACACATGTTTTGATGTTTTGGGTTAACACTTGATGTACACTCCTTCAGGCCTCAATTCGAATAAGTAACGGCTTGCCTGCCCATTTTCTCCCAGGCTTCACAAAACGAGTAAATCTTCACTTTCCTGTTAATCACTTCGGCCAAAGGTTCATTAAAGTAAATGTATAGTTCATCATAGCCTGTTAGGAGCACGGAATGCTCCTTGCAAGTAATCTTGATCGGGCCACTAATGGTATCCCACTCTTCAAACGTCTCATCCGGTCAAAGAAGTGAAATAAGTATATAACCCACACAGGCTTCCCCTGAGCGAGTGCAACCAGCATATCGTCAAAATTGCTGTCGGTCATATCAATGATCTTCCCTGGTAGGTACATCTCAACCAGATCTTTAATTGGCCCGTGGTAGAAGCCGTATCCCGGATTATCATAGGTGTCCATATCGCCTACAAAACCAGTGAAGATTGCCGAATGTAACTGAACCATTAATCTTGGAGTACGGCGTCGGGTCCCTGCAAATTTGTTTTGCAGGTGTCATTTTTATCCTCCTCGATTCCAGCATGTTTAGCAGCATCGCAAGACTTCTCACCTCCCCCCAGCATCTCCGGCACTTGGTTAATCAGCATTGCATCGAGGGGGTGGACCTGAGCCGGCAATGGTTGCATGGTCCATATTGTTTTTTCACTGCTGTCATGGTGAACACGGGTCCCCAGATTAACTTTGGCGAACTGTACTACCTCTACGTATCCGTAAAAATATGCCACGAGTATTTCACTCTGGTACACAAATACGGACGGTAATTGTACCATAGCAATGCATCTGATCCGTTTTCCTGGATAGAGGCTAAGCGGGTGGATTCGGCATAAGCAATAGCTTCTCCTAGCGTAGTATAGCTGTCTACAAATGTCGACCCGCTATAAACAACGAAAGTGTTGTCTGTTTCTTTCTTTACTTCACTCACATATAAAGATTCAATCTGCGGCATTGTTCAATTCAAACGTCATTAGGATTCCTGCCTCTACCACAAGTACAGGAATGAAAAAAAAAAAAAGAGAGCCCCTTCTTCATGTCAGGATCTCCTTCTCCTGTTCTACAAAGAAAATGCCGTCAGCCACATTCTTTAGCAAACGGCAAAGTGCTCCCTAATTGGATTGTTTACGATTATTCATCTTGTTCATGAGTGGCATCAAAACCATATGCGACAATGGGCAAATTAACAGGATACCCATTAGTAAGTAGTTGTTCGGTTCTCCTCGATAAGCATTAATCGATACCATCAGGACAACTAATGCAATCGGAAGCACACAGCATACTGCCATCATCCAATTGTGTGATTTTGAACCCTGATGTGAAGCATGATTCTGTTGATCGTTTCCTTGATGACCTCCGCAGCAACTCAATGTTCATCCCTCCTTGAATTTCTTAACGAGTTAAATTCTGAATATCTGCGCGCATTCTTTCGTTTTGCGCTTTTAGTTCATCCAGCTCTCGCAGCATTTTTTTGGTATCCTCACTTGTCCCTGAACCATGCCCACCATGTCCATGACCCCCACGCATCCCAAACATCATAAAGATCATCATAAGAGGGCAGGCTAAAAACAACAACCAAATCCAATCCATCTCGAACACCTCCATATCAATATTTTGTATACTTTTATTGTAGAATAAAAAGGTGTAGAAATCGTGTTGAAACCATGGAGGATCGATGTTTTTCATGATGTAAAGAAAAAGGGATTGCACCAAGACACCGACATCTCCTCTTGGAACAATCCCAACTTCTTATTTCTGATCCTCTTTGCAGCAGCTCTCTGTTTGTTCAGTTGTTGTGCTACAACAGGACTTTTTTTCAGTCGCTTTTTCTTGCTCGTTACCTTCTTGAGTTTGGGAATCGCAACATTTTTTCTCCTCTGCCATGTGGGTTCACCTCCTTTCAAATGTGAAAATAATAACATCATATTCACAGTTGATCCGTTAGATATATTTCTTCTTTTCATCGACCCTCACTTCAAAGTTAGATCGTTTCCTGTTGAATTCCCTGTCGTGCCTACCTCGGTAATCTTATCGTCAACCTTGAGGGGATCCCCCTTGGAGACGGTCGTTCCTCCATTTCGAATATGACCGTTTAATGTCTCCAAGTCCATTCCCATGATCGACAATGACGGTCTTGCACTAGCCGCATAAATCGGCATGCCGCCAGGAGCTGCCATATCTAATCCGTTGTGGACAACTTCCTTTTGCCCTGTAAACGAGTCTGTGCGAGAGCCAAAACGCGACTTTTCAAAAGGGGTTTCGTAAGGATCTTACCACTACTGGAAGACCGTGAGTTTAAGACCTCTATCTCCGTATTATCCAGTTTTTTCTTTAATAACGCTGTACGATGTGTTGCAAAGGAAACGAGCAATTGATCTTACTCCTCGCTCAGTTCATCCTGCTCTTCGTCCTGCTGATCCAACCTGCAAGCACCACTTCTTTTTCCTTCTCTTGACGCATTAAATCCTGCTTTTTCTGATCCAGTGTGATATAGAGCGAACGACCTTCTTGAACTCCCGCTGAATCTCCTCTTTCTGCTGGATCACTCGTTCTTGGTCTTCTGAAGTTCGGCTAGGATCGATTGATCCTGTACGCGATAAGTAAAATCGCATCCAGCCGACTTAAGAAGTCCGAAGCTGGTTGCTCGAAACAACACATCCAAGAAGGATACTCTTCCATTGATATACATCAACTGAACCCGTTTATCGACCATATCAGATATGTCTGCGATTCCTGATTGATGACTTCTAACTTCTGATTTTCAATCTGGGAAGTGATTCTCTAACTCTTCTTGCGTTTACTTCTTTTCGGATAAGGCAATTTGTTTTTGCCTAACGGCTTCCTGTTGCTTTGATTTCAGCTTCTCGCTGCTGTTACTTTCAACAACTCCTGATCAATTTTGTTCACACTCATGGCAGATCCCGTTGTTGGTGGAATCAATACCAAGACGAAAGCCATCATGATCAGGGTCGCTATCCATTGCTTTTTCAAATAGGTTCCTCTGATGATCTTGTGAGAACAGAAGTCCTCTAACTACTTTTGATTTTTACACGCTGTAATCGTAATGCATTGAGCACAACCGATACCGAGCTCAGAGCCATTGCAGCTCCTGCTAACCATGGTGCTAACAGTCCCATAGCTGCAATCGGTATGCCTAAAGAGTTATAGGCAAGCGCCCAGAAGAGATTTTGCTTGATATTTCTCATCGTTTTTCGACTCATATAGATCGCATCTGGAATACTGTTGAGATCCCCGCGCATGAGGGTCACATCGGCAGCTTCCATGGCCACATCGGTTCCTGTGCCAATTGCCATCCCAATATTAGCCGTTGCAAGGGCAGGTGCATCATTGATGCCATCGCCAACCATTGCGACTTTTAAGCCTTTATCTTGCAACTTCTTCACTTCGTCCGCTTTACCCTCAGGTAAAACTTCCGCAAGGACCTGATCAATACCGACTTGCTCAGCGATCGCTTTTGCAGTCCGTTCATTGTCACCCGTAATCATGATGACTTGAATTCCAAGTTCTTTTAAGCGTGTCACAGCTTCTTTAGACGTATCTTTAATCGTATCTGCAACAGCAACCACGCCAGCGTATTGACGATCAATGGCAATGATCATGGCGGTCTTGCCTTCATATTCGAGCTGTAACATAGTTTCATGCGCTTGTTGTGCATCTACCTCATATCTCGCCATGAGCTTGCGAGTGCCCGCGAGAATCTCTTTCTCTTCCACGATGGCACGTACACCAAACCCAGGGATCGCCATAAATTCATCGGTGTGAGGAAGCTCTATGCCTTGTTCCACACTTGCTTGCACGATTGCTTCGGCAAGTGGATGCTCAGAGTTGCTTTCTGCTGCTGCTATAAGCCGTAAGAACGCATGATCGTTCATTCCAAGCGATATGACATCTGTAAGCTCGGGTTTCCCCTTCGTGATGGTACCTGTTTTGTCTAGCACAATCGCTTCAATCCGATGCGTAGACTCCAGATGTTCGCCACCCTTAAATAAGATCCCCATCTCTGCTGCTCGACCTGAGCCGGCCATAATGGAGGTTGGGGTGGCTAAGCCAAGGGCACAAGGACAAGCAATGACGAGAATGGCAATAGCGATTTCTAGGGCATGGGCAAAGTCACCTGGAGCAATCCAGAAGAACCAAACCAAGAAGGCGAGTATCGAAATCCCGACCACAATTGGAACAAAGATCCCTGAAATCAGATCCGCAACCCGTTGGATGGGTGCTTTTGAACCTTGCGCTTCTTCTACGACCTTGATAATTTGTGCAAGCGCCGTTTCTTTCCCTACCTTAGTGGCTTTCACCTGTAGCACACCGTTTTTATTAATGGTTGCACCCACGACAGTATCGCCAGTACTCTTCTCTATCGGTATACTTTCCCCTGTCAACATAGACTCATCAACGGAAGACACACCCTTAATGACCTCACCATCTACAGGAATCTTCTCGCCTGGCTTCACCACTACGATGTCCCCTTGGAGTACTTCATCAATAGGAATCTTTAGTTCTTGCCCATCACGGATAACCGTTGCTTCCTTGGCTTGAAGACCCATAAGCGTTTTGATCGCTTGTGAAGTACGCCCTTTTGCTAAAGATTCAAAGACCTTCCCTAAAATGATCAGGGTGATTAAGATCGAACTGGTTTCATAGTACATCTCAGAGGACTGGGCTCCACCGCTAGAGGTAGACCATAAAATCGTGAGATATAAGCTGTAAAAATAAGCGGCTGACGTTCCGAGTGCGACAAGCACGTCCATGTTCGCACTCTTATTCCGTAATGCCTTATAAGCTCCCACATAAAATTGTTTACCAATAATAAACTGCACAGGTGTGGCCAAAGCGAGCTGAACCCAAGGATTCAAAAACCATTCAGGTACCCAGATAAAGGACGTAAATGTCGTATGCTTTACCATCGCCCAAAGGAGCGGTAAGGACAGAACCGCTGAAATCACAAACATCCTGATCTGTTTCTTAATTTCCTTCTTCCGATAATCTTCCTGAGCATCTACGGATTCTTGCTCTTTGAGCGCCGCTTTGTAGCCGAGTCGACCTACCTCTTTTTTCAACTGCGCAATATCTACTTCTGCACTGTTATATTCCACATGTGCCGTTTCAAGGGCAAAGTTGACGTTAGCATTCAAAACACCAGGTAACTTGGATAGCCCCTTTTCAATGCGATTGGCACATGCCGCACAGGTCATCCCCATAATTTGCAGATCGGATGACTCTTTCACAGTACTGTACCCAAGTTTAGCAATGACCTTTTCTAAATCCTCCACATGCGTTTGATCGGGATGATAGGAAACTGTAGCCTTCTCAAATGCAAAATTGACATTGGCAGCCTCTACACCTTGAACTTTGGTCAGCCCTTTTTCAATGCGATTCGCACAGGCTGCACAGGTCATTCCTTTAATTTGAAACGAAACTTGGTTCTGTCCTAATCCACTTAATTTATCTCCCACAGAAAGATCCACTCCAATCCATTTCAGATTTTAATCATGACTAAACAAACTTACGGAATACCCCATACCTCGAAGTGTCTCTAAAATTTCCACAATGCTCACCGTTTAAAAATCGAAACGCACAACTAAGGTCTTCATTTTCATTCAAAATCATCTCCTTATTATGATTAGCGCTCTTCTTCATGATGAAAAGCGATTGCTATCTGAGTTAAATGATATACCCCCCGCCCCTATAAATCAATTCTGAAAAAATACCAACTTTCTTCAACAAATCCACACAACTATCCTCTATAATAGTGTTAACAAATCTGTTCCCTTCAACCTTCCACATACCTCAACAAAGAGTATTTCTTTTGCTTTATGGGCAATCTACAGCTAAGTCCAATACCCAACACTAGATTAATCGAAGTAAAGGAGAAGATCCGTCATGAATAAGAACCATTCACACCATGACTCTCATCCAGAACCTCATAACCATCATCAGGAACATGCTCAACATCAGAAACAGGATCACGCTCACCAAGGGCACGATCAAGGCAAGAGTGGCCATCATCATGGGAATCACCAGCATCATGTGCAGGAGTTTAAAAAAAGATTCTATATATCACTAATCGTGACAATTCCTGTTCTTATCATGTCTCCTATGATTCAAATGTTTATGGGAATTGATCTGCGTTTCACAGGAGATACCTATCTGTTATTCCTTCTTTCAACGTCCATCTTTTTTTATGGAGGTTGGCCATTCCTCGCAGGAGCGAAGGATGAGTTAAAGAACAAAAATCCTGGTATGATGACACTCATCTCCCTCGCAATTGTGGTTGCCTATGTGTATAGTACAAGCTCCACCTTTGGCTTTTCGGAAAGAGACTTCTTCTGGGAACTAGCCACGTTAATTGACATTATGCTCCTCGGTCACTGGATCGAAATGAAATCAGTCATGGGGGCTTCTAAAGCGTTAGAAGAGCTTGCAAAACTCATGCCATCCGATGCTCATTTAGTGGGGGCAAACGGAGAAATTACCGAGATTGATGTAACCGAACTAAAGAAAGGCGATGTTGTTCTCGTTAAGCCAGGCGAGAAAGTCCCTATTGATGGTCAAATCTTAGACGGGAAAACCTTGATCGATGAATCCATGCTGACAGGGGAATCCGTTCCTGTAACCAAAACTGTTGGGGACGATGCCATAGGCGGGTCTATAAACGGTGATGGCTCTATCAAGATTGCCGTAAAAAGCGTAGGGCAAGAAACTTACCTTTCACAGGTCATCCATCTCGTTCAAGAAGCACAGGCTTCTAAATCCAAAGCACAAGACCTCGCCAATCGTGCGGCGAAGTGGCTCTTCTACGGCGCATTAGTCGTAGGGCTCATCACTTTCACGGCATGGCTGCTTCTCGACTATCCTATCTCCTTTGCGATGGAACGCATGGTGACGGTACTGATCATTGCCTGCCCACACGCGCTTGGGTTGGCAGCTCCGCTTGTGGTCTCCACTTCGACCTCACTTGCGGCAAAGAATGGGCTGTTGATCCGTAATCGTGCCGCCTTTGAAGGGGCTCGCAATATCCAAGCGGTCGTATTTGATAAAACAGGGACCTTGACCAAGGGCGAATTCGGAATTACCAATATTGATTTAGTCAACGTTTCTTCAGAGGAAGAACTTTTGACTTATGCCGCTAGTGTAGAAAGCCACTCCGAACATCCGATTGCAAGAGGCATCACAAAGGCGGCGAAGGAAAAAGGCATCGCACTCAAAGAAGCCTCTAACTTTGAAGCCTTACCAGGCAAGGGGCTTCGTGGCGAAGTGAATGGAAAAGAAATCATGGGGGTTAGCCCTGTTTTTGTAAAGGAAAAGAAGCTCAGCTTCAATGAAAACCTCTTTAATCAATGGTCTGAAGAAGGTAAAACGGTTGTGTTTACCCTTGTGGATGGTCAAGTGGCGGGGATGATTGCTCTTGCGGATATGATTCGCGATACCGCAAAAGAAGCGCTTAAAGATCTCAAAGAGATGAATATCAAGTCGATCATGCTTACAGGCGACAATCAGAAAGTCGCGCAATACGTGGGTAAGCAGCTCGGGATGGATGAAATCTTTGCAGAGGTTCTTCCTCATCAGAAGTCTGACAAGATCGTGCAAATTCAAACAAAAGAGGGTTTGAAAACTGCCATGACTGGCGATGGAGTTAATGATGCTCCCGCCCTTGCCAAAGCGGATCTAGGCATTGCGATTGGTACGGGAACCGATGTGGCTATCGAGACCGCCGATGTCGTACTGATCAAGAGCAACCCGAAAGATGTGCTCAACATTATCAAACTCTCGAAGGCAACCTATCGTAAGATGACGCAGAATCTTTGGTGGGCTACAGGCTATAACATCGTAGCGATCCCATTAGCAGCAGGCGTATTATTCCCCATCGGTATAGTCTTAAATCCTGCCGTTGGTGCGATTCTCATGTCCTTAAGTACGGTGATCGTTGCGTTCAACGCCAAACTGTTAAAACTCTAATTACAAAATAAACTCCTGCAACGGTTGATGAAGTGCACCCCTTAGAATAGACATTGGAAAAACCTCTGGGTAAATTCTGATGTAATTCTAGGGGGTGCATTTTTAAGCCAGCAATGAAAGGTCAGAAGTTCAAACATTATCCTGTCACTAAAGGCGGAGGCTGTTCGGCTCTACATCGAAGATGGATGGTGCTACCGCAAGATTTCAGCACACTTAGAGATCATGATAAGAATAGGGTTAGAGTCTGGGTGAGGAAGTATCGGGTCAAAGGACAAGCCACATGAGGATAGACACGGATATCCTCAAAGGGTTGAGACTGCGCAAGAACGAGAACTGCGTGATGTCCTAAAAAAGTGGTTACAAATCTTGAATCGGGAGGGTTGAAAGAGAGATATATCGTCATCAAAGAGCTTAAGCATATGCAAACCATAAGGGAGCTCTGTATATTGATGGTACAACTCATCCTGTTACGGCGGTATCCTACGTTCCTGTTACGTTGCGACTTATGCAGGACCTCGGTATTAAAGCGAGTAACGCCGTAAATACGTTTGTTGGGTTCTATATCAGCAGATGTATTAACAATCAACTTGTATTAGAAACATCTAAGAAGGCTTTTGAAAAGCATAAAGACGTGACTGGACTGATCGTTCTCAGCGATCAGTCCAGTCACGTCCCATGCATACCATGACATGCTGCCACAGGTTGGCCCAAATCAGCAAGTCACGCGAGGCAATTGTTATGACAACGCCTCAATCGAGAGCTTCTTCTCTCATCTGAAAGTCGAAGCACTCTATCCTTATGATATACGAAGTATCGATGAGGCATAAAGAAGAATTAAGGAATATATACATTTTTATAACGAAGACAAGAGCACAACGAAAATTAAACAACCCTAAGTCTTTTTTGAATGTCTAATAAATGGGGTCTTGATCACATGATCGCTGCAGGAGTTTTTTCATTATTCAGGTTTGTTGCCGACAGTTGGATCAGGTGTGTAATTGCTTTGGTAGCCGTTGTACATCACGTTAGTGACCATACCAGCAGAAGCATGATGCAGATCATGACAGTGGAACATCCAATTCCCTGGATTATCCGCTTCAAAAGCAACCACGTATTCCTCACCTGGCTTCACATTCAGCGTATCTTTAATCACAGGTGACCCTTCAATTGGCTTTCCGTTTTTGCTTAAAACTTGGAAGAAATGACCGTGTAAGTGCATCGGGTGATCATCAGTCTTGGACTGGTTCACAAAGGTGACTTTCACTTTTTCCCCTTTATCCACTTTGATGGAATCAGTTTCAGGGAACACTTTACCATTGATGGTATAAACCATTTCTCCATCCTTCATTTCGGTGTTCAGATTTAACTTCACGTCTTGGTCATACTTCTCATCCAAAGAGAAATTCGTTTTTGCTTGTTGACCATATTTGGTAAGATCGAATGTAGGCAACTCTTCGTTTGCATTTGAAGCATCCGTTTTTCCTATTGCTCCTTCATATTCAATTATGGTACGCATGCTCTTCGCACGATCATCATGTCCATGCTCTTCTAAGTTCCATGAACCTGGGTTATTGGCCGTAAACTCTAGGTCATATCGTTCACCAGGTGCTATGGCAATTCCTTGATCGGTGATTACGGCCGGGCTATTTACAGGCTGCCCATCGGAAGCGATAACTTTAAACCCGTGACCGTGTAAGTGCATGGGGTGAGTGATATAGCCAGCATTAACCAGTCGAATGCGAACCTTATCCCCTTCCTTCACGATGAGCTTATCAATGGCATCCCCTGTTTTACCGTTCATCGTGTACACATCATACATACTCATGTCATGGTCTTTCATCTCAGGCATGTCACTCATGTCCATTTGGCTGTGGTCCATACCCTCCATGCCATTCATATTGCTCATATCCATCTCGCCTGAACTCATCCACTCATCCAATACAAGCGTGTAGTCGCGGTCGTAGCTCTCATTCGGGTCTTCCACGATTAATGTACCATACAAACCCTTATCGAGCTGATTAACGCTATCTTGATGAGAGTGATACCAGTAGGTGCCTGGGACAGTAGCTTTAAATTCATACGTGAATTCTTTGCCTGCAACCACAGCATCTTGGGTTACCCCTGGGATGCCGTCCATATCATTAGGAACAGGATACCCATGCCAGTGAATAGATACAGGCTCTTCTAACTCATTCTGCAACTTGATTTTAACCATGTCTCCGACTTTTACTCGAATCTCAGGACCGGGAACCGAATTATTAAACGACCACACAGGCAGCGTCAGATCATCCGATACCATCAAGTTGCTTGCTTGCGCGGTGATCGTAAATTCTTTCCCATTCGCAACAGACGTGGCTTTCGTCAATTTGATCTCGCCTGTTTTCCCTATATTTTGATTCGTATCTTTTTGAGAATCACTCATATTCATCTTAGAATAATCCATTCCTTCCATCTCATCTTGACCTCCAGCATTTGTACAACCAGCCACAATCGCACTAATCGAACCAATGGCGAGTATTATTTTTAGTTTGCCCTTCATAGCGAACCTCCTATTGATTTTCTCTCCTCCAATATATCTAAAATGTGTGTAGAATTTATGGAGTAGTTTAAAATTTTAAACAATCAAGGAGAGTATGGATTTTTTTGTTACAGATTTGCCACAAAAAATACCGCACTTTGGGTTAGGAAGCGGCATCTTCTTATTTTCATTTTGTTAAATACAAAGGCTAAGAACCGTTCACATTCATAACTGAAGTTTTGGTTGAATCAAGTAAAGTAACAAGTAAATCAGAGCTCCGATCATCATGGTAAAGGAAAATCCAAAGATCAAGGACAAAACAACCGAGAGGATCGATCCTACGACGGTCATTAGTCCGTTGATGGCCCAGCTCAAAGCTGTATACTGCTTCATTGCGACAGAGATCCCATACGGAAACGGCATCCCCATCCAAAAGCCCAGCGGAAACAACAAGAGTACAGCAACTCCAATACGAAGAGGTAATGACCAATCCAGCATTTGGACTTGGTACCATGTGATCCCGATATGGACCACCGTTGTAAACAGAGGAATCAGTAGTAACGGAATATATCGTGAGTTCCGCCTCAGTCGCCCTTTGTTGGATACCAAACTGCCAATTCCACCTGACAACAGCACTACACCTAATACCAGTACAAATGACCAAGTCGGATGCCCAAGCGGTAAGATGAGTCGCTCAATCAACGTGGTTTCAATCATCATGAACCCCATCGCAATTCCTGAAAAGTAAAATGCTCTTCCAAACCCATGATTTGTCATTGTCACCAAAAGTAAAAGCAGTAGTACCACAAATACCATAATCCCTATCCATAAGGATGAAATCTTCCCTGCATGATAGAAAAAGGGGCGATCATCACGGTTTCCAGCCAAATTCACGTTTTGTTGGGCTAAAAAGGTTTTCATAGAAACCCATTGATCATGTACATTAGGAATATGTATCGGGATCTGCTGATTGGAAGTTGCTGCTCCTTTTAACTGGTTAGCCTCCATCGCGGAGAAGGGCTGTTTTTGGATAATTAGTAAGGGACGTGTAATTTGACTCCCACCCATCCCCCACACCTGATGTCCAAGATGCTGGTATGTCCCAATTACCGCAAAGTGATTACTGATTTTATCTTTCTCTTCCCCCGCACGATAAAGAGCTAATTCAGCCGCAGCCAATAGTTTTGCGAGTTCTGTTTCTTGATGAAGCAAAAAAGCAAGTCTTCCGTTAGGCTTCAACTTCTTCAGGTACTCCCCTAAAGCTTCTTCGGTAAATATATAATTCTCTGTTAAGTTCATCCCTAGCGTATTATCAGAATTCTTCTTGACCAAGGATAAATAGATGACATCATACAGATTCTTCGTCTGACGAATATAGTTCCGACCATCAGCTACGATTTTCTTTACACCAGGCCGTTGAAAAACATCCCCTGCAAAATCGGATAATGCTTCAACGGCTCGGAAACTCCCTTCATTAATATCCACGGCCTCAATCTGCTTAAACCCAGCCATTTTTGCCGTTAACACCTCTTGACCCCCGCCGGCCCCAATGATGAGTGCACGTTCCTTTGTCACATCTTGAAAGGCAAGAGCGCTTGTGGTCTGCAGCAAGTAATCCACCTGCTTAAAATCACCTGTAAACCTCGAAATAGGCGATACTGCTCCTCCATCTATGGTTAGATACAAGAGCTGCCCATCCCCTACGTCGAAAACATCGGTACGTGCAAATGAGTTCCACTCCGTATATATGATTTTGTGTTCTGTCTGCCCCAGAAATAGATTCGTCGGACTTGTATGGTAAGCACGAAAGGGGAGATACGATGAAAAGGGAGTAAATACATTAACCACGAGGATTAGCAGAATGACTGAATTCATGATTTTGTATGCAGTTGAAATTGTCCTAAAACGGTAAGCGAAGCTCATCCCTACAAGAACAACTACAAGAAGATCGATTGTCTCCATTACACCAAGCCCATTCATCAACACAATAGAGCCTATCGCTCCGATTCCCGCCCCTGCCAAATCAGAGAAATAAAGGGAATTAACATATTGTTGCTTCCTCTGCATAATTGCAGCAAGTAAGGCGCCTCCCATCAAGAATGGAAGCAGAGGGATGATGGCATAGAGCCATAGGCTTTGATAAGGCAAGATATACATGACAAAGACGGAGAGTATGATTAATAAACCAAAGACCCCCAACCCTTCATAGCGATAACGAAAGAAGACTCCTGATGAACGATAGGCTAGCCAGCCACCTAAGCCGATTCCTAACGTAGCTAACGCTACTGTCATGAAAACGAAATGAGTATCCAAGATCACTGAATAGAATCGGGATAGAAAGACTTCATAAACAATAAAAGCAAACGCAGTCGAAAAAGGTATCAACAGTTCTCTCCGATGGTTTCCATACATAAAACAATCTCCTTTACACCATTCTGTCAATAGTTTGGTCAAAACAGGAACGCTTAAAACCGAAAAAAGGTGTACCCTTATAAAGCACACCTTGTGTATATCCATTGATCAGTAATTCATTCCTGGCATACTGCCCATTTCTTCATGCCCCTTACCCGAAGCCGATTCGATCTCTAACATGTTATCGATTTCACCCCGCACACTTTCTGTAATGGCCTTTTCAGATCCTGTTACGATGGAGTGATTATACAGTCCTTCCGTTGGGGTGGTCACAAACTTAGGTTGTACCGACATCAGATAGTACATGGTGTCATCGGGCACCTTATCCGTATCAATCCAAAGGAGTGGCGCATGTTTACCTAAATGAGAAAACGGAGCAGCCGCTACAGCAAGCTCAGCCGTTTTCAGATTGATGAAGGAAAAGTTATGCCCTGGATCTGTGATTCCCCAACCAAAGCCTGTGTCTTTATCCTTGTACTTTGCAAATGCTATGGATTAGAGATATGATCTTTACCCGATATTCTTACGGTTTTATCGTATATCTTTAGTTCATTTTCACCTTCGAAGAAACAGTTTCTTCTGGACCAAGTATATACATAATCGCTTTGCCGTCTCGCTTATGTAAGGCATCTTTGGTCTCTTGGGGCACTAGTTATTGCTGACATAGAGCAAGGTCTCAGGCATGTGGCCGATCTAGTTTACAGCAGGCATAGAGAACTCCATATGTTCCATAGAGCCAATAATGTATGCCTTCGGGTACTCCCCCTGTGTGGCATAGTAAGCGTCTGTCGCTTTGGCTAGTGCCGCAGGATTCGCTCCTGTAATTTTATCAGTCTTTAAACGAAGCTCCTTGGCTAGGCTCTCCACGTTCTCCGATAGGTCTCCAATGAGTAGGACTTGGATATCCCCATTGAGCTTTGCCCCCATCGGCTTTAATCGTTTGATTTCTTGGGCGGTCACCTCTGGGATGCCCTCCTTATTGACGAATAACACGCCCATTACTTGGGTGATGAATAAGGTTTGCGCTCACTAAAGCATTTTTGCCAAGTTGATGGGTCTGTTAGAATGATGCTCCTAGGTCGATTCTTATCATTAGTTGCCACACAGATGGTTCGAGAAACGAGAGTTGCTGCTTCAATCGGGTCATCGGTGTTGATCCGTGTCGTGTTTTTGGAAGCAATCCACGGTCGCTCATTTTTCGGTCGCTGCGTATTGTTGCGTCCTCCTGTTTAGGTGGCGTCGTTTGGGTATCATTTGGTTTGGTATTATTACACCCCATCAATACAGAAGCTACAAGCAGGGATACCAAGCCAATCTTTACAATCGTTTTCAACACCCGTAACCTCCATAATTTTTATAAGAGTAGGGTCTCCCAAATCCGTTGAGAACATACTTGTTTTCCCTTCAGCCAAAGAAAATTTCTACCCCAAAAAGAGGTAACTACTTTCTAACTATTTATCTGTGGAGCAACAACTTGTAGTATTTACTGAATCCTTACAACAGGATGATGAACTTTTTGTTCCTCTTTCTCGTGTCACTCTGGTCTAAATCTTCACAAAAAGTTACTTTACAATCTGCTTCATTTCACCCCCGACACATGTAGGTAACTTTGTGCATTTTTTCATGACACATAGCCCATTTGATCCTTTAATCGGTCCCCATTAATCTTTAATTTCAAGTCTACTGCGTGCTGGTCGTCTCTAGTAGCTATTAGCATACAACAGGGTAGGCAACACGGAAGTTGCTCACTCGATCTGTTAGGTGGAGACTTAACGGTACCGTACCGCAGTCGCTGATAAAGAGGACGTTGCTCCACCTCATTCCGGGTTTGCACACGCCGCCTGCATCTCGGGTACTTCGTATCTATAGTATTCAACTTCCGAGAATTATCCCAGGTTGCTGCAAATTCATTTGCGACGTAACCTTCGTCGCAGGATTTGCCTAAGACACCTTCCGTATGGCAGTTAAGCTGTAAGGAGGTCCCGTGTTAATAATTCTTTGTAGATCAAACCATAAAGCATTTGAGTCTTAACCTTTTCGTTTTACACTAAGGCAACAGTACTATATTTTTCAAAATCGCTATAACCACTTCTATCTTTCTGCGACCAAAGAGGTCCGTCCAGTTCCAATGAATTTTGACCTTGATAACATCGATTAATGGGCTTTGGATTAGTGCTGGACCCAACGGTGCTTCTATTCTCCTGACGATACGTTCACCCCAAGCTTGATTTGAAACCTCCTCAGTGGGGTCAAATGCCTCTAAAAACACACACTTAGCGACACCTTGATTAAAGAATTTCACTTTATTTCGATCTTTAAGCGGGCTATTCACCAGCAATATCTTCTACCCATAGGAAGATTGAATCGGTACTCGTAGCGGGAGAGACTGAGTAATCACCAAAGCTAATATTTTAGACATCGGGCTAAAGTATCCTCTAGCGCTGCCATACCCATATCGTTCCGCTTCAATAGAGGAATAGCCTAAGTCGCTCAGTATAATGGGAAGAGTTGTCTTATTATGAAATAATCGCCATTCTGCGTTGCAAATAAATAATTTGAAGTAGAGTCTTAGTCTGTAGTGTCTGAATTAAAAAATACAATGTGTCCCAGCTCAAAGGATACATAAGAAGAAATAGTGAATAGTCTAGTATATAGTAGAAAACAATTGATCAAACTGTTTCTTTTTCCTACGTGACAACTCAATTTCAACATCATTATTTACAAGCCTAATAATATAAGTACCCATAGACTTTTCACTGACATATATAGATTTAATATAATTAAGATTAATAAGATTAGACGGGTTTGATAAGAATATATATTTTGAACACTGTTTTAAAATATCTGTCAACGTAGTGGTTGTTTCGATCCCCGATTTAAATTCCCCCTCTATAAATACTAGAGACTTGTGTTCCCCCTTTAACTTATGTGCATAAATAAGATTACTCTCATTTATGTATATCGTTTTGTATAGGGATATAATTTTAATAATTCTGCCTGGATTTGATTTCGAGATCAACAAGTCTCTTTTCACTAGTTCCTTTGCTTTATTAACTGCTTCAATTAATTGTTCATATCTTATAGGTTTGTTTAAAATATCCAAACAGTTCAATTTAAATCCGGTCAATAACAGCTCTGAATCCATATTACTAGTAACTAATATTAAGTAGGTCTTAATTCCTCTACCCAATAAAATCTGATATGCTGATAGGCCATCCATCCCACTTAAACTAAGATTTAAGAACAAAATATCCGGTTCATATTTCTCACATTCATCAATAAGCCACTCCCCAGATGCTACCTTACTCACTACCTTAATCCCTAAATCATGAGCATAATGCGCTAACTTTTCTCGGTCCAACAGCTTATTTTCTGCGACAATTGCCGTTAATTGCATATTCATTTCGCAAACACCTTTCTTTTTCTTTCATATATCGTGATATTTCGACATTAAATTTACCGTCTATGGCTAAATTAAAACCAATTAGGTGATTTCTCTCACAGTAACAATATTTAGGGTATAATCGTACTATAATTAGTACAGTTTCATATGCCTAGGGAGGATACATCATGTCAGAAGGTTTAACGTTGTTAATTGAGGAAGATTATGCCGAAAATAACTTTTCAATTTATGTTCCAGAACTTCGTCTCAGCGCTGTAGGAGACACGGAAGAAGAAGCACTGCTTTGTGCTCAAGAGCTAATTGAAATCTTTCTTGCGAACAATCCGTCTCTGAATTTATATGCAACTAAGGTTATGCGTACTGAAATTCCAAAATTCACAAACTTCTCCATTTCATCAGCAATTTAAAGCATAGTGCAAAAACCATTCCCGGCCGCCAGCTTATTAGGGGACGGTTTTTTTGCGTTCAACCGATTATTCAAAATACTTTAAGAAAACTCAAGGTTTTCTATCAAACATTCTATTTTCCCAACTTATAAACGAGTATTTCTATGTCATCAGTTATGATCTCACAGTTTGAAAATACAAAACGCTCATTGTCACCTGAACAAATGAGAGTCATTTGTTTTGTCATGGGATGTACTAAGCAGATCTGTATGAGTGGCAATTATGAAGCAGCAGGCCATAGTAGGATTCACTACTCCCCTAGGTGGATGAGTTCACGACACGGTTAACTTCGAAGATGTCAATACTTATATAGCGGCGAATCTAAGTGTTTTACTTAGTATCTTCTAGTACCATATTTCAATCCGTTTTCACAGCATTGCAATTAGTATAATCTGATATCAATCTCATAATCGCTGTTGGCTCATCAGGCCTAAATAAGCATTCTCTGTGCCAATCCCACAACACGTCATCCGTGACTAAGCTACCGTCGTTCTAATCATACTAGATTCTTCAAGCCAATTATATATTGAAGTGAATGGCTTCATCTTGTCTAATCTGAGTTGGAATCCCATTTGATGGTTCTCCTAAAGCAAGCGAAATATCGGCTCGAAGCGTTCCTCGTCATACAAATAAACAGCAGAAGTTGAGGACAATATTTCCAAGTCCAACTCCTACTGTCTATAATTAGGCTGTATTAAATCCTTTCCATTAATTCCTGACTCTATTAAATCAAGAAACCCACAAACAAACCGGATGCCCTCTATACTTCAATCTATTTCCCGCTTTGTAGCTTTGAGATTTGCTCTCGCAGATCAGATACCTTATCACGCAATTCAGTCTCTTTATCCATCATTTTACGCTGCGTTTCCAATACAGCACGCTCTTTATTGATCTCAGCATTTAACTGCAGCTTTTCAATCTCATGTATAAAGTTCTGTTCCTTTTTTTTCGCCTCATCCTTAATCTGTTGCAACCCTCTCTTCATATCTTGCATTTCCTCTTGAAATTGCACTGCTTTCAAAGCAAGTTCTTCGTTAGCAACTGACTTGATGTTCGCATTTTCTGCCATTTCCTGAGCAAGAACTACCAACTTAGCCGATTGTTCTTTAGATTCTTGAGACTCCTTAACTAGCAACCTCATCTGTTGAAGTTCTTTCTCGGCAGTCTCTCTGACCAGAGCCGCTTCACCCTTAATACGGCTGATTTCTAAATCCTTTTGCTCGTTAACTCTTCGGAATTCATCCTCTGCATCGGCGATCTTTTTATCTGCAGACAGGATGATCTCATCGATCTTTCGATTTGCTTCATCCTGTACTTTCTCTAGCTCTTCTTTTATTTCGTATATTCGAGCTTTGAGCTCCTCCACTTCTAACCTTCTATTAGTAATTGCCTCTTGAGAGACTTCTTCCTGATCCCTCATTGTCAAATACATTTCAGTATAGATATTAATGATGCGTGAGGCGAATTGGTTTATATCATTTAACCTCGGAATTGAACGACCATTATCCTGTTCCCTTTTTACTTTTTCTAACTGAAGTAGATAGGATATTGCTTCCTTTTGGCTTGCACCGTCCCCTAATTTTTTAGCTATCTCATTTATTTCATCCTTTTGTTCTTCCGCAACTCTAACTGTAGAATCTGCCATTGTATACCAAAACTCCTTGTGAAAAACATTCTATTCATTTGTATACATATATATTATGAAAGCCTTCCTTTAAAAGGATAACTTTATACATTTCAAGAAAAAACTTTATACTAATAATACAGATAATTTCATAACATTCCAAGTGTTTACTGCAATTTATTTCATCAATGTTATACTATATAAATAATGATAATTTCCTCAGCGGGTAGTAAAGTTTGAAAATAACGTCGGTAAGATATTTAAGTTGTTTGCGGTTCCTCTTTTAGCTTTAAGTTTTGTGATTAGTGGCGCCTCAGTTTATACTGCTCCAAATAAGACACACTAAAAATGTAAAGATATCCTCACTGTTCATACAAAACCGATATAATAGTAAAAATACACAGAACTGTATGTTCGTGAGGATGTTCTTGTTCTTATTACACAAGACGTACCAGCTTCGCAGGTACTTTAAATCTTAAATACCGGAAGTGTGTAAGGAAGTCTCAAAATCAGCCCTCATGTCGAAAATTTCTTGTCCACCTGGGGCGGTGTTCTTAAAAATCACCTATTCGATATTACGCAAGCAGCATTTACCAACTGCCTTTTCTATCCAGGGGAAGGCAGTTGAAAGCAACGAAATGGATGGATATTCTAAAATCTGTAATTCCAGAGTCCATTATGCAAATCTCCGGATCTGCCGTCCTTCGCGGAAATAAGCAGGTTGGGTTTCTCCCGTCTATGACATATGCATTGTTAATCTACTGAGATACTGTCTTAATAAAACAACACACTTTCCGTTCCGCTTGATGGATGAATATGCTTCTATCCGTTGTTAACACTATGGAACTCAAATGAGTGTAATAATGAACGGGTAGAAACGGTTATCTCTTACAAATAAATTAGCCGCTTAGACAGAAGTATTCCTATAGATCAGGTAATAGGATATGAGAAGATGGAGCAACAGACTTCCAGGTATTTCACTGACCAGTTAAAAAAGTAATAGGTCATGTTCAGCACAGTTATGGTGTCGATATTTTTGGTGTCAGCACCACAATCATGAATATCAGAAGGTGGTCAATAAGTGGAACTCATTGGTCACTCAAGCAAAAGTTAACGTCTCTGTTTAAAGTGCATAACGCCCGATCGGAGCTGAAATCGAAATCACTGAAACGAAATAAGCCCTCTCATAAATGACAAAAGGCAGCCGGTCATAATGACTGGCTACCTTTACAGACAATTAAAAATCAATCTTTAGGAATCATAAATCTTACTGAGTGTTCGGCTCTTGCTTGAGTATTCTGTTAGTAGTCACTGGCCGCACAACGTGAAAGTTCATCATTTCCGGCTCTTCTCGACATTAATCATTGAGTTAACCTTTGAGGTCATCCGTGAAGCCGGATTCGGATGACCCGGACTTTCGAACCGGCAATCTCCCTAGTTAGAGCACTGGTAATTGGACAAGCTGCGCTATAAGCTGGTCTGGTTTCGAGTCGATGATAATCGTAGGTTCTTTTTACAGCTTTCTCAAACTTCGTCATACCAATCTGTAGCGTGTTCCTTTTCGTTAGGTCCAGCGATCAGCGAAGGCTCACGATTTTTTTAGCTTTTTCTGAACTCATTTGAATGATGTCCAGTGAAAGCATTATGCATTTTTTGCTTCTAGAAGTATTCTATCAGAAAACTTCAATCTTACAATAGCGCATGAAGTTCCTTCCCGCTCCAATCAAGCATGTCAGGAGCTGTCCTATGATCCTCAAAATTACAGTCAAAATCCCCTTCAGACGCCAGTAGATCTTCAAAGTCTTTCACCGTTAAGGGTCTGCTGAACAGGTAGCCCTGGACCTCATCGCATTGATAGTCCGACAGGATGTCAAGCTCCGTCATATGCTCCACTCCTTCAGCTACGACCTTCAATCCCAGGCTGTGCGCTAAGTGAATCAACGAAGAGACGATCACCTGATCATACTTGCTGCTCGCCATTTCACGAATGAATATAACGGTTGTTTCCTGCCCAATAGTAAGGAGAATCATTAAATTTTGCATTCCAGGCATAAGATAAAACATCACCATCTTTATCCGGATCTGGTGTTAAGTTATCCATTGTGATAATCGTATCGCGGTATATTTCGTTAGGCATTGTAAATGCTGCAGCCGGTGGATGATTGACTACTTGTACATTTTGAGTGTACCAATCTGACCACAAACCACGATTATCATGTACTTGTAGATTGAGTTGATAATTCCCTTCACCGAATGATGCGATATTCGGCGGTGTTGTTGCTCCACCCCAATGTTCCCATACTTTATTCCATCCGTCTTTGATTACAGTCCAGTAATATACATCTAATGGATCATTATCTGGATCAAAAGACTTGTCTATAATGGTCGTAGATTTACGATAGGAAACGATATTCGGATCAACGGTAAATAATGCAACGGGTGGTAGATTAACAGACGCATTTCCCACAATACGTTGACACCAATCACTCCATGCACCGATTCCGTTATCTCCATCCACATCACGGACTCTTAAACGTATGTCGTAACTGTCCTTTTCATAAACTCCCCCAGGCGGCTGCCCGTCAATCCACATTTCATCAAAACTCTTTTTATATTGCCACTGCCATTGCATAATTCCTTTATCGCTACTGGTAATGTGATCTAAATCGTAAGATGAGTCTATTAACTGTACATTTCCATTGATAAGCTTTGCAGAAAAAAGCGCTATTGGCTTTCGGTGAACTTTAAAACTCATCGTAGATGCAGCATCTCTACTCCACATCTGATACTCAGCAAATCGAGCATCCTGTTTCGGTATGTCCTTAGCTTGATAACTCACTACATATTGTCCGGTATATGGAAATGAAGTGTAAAGACTTGTCCTCCATAATCCAGAATCCCCTAAAATACCCATTGAGTTATCAAAGTAATTCGGATCATGATCATATCTCACTCGATCAGCGTATTTAGCATCTCCCTCATAGTCTTCATAGGTGGTACCGCTATTCTCGATAGGACTATTCACGAGGACAAAAGCGTTTCGCTTAAGTCTATTGGTAACTTTAAAAGTCATATTCACAGATTCCGACAAATTCGCAGGATCAGCTACTTTTACAGTCATCGTATAATCCCCTGGAGGAATAGAGTCACCTATAGCATCTACAGGAATAGAGAAATACTGATATCCTTTCGTTTGAGATACTACCGTCTTCCTATAAAATACATTGGGTATCTCCGCACTTACGATAAGATCATCATTATCTGGATCGTGGACATATCCCTCGATGTTAAGTGTATTGCGTCCAGGCTCGTTCTGCAGGACTTGATTATTAGGTGTATTTAACGAAATGGTAGGTGGACTGTTCGGTATTAAGGGGTATACAAATCGAATGGTATGACCAAAAGATATTAAAGCATAACCATTTTCTGGTGACAAACCGCCCGAGTTATGTTGATAGCCTATCCGTAGCGAGTATTCTATAGATATCCCTTTGGGTATACCATCAAAAACATTTGAACCAATCCAATTTGAATAAGGTGTATCTGTTGCTAAATTAATTTTAGTATCAACGACATTTGGTTCGGTTGAGTATGCTTTGAAAAACAGTTTTTCAAGTGGTTTAAACATGACATATTGACCATATTCTCCAGATGGACAACCATACGCGTAAGTCGGAAGATTTTGAGACATTGCCCCCTCACTTATTGCGCCAACACACATAGTTGTACCTTGGACTATACTCGACGAACCACTTTCTTTATGACGAGCGATAGTTGCTTTTGAAGTAAATAATGCATCTGGACTAATGTCAAATGTTAATTGTTTGGTTGTTTTATTGTATTTAATGTTAGTAAGCTTTTGATTATTTATAGTTATATTTGAATCTCCGTAGTTCCATCCTGCATCATGGTACTCGGAGTAAGCAGGAATGTTAACATCCTTATAATTGACGATATTCGGATCACCAGTCGCAGCTTCTACGGTTTGAATATACACGCTCTGGCTCGGCATTAATCCGAATAATAAAGTGATTATAAGGACTAGAGAGAGCATTTCTTTTATTTTTTTCATTTAAGCACCTTTCTACCAGGACCAATCCACTTCTGGCGCTCGATTTTTCACTTCTACTACTCTTGAGCTTAGCTTTTGGCCATCTGAATTTGTAGATTTCCGATCAGCTTCTGTCACAAACTCATCAATGGTTGGTTGACCAAATTCTTCAAAGACAGTAAGTCGGACTTCATATTTCCCTACCTCACTCAGCTCTAAATTCAAACGATCCGCATTTTCATTACTAAAAATCACCCATTTTTCTCCTTCAAAGCTGCCATCATTATTAGAATCATAGCGATACTCCCAGAGTCTCCGACCCACTACATCTTTATCAGGCGAATAGGAGATATCATCCAATGAAACCACCGCTTTATTACCGTAATCAGGACTTCGATATACCACTCCAGGCAGAGTAAAATAGTTGTACGGCGCTTCATCTGGCACAATATCAAAAGTAATCTCATCACTATCAGAATACCCCAGCGTATTTTCCACATAAATCGAAGCCTTATATTTACCAGGTTTCTTAAATAAGATGTCTTTGCTTTCAAGTTCAGATAATGTACCACTATATTTAATATCTGCATTCGTACCGCCAGATACAGCAGTGATGGTAACTCGTGTTTTCGATGCGATTAACGGAAAGCGTGTTGGACTCTGGCTTCTATTAAACAATGTCGTTTTACGATTTTGTTTAAGTATTCCTTCGATACCTATAATTGCTGCTGGTTTCGGCTCAATGACGGTAACTTCTGTACTTGTACTACCTATTTGTCCATCATTGTCAACGACTGTGAGCGCTATAGGAAATGTCTCTCCAACTTGCTCTCTGGTATACCATACATACCCCCTTGGGACATTTCCTATTTCTCCCTGCGCTCCAGATGTGCTCCAAGCATAATCAGTGATATATCCATCCGGATCATAGGAAGCATTTCCGCTAACGAGCATATCATCCCCTGCTTTTATGTATCTAGCTGTTGATATTCTTGCAATAGGCGGCTTTCCTTCCGGTTCTGCTGGCTCGGTCGGAGGTGGAGGAAAAGTAACCAGGGGTTGGTTTTTATAAACACCTGCTGAAATCTGTAGAGGCTGTTCCAGAGAGGTGATGGTTCCATTCTTTGTGACGATTGGCTTTTTAAAACGGACGAGAACGGTTAAAGCATATTCCTGAGTAAAATGTTCGCCCGTCACACTCGACTTTTTAATTTCAAAGTCAAATAACGTGCTTACGTTAAATGTCTTTGCGGACTCCTTTTTCGTTTTGAGTGTGTTGTTCCTATCTTTCTCTTTAGCATAGAACACCCACTCATCAATGTTTGAAGCATCATTGTATCCTTGCAGCTGCCCCATTAATGAAATTTGTACAGGTTCATCTTTATCCCCCAATTTTGTAGGATTAGGGTTAGGTTTATTTAGGGTTACGGTGCCAGTAAGTGTGGGTTCTGTAGGGAGGGTGTAGTCGAAGTTCACAGTGCCAGCGTAGCTGTAAGAAGTTACTTTGGCACTGGCTGTGAAATAATAAGGAAGCAACACAAAATACAAGCGTCCTTCTACCCATTGTCCCTTATCAAAACCATCTGAAACTTGTTCTGGCCGGACATTCGCCGAAGGCACTGTGTAGGTAATAATAAACTTATTGCCATCCTTGATTTCGCTTTTACCAGTCGCTCCAATAAGATTTGACATTTCAACTCTGATACTAGACTGAATGACACTACTAGCAGATATTATTTCTGTTCCTCCCTTACCAAACCATACTAATCCCCTATTAGAAATATCTGATTTTGTAACTACATCCCTTTTGGGCGGTTCACCTGATGGCATGAGCGAATCTGCAGCATTGACGTTATAGCTTTCGTTCTTTCCCAGTTCATATTTGTAGTTATTGATCTGCCACCTTCTACCATCCGCATAACGCCAGATGGAATTACCAGGTTGGGTGATGAATTGTTCTTTATAATCCCCATCGTATCCTTCTACCGAAAATGTTTCAGACTTTTCATTCCCCTTCAAAGTAACTTTCACCTTACCATTTTCAAGTGTAATTGCACCGATAGTACTGTTATTGCCGTTATATTTAAGCGTACCTGTCTTGATCGAGGCGCTAGATACCCCACTAGGAAGGTCTAAATAAAATGTCTTCGCGCTGTTGTTCGATCCCGTCAAGCCCGTTGTAATTGGTACGCTCAATGTTATAGATTTCGTGTCGGCTGCCTCTGCAGGATAAATAAAGAAAGGGAAAATTAAGAACAAGCAAAGAGCAAAAGCATAGATATTTTTCATTGTATTTACCTACTCTACTGGACGATTAACGATGTATTTCGACTCAGAAGCACCTTTATATTTCGCTTTAATGTAGAACCAGTTGAAATTCCCTCTATAAATATAAGCTTGATACGTACTTAACTTTTGCCCAGGTGCTAGACTCCAATCCCATACAGCTTCTTTACTATTTGGTTTGTAATAACTGGCTTTAGGCATTGCAGGAGCCGTCGGTTCATCACCAAAAAGTAATCTCCACTTTTCGCTTAAGTCCGTTACATTCTGCCGAATCGTGTCCTTGCTCTTATTCTCAACCGTAATCTTTGTCCAAATAAAATATTTTCCTGTTCCTTGGTAGTCGTATTTCTTAATTAACCCCTGTGCATCTTTGGAATTAAAATCATAAATCATGATCTTTTCCAAAGTGTAGCTAAGTCCTCCAGCTGTCACAGTCACCGGTAGTTCAATATCCTTTTTCAGCCCGTATTTACTAAGGTTATCCCTCATGATAGGTAATGGTGTAGCTGTTGGTTTGGCAGTAGCAGCCGGTTTAACAGTCGCTGCGCTTGTAATGGCCCCATTACCCAAAACCACACTAAATAACATTGTTGCTGTCAAAATTGATTTCATCATTGTTTTATTCATTAATTACATCTCCCTTTTTTATAGTAGTTTTTAGTCATTAATTGTGATTACGAGTTCAGATAACCTCTTAACAGAAGGCAAATGTTTGATAATAGCAGCTTTGACCTCTTTTAAATTAAAACTATCAACAATATCGGTGATATCAAGAGTGTTGTTCTCGATATCACCGCGATCAACAAATTGTTCCACAGCTTTCGCTTGCAAGTAATCTTGGTACCAACCGATTACATTCTTTGGATATCGTTTTGTATGTACCTGAATCTTTGGAAAAGAGCTTGATAAATTTTCATCGTCACTACTATCATTGTTCACATTTACCGAGATAGAGTAACTAACTACTCTTTCAATTTCATGGAAAAGTGATACATTTGGGTTAATCTCACTACTACCATCACAAACAAAGCATATCTCATCATTGTGATCTTTCTTGCCCTTACAAGCGGGGCAAGTAAAACGAATTCCCTTTTGAATGGTGATGACATCGCCTTGAAGAATGAAGTCAATCGTATCTCCTGTTTTGACTTTTAACTCATTCCTTATTTTTATCGGAATAACAATTTGCCCTTTGGATGATACTGTCGCAGAGTAGTTTCTCACGTTTTACCTCCTTACATTTCATCTTATATATATATTGTAAGACGAATTGTAAGTTAATTAAAGAAATATTTTCAAATAAATAACTTTACTTAGTTTTCTATATAAGATTTAATTTTCCATGATAAATCCAACATTATATTGAATTTTTTCTCGAAGACAGAAGATTCAAATGATCTTTTCAGTTCTATATATTGCGTCTCAATAAATTGTATAATTTCATTTTCTGATTTATCATGATCTAGTAAATCAAGGAACTGACTAGTATTCCCCATCATTATAACGAGTCTTTTTACAACTCCCTCATTATCCCTTTCTATAGACAATGCGATTTCGCTAGAGAATACCACACGCACTAAAACATCCTTTGTCATGGTCTTTGCAAAAGTGGCATCTTCTTGGCACATTATGCCCAACTGATTCAACTCCCCGCATATTATTCATTGAATTTATACTCCTGCACAGCAGGTACCTGTATAGGCTCCTGCAACTTACCAGTAGCTAACAGTTGAGGATGCTTAGTCTCAATTACTGCGATCACAGATGGTCCTTGTATGTATTTAGTGATCCCATACCGTTGATCCTCGTAGAGAAACGGGAAGCTCACACTTGAGGATTCATCAATGACTACAAACTCTAATATATTCACTTTATCATGGAAGCGGCTCCCTTCTAGTGGAGAGAGCTCGCTGTCTAGTCCAAGATTCTTCTGTAGTGTCTCTTTAAATGTGGCATATGCTTCAGTTGGATTTATAATAAGAAGTCCGTGAGAACGCTGATCTTCATTAATCTCTTGTGCTGCGTCATGTACTGCCATATTATTTGCATCCTTTAATAATGATCGATTAACATCCCATTCTTGATTTTGCACCTGAAAGAACCAAGTAAACATAAAGATTAAAAATGCGAAAGCCAGCTTAATAATATAGTCCATTTTAGTATCATCCCTTAATCGAGGTATTCACTCATAATGGATCCGTGACCATAGTAATTTAACGATGCAATGTTCGATGAGAAATTATATGGAAACAAATTTATCCGTGGAGCAGTGATGTAAACATCGAGTCTTGATTTACGATCTTGAACCGTTTCAGTCGTGCTCTTTATAGAAATTGCGGAAGCGCTGAACCCTACAGCGGTGAGATTAGCGATCACTTCACTTTTCATTGATGAAGTGACCATCCCCTCTGTTGCAGCCTTCTGAGTGATATAAGAAGTGTTTGCCTTAACCTGAAGATCCAGCAGGTAGTCAATATATGTGAAAATGGGCTGGAGCATAACAAACAGGATAAGCCACATGAATAATGCCCGGAGGATGGTCTCTTTCAACTAACAAAAACTCCTTTCTAATAGTCAATAATGCTCAACTTTTTTTGTGTAAGAGATAATATTATCTTGCCCATCACCAATCATTCCTGTTGCTGCCCCAAGATACATTGCGGCCACAACAAATGCCAAACCAAGAAAAATCGCTATCCCTATAGTCTGATCTTTCATGCTGCTTGAACAGCTTCATCAGGTAGAGTAATAATCAAATTTGTTTGCTTAGCCGGAGAAACTATCATCGAGGTAGGTACAGTAGGCTTTTTACTTGTTGCATCCGTTATTACATCACGTACAATTGGAAAAAGAAATGCAATCAACAACCCTACACATACAAAACCTACTGCAATAAAAAGTCCATGTCCCATAGTTTGATCTTTCATTTTTAAATTCTCTCCTTTTAATTTGAGTTGTTAAAGATCCCGCAAAAACTTTTTTCGATCCCTCCTAATCGTAATATAAATATTTATTTTTAACGGAAGAGACTAACTCCATTAAAATTCCCTCTTAGTAACATGATATATTGCAAGGACAACACTACGATCATCAAGAATGTACTAATAGATGGGGTTACATTAATGATGCCAGCCCAGTCCCCTATCCTTGTCCATTTTTTTTGATAGTGATCACTGGATATCTTTGAAATTGCAGTATTTTGTTTTTTTAGATATTCAATTGCCTCATTATTATCAGCCATGCCTTCTGTTGCAAGTAGGATCGAACGAACATTGGACATGAAATGATGATTCGCAGGAAACTTATCGCAAAAATGTTTTATAGCTTCTTCTACACCATCATCTGTAGACTTTTCTGCTAGTTCATTTAAATCATCTTTAAGATATTCAAATGTTGGAGCAACTTGTGCGCAAAAAGCTCCAAACTCAATATAGCCTCTATTTCTAAGTCGATTATTCTGATATTGTTTTAAAAATGAAACGATCTCCCCATCCTTATGGAGGATATTTTGCTGAAACTTCCTATTCAAAATCCATCCCAACGGTAAATATTTCATTGGACTGCTAATTAATAGAATGAGAATTGGAATTAAAACCTCTTTATAAGACAGCGTTATTTCTCTAACATATGAACTGAGGAACATGAATAAGAAAAATATCAGGGCCGTTGCGTAACGAATAAAGTTAACATTTTGGGCTTTTACCGGATATCCAGAATTGTCTAATTTCTCTTGGAATTGATCACTCTGAAATTTCATCATTACAGCTCTAACATTGATTTGTTTGCGAAATAGATCTCGTTCGTGGCTCTTGCTAGTACTTAGAAATACCAATAATGCGAAGTACGCTATTCCAATTGTTGAAACTATAGTAAATAATTTATCCAATGTTTCTCACCTCACTTACTGGTAATCTAGTTTTGGTCTCGAAAGAAGGATACTGAATAGAAATGCTATAACAAAACTAATAACAATAATCATAAAAAATGTGACTCCAATCGGAGTTTGAAATTGTAATTTAAAATACAATCCTGGTTTTAGCATAAACATGAATGTACCGATGGATAATACAAATACAAGGAGATTTCCGTATAGACCTAGTTTAATAGCATCACTATTGTTTGCTTTTACAGTCAAAATTGTTTCTCTTTGTTGCTCCATTGAATCGTTTAATTCAAGTAATGAAAGATTGAGATTAACATTACCTTCTTTCTCAGCATCTAATAAATCGCTGATGAATATACGAGCAAAGGTCGTTGAGACAGTACTAGCGAATCTTTGAGCTTCGCCTTGCAGCATCGTTTCATTGCTATAATTTGAAAACTCATCTGCAAGTATTCTCAAAGGCCGTTTAAGTACATTGTTATCCATAAGGAAGTCTGACGTTGCATACAGAGCAGCGTCCACAGATAAGTAAGTATATTTGGCGTATATTTTCACAACATCTAATAAGTCATAACTACCTTCTGTTTGTCGTTTAGTATATTTATAGCGCATAACTATATATGGAATACTTCCTGCTAATATTGCCAATAACATCGGTAACTTCCAAACAGACTTAATTGTATCTATATTACTGGTTTGCAGATTTCCATCGAAAAAGGGATCTGAACTGAACAGCGATGGGAGCTCCTGCATTGTTAATAGAGTAATAATAAATATACCGACCAGTAGAAATCCGCTTTGAAGTATGAATTTTGTTACACTAACAAAAGGTTCATACTTATCCTGAGTTAGATACAATAGATTATCTAAATGTCGATAGATAAATCGTTTATTCCTTTTAGATGCTTCATTAAAATGTTTTGCATTCTTCCTGTATTCTCGTTTCTTCGCTATATAACGAAGTTGTTCATCAATGAGGGGCTTTACTAGTTTCCAGATACCCAGAACAACTAAAAAGTGAAAAAAAAGACGAATAGCATAATCGCTTATATTGTTCATAAAGTCCTCCTCACTGACTGTTGAGTACAATTTTTGCCTTTAAGCTTTCTTTCAATGGATCTTTCATTGGTTTGAGTTTAGTCAACCTTTTCAACTCTTCAAGGAACCGCTGAGTAACTTCCGGATTCTTTTTTTGCATTCTTTTGACTATACTCTCTGTAAGTTGATCATTATAAGTCCATTCATTGGTAGCTTGTTCGTAACGCATGATATCACTGGCAAATACGGAATTTTTCGCTTCATCATAGAAGACCTCTGAAATCCGGGTTAACTTTTTCTCACCTGCATCTGTAGGTTCCATAATGAAAACTATCTCACAGGATTTCATCGCAGAGATTAAATGGCCCTTCAGACTACCTCCCAAACGAGTAAATACAGCGAACGCACCTTGATATGGAATATCTTCAGAATCAACTGTATGGAAAGTGCCGATTATACCGTTGTACCCCTTTTCTCCGCTGAAAAAGTAAAATTCCCACTCATGGAATCTCATTTCTGTCATAAAAAGAATATTAGGATCATGACGAAGTGACTCAATTCCAACTTCCATTAGTTCATCATTTTCAGCCTGAATCGGAATAATACGATGTCCTTTAATTTGATAAGGCAATATTGATTCTGGATGTTTTTCAATCATGACTACCCCCATGCAAGAGGTTGATCCTTGTAATTGTTCACCTACGATTGTATTGGCAAATGTTGATTTCCCTGATCCAACAGGACCGGCTACTACAGTGTTTCTAAATAGATAACTTAGATCTCTTAGTAGGTCTATGCTTTCCGCAGGGATAGAGCTAGTACCAGCTTGTTCATCAAAATTCATATACTCTACAACTTGCCGCCGCATAGTAATAGTAGTAAAGCCATCCCAGACACGTGGAGAAACCCATATCGCTATACGGATGAATCGCCCTGGCCACAGGGGATCATCCATTTTAAACTCTGCAGAAGGCTTGTCTTTATTCAATTTTGCACTTGGCGCACCCTTCATCAATGTACGCTTAAGCTGCTCTACCCGGTCTAACGAGGGCATCTTATAAGGATACTTACTAAACACGCCTTTATTATTGTAGAAGATCTGTTCACCAATGATTTGCAGCCCTGTTGAATCGCTATAGGAGCGATCAGTGATCCATTTGAAAGCTGGTCCATAGCCCTTCCATTCATGGTACAATGCTTCAGTAATGCTACTGTATGCATCCGGTATTTTTCCACCATATGGATTTTTCCGAACATATTTCTCAATCTCATTCATGAAGTACGATATAGCTTGCAAGTCTCCCATTAATGCTTTTGCATTGAGTACATAATAGTCTTCATCCTCCCGCCGCAATTCTGGAGTAATATCTTTTTTCATTTTATTTAGATATGAATAGAAGTCTTCAGTACTTGTTATGCGATTTTTCATCATTCGTTCTTTAAGAGAGAACGGTACGGTTGACGAAGAAGTTGAAATTGTCTTATCAAGAATCATGAAAAAAATCCTTTCTTTTGCTTGTTTTCTGCCAAACCAAGAGCAATTAGAAATCCATCTACTATTTCATCAATTCTAATTGTCTCTTTCTTCCCAAGAGGTAGATTTTCTGGATAATTCGGATACTGAGGGATTTCAATTAATACTTCAGACCCTATTTGCATAGCAAGCGCTTTAGGAGTAACAACATCTACAACATTCGACCGATTAATTATTAATGAGAACTCGTGTGGGTATATACTTAGTTGTTTTGCCAATTCCATGAATTGTTTTAAGCGATACTCGTGTCGCAAATGTGTAACAATCATTCTTAAACTTGATATTTGCATACCCACGTACCAAGCTGCGCTCTCTGCGATTGATCCAAAATCAGCAACAACTACATCGGCGTGTTCTTTACACCATGATAGTAAATATTCAATTTCATCCTCATGGTAATCTAGTGCACTGAGCGTGTCATGATTACCAGGTAAGTAAAGATATCCATCTTGTTTAAGTAGTAGATTAACATCTTCTGCTTGGAGTAACTTCCCAGTTATACGTGGGCGTAATAAATCCAAACTAATGCTTGTTTGACGTTCATTTCCCGGATCATAGAGATCAAGACCGAGAAGTATAACTTTTTTTCCTTTGGCTGCGATTCTTTTCGAGAAAATTTTGGCGTTACTAGTACAACCCACTCCCGGAGCTGATCCAAAGAAACCTATTAGATTTCCATTTAGTTCATTATCTTCTTCTAGAATGTATTTAATTTTTTCGATTAAATTAGCAGTTGTTGCTCGTGGTGGTACAAAATAAACTCCATTCAGTTCACAGATAGCATGAATTGCTTGATAACCTCTTACTCCCTTTTTTAAATACCAGTAAATTACTTCTGCTTCCTTATTTTCGCTCTTGATAGTTGAGAGGTTTTGAATATCAACTACTTCGCTAGTAAGTATTAATATGTTATCTTGTAGTTGTTCTGAAGATGGTATTATGTTTTGTGGAATCACTGTATAGCCTATGTTTCGTAACGTGTTAACCGTTATTTGATCTAACCCGTTTGTAAATATCGTTTTCATTTTCTCCTCCTACTCAACTCTGACAATCCAAAGTTTATCTCCTTGTTCAAGATATTGTTTAAGTTGCTTTGCGTCCTCGTTAGGTATTTTAAGTTCAGGTACCGAAACCTTGCCAGTTGATGTTGTACGGTTTGTGATATTACCGTTTTCAGTGTCTTTAACATCATTATTGTCCTCAGTTCTTACATAATTTACTGTGACTGCTGTTAGAAAAGCTGAATCTACACTTGGAACATCTATTGCATCAGATGATGCGCTCTTTTGTTCTTTCGTACGATCCTTCACTAAGTAAATGTCAACTTTATCGCGACTTCGCAACGAGCCATTAATTGCGTAAATTGCTTCTTTTGGTATTGGATAGATCCCTTCATTTGGACCTGGCTCCAAATCATCTACATCAACCAAAGATTCAGTTAATATAACTCCATCTGTTAAATTCACATTGAGTATCTTATTTTCAACATCTTTGATGCTATGTATTGCATTTATAGGTACATCTTTTGTTTGGACAGCTTCAAGATAGACATCTTTTGTAGATAATTCATAATTTTTAGGGAGATACCCTCCAGATGCGACCTTCACTTTAACGACTTTCTGTGAGAGCACATAAGGTTTTATATATAGGTCATATCCAAAAAGCCCTCCAAATCCAATTAATAGAACTAAAATTGAAAGAAAATAATGCAATTTAAATTTCAAATGAAAAACCTCCTAAAGTATTAGGTAATAACTTAAAACGAATGCTTAAAAAAAATAAAACCTCTTTTTCTTTTTGCTAGAAGGAATAACTGAGCTCAAAATCTCAGGAATAATAGATACTGTCTCATCTTCTAGATTCAAGGGATCAGGTAGAAAGTTGTTTTGAAAAAACTGAAGCTGAAGATTTCTTTTTTCTCTACTAGTAAATGTATCTGTAAATTTCTTATATCTCTTGTCATCTGTAAAATTCACCAACACATTAAATGGTTTGTTCCAGGAATTGTTTAACAGTTTATCAACTAGGTTAACTAAGAACTGAAAGTCCCATATTGCTGGAAAGGTGCTGATTATTGAAATATTCGCTCTGAAGAATTCTTTGAAAAAACGGCCTTCTTTGCTTTTCCTTCCTTGATTCGTAACTATCTGACCTAAATCAACAACAACATATTGGTACTCTGCATTTAAAATTTTTATGTACTTCTCATAGTTAGCTGCTGGATAAAAATCAATTCCTTCTGATTGAAAACCATCGTCCATTTTTTTAGACTTTTTTGTTCCATCATCCAGAAATTTAAATACCGAAGGATTCACGTTAATGTCTAGTAACTCAACACATGCAACTTCGAAGGAGTTTCCGCTTAAATAACGTGCAATCTGTATTGCATTATGTGATGATCCTGCTCTACGGTTAGTGCTAGCTACAGCAATTAGAACAGTTCCAATTATCTTTTCATTTATAATCACTCTATCTTTATAAATAATCTGATTTTCATGTTTAGGGAGACTAGGAAGTTTGGGATAACGTTTCTTCGTTTGATTTCTTCTTGATAAAACTACTTCTTCTTCACTCTGTTTATCTTCACTTACTTTTAATTGTGGGGAGTCTTCTTGATCTTTTTCATCTGAGGATTCTTGGTGTGATTCGACATAAGTTTTCTCAATAAATTCATCTTTTTTTTCGAAGTCTTCATTAAATAAGTCCTTACTTTCAATGGTTGAATATGAATTTACATAATGCTTTTCTATATTGTCGGTTATTGAATTTTCCAAAGGAGATTCTTTATCAACTATCTCCAATCCGAACTGTATAGTTAGTTCAGGTTGTTCAATCTTGATTTCTACATCTGTTTCGTCTGTATGTTCATTTACATACTCACTTTTATTACTAGAATGCATTTGAGGATAAGACTCAGCTCTTGTTTGCAATTCTTTAATTGATCGTGATTGTTCTAATCGTTTCTCCATTAGCCCAAAGTCCAGATCATTCCATGAAATGCAAACTACATTTCTATCCTTTAAGTTTTGTATAAATGTATCTTCTTCACGAAAGTAAATTAGCATTATTGTAATAAATGGATCTTGAATTTCAACTTGATTAAGTATCTTGAAAAATGAATCTTCAGATTCTATTGCATATTCTGTCGCGATTATGATCTCAGCTTCTGAAGTACTCCACTGTTGTATAAAAAACTCAAAATCATCTATTTTCCTAACAAAACGTCCATAATCAGAAAGTTCTTTTTCAACCCACTGTGCAAAATCTTCATCATCCGATACTAAAAATAGACGATGCAACTGATCACCTCATTTTTCATCATCTAAGGTCGTAATAATTCTTGTCTCCGTTTTTAAAAACAAAAAAACTATTTGTTAATCCAACGTCTACACATTCTTCTAATTCTTGATCAGTTATGAACCATGTGTAGTCACTGGTTCCCTCTTGTTCGCATATTTTACTAGCTAATTCTGCCTTTTCATCGGATGACACAAGTACAACAAGAGTTGATCTTATGCCGTTTGCATCAAAGTACTCCTTACAAAATTTTGCTTGGTAGCGAATGGTTTTAAGCCAGTTTTCTTCTTCACGATGGCAAAGTAAATGAAAATCAAGCTTTTTCCCTTTTGGTGTTCCCAAAATGAAGTGCGCAGTTGGTACTACCTGATCCTCTTTATGCTTTAAAACTGGATGAAATTCAAAATGCATAACATTAAATGATTTTCTTAGTAATATGAAAAATTCGTTAGTAATAATATACTTTTGTCGGAACAACATAGAGACTTCCTTTGGTCTCCGTGGATCTCTATTTCCTAAAAAAGCACCAAACCTAAACTTCAAAATGTCAGCTGCACTTGAACCCATTTCATAAATTGTTGGACGATTTTGAAGTGGATTACAGTAGGTTTTCCACTGAATCCTTCTCAACAATCCTAGTTTCATTAGTTTTTTCAATCTATTTCGAACCGTAGTATTATCGCTACCTGAAAAGAACAACCGAGTCAATTGAGACAATGTAATCCATCGATGTACCGCAAGAAATCGAATGATTTCTATATCTCTATCTGTGATCCACCCGTCTTTTATCTTTCCGTTAATATAGAAAAACTCATGCCTAGTGAGTGGATCCAAAGAAACTACGAAAGCAAAGGGATCGTCCCAAGTAGGTTGCATTCGAATCCCTGGTTGATTCGTAATTATTAGAGGAGATACTTGGGATTCCATATAATCTCCTCCTAATATAAGTGATGTGGGAATTTAATTATTTTACTTCGAATTCTTTTTCCGCTGGCTTGAACATTTTTAATCATGACTGAAACGGTCATCCCCACCAAATCCCCATGACTCGGGACGCGGTTCGGAAACCAAGCCAGACTTTCAATACCAGGTGCTAATTTCACAAAAATACCTATATTCTCTACAACACTAGTTATCACACCGGTATGGAAATCGTTAACTCTAAAATTTTCATGAACACGAGTCCAAGGATCTTCCATCAGTTCTTTTCGTGATACAATAACACGTTTTTTTTCATGGTCGATCTCTTTTATTTTTACAGTAATCTCACTACCTAGTGGAATTACGTTACGTGCAGAAGGCGTCCAGTCGTATTCATAGTCTCTGATCGGGAGTACACATGAAACCCCTTTGATCATTACATAAAACCGTTCTTCCTCAAAGCCGGATACCACTGCAGGACATACATGATTTACTTCAACGTTTTCCCAAAAATCCTCTTGCAGTTCTTCAAGTGCTTGTATTCGTGAAAGTAAGATTATCCCTTTTTCTTCATCAAATACATTTACAATCTTAGGATCCAGTCCTTGTTTCGTAACATCTAAAACCATGTAGTCAATTTTATGATCCAAAAAACCAACAAGAGATCGAAATTTATGTTTATCAAACTGATTCTCGTGAATCATACCCTTAAGACCATTCTTCAGTTCAATGATTGCACATTGCATAGGTTCACCAAATGGACTATGCGTTTCAATACTTTTCACAACTCCTTGATGAATCATCTTTCGACGAAGCGAGGTTTTATATTCAAGCATATTGTTTCCTAAGATGGACATATTCATATAATCAATTCTCCTTTATTTTTCAGATATAGAACATATTGATTCAGTTTTTCAAGTTTATAACCAATTAATTCTAGATTATTGAAGCTCTTAGAAATCACTTTTAAAGTCTTCCTTTTAAAGCAGTTTTCAATTTTGGATTTCTCAATTTCTGTATTCCAAAATAATATGTAATAACCATTCTGACTAATTTGTAATGAGCTATCTTCAACTTCAACAAGGATTTCAACTTTTCTTTTCTTATCGAGATCATCTTTCTGTATTTCCATATCTTCAAGCAGCTTACTTACCGTTTTGTTTGAATTCGACCAATTCTTTAAGAGTTTAGGCTTTGTTTCCTTCATATGATTGATAATTACAAACAGCGGTACTGTTTCGTAAATATATAAGCATTGGTTATAAAAAGATTCTATATTTTCTACGCTGCACGACGGATGAGTTAAGACAAAATCTAATTCTTTAATAAAATTGTCATGATGCAAACTAATGCTCCCTTCTACTTCCGAATCATATCTATATATAATACTATCTAATTAATATATTAGTATATTACTATATATATTAAAAAAATAGAAGCCACTATTTTATACGATATAAGTGGCTTCTATTTTTATTGTTTGTATTTAGTATGGGAGTTAACCCACAATCTTTATGCATTATCTGTAACAATCTTTTACCATACCGATCTGATGTTAGATGAAATGTATACAGATGGTTCTCATACTCAATACTATAGTCCTCGTTTATCGCTCCCTCTTTTTCAATTTCTTCAACTGAAAAAGCCAAAATTTCCCTTGAAAACACTATTGATGCTTGTATTTCTAATTCAGGGTGATCATAAATGTTTGTTAGTCCTTTTGTTATATATTTTGCTGGCTCTTCATTAAGTGGATTATTAATCGTAATAATTTTCACAAAGTCATTCTTTGGTGCAAGGACTAAAGCTGCTAAATTATCCTTCACATATTCTAAGTTGAATAATTCCCCGTTATGACTCCAAGTAGCGTTAATATCGAATTCAACCCTAAAAATTCTGTCAATTATCGATAAAAATAATTCTTCATAATTTTCAATATATTCATTAAGTACTATGTCTGGATACCCATAATTAAAAAGCCCATATGTCTGAACTTTGATAAACCTACCATCTAAATCAGTTGTTAATATAGGCTTAATTGATGGATCGTAAAATTGATACATTCTATCACCTCTCTAAATTTGAGAAATGGGCTTACAATAAATAAGTAAACAATTAGTATTTTATACTAATTGAATTATTATCTTATCTTAATTAGATTGTAATACTTTTCTATATTTATTCAAGTGATATTGACATGTTTTTGATTTTTAAAGAAGTATTCTCATATTCTTCTTAATCAATATCTTCATAACCATAACAAAAAAACCCTTTTGTACTAATTGATATTAATTTTACCTTATAATGATACAACTCGTATCTTTAAAAAAAAATTACAAACGTGTAAAATTACTTTTGTGTTTGGATTTGTATTACATTTTTTTGTTACTAATAACGTCTTCATTAAGTTTTCATTTAATACTTAAAAACTTGAGCACTAAACATTGTAAATCAGAAGATTATGACATAAGGAGAATTATATTGTATATGGATGAAACTATTGGGGGATATCTAGAAAAGTTAAGACATTCATGCGGATACAGCTTAAGGCTTGCTGCAAAAAAAACTTCTTTAAGTCATGGCTATATTCGAGATGTAGAACTTGGAAGAAAGAATTTCACTAATTTCGAAATCATCCCTAAACCTGATACATTAAAAAAGTTCGCGGTAGGATATAGGGCATCATTTAGTGAATTGATGCGGATAGCTGGCCACATAGTCACAAAACCAACAAATGAATTTGAATTTATAGAACTTGATTTTAATAAAGTTCTGTATATTCGGATTGACATCAATGATACTGTTACATATCACTCATCCACACAAACCTTTTTTGAATCTAAATCTTTATTTGAATTTTCCTTGTTCGAACACTCATTAGAAAAAAATGGATATTTACGTATTAAAAGTGGTTGGTATGTTAATCTTAAAATGGTAAAGAGATATGATGAGTTCACTGGAGAACTGTCATTTTGTGAGGATTTTGAAAATAATAACATCAGAATCCCTAAAATTCTCGCAATCTCAGTTCAAAAAGAAATCTCAAAAGCCATTAAGCAAAACAACCTCCATAATTTTAACAATTCATACAAACCCTTTATTCGAACTATTCGAAATTTAATAATTCATTAAGTACACCTATCACCTTCAAATTTCTTGTTCTTCAATTAAATTCTAGAGATATATTTGTGTTTTGTGTGTTAATATATATATATACTGATTAATCATATAATATAGGTGGTGATACTCTCGTGTATAATACGGAACATAATACGACTATCGACTTCGAACTTGACTCTCCACTTGAAGACTATTTGAGTCGTATGATTGCACAAATACCAAATGCTTCAAGATTAGTAATGCAAACGCTGGCCAACAAAAGCTTTAATAAAGAGGATTTATCACTCCAAGCAAAAGTTAGACGTGGTGATTTGAATACTGCTCTTAACTGGATCGAATCGCTTGGTCTCGTAGGATACTCAACTAGTGGCCGACAAAAACTTTACCAATTAACACCTCTTGGTGTAAAAGCATATAATAAGTTCAATGACTTGTTTACAACATTAAAAGAGGAAACTAGAGATTAGCAAAACGGAGTAATACTCCGCTTTGCTTTTTTTATTATAGTAAATACTAATTAAATCTTAAGAACCAATCGATCCAATCTTCAGTTAACATATGGATATTAAGAAAATATCCTCTAACATATTTCTGGTTATTATTCATTTTTTTTATTCCTAGCCTCTTCAGATAACATTCTGATTTTCTGTGCTACTAACAGAGTTTTGTCATCAATACCAGCAGGTTTATATGTCACATTTATTTTAGTAGTACTTTCAACTACCGTTTCTTCACTTATTGATTCGGCGACATCTTCTTCACTATCCCATAAAGGATTTCTAATTACGTTCTTTTCCATCGTTTCAGAACCATCAATATTTAAGTTATCATTTATTTTTACACTTTCTCTTTCATTCCTTCTCTTTTCACTTGCCTTCTTCTTAAGTTTTTCTAAAATAATTAGTTGTTCATTTTCTACATTTGACGTTTCAATATCATTCAAATCCTCAATTTCATCGTTTGTTATATGTTCTTCATCTCCCAATTTATTATTATCCTCGATCTTTTCAGAAACTAAAGGGCTAAATAATACCCTGGGAAGTGGTTTGAATAATCCTTTAACCGGTTCTAACCGTACATTGTTATGTACCTGACGGAAGAGACACTCGCCTGATTCACCTGTTTCTGGATTATATCCTTTTAGTTGTAATATTTCAGACGGTAGTACTTTAAAACGCTTTTCCTCCTTTATTTGTGTTTTAAACCCTGTTGTAGACATTTCATCAGTCCCACTACTCTGTCCTATCTCATAAAATTCACCAATCATACTAGCGTAGTAATCCGCGTCTTCATTCTCTAATCCTGCTAGAAGATATTTCTGCACTGCATTTTGTTTTACCATTGCACCTAATCTTTTGCTTACATCATTTAACTGTTCATTCCCTTGATGAATTACTCGAACAAAAACTTCGAATTCTCTTGCCATTTCTAAGAATGTTGAGAATTCTTCGTCGGCAAACATTTCAATCTCATCGATCGTTATTTGATGTGGTCGAATTTCACCCTTAATATCACGTCTGAAGGTACTTGCTCTTACGAGATTTATAAACAATCGCCCAACCGTATATGTCAAAGTTTGTAAGGTTCCATAAGCTCCATTGACCAAAATTATCTCACCGTTTTTTATTGCATCGTCAATATTAAAAGTAGACGGTCCACAAAGAATTTTTTGTATATGCCTGTTACTAGTTAACATCGTAAGATAATCATAAAGATTTGAGTTGGTTTTTTCTGTGTATTCTCTAGTCTTTTCGTTAGCAGCCATATTACGAGTGTATTCTCTTAATAAACCTACTTGTTTCTCAAAACCCTTTTCAATAATTACAGATAAGACCTCTGCTCTATAATCATCGTTCATAGGTTGTACTAAACGATCTAATTCATTGTATCCACAATTATTACCATAAGCTAACTTAAGCGCTTTTATACAAACCCTCATTAGATTAGTTGATCTATTTTTGAAAAATATTTCTGCATCTGGTCCGAGATAACCATGAAAAGCTGATACATTTGCTTCTATCATTGGTTCGATATCTTCTCCTTCTGGAACAAAGAGAGGATTCAGACAATCTGTAGTCTCGCATTGGGGGTCTAACCTACGAAATGGTCTTCCAACACGTGTTAAAAAGTGTGCCAGACGATTGATAAGAGATCCTTTTGGTTCAATAATCGTACTACCAATATAATCATTCAACAAATCTTGTACGATTAGATTTGTTGCTAATACCGTTTTACCAGCACCAGTTCCCCCTAATATTTGCTCATGTTGTGCTCGATCATTCCTATTAAGGGACATCAGCTGACTCTGTCGCTCTTTCGTAGGAATTGTATGAAATAAATCCAAACGACATTCTTCAGAATAATATCTAAAGTGAGATAGACAACCTTCCTTATTAAGATCAATTCCGTCAAATTCATATAATTCTTCTTCTGTAATACCGTCTCTCCTCTTCACCATGTTCAACACTGATTTATTATTGTTATTTTTGAAGGAGCTTAATTCAGATTGTTCAACCGCAGCAGTTAATTTATGAAAAGTTGTAGATTTCACGTTCAAATGCAATGTGTAGTATAAAGTAAAAATGATTACAGCAACAAAAATTGCCACAGCTATTATAAGACCCATTGTATAGGGGAGAAATCTCATTAATATTTGTCCTAAAGCCAAGCTGCTTAAACCATTAAGGAATGTTTGAATGATTGGTTTAGAGTAATTATTCTTAAATAAAATTGGACACGAGTAAATGATATGTCCCAAGAAACAAGGGATTAAAAGTGGGATTGCTCTGTAAAATACGGGATCCGATAGTCCATAAAATTGATCTTGGTACTTACCAATTAACCAAAAGAAGTTGATCATCAAGAATCCAAGTAATAAAAACGCCTGGATGTTCCATAAAGTATTTTTGTTCGCAGGATCCATACTGAATCTTCTTATCTCAATGTAAACATTTTTGAATATAAACCCAAACATATGACCAAACGCTGATAATATCCCTCCGAGGATCATTCCAAAAAACTTCAATATATATTCCCCCTTTATTAGTATATATAATACATAAATATAATATTAATATATATAATAAAAAACAGCACCAATCCAATTTCAAGTAAAGAAGTTGGATTGGTGCTGTTTTAGTTAGAGAAGAACCGGCTCAGCAAGCCTTTTTTTGCTTTTTCTTTTGAAAGTGTAGACAACCACAATCTAATGTCAAAACTCATGTCTGGATTTTGTTCTGATAGTCTTGATAATTGATCCTTTATAGCATCTCTTTCGTTATCACTATTCGATACTGAATATTTTTCGATTAAATCAGCAATAGTCCCTTTAACTTTTTGCACATATAATTCTCGTTCATCTTGCTTAAATCTTGTAATTTTTTCATCTGCAGCGGTTTTATACATATTTATTGAGTACGATTGCTTCGGATATAATTCCAAAAGAGAGTCAAACTCTTTAAAAAGCTCTTCTTTAATTGGTAGAGATTCGTTCCCATATGCAATTTTATCAAATAGTTTGATTATCTTTTCATGCACTTCATCATCACTCGATGATTCTTTTAATAATTTGTCAGTAGTAACTTGAACTCTTTTATCTATCTCTTTGAAAAATTCATCTGACTCAATCATATCTAGAAACTTCTCAAACCGCATCATTTTCTGCATCATTTGAAACATTTGATCACTACTCGCTGTATCTTCAGACTTATTAGTCGTAGTTGTTGGTTTCCCCCCACTATAGATAATTTCTTTTAATTGTGGGACCGTATATTCAGAACCTTCACCTGTAAGACCGATAATCATTTTCATCTTAAACACGGATATATAATTATGCTTAAAGGTTTTACTACTACCTTCTCCCATAGGGATGGGATTGATATAATCTAACAGTTCTCGTCGTCTGTTATTAATCATATAAGTTTGAGTTTCACAAATAGCTGCCACTTGATTGGATACATAGAGCGCATCCTTATCCATACTTAAGATATTATCTGTAAATAATTTATCTAACCATGATCTTCTTTTATAAATTTCATAGAGGACTGATACATTATCAAATGTTTCAATTAATAGCTCTCTCATTTCTTCTTTGTTGGCTTCTTCTACTTCTTCCTTTGTCCGGATATCACTATATTCGTACTCCATTCACACAACACTCCTTCCCCAAGATTCTCATAACTTCATTTTACAATATCCATTAATAAATAAATAGTAAAATCCAATAGATTTCAACGTGAATCAGCATGTTTCAATTTATTCTTATTCAGTCTAATTCGTATTAATTTGTATTGATCCAAATCAATGATTTCCTAAATTACTCTGAATCATTACTTTAATTCGGCTTTTTATTACGAAAACACAGTTCAAGTCATATCAATCCATTTTAATTCATCTCAAATCACTTTAAGACATTTTAATAGGAATTGTTATTACGCTGAATTACTCTGAATTCTTCTTGTAATTCAGAGTAATTCAGCGTAATTGGGTTACCACCTTAAAAAACAATCAACTCAAATATACGATAAATACTTGATTACACTTTATCATAATTCAGTAATAACAATATATTAATCAAATTAGTATACTATTGTAATAAAAAATACACATTCTATTATAACAGGAGACCAATTGTTTGGATTTTTTCAGTTAAGAATAGCACTCAGTTTTCTGAACTTTTTCCACAAAATACGCTTGTTGTTAAGTTTTCTAATGTAAATTAAGTGTTAGTCTGAAAAACAAAGAATTTCACTAAGAATGAAGCATTATATGGTAGGAGAACAAAAAGAAGAGGACTGTTGTAACTTAGTAGCCGTTACGAAAGGATAGTTGAAATGTTTTAGAGTAGTGGGAAGGCTAGACAGACGAAATAATAGAAAAGAAGAAACAAAGTACTCCATATCAAAGAGGAGATAGGGAGATGTATCGAACATCGACAGGTGAACCAGATAATAGAGAAATCAAAAACTGTTGATGGAATAGGAGATATCATAACGACGAAATTTTATAAGATCAGCCAGGAGCAGAATAAGGAGCGATTTTTTTGTCAACTGAGAGGTTCGAAAAGTTACGTGAGTAGTAAATTCCGAGAATCCATAAGATCATTAGCAGATAGTCAAGCTCCGGCAGCTACAGCTGATTACGATGTCCCACTTCCATGGACCTCCGCTAACAGAGAGAGTAAGTTAACACCGGAGCGGTAATCTATAACTTTATTTTCTCTCAAAAACAGAAGTTTTTCTAAGTCAGAAACAAATTTAGATCAAACTGCAGATTAATCCGTTAAAGTTCAATTGATCACTTGCTTAAAAATCTGCTTTCAATAGATAAACTTGCATGTCTGATGTGCTTAGTCAAAAAATGATATTGATTTCTCTATAAAATACTTATTAGGAAACCGGCAGATGTATGATCAGTTACGATGGAACAACCCTTTTTACTACAGGCCAAGTATACGCATCTTAAGAATTAATCCCAGGTTTCTATTTTTAGAAAAATAAAAGCCCTTCATCAATATGATGAAGGGCTTTTATTTCAAAAAGACTAACTCTGATATGAGCTTATTACATCGTTGCTGAAAGTTTTTCCTGCAGGACGATTTTCTATCTCAGCATTAGCAGAGTGTGTGATTGCAGGTTCAGCAGATTCAATCAAATTGGCATCCTTTGAAAAAGAATCATTAACTTTATTCTTATTCATTTCACTATTTTTAGTGAAATTATTATTGTTATTTTCATTCTCAATGGAAGGTACTTCAATAGGTTTTAAACCGGATTGATTCGTATTGTTTTCCATCAACTGCCTTTTAATTGATTCAATATCTCTTGAACGAGGAACGAACTGCTGGAGATTTCTGATTCCATTTTCGGCTATATCTTTCTGAATAAGATACCGCATCGAATCTCCATATACTGATTGCGCATTAATCCATTGAAGAACCAATTCTTCTTCGTCTTCTCTGAGCTTAAATGCAGCAGCTTTTCCTCTTTGTGCATCTGTTTTCCTCATCTCTGGTTCACCCCCTCAAGAAGTAATCAATGTTATAAGTAGGGAGGACCCCAAACTATTCGTTTGTAGCCGCAACTTCCTTGTTAGAATTCTTTGTGTTTGTTTTAATGCCTTTAACTGTATTCATATTTGCTTCTTTTAAAGCTGCATAAATAGGGCTCTTTACGAAAAAGTCTAAACCTTCAGCATTTAATGTAATTGCATATTCTTTCGGTACATATAGTAGCTGAATTCTCAATCTATCAGCGAGTTCCTTAAGTTTAGGATAAAGTTTATCCTTCATTAATATGCTACCGCCACCATAAACGACAATAATATCGATATCATTTGTTCCAATTATTAAAGTTTGATCACTTACGTGCTTCATGATCTGCGCAACTTGATTATCTATATGTGGCCCGAATGCTTGAAGGGCTTCATTTAAGAACTTATGTTTTCTTGATGTGAATTGAGATTTCAATATCTCACTATATTGCTGTCTTGATACAGAGTTAAATGCATGGGGGGCTAAAGCTAATAAATCGTTAGTTGCAGGATCAATTGCATGTCCTACTCCATGATTCACACCACTCCCAAAATCTTTATCTACAGAATCACCTCTAGTAAATGGTGTATCAGTAGTACCATCACCACAATCAAGATGTAGGATGTTTTTCCCATCAAAGTAACTGCCATCTATATTTTCAATGCTATATGTATTTCCGAATTCTAAAAAAATAGGGGTTGTCTCATTATTATTACCTTCATATCCAGCTGTGCGCCAAGCTCCACTCGAATTCATCTGAAGTGAAAACACCGCAGGTGATCCCTCTTGTAATACATGAACATAGATAAAATTAATCTTTACAAGAACTTTTTTTGTAAGGCCTAAGTGAACTGTAATATTGTGCGTACCATTTAAAAAATTACTCTGAAGAGTTTGAATATTCGATGGTGTGTGTTGTTTAACGGGAAGGGCTGTTGCCATGTCAACATCCACACTAATCTCATTAGGTAGCTCACCTTGTTCATTTGCTTTTTCTACAGCACGAGCAGCAATAACACCTAACGTATTAACATAAGGCACGGTTTGATTTGCTTTGGAATTATTTCCTTTTACGTAGAGATTAGTTACATTTTCTCCATTTGTTTTTAAAGCATGTTTCCCAATTAGGTAAAGGCCAGTAGGAACACCCGCAGTAGCAACAATAGAAACAGCAAGATTATCATAGATATTCTTCAAATTTTTCACAACATCAGTATCGTCATCTACCCAAGGGATTTGTCCTGCTATAGAAAAAACGTTTGGCTGCTGTACTAGCTTTCCGTCTACATAAATATCTTGTTCGCTATTACCTAGATCATTACCCACATTGAACTGAAATTTCATATAATTATTCCTCCCATAATTTTCATAGTCTCTAAAGAAAATTATAGTAGTAAGTTCACCTTTAGTCAAATTAAATAACGATGTTGTCATACCATTGTACACATATTGGAAGAATCTAATCATAATAAGATACTAATCTTATTATGATTAGATAATAATGAATAAACGATATTTCCACCATAAAATGATTTAATTTGGTTAAATTCAGTTAAATATTAAAGAATCAGCTTAAAAATACGAATTTCATAATAATTCTTTATTAATCCGATTAGTAAGTTATATTCAATTTCGAATCTTTTTCAGTACTTTGCATTAAACCCCTATTAGTGGATACAGATAACTAAAATGAGAAACTACTATGAAATCTAGTTATTAATAATCCAAGACTTGGGCTAGTAATTTCGAGTAATTCATACTGATTTGTCTTAATAGATCTCAATACGTAGTAGTCGATTTCAATTATTTTTGTATTAACTTGATAGGCTCTAACAGACACCAATTTTAATTTTTTATAAAACTGAATAAGTGTCGTATGTAATGCTTTATGTATGATTTTTCTAATACCACATGTAATGACTTTAGGTGTTTTTAAAATTCGTTTTTGTAAAGCTTTATGTTGTGTTGTATGTTAATTAATATGTTGGCTAGTTAAATTAAGGGAATTTCTAAATATTCCTTTTCATATAAGGGTTTAACTCCATTTCGAAAACGCGACTAATACGGGTTAAGCAGCCTTATGATTTTCAACCCCAACCCACTCATGGATAAATAAAGGAGAGATGATTTTGGTAGCTAATAATGATTCCTCAGGAACAAAAGATGAACAGAAAAATAAAAGAACTCCGAAGGGGGATCTATCAATAGGAGAGGTAATCGATCTAATAACAATACGTGAATGGAATCTCTTAACTGATCTTTACTTTTGCAGATGTATGCCCCAATCAACAGCAGTAAATATATATTTTCTGGACACAACTCAATTTCATTATCCTGAATACACTATAGCTACAAATGAAGTAAGGAATGAGTTGGATATAAAGAATCAAAAAAGAGCACTCATAGCTACTAGAAGAACAATTAAACGTTTGAAAGATAGAGGATTAATAGAATCTTCAAATTTCAACCCTGATTCTTCTAATCTACCTGTGCATCAAAGAAAGAACGAAATTCTCGGAGAATCCTGGTATTATCTTAGTTCCCGTGGTTTAAAAGTTGTTGAAATGAAAAGAGGGATATTAGAAGAGAATAGACTTTCTAAGCATGAATTAGATATGGAGAGAGCGAAAAAGCAACATTTCTGGGAATTGGCAAAGGTCTATCTAGACCTCCGATATAAATGGATGAATGAAGAAAGTGATTTAAAACAGTTTCATGACTGGGACTGGTACCCATCATTGGCCGTTCAAGATGATGATGAGACAATTACAGTTCGTCCAGATGCAGTGTTGAGAATAGGGGAGCAATTATTCTATGTAGAGTTAGACAGATCTACTGAGCCAGTTCAACGATCTCCTTTTTTTTCAGATCAAGTTTCAATTGAAAACAAGCTTGCAAGATATAATAACGTACTGAAAATCTCCAGCAATAAGATAATAAGAGAAGGGATCATTGCATTTGTTGTTCCTGATGCCATCTATAACACCCGGCTCAATAACATTGAGAAAGCTGCAAAAAAAGTATTTGGAGAAAAGCAACGAGTTTTAGCAGGTAGAGATATTGGTGACATAATTTCTTCTTACGAAAAATTAATTCCAACTGAGTAGGGAATAATATTTAAAACAAGCATTTTATAATTTAATTGATTAATTTTTAAATCATTCGAAAATGAGTAAACATAAAAAGACGAGAATTGTCCACAGTTGACAAACTCGTCTTTTTTATATTTACCATGTACAACACAATATACTATTATGTTAGTATATATATTAGATATCTTATTAGTTAATTAATATATATACTAGAATCGGAGGTGAATGAATGACAAAAAACAAAAAAGTTGCTATTACCTGTGTGAGTGTACTTTTCATTCTGATAGCTGCAGTACTACTAATTCGTAGTCCTAGCAAATTGAATAATTCTGCTTCTGATCCACCCGCTATTTCTACAACTAAGCCGTTACCAACTCCAACTGTTACTGAGCAGCCAACGACCCCAAGTGATTCTCATGAAAAAGTAGCAGAGATCATTGATTATTCCTCAAACGCAATCGTAAATGAAATTCCAGGGTTGTGGGCGAGAATTCAAGATAGTTGGCGCTGGTTGATGGTCTTAGATACAAAACATGCTTTAATCCTTGTGTTTGTAGTGATATTTATTATTTCTTTAAGTTTTGGCAAAAAAAACAAAAAATCCTCTTAGGCAGGTGATCTCGTTTTGGGATTGTTCTCAAAAAACAAAAAAAAAGCAGAGTCTGATGAGGCTGAGATTCATGAAGCCTCAAAAGAAGAGAAAAAAAAGAAATTGAAATCAGACAAGTCGATTAAACCACGTGCACCAAAAACCATGGCACCTAAGAGGGCTTTACGAATTCTCTTTTGGACTTTTTGTTTTTTTATACTGATTAGGGGAGTGGTATCTTTCGCACGAGGACCACAAATCATAGAAAAAGTGACCAACGTTGAAAGCAATTCACCCACAATCTCTGATTCAGTAAAAGGCTTCGCAACAGATTTTGCCACAGAGTATTTTACCTGGAATACCACTAATGCAAATGACCGCATCGATCGTATTAGCAAATTCATAATTAACATCGATCAAGATGCCGGCTTAAAGTTTTTTGAAGTTAAAGGCGAGTCACGAGTACTCTCAGCAGAGATCTATGATTCCAAAATGATCGATCCTACACATTTTGATATTACTACTTTGGTTAGAAGAGAAGTAGAAATGAGCAACACTAAAGCTCCTTTGGAAATAGGGACGGATTCAAATATCCCTAATAGTGCAGTTGCACCGACTAATTCAACAAATGGAAAGACCATTATCAAAAAAACATACATGGTCGTTCCAGTTACTCTGACGGATGATGGTCCTCTAATTGAAACGTACCCACGTTTTATTGGCAATCAGCAAAAGGGAGCCTCAATCGATGGTGACGACAGTAATATTGTTTCTGATAAGACCTTGCTTTCTAGAGGGAAGGAACTATCAGAAAGCTTTCTTAAAACTTATTTAGAGGGAAATGTTAGCCAGCTTAAGTACTATTACTCAGATAATGCTTCATCACCAGATACCTTAATTCCATCTGACTTCACCTTAGATACCGTTGAATCTATAGCAATGTATAAGGTTACAGAACAAGATGGCATGCCTGATTACTATCGTATTAAGGCTTCTGTCATTGTTAAAAACGACCTAGGCGAATTATTTGTTAATACATGGACATTAAACGCCACTGATACAAATGGAAAATTTTACGTGTTGTCAGTAGGAACTCATCAATTGAATGAAGATCAGACACCAACTAATTTACCGATATCATCTGCAAGTCCCGCTCCTGAAACAAGTTCGACTTTAACACAAAATTAATAAATTAGCGTTGAGAGGGGTTTTTATTAATGCTTCAAAAGAATAAAGCGAGTCATAGAATAGCTTTCCGAGTTTCTCTTCTATTGGTAGTATCCATGTTTGCTGCTATGCCAGCCTTTGCTGCTACTGATCCAGGTGTAAACATAGGGAACTGGCTAACAAAAAATGTTGGTGCTGTTATCCCTGGTATTTTGTTGTGTGTAGGTGCTTATTTTATGTTCGTTAGAGATTGGATGAAAATGCTTAGCTTTTTTGCTATGACCCTTGTACTTGCGATGATCATGAATTGGGAATCCATGAAGACTTTGGGTGGGAAATTCTTCACTATGTTCTTCGGGTAAAGCAGCATGAATGAAAAACAAGATCCACCACGGATCACCGTATCTAACTACACGAAGATTTGGAATTTGGATTGGGTTATCTATGCGTTAGAAGGCAAAAAGTTACCCGTTCCCGCAAATCTACGTGTTGTTCTTACCTTTTGTGCTATTGAAGTGGTTTGGATTATCCTCGGTAAAATACTATTCTTCATACCTGGAGCGTACATCTATGTTTTTCTCCCATTGTTATCCACTTGGATAATCACAAAACAAAAACTAGATGGGAAAGCGCCCCATAAATGGCTATATAGTATGATCCTCTTCTCAATACGTCCTAAGCATCTACATAGGTACCGTAAGATAGAGCACAACAAAAAATACGTGTACCGAAGCAAAGTTGTGTTTCGAACTAAACGAGAGCGTGGATAGTCACGCTCTCGTTTTCAAAGGAGGCTAAAATTTGTCATCACTCTTAACACCAGCGAAGAAGAAACCTAGTAAAGTCAGCATTGAATTCCCAATCGCATATTTTGAAGAAAACTTAATTTTCAACCGCAATAAAGAGGTATGGGCTATTTATGAAATCAGTTCATTTATTTACGACCATCTAAGTGACCAGCAGAAAATTGATAGATTAATTAGCCAAACCTCTTTTTTATCCTTATTAACACATCAATTTCATATCCTATGGTTGCCAAAAACACATGATATCCATCGACATCATGAACTACTAAAAGAAAAAAGACTTTCTGGCCCCTTGAAAAAACGTGCGACTCAAATAGTAAGTGAAATGGATGAGTATCTACAAGGGAACTACAATACTGAGAATGGGGCCAATAATGCAGACTATCGTCCGTATATCGCCGTGTATCTCCCTAAAAGTGAAGATAAAGATTTATTAGAACAAGTGGGTAGTATCGCAGTAGAACTCAAAAAACTCATACGCCATCCCATGCGGACCATTGAGAATATATCAGGAATGAATGAACCTGAAATTTTCGAGCATGAGTTTCAGAGTTATCTCGTAAAAGAACGACAAATTTTTGATCGTCTATCCCGCCGTCTTAAAATCACACGAGGTACACCAATGACAACGGAGTGGCTCATAAAACGAAACTTTTGGTGGGGAATTGCGGACCCTAGTTTGCGGTCAACAGAAGAGCAGCATTGGTCTCCGAAAAAAACCAAGGGTATACGCAGTGGCTTAAATACCTTCTTCTATGATTCAAGACAGGTTATCACACTCACAGAAGGGGAAATGGATTGTTCTCACCCACGACGCATTAAAATACAGCAACTTTGTGACGGAAAAGATCAGTATATCTATCATGCATATATGGTCCTTTCTGATCTACCGGAAAGTGCAGAGATGCCAGGTAGTGAGTGGCTCTACAGTGCAGCCACATTACCGTTTCCAGTAGAAATGAGTATCAAGGTTGAGGTCATGGAGTCGGTTGAGGCAATTAAAAAGCTCAGTAAGAAGAAAATGGATATCGATAATCAAGTCAAAAATATCCACGAAGCAGGCGCTAATATACCGATCGATTTGCAAGAAAAGCAAGAGCGGGCGCTATATTTAGAGGATGAGTACAAGAAGCGTAAAAACCCTACATTTATCACACATGTTACCTATGGCCTTTATCATACAGACTTAAACATCCTGAAGAGCAATTGTAAAATCCTTCAGGACCATTACCGAGATTTTGGTAACGTACAAGTAGAACTACCTGCAGGTGATCAGTGGCTTTTGTTTAATGACTTTATTCCCGGTTCACCGCGCTATGTTTCGGACTATATACAGCGTATACCACCTGAAAAACTAGCTTCAGGAATGATAGGTGCTACCCAAGTACTGGGTGATGGTAAGGGATTATATATCGGAACTACCGGTACACTAGATCACCCTGTATTTTTCGACCCCGCACTTGCGAGTCAAGAAAACCGCAGTCCAAGTATGACAGTAACTGGAACACTGGGCGGGGGTAAATCCGTCCTAGCTAACCTTCTTGCATATCAGAATGCAGCCATACTGGGAGGAAAGACTTTAATATTTGACCCGAAAGGGGAACGTTCCAATTGGCCAGAGGATTTACCTGAACTGGCTGGACAGATTCAGGTCGCCACTCTATCCTCTTCGAAAGAAGATATGGGAAAACTTGATCCTTTTGTCATGTTTTTTGACGATATTGAAACAGCAAAAGAAGCGGCTGTTGAGATTTTAGCGTATCTCTCTTCCACGAAAACAAATGAACGTGGTTACAGTTATATTTCACAAGCAGTAAACAAAGTTGCAAGTGAACCTGAGCCTTATCTCGCGAAATGTATTACGGTTTTATTTGAAATGGGAAAAACACGTGAAGACGCCTTAATCTTGGGTGAAATACTAGAAAGTTTTCACTCCCTCTCCTTTGCAAAACTCTTGTTTGGTACAGGTGGAGAACGAACAATCAAAATGGACTATGCCATTAATATATTACAAGTTCAAAATCTGAAGATGCCTTCTCCAGAAAAACTGCCTGAAAACTACTCACTGGAAGAGAAGATGAGCGTAGCTTTAATGTTTGCTATAGCCCGCTTCGCTACTAAATTCATCTATCATGATCGATCCATCTTTAAATTCGTACTCATGGATGAAGCATGGGCACTACTCTCTACCCAAGCGGGTAAGGCACTAGCAGATATGGTTGTTCGTACGGGACGAAGCTTAAAAGGCGGAGCCATCATAGTCACACAAAACGCAACTGACGTTGCCGGGGATTTAGCAGGGAATATTGGCGTTAAGTTCGCCTTCCGTGACCAGGATACGAAGAAGATAAAAAATACCTTATCCTACTTTGGACTGGAAGATACCCAAGAGAATATCGATATGATCAAGAATCTAGCAAATGGTCAGTGTTTAATGCAAGATCTCTATGGTCGTATTGGGCTTGTACAAATCGATGTTGTCTTCCAGCATCTCTTTGATTGCTTCGATACACGTCCACCTGTAGTTGCTGCTGAACCAAAAACTGATACGGAGGAGTCTGATTTCACCGTGTTGGAACAGTTCCAGCAGTATATGGATGAAGCAGCATCTTCAGAGGAAGAGGAGGACTAGTCAATGAAAATAAAGGCTTCGACGCTCGGTTTCAAAAAAAGTAAGCGGCTGTCGATCATCCTTGGTCTAGTTCTAGTATTTTTTATCGTAGCCTCTATCCCTGCTAGCATAATTTATGCAAATTCCCTTGATACGATGGTACCAAGCGATACTAACAAAGATGCACTGTATAACAGATATGGCGTTTCTCATTATTCGTTTCAAACGGTCTCTGAAGACCATCACTTTTGGCAAGTAAGTGCCGCCGCGAAGGATAGTCTAGTCAATGCCTTTGACCAAATGTTGTCCATGTGTTTTCTAGTATCCGTACAATTGACCCGCTTCTTTAACTTTCTAGCCCGTGAAGCATTTACTTTCTCCTTCATGGACTCTCTGATAGACAGTGTATCTGACATTATCCGAAATATTACAGGTGTAAATGGAGCCGTTATCACCTCTGGAGGCCTATTCGATGGCTTAGGCGGTATTGCTGTAATGATTACCGTTTCCTACATCCTTTGGTTAATGGTGCGTACCCGCTTCCTGGATGGATTACAACAATCCCTATCCTTCTTTATCGCACTGGTTATTTGTATAGCATTCTTTTCACAGTCCGGTGCATTCTTAAAAACGGCCAATCAAATGGTCAGTTCTGTTGGAACTACGATGTACAAAGGCTTAGCAAAAGCCACTGGGTTGAACACAAACGCTGAGAACGGAGTTACTGTGATCTCCGAGCAAGTTTGGAATGAACTCGTCATTCGTCCTTATTCGATGTTACAGTTCGATAACACTGAAATTTCAACAAAAGATCCCGTCCTATTTGATAAGGTGCTGACTTCAAAACCATTCTCGGGAGAAAGAGATATAGCTTTAGCTGAAGCAGCCGATAAGTATCCCGGCGTGGGGGCTGCTCGATCAGCGGAGCAAATGATTATCATCCTTGTATATTTTATCTTTTCTCTCTTTATATTAGGTTTCTTCTGTTTCTGGGCAGTGATGACCATATTTATGCGTCTGAAGTTAATCGTTCACGCAGCTGTTATGTCCGTTACTTTGTTAGCTTCATTACTTCCTGGTAGAGAAGCCGGTATTGCCGTCATTCGTTCTCAATTTATTAAACTGATCGGCTATGCAGTAACGACCGCCATGACTATGTTTTTCTTAGATCTATCTCTCGTTATGGGTCACGTAACCTATGATGTGGTCGCGGTTAAGGGGGGAAAGGGCTGGTTCACTGGCCTCCTACTAGAATCCGTGATAATCTTTGTTATTTTTAAATACCGAGAAGAGATTAATAGTGTGTTCTCTAAAGCTACAGGTGTTATCCCACAAATACCTAAAGCAAAGTCAACGGTTGTTGATGCCTTTCAGCGTAACGTAACCAGAACTCTTTATAACACTGCCGCTAACAAAGTCAGTGGAATCTTTAACAGCAAGGAGCGGGAAGGTGTACCTAGTACCTTTAATCCAAGCTCACTTTCAAAAGCTTCCACAGTCCTTAATGACGCTACAAGCTCTAGTATGATGCTCCGTTATCAGCGGGAGAAGCAAGCAGCAGAGAGTATTGCCACCGAGTCAGGGGAAGACGTTCAATACACCCCTTATGTACAACGAGTGAATGAGAACCTACGTAACGGCACAAAGAATCCGTTCCGTGGCATGGACAAAGAATGGAAGGAAGAAAAGAACCGCCTCAAAGAAATTAAAGACGATGGTGGAGATATGAAACAGGCTGTCTTAACACAAGGCGTTCAAGAAAGCATGAACGACCAAGAAGTAGCCGCTACCGTATACGGAAACGAGAATGCGATCCGCCAGGCTGCTTCCCATATGGTTAATCGTCCGAAAGAAGCCGTTAATCAAATGGCTCGAGTGAAGTCCCTTAATAAGAACCATAAGCTACAGACTTCAGTGAACGACTTCTGTATGATCCAACTTTTTGAGCGTTATAAAGTGGAGTACAAGCGAGCAATCGATACTTCACAAGTAACAGGCAATCCAGTCGAACACACTGACTTCGTTAAAAACATGGACTCACGGTTTAAAGTTGCTGGGCTGAATACCACTCAAAAGGTAAATGAGACTATGATGCACCGGAATAGCAGGACTTCTATCGCTCCGGTATTTGATGAAATGCCTGAATTTAACGAGTATAAAATGAAACTCCTTCAGGCAAACGAAGCTTTACGTAAAATTGCTCCTCCTGCAGCAGGCATTTATATTCCTGAACCGGTTGTTCATTTTGCCGCACCCGTGAGCACAGATTTCCTTGTTTCGCAGATGCCGAAGCTTCCGACTGGCAATATAACGAGTCAGATGAACGATCGTAAAGTCGCTCTTGGCCAAAAGATTGATCCAATCACAAACAAAAATACGAAAGTAGTGGCTTTACCGGAGAGTTACCTATCTAAACAGAAACATCAAAAAAATGCGGTTGACCGTCAAACCAAAGTTACTCCATTGTATAAGTCCGCTCCTATCAGTACCGAATCATTCCGTTCTAGCGTTCCTCAAATCCCAGGAAGTGCTATCGAATCGCAAATGAAAGAGCGTAAAGGACAGCTACACCAAAATATTAAACAATCGCTCGATAGTAATGTGACTCATATTAAAGCTAAACAGGATAAGGTCATTATTCCTCCGCCTTCTTATATCGTAGGTCCGGTAAGTCAGGCTTCTGTTCTCACAAAATTACCGAAGCTTCCAGACAGTTCCGTGAGTAGTAACCTTGCTAAGAAGCAAGAAGTACGTCGCACAATTGTAGACCAGACGTTGATTGGTGGTTTGGATCAAAAGGAACAGTCTAAACCGATTACCCTTAAGCGGAGACAAGTTACTCAGCAAATGGAGATTAAACGGTTATTTACTGGAAGAATCCAAGCGGATCCAAAACTATCAGAAGATACCTACTCTATCATGCCTTCTCGATTACGAGCAAAGTATCGGGTTAACGTTAGCTCTTCCGTGGAAGGTAACGTAGGGAAGACTCCTGCAGCGCTTGCGAACATGACTACGACTACTTCAGCCCAGCTAAGCCAGCTTCATAAGGTGCGGGTACAAAGAAAGTTTGGGACGCAAGTGGAAGTGGGACGAATGAACGTCAGACCTGCGGATCTTGTAGCCAATCTACAGCAAGCAAAATCCGCTGTATTGCCGCTTCAAGCAATAAGCAGTGTAGCTAGCCAGTCTGTACAACAAACACTCCTCAACAAAGTGAACATCAAGCGCAGATCTGGTACTCAGGTAGATATGCAACAAGTTAACATCAAAAATCCAGAGTTGAAGGCGAAGATGGAGCAGGGAGCGGACGCATTAGCACCATTCCGATCCACAAGAAAGACATCCCTGCAGTCCGTTCAACAGAATATGCTGCATAAGGTTAACCTTAACCGTAATTCAGGCACTAAGGTGGAAGTTGGACGCGTAAATGTTCAACAATCCGATCTGAAAGCTAGAATGCAACAAGCTAGAGCGACTATATTGCCGCTCCAATCCACGAATGATGTGGCCCAGCAGTCCGTTCAACAGCGCTCACTGAATAAAGTGAACATCAAGCGCTATAAAGGCACACAAGTACATGCAGAAACTGTGAATGTTCGACAATCGGGAACTGGAATGGAACCTAGTAAGCGTACTTCCATACCAATCCAATCGACAAACAATGTATCTCAGCAGTCCGTTCAACAACGTTCACTGAATAAAGTGAACATTAAGCGCAGTAAAGATGTTCAAGTGGATATGAAACAAGTCAATATCAAAAATCCAGACCTGAAGGCAACGCTGGAACAGGCGAAATCGACTATATTACCGCTCCAGTCTACAAGTAATGTATCTGAGCAATCCCTTCGTCAGCGTAGGATGCACAAGGTGAGGATTGATCAACGTAGTGGTGTTCATGTCGAAATCAAGAAACAAGAACAACATGCGAACACTATGGTTTCAAAGTCCGTTACGTTACCTAAAGTTAACTCTTCTACCCGAACAGTTGAGCAAGAGGTCGTTCAGAATGTGAGAGTGAACCGGAAAGTAACGCCAAAACTTGATATTAAGACTGTTAACATCAAAAATTCTACTCTTAAAACAAAAATGGAAGAGGCTAAAACCGCATTAAATCGTTCCGGACCTGTAGAAGATCTGAAGATCCAGATCAATACCGAACAAGTTCAAAAAGTGGCTATGGAGGTTAAACAAAAAATCTCTCCAAATATTTCAAGCGGATTAGAAGACGAGCTCAGACATTTAAAAACAATGCAACGTGCTCGTAAAACCGCTCCAGTTACCCAAGCGGCCGAAAGTCTCAGTCAATCCGTTCAACAAAAAGTTAGAATCGCTAGACAAACACCACAACAAAAACCCGGAAAACCTAGTTGATAGGTTCTAAAGGAGCGAATCATGAGTAATAGTCTTGCAGAAATAGCTAAGCGCCAGGCATTAGAGAAGCTCAAAAAAAAGGGTACGGACATGCTAAAAAAGCAGGCCCTACAACTGCTAACTAATCCATATGTCTTAGGTGCATTAGCTTTAGGTATCGCAATTTTCCTTTTTTTCTTCATCATCGCTAGCGCAGTATCTTCCGCAAATGCTGTGATCAGTTCAAACGTCATTAGTGATAAGATCCTCCCGCCACAGATATATGCATCCGATATGGAAGACTTAATCACGAGTGACTACGGAAAGCGGGTGCACCCCGTGACAGGAGAAGTATCGTCATTTCACTCTGGGATTGATATTGGTGTCCCAGAGGGTACTCCTGTCGCCAGTTCCTTTGAAGGAGTCGTAACGACTGTAAGTTTTCCAACAAACTCCGATGCCGAATCCACCCAAAATGCGGGGATTTATGTTGTCGTTCAAAGCAGTGATCCGGAAATTGCTATGAGTAGCCGTTACTTACATCTTAGCCAAGCCTTTGTAACCACTGGACAAGTTGTGAGAAAAGGAGAGATTATCGGTTTATCAGGGAACACAGGACGATCAACCGGTGCTCATTTACATTACGAACTTATCCCAGATGGAGAAGAAGCAACGGATCCCAAGCCCTACGTTATGCTTATTTCAAAACTCACGGATGTGGCAAGTGAGGAAGCATTTAAGGCGTTTAAAAAAGTGAAGTGGGATACACCGGTAACTTCGTACCTTACTGGGGATCACCCAAAGTATTTGTCTAAGAAAATGTTATATCTAAGTAATATTAACTTCGAAGGATCTTCAATAGCACCATTCAACGAAAATGGAGTCGGTTATACTAGGCCCTTACTTAGAGGGGGTTGGGGGCCTTCTTCAAACTTTTATAGTAACGGTAACGTTCCTACTGTTCCAGACCCAAGCGAAGAAGAGGAAAAAGAAGAGGTATACATCCCACCAAATCTTGGATCACTGACCGACCCCTTTTTCATCCAGTACGCTGTAATGGCTCAGTATGAGGAGCGTAGGAGCGGGGTGCCCGCAAGTATCACCCTTGCTCAAGCTGCACTTGAATCTGGAAGAGGAAAGAACGCGGTATGCAATTATAATATGTTTGGTATTAAAGCGAATAAATCATATAAAGGTGATTATTGCTTGGCAAGAACACATGAAGAAGTGGATGGCGTACGTGTGCCCACGACTTCAAAATTCCGGAGCTACTCTAGCGTAGCAGGATCTTTTGCTGACCATTCGGATTTCCTACTTAAAAACAGCCGTTATCGTTTCGCATTATCCAAAGAAAATCCTTATGAGTTTGCTAACGAACTCCAAAGAGCTGGTTATGCGACGGATAGTCAGTATGCCAACAAACTGAAATCGATTATCCGAAAACAAAACTTAGCTTCGCTAGATATGAATCAAGGGATTGACCCCACAACGGGCCAACCCTTTACTGATATCGGTTTTGTTGGAGGAGGCGGTGGGGACGGTGGGGACGGTGGGGCTGGTAGTTTAATTACTGTAACCTTTGGAATTAGTCAATATTATGGAGGACCGGCATTTGAAACCCATGAGGAACAGTATATGAACGGTAAGTATCATACCGTTTATAAAGCCATTAACGATCCCACAACCGGAAACCCAATAATTAATTTTGAAAATTACGATCGTGTGGTACACTCTTCTCAAGCGCAAGCTCCTGTTATTGAAATAAAAGACATTCCAGAAGCCATTAGAGTAACCATTTATGCACCCAATGAACGAGAATTTTATGTGATGAATGTAGATTATATAAAGGGGACTTATTAATGAATACACAATTGGTTAACCTGCAGTTCAGCGATACTTACCTCATGGTCAATTTCGAGATTACTTTCCAAGAAATCCAATCCTGGTTGTCTATGGCCGGCCACAACATGGATGATGCATCCCTTTTTCGAGCTTTGTTATTCCCAGAATCACTAGAATCGGACCAACAGACCGAGTTGTGCTGGATTATCCTACACAGATACGAGGATGTTTTCTTCCAAACTAATCGCAACTGGACGGATCCGGAACATCCAGCAACAACGAACACCGTGCATCAGTTATTGCTTCGTATGATGAACAGCCGCACACTTAATGGTGAAGATAATACGAAGCTGGACCTTTACTTACTCTTGCAGCAAGACCGTCAAGCTGATATACCGTTATATCCTACGCTACATCATCTGTTTGATGTGAAGTGGGGTAACTCCGCTTCCGCATAGTGCAGTAATTATTAAGAAGTTATATCTTATTAGCAGAGTGAACACAACAAACCGCCTTCTTCTAAAGGCGGTTTGTTGTGTTATTACATCATATAATTCTTCTCTGTTATGGAACAGGATACTGATGTGACTTTCACCGTTACTAAACCAGCTGTCATAAATGAAGCCAGTGGTTTAATATAATATTCGAAACTGTCAGAGAAAAATGTTTAGTGTTAAAAGAAAATAAACTAGTAGAATAAGAAATAAAATACTAGACTCTCGAGCGTATTAACCTAACGGGCAGTATAATGGAAATAGCTATAGAAATGTAGTGTAGGGTTGTGTATTTTAGAACCAGAAAAAGATGGGTTCTCATTCGAATGAACAAAGCGGCGACCTGCGTTAATGCGCTGGTCTTTCCGAAAAAACACCTGATGTTCTGGACATGTAATGGTCTATAACAATATTTTAAAGGAGAAAAAAATGCGGTATTTAAACAATGAACTTGTGCTTGTATTCCCTCCGCTTTCAAATCAAGAAGCAAGCTGGTTATCAAATGACAAGGAAGTAGAGGAAAAGGTTCAGCATTCAAAAATCTATATGATTGCTCAAAGGGAAGAACTCCTTTTTACTGATTACTCTTACGATCAGGATAATCATATCTTTCTCTTCAAATTAAAAATGGGTAGTGTATTTAGTCCTCCAATGAGATTTTACTTAGGCCATGATTTATTAAAAGACAATGTGGATTTTCAGGATGTAGCGTTAGAAATTGGAGATAGACTGTTTAGAGTAACAGACCTATCCACTAATAGGTGCATTCTGTGGTTTACTCCAACGGCACTTATGTATCAGATCTCACATAATCGATTAACAGTTAGAACAGATAATGAGTTTGATTTTAGACAATTTTCCACCTACGAGTTGTTGTATGTTGGCATTTCCAAAGAGAACAGCAGTCTTGTAAGATTATTTGATAACGCACATCACGGCAGGCTGAATATCTTAACAAACGCTCATCCAAAAGCACCTACATCAAGAGTAACGGATGAAATGATAATCTTCATGTTTGATATCCATCCTCTTAATATTAATGTGTTTTCCACAACAGAGGATATCGAAAATGATATGAACTATCAGTCAGATAAGATCAAAGTAATTGCAGATGCAGAAAAGGCATTTGTCAAATTACTTGATACCGAGTACAACAGCGTTAAATTCGAGCTGTTAAAAGAAAATAAGGTTCTAGACTGAAAAATAAAGTATTAGACTCAGCAAATAAAGTTGTAGACTGAGAAAATAAAGTATTAGACTCAGCAAATAAAGTTGTAGACTGAGAAAATAAAGTATTAGACTCACAATGCTTCATTAAGCTCCCTCGGTACGATACAATTTTCTCTCGAATGCTCACTTATTCGCAGGAATTCACCAAAGGATGAATCGTAGCCCGGATTGAATGGGACGAGAGCCGTCAAAATGGGCAACCGATGCGCATGCAGGAACAGAAGGGGCGAGTTTTCGCTCCTTTTTTGTTGATCTGCTGCACGCTACTCCACGTACCTCTGGAGGCTTTCACTCTCATTTCTCGACGGGTCTATGCCCTTTCATTCCTTCGTTACGCCTATCCAGAGGGTGGAGGCCGGTATTCCTAACGGTACGGGTCTATGCCCTTTTGTTTAATGTAGTCCGGTACTCCGTGCAATCTTGAAATCCTGCGAATAAGCCAGTTTTCGTGCTGTTCGTGAAGCGATTAAGCAACCTGTTTCATAGGAAGAGCCCGATCCGGTTCATAAGCTTCACCGCTGCGTGCTATGGCAACTAGAATGCGAGCCAGCTTGCCGCAAAGCTTTATCACTGAGCGCATTGGCTTCATGCTTTTTGTCTTTACATTCACTTCGTGCTGACGTTTAAACGTTTCATCGTTCATAATGAGGGCCATGGTTGCCATGAACAGGGCATGCCGAAGCCTTGGTCTGCCACGTTTGCTGATGGACATCTGGCCCTTCCATTTACCAGAGCTCGCTTCAGCTAGGTTGAGACCGGCATGCCGTAACAATGCATTGCCATGTGCATAGCCGCTGAGATCGTCAGCTTCACCCAGAATGCCGGCGACAGACAAGATGCTCATCCCCTTTATTGCGAGTAGCGGCTTGGCCAGCGGAATACGGGCCAGGGCAGTCACCACTTCATCCTCGATTACCTGTAGCTGATCCATGGCCAGATCATATTCGGCCAGCAGCTGTTGTAGATGAAGCTTGTAGGCTTTCTCGGCATGCTTTGCACCGACCGAGCGAGCTGCCAGTGCCAGCAGCTCACCAGCTCTTCGTTCACCGCTGTGTCGTTTCATGACTGTTTTCCAGCCGTCGACCACCTGGCGAACGGTGAGCTTTTGAAGATCAGCAGGCGTTGGAAAGAGACGCAGTGTAGCGAGCGACCCGGAGCCAATGAGGTGTTTATATACCTGCCTCAGCTCTGGAAACACAATGTCGACCCAGCGATGGATCTGGTTCTTGACGCTGACAAGACGATGGACGATTGTCTCCCGGTTCGCCATGAGCACTCGCAGTTCTATGAATACTTCACTGGTTTCTTTAATAACCGTGTAGTAGCCGTTTTTCACCATGTCAGCGATAACCAAGGCATCCTTAATGTCGCTTTTGGAGGGAGTATTGTCGCGGTTTTCCTTGTTCTTTTTGACGAGATGAGGGTTTACTAATACGACCTCGAGGCTCCGGTCTTTGAGCCAGGCAGCGAGGCTGAGCCAGTAGTGGCCGGTTGGTTCCATACCGATGATGGTGTCGTTAAGTTCGTGCGTTTCCTGCATATCTTTCATCCACTCTAGCAGTTGGCTAAAGCCGGCATCGTTGTTGGAGAAGTGAAGCGGAGTGCCGAGCGTGATTCCACGGAAGTTGACAGCGCGAGCAACATGGGACTGCTGGGCGATGTCGATGCCGACGACAAGATGCTGTGTTGAAATGCGTTCGAGCAGTTGATTTTGTTTGGTTTGAGCTTTAAAATTCAAGATAGAGCGACCTTCTTATGATGGCTAAAGGGCTATGACCCGTGACTACCCCATCGTACCGGAGTCGCTCGTTTTTATGCAAAGCGCAAAATTAACGTTCTACAGGAATCCTAACGGGACAAGATAGTTCAATTAACGTCTTTTCATTAGGTGATTTCTTAAGATCAACAATCAGTTTACCAGCACCTTTATCATTAGTGTACTTTAAACCACAACTCCACAACGTCATGCAAAAATTAAACGTGAAAGGCCGTTCACAAGCGGTTGTCGAGCTGATCAAGCTTGGGGAGCTGAAAATATAGCTGGCTATGTCTTCGGAAGTGACGCGTTTAAGCCTTCTTTCGCCCTTTGGGGTGGGGGAGGTTTTTTGTTATGGAGGGAAGGACCGACACGTGTGTCGCTACCCTAGTACTTTTTATTGGACGGATTGTAATATGAAGTGCGACAGACATTAAGAGAAAGAAAATAACCTATGACTGATTCGTTTAGAATGAAGTTACCACACCACCTACACAAGGAGAATCAGAACATGAGCTACACTCATTTTAGCTTAATCGAACTTAGTCAGCTAGAAATATTGTATCGTATGGAATGGTCCAACCGAGAGATTGGCGAAAAGCTAGGGAGACACTATATGCAGCTTATAAGGAGCGTCGAGCATCTTCTAAGCCAAAGGGTCGCTTTAGTCCTGAGCTGGCAAGCGAACTGGAAGCTCAATTTCAGCAGACTTGGTCACCCGAGCAAATTGCCGAGCATAGAAGAGTAAATGGTAAATCATTCGAAGAGTACTAGCGATTTTATTATACTGAATATGAGGGTTCTCCTTTAATATACTTTTGATTGCCTCAATTTTATTTATGGTTTGACTGTTCATATTATCCAGATAAGTGCCACGATCTATTTTCCCATGATGCTTGTATCCATCAGTAATAATATTTTCGCACTCGTTTTTATAGTACTCCTCAGCTTTTTTTGATCTTTGTAATAATTCTTCTAGAGATAAATTAGACTGATTTTTAACATACTCCAAAACTGTTTAACAGCCTCAACCCCTTGTTCGAGGTCTCCATTGCTTTCGGTTAGTTTGTAATAACGTAGCAGAAAAGCTATATACCACCTGGTTCCTAAATACTCTCCAGATCTCAATCCCATTGAGGGACTTTGGAAATGGCTGAAAAGCGATATCATTCACAATGTGTTTTACGATAAAACGTAAAAATCCGACCCGCTGTCAGCCGAATTATAAATCGAAGCGTAAGTTATTGATCGAATGTTTTATTGCTCCCATAATTTTTTCTATATCAGAAAGACAATATAATTGTTATACTTTTGCATAGGAAAAATATCCCTGTGCTTTAAAAGACTAATTTGAGGTGAATAAATTTGTTAAGAAAATCAATTGTTTTTTTCATTATGTTATCCTTACTTATTACGTTTTATATGCCAGTGACTCAACAGACACATGCTGCTTCCAGTACTTTGACTTGGTCCAATGTGAACAAGAGCGCCGAAGCTAACAACTTGAATGATATCGTGGTTAATAGCCAACATATTTACGTTGCTGTTGGAGATGGAGGTACCATTCTTTCCTCTTCGGATAAAGCCCAATCCTGGCAGAGCACTTCCACAAGCACGATGAATAATCTGCGGACAGCAGCCACGAACGGAACCCGATTTGTTGTTGCCGGTGACGGCGGCAGCCTCCTTACTTCACAAAATGGACAATCCTGGGCATCGGGTAAACTAAACTTCTCCTTCAGCGTTAAAGAAAGTGTCAAAATAGATAACCCCAAATATTATGAAGACCAATATGCCATCAACTGGAATGCCAAAATCGAGCGGTCTGATTTACAAATCGCCAGTGTCCTCTGGGATGGGAAGCGTTTTGTAGCCCTTGGCGAATGGAAAAAAACCTTCTATCAGCGCAATACAGGAACGAACGGGGCTCAATTTCAAGTGGGAGGCAGTGTCCTTCTTACTTCGCCTGATGGCTTGAATTGGTCGCTCAAGAAGCTTGCAATTCCGCAAGATAATATAAAATTGCTGTATACCGGCAAGCAATATGCTGCCGTGTCGAAATTTACAGTATCCACTTCGAGCGATTTGTCCCTGTGGCAGACTACCAATTCGAAGCTCCCGAGTCAATTTACGGATATGGTCTATATTAATGGAAAGTATGTAGCTACCGGCTGGGACGGTCGTATAAGCGGGCCTACAGGAACTATACATACATCTACCGATGGGAAACAATGGACATCCGTATTAAAAAAAACATCGGACGCGGTAGGAAAAGAACCAGAACAATTTAAAGGATTAAATCCTTTGTCCAGTTTCTCCAATATAATTATGAATTCATTGGTCTGGGATGGTCATCAGTATGTAATTGCAGGATACAATGGTATGATTATGCGTTCGATGGATGGAGCATTTTGGTATAAATGGTCCGATTACAATTCTACCTTCCAGCCCTTTCAATTTAGCGACGCAACCGGGCGTCAGTCAAATCTGAATAAAATCATTTTCGACGGTAGCCAATATGTGATGGCGGGCAATAACGGAACGATCCTGACCTCCACGGATTTAAAAAGAGGAACTGTCGTCCGTGAACGGCCTTCAACAGATTTTAAATACATCGCCTTTAATGGACATGATCGTTATATTGCCGGTGGTGAGAATGGCCCTCTCTGGGAATCAGCCGACGGTTACAGTTGGAAGCCCTTCGATGAAAAAACTCTAAAATCGGATCTGCATTGGAGTGGAATCACGGCTATTAACGGTACGGCAATAGCTGTCGGCCAGGAACGCGATTACGCATACGTATTTGGCTATAAAGATGCGAAATATTACTATTCAACGGAACCCGGCGTTTGGGTCGAGCGTGAATTGCCGGTCAAAATTAAAACGATATACAGTACGGCAAGCATTAATAATGTTTTCTATATTTTTGGGGATAAAGGCTATATCACCTCGACAGATGGACTCAATTGGAGCAAACTGAAATCAACGGCACAAGTAATGAGTACAGTGGTCAGCAACGGAACCGTCATGATCGGACAAACCAACAATCCGGAGGTGCTCTATAGTTCTTCGGATGGGTCCAAATGGAACAAAATTTCCGTCACCCAAAATAATAAGAAATTCAACTTAAAGGCATCGCATTTGGTATGGAACGGCAAGCAATTTATAACTTTTAATGCATCGGCATTTACAGGCAATGACTCTGGGCATCCTGTAATAGCCACTTCCTCCAATGGAATCACATGGAATGTTAAAAATGCATCTTCTTCCGGTTCCTTTTACAGCCCTGTATCCTGGAATGGGCAAATCTATGTAACGGCGGGCAGAGACGGCAACCTTCAATATTCATCTGACGGGATCACTTTCAAAACCTCTCCAAAGGCGACCAAGCATCTAATATCCGCTATACTGTGGGATGGCCGCAAGTTTATTGCCGCAGGAGAGAATGCTACTATTCTGGTGACGGGCACTATCCCCGGGGCCAATGCGCTTCAGTACGAAGAGCAGAAAGAAAACTTCTATATTCATTTCGATTACGAGGCAGAGCAACAAGAAATCGCTGCCGCGGCGCTAGTTGAGGCCAAAGCGGTTGCAGAGCGAATGGCCGTTGTTCCAGAGATCGGCCTTAAGCACGGGTTCACAGTCTTACCAGACGCAGATATAGATTCAATCTACTGTTCGTTACAGGGATCAGATGATGTGGAAAATTCGGAATTCTTCAGCTACCAATCTTATGATGATGACAAATTTAAGAATCGTATCACAATTATTAGAATGTTATCCAGAGGTGCGGAAGATGTGATTTTTGACCTTACTCGCGATATTGTCGAAGCTCATACGGGCGCCTCTATGAATGAGCTCGAAGATTCCTTAAAACAACTGGTTTCAGAAAAGCCCACTAACAAAATCGAAACGCAAATTTCCGGAATCAATATGGAGTATGTGATTTATTTAAATCCCGATAGCGGACAATATGAGATTGATATCTGGTATTGACGTAAGCAGTTCACATCCGAAACAAATTAGAAGTAAATAGATGATGGCAACATCTTTTTACTTTCTGATCCTAATTTCCCTATCGAAATATTGATAGTTCTCAGTATGGTTTGCAGAATCCAGAAAATAAGACCCTTCACTCTACTGGATGGGTAAAGCCATCTAGAATAGAATCATAGATTAGACCACATCTCCAATGTCATGCAAAAATTAAACGTAAAAGGCCGTTCACAAGCGGTTGTCGAGCTGATCAAGCTTGGGGAGCTGAAAATATAGCTGGCCATGTCTTCGGAAGTGACGCGTTTAAGCCTTCTTTTACCCTTCGGGGTGGGGGGAGGTTTTTTGTTGTGTAGGAAAGAGCGATGTATGATTGTCGTTATCCTATTCTTTTTATTATGAATCTTTTAAATCACATGAATAATATTAATCTAACGGGCAGTTATGCGTAACTTCCAGGAAATGCAAACGTCTAAATAAAGTAAGGAACGAGGAGGCAGACATTTCATGGGAGGAACGAATGTATGGGATGCGGAGTGGGAGGTTAACGAAGAGCAGGCGCGGAAGCTGATCGGCAGACAATTCCCTCAGCTGTCATCGAAGCAAGTGAAGCGATTGGGCTGGGGCTGGGACAATACGGTTTTTCTCATCGGTGACGAGTACGTGTTCCGGTTTCCAAGAAGAACGATTGCAGTTGGCTCGATTCGTATGGAAGGGAAGCTGCTGCCGAAGCTGGAGGCATATATGACCATCCCCTATCCGAAACCGTTGTTTTATGGCGAAGCAAGTGACGAATACCCGGCACCATTTCTTGGCTATGCCTACGTGCCAGGAGTTTTCCCCATCGGTTTGACGGAAGAACGCCGGGCTTTATCGGCAGAGACGCTGGCGAAATTTTTGCGGAGATTGCATGAGTTTCCGGTGCAGGCGGCGCTGAAGTGCGGAGTTCAGCAAGATCATCGAAGCTTGACGGACATAACATCGCGCAAAGTGAAATTGGAGGGCTTTCTATCGAAGGTGGTTGAACACTTGTCACCGGAGGAGTCCGGTGTGATCGAAGTGTATATTAGCAGGCTGCAAACGGACCGTGTCGAGGCGGTGAATGCACTGCTACATGGCGATCTTCATTTCAAAAATATGCTTGTGAATGAGAACGGGATCGTTTCCGGCATCATTGATTGGGGCGATCTGAGCGTAGGCCATCCGGCTTGCGATTTGAGCGTTGCTTACAGCTTTTTACCACCTTACGCTCGCGGCGTGTTTTTCGAAACTTACGGAGGAGTGGACGAGGAAACGAAGCTGCTGGCGCGGCTGATCGCGGTATACATCCCCGTACTGATCTTGATGCAAGCGGTCGATGACGGGAATGAAGCGATTGCGGCAGAGGCGAAATCCAACATCATGCGGGCACTGTCGGATTAGGCTCATTATTTCGTTGCAGCTATGGGACTATGGCTATCGGCACCATTTTGTCGTTTAAAGGCCGCGATAAGGTACGATTCGCCTTCTCTGATGCCGCTTTATGTTGAGGAACACGAAATTCAACAGAGTAAGTCGTTGCGCTAACGGGATACGTTAGTTGAACGACAACAGCGGCAGTCTAAGACTTTATTTATCAAGTCTTGGTCCGCCGCTGCTTCTTTTAATTGATCAGTCTATAACTTACTTTTCAAAAGCTGACGATTCTTCAATTCAAAAACCGCGTTAAATCAACGACTCCAGTCTAATACTTTATTTTTACCGAACACGAGCAGTATCCAAAAGGCCGTGATGGTTTATTTCAGGATCAATTAACCCGATATGGTTATTCTATAAAAGAGGACATCACTTTTTATACTCGACAAGGCGAGTTCCATGGAATTAGCGGTTATTCAGACCCATGCGACTTAATCCTTGTTGAAGATGATGTTGCACAAGTAATCAAAGCATATGAGGAATAAGTGATTGCCATGTTGTTTAAAAGAGAGGATCCGTTAACGTTAAGTCATTGGTTAACTAATGTACTTATAAATGTTACGTATCTCAACCACAACGACTTTCTAGGTAAAAAGCATAAATGACCAGGCAATATAAGGTATCGAAAGATATGCCTACTCTATTGCCCCTTTTCATTGATTAGGATATAATTACCTCATTACGAAACACATTCATTTTCTCCGCTGTCTTATATTCAGCTGGAGAAGGAGCTGTTGTCTTTATTGACAACTTATAGAATATGCCTTGAGGTTGAAAAAGTATGACCATTTTTTTGGTTATGCCTTTTTTTCATTTCAAGGCTTTTTTTATTATGTCTAAAAACATGAAAAGGGGGGGATAGAGATGGACCATATGAAGAAATACTGGCCAAAAGAGCTGGAATGCATAAGAAAAGGCGTGAATCATCTTGATGGTTACGTCACAACGATTAGTCCTCATTACATGCAAGATCGTTATCATAATTCGGATTATCCGGATCGTGTGTTTGACGAACTTGATATCGTATGGGCAATTGCTAATGGTGAGATCGTCGAAGGGTACGATAGTGGCGAGAGAGGAAGAAATCCTGAACCGGAGCGGACCATTATCGGTCCTGCAGTATCCGGTAATTGGGCTGTCGTGATTATCTTGATGAAGACTGGTAATCAGTTCATCGTAAAAACAGTATTTCCTGTGGACAGGGAGCGTTACAGCAAATACATCCCTAAATCATGAGAGAAGAGGAATAGAAATGATGCCTGCTAAAGATGCAAACAAAGTACATGCCTTGCTTATCCTTACCTACATCGTAGGAACACTTGTCTTGATTAGTCGAGCAGTTTTTGGATAAAAATAGTGCATCTATTTTTTGTTGAATTTAGTAAACCATGATAAAATAAGGTCATAGGAGGGATGCTTTATGTCTCAATGTGGCCGGTGCAAAAAGGAGATCAATACTATGTTGATTACTAATAAACGTCAATTTGATGGAGGAACGTTAGTAGTAACTGATGTTCCAGTTCAAAAGTGCGAATGTGACGAACAAATGCTTCTTAATGATAGTGCTCTGATTGCGGGTTATGTAAGATTGCTCGTGGATCGCAGTATTATTGGAGAGATTACTGTATCCATGCAGGATCTAAAGCAGAAATTCACAATCCAAGATTTCCTGCCTAAAGAAGCTCAACAACATTAATTTTTTCCTAGGAGTTATAAATAGTACAGATGTTATTGAGGAACAACGATGTTGTTTTTCTAGATGATTCCTTTAGGAGTACATCATTTAGGATCATAACTAACGGACGTCCACGGCTTCTGTAATCCCTTTAGGGATGGAGACATGATATATACCTTATTGGTGTAACTCATGTATAAAAAATCAAATATGGATGGCATAAAGGAGGCTGCTACTGCGGTGTCCTTTTTTTTTGTGCCTAAAAAAGGGAGGATCTCCAGATGATTAAAAAGGTAATGATTCAAGACGACTTAGGTATCCTTTGCAGTGGGCTTGCGATTGTTGATCTGGATGGAAGCGACGTCTGCATTGACTTTGACGTTGTAAAACCACCTCAGACGAATGTGATTGTTGGCGGCCGAAAGAAGCGAATCTCTATGGAAGATGCGGATCAATTTGAAAGAGAATTGTTCGAACTCTTCACGTTTCATAACATACCGCTAAAGATCGGCACCTATGCCATTTCAGAGGAGATCAACCAATCGAACCGGAGGGTGGAAATAGAAATGAAACAACTGACGACAAAACGAGTTTGTCTCTTGGTCAATTTGGGAGGATTTGAAAAGCGGATGTCTGAAAACCTACTTACTGCTAAAACCTATGGTGAATTCGTTTACTCCCTTACTGGTGATGGTCTCGTCGATATAAATAAAGCTCAACTCGTTCCCGTGAATATAACGGCGCTTACACCGGCTGAGCTGCAAGTCTGGTCTTCTATGATCAACGATCAGCTAATAGAAGCGGGTTTTGATCCTGATAACACCATCATGCTGGCGGCTGGCCGCAATTATCGCGGTACGCTTCCACTTGGCATGAACATCGGGAACAATGTACGGATTGGGGCGTGAGTACGGAATGAAGCTTCGATATATTGCTTTTAAATGGCACGTAGAAGCACCGTTAGAATCGGTTGCAACTGTCCTGAAGCAAGTCAAGCTGACTCCTGGTAAAAAACAACGCTGGACCCGCTCCATAGGTACGCATTCACTCACCGTGGAGGCCCGGGTAAATATGTGTTCACCCGAACGTTCCTACTTTTGGATTCGTTTCGCTAATGAGCATGGGCCAACTGATAAGGAGTTACTAGCTCGAGTGCTATCCGATTGGTACTTTACGATGAGTCAGCACTTTGTGACTTCAGTTAATTGGATGCAGGTTGCTCTTGATATTGAACAGTTTCGCCAAATCTACGGATTTGTCGAGAGCAATCCAAGGATTTGGTCAAAAACGGAGAAACAACTGTATTTCTCGTTTTATCCCATTCTTGACCACTATTATTTTGAAGTCCGGAATGAGGATATTCGGAATTCGATCCCGCATCAGCGCTTTTCGCATTGGCTTGATGAATTGAAACATAATTTGAAAGGCCAGCAGAAGCCTGATGATCAAATCAGCTTCGATCTAGTTGTATAAATATCGCCCGCTGCGGCGCTTGAGAGGATGACTTATATTATGACACTAACTCCTCTGCAGGAGATCAATATTGAAACCTATTTACAATCCATGCCAGTGGATATTCAAGGGAATATTTCTGTTTGTACAGAAAAATGGTTGAAAGGGGAGACCGCTCATGGGTATCCGCATCCAGCGCAAGTTTGTGCGAATATCCAAGCTAGTAATGAGCGTCAACCTTTTCTAAGCGTTCAACAAGCCTTGAATCTGCAGCTGCTAAAAAGACATCTTCACCTGGCAGTGGCAGTGTAATTAGTTTTAGTTAAGCAAGAAGCTGGAGACCATAAAAATAATTTAATTTAAAGGAGGAAGCCCCGCTATGTTGTAATTAGGGGCTTCGCCCCAGTACATACATATGGGCAAAAAAACATGACTAAGGTACAACTGATGAAACTACAATTCGAGGCAGAAAGACGGAAAAAGCTGAAAGAATGCACAGTGATCGGAAAATTGCTCTCTAGAAGCTAGATTCCATGCCTTTAGGATGCCTATAAAAACCAATTTGTGAGGAGGAAAGCCCCGCTGCCATTGTGCATTGGGGCTTTTGCCCCTTCAATTGGCATGGGCGAAAAATATGTCTATTACAGAGACCAATCAATATGCGGTGCGTGAAGTTCGGAGTTCTTTTTATCAATCGTGCAATACCAACTCTCTGTCCACTAGAGATTTACTCGTACTAATCTTAGAGCCTTTGGTGAGAGACAGAAGTGTGTCAGTCTTGGTGGATCAAATTTTGGAAAAGGGTCTTAGTTATTTAGCTTCTCTTTCCGAATTTGAGCTGTCGGTATTGTTTGGTATTAATGAGCGTCAAAGTCTTCCGATCGTAGCCTTGTTTGAGTTTTCCCGCAGGGCACATGCAGTAAAAAAAGAGGAGATTACGATCATTCGTTCTCCACAGGATTGTTACGAGTACCTAGAAGATCTCAAATTCCTCGACAAAGAACATTTTGTTCTCCTATTTTTAGACACAAAGAACAAAGTGATTGGGAGAGAAACGATCTCCATAGGCACTATAAACACAGCTCTTGTTCATCCCAGAGAAGTGTTTAAAGCAGCCATCCGGCGCGGTGCAGTTTCCATCATTGGTGCACATAATCACCCATCTGGCGATGGTACACCATCTAAAGAAGATGTTGAACTAACGAAGAGATTAGTGGAAGCTGGTGAGCTTATTGGAATCGATCTACTCGATCATGTCATCATCGGGAGTCAATCCAATACAAGCATGAAAGAAAGAGGTCTTTTGTGAGAGAGGAATATAAAAATGTATCAGGCATATAAGATGAAACTGGTACTAACTCAGATCACTGGTTTCAAACTCTATGAAACGGAGCACTCCTTTTCTTTTGGAATGGGTAACCATATCACTGGTGATCGCGGACAGGGAAAGACTACCCTTAGCGAAGCCATCATATGGTGCCTGAAAGGGTGCGATTTAACGGGGAATGTAAAGGGAGTCAAGAAACGTTTGGCTAATCCCAATACTAAAGAAATGAAAGTCGTTACCACTTGGGAGTTTCATACCCTTGAAGGACTTCTTGTTAAGCATTCGTTCTGCCGTATTAGTACTGCCCGCTCCATGCGTCTATTTTTGGATGATGAAAAAGTTAGCCAAGATGATTTTGATGAATGGTTTGGAGAAACAGATACATTACTTAGTATCTTTCTTCCGGGGTATATCGGTGGAATCGGAGCGGCTAGGACGAACAATGTAGTTCTCTCCATGCTTCAAGCACAAGATGTCGCTCAAGTCATGAATAGTCTTCCAGTGGAGACTCAGGCACGTCTGAATATAGACGGATTGAGAGATCCACTCCAATATCTGCAGTCCTTAAAAAGTGAACTGAGTGAATGGAACGACTATATTCATGATACAGAAAAAGAAATAGCTCAACTGCTTCTCAAGAATGCGCTACAAGGGTCTTCTGCTGTCATCGAGGATGATGAGCGTAAAATGACGGATCTACGTCAACAAATTGAGAATCTTGAGCAGGAAGCGGGACCTGCATTTCCGGAACACGTCAATGTATGGGAACTGGAATCTAAAGAACTGCGAAAGCGATATGATGCAGAAGTTGCAAGCTGGGTAACGTTAAACAATACACCGATTAATGGTGGAGAGAGAGAATGTATTAATAGAAAATTTGAGCTAGATCAAATCGCAAATCGCTGTAATGATGTCCTAAATGAGGGGTTTGCCCTACGGAAGGATATAGACGCGAATCGTGCTCTTTACGAGGAAGAGAAGGCTGAATTTATAGCACGAACTGAGCAGGAGCTGCAGCAACTTCAATTTGATCTTCAGATGCTCGAGGCTAAAATAGAGCTAAAACAAAAGAACGGACATTCTATCAAAGATACCCCGCTACTTCAGAAACATTTAACTGATGCGAAAATACAAAGGGACTATCTTTTGCTAGAGGTCGATTCCGTACAAGAATTCATGCTCCGGTATGCTGAGATGCAAGTGATTGCATCAAATCGTGCGTTGACTCATACTGAGATCTTGTTTATTCCAAGACGTGGGAAAGAAGGGGACTATACTTTCCATTACCGCCTACGGTATGAAGAGAAAGAGTATTATTTACTATCCAGTGCTGATAAAAATCGAGTTTCGTTTGAGCTTGCAGATTTAGTGGCCATGACGCTAGGGATGATGATTCCTGTCTTTATTGACAACGGAGAATCTATTGAAGAAGTCATCGGAGAGCACACTCAGTTCTTTGTGACCTCTTACCTACCCCAAGCAGAATTGTCTCACGAAATCATTGTTGCATAGAAAGAAAAAACAAGGAGGATTACGGGCGTAATGCGACCGTAATCCTCTTCATTTGATATGGGGAGGTATTAGAAAATGTTAAATATTCTTATAGAAATGTTTGTACTTGTACTCTTGCTCATTCTCGCAATTCTCCTAGGAACTATGCTGTTTACGATTAAATCCATAGTATTCGGACGTTACTTAAACCGATACTTCGTGGTTAGTCGTAATGGAAAGGGGGCTTACTATCTTCATCATAGCCCCGCCTTTGGCTTTTACTATGCTACTAGGGAGAAATATTGCTTGCTACAGGAAGATTCTAAACGAAAGTTTAAAGCAAAATATCCGGATATCGAGTTGCACTCTGAAACATCGACCTTACAACGTTATTATGCAAAATTAGGTCTGATCGGAACTCCGGTACAGCAAAATAAAGTAGAGCGAGTAATCGGTATTGGAATGAACTACTTTCTCATTTTGATAAATCTCGCAAGTTACCGTAAACGCAATTCACAAGAATGGCAATTCATTCATCTCATGCGGCGGGTCAGAGAGAGTACTCCAATGCAGTATGTAATACTCAGCTTATATGAAGAAGTAAAAAAAGATGACGCGGGAGAATGATTTGAATCTTTTGTTCAAATTACTTAAAAATATAAAGGATGGTCCAGATGAATAAACTTTTCGGTACGACTCAAATTCATGCTTACTCACGAGCAGATAAGATCCAGGATGGCGGCTTAATCGACGTTTCAGAACCAGCTAGACAACTTGGTATAGTTTATCCTGTTGGAATTACGAGTGCGGTATGGACCGGAGTTATACAAGATATCGATGGAGATAAGCCCTTTGATATTAGAACACATGGAGCGTTGTGGAGATGCTTAAGCATGCTTGCTTCAGCTGCAAAAAATCCCACAACTAATGACCGCGAACTACTATTCTTCGTTCCTTTGGCTAATAAGCAGGGGAATATGGAGAATGTTCAGCTCAAAGCGATCATTGGCCCTGGAGATAACTTAGAAGCGGTAATTACTATTATGGAGCCTGAGGAGGATTAAAGATGCCTCAATACGAACAAATAGATCTACTCTGCTATTTAGATGATATGGAAGAGATGGCTACTGTGGAAGCGGATATAGAGAGGTCAGAAAGGCTTCTAGAAGTGAATGTGGAACGAAAGTTATCGAAGAAGGAGTGTTTAATAAAGTTCTGCTCCCGCTTCCTGAATCGATTGCAATCTTTCATCTTCTCTGTCCTTACTGCTCAATATCCGATTAAGCCATCCAATCCATCTTCAGACATAAAAAATATGAAATCAGAGGATGCTAGCATTTGTTTATCTAGTGCACGAATGAAGAAAACTATTCTGCTTGTGAAGCAGTGGTGTTCTCAAAGTGCATTACGTATTCTAAAGGGAGTAAAGCACCTGCAGATTCGCTTTCAGCAGAGATTAATCATTAAAGCTCCAGCAGCAAATCTAGTGAAAAACGCATAGAGAAGGATCTAGAGTCCTATCAGGGTGCATCATCAGGACAGCCGTTACCTATTCTCCGCGCACCTACCTTTTTTGGACTGATCCCTTGGGTGAACGTTTATACTGTCACTCGAGCATTTGGAGGATCAGAAGAAGGTGGATGGTATTATCGCCAGTATACGTGCGTTAAAAGCCAGCAAGTTTGGCTATGGGACGCTGAGGTAACGGAAGCGATGTTTCTGAGAACTTATGAAGGATTAGCATGGGGGCTGCTTTGTAAAGAAGCTGCCGGACAAGAAGTAGTTGTAAAAATTGAGACTAGAAGAGCTGCACTAGAGTACGCTGGGAAACCAGCTTATGATCCAGAGATCGTGGTAGAGAGTGCCTTACAGCGTTCTAAGCCATTGCCTATGAAGAAAACCTCTCCGAGTACGTTTAACTCAATTAATCATAAGAAGAATAGTAGTGTTCAACTGGTGCGTACCGCTCCTCTTGATGAAGAGCCGTGTGAACGATGTAAAGGTTCGGGGAGAACTCGATACATGAATATTCAGAACGGTATCTATTTTTTATGCGGCGGAAGCGGGGAAAAATCGAGACAAAAACAAGAGCTCTTAAATACGAAACCATCCTTTACGTAGTGATGGAAACGAATAAGCACCTATAACGAACGAAATAAAAGAAGAGGAGGTGACCTGACAGACTCCAGGATTAATTCCCTGGTCTTTGTTGGGTCAATAAATATGAACACTGAGATTCAAAAACAAATAGAAGCGTATGAGTTAGCCCGCTCCAAGTACTTAAAAAATATAAATAAGGAGGACTTGCGGAATTCCAGACTTCTCTGTGAGCCACAGATCCTTAGATTTGATGAGATGACTTCGGAAGAGCGAGATCATGTTATTACTGCAGAAGTAATGGGATGGGAGCCACATACGTTTGAGGTGCCAGCATTTTTATCTCATGTGCATTATTGTAGGGGTTCATTCAAACCTTCTCAAGACATGAATCATGCCCTGCAAGTATTTGAGTATACCCTTATCGCAGATAAGACTCGGCTAGTTCCTTGCGGTTCTGGTGCTGGGCTCTTTTGGAGTATCTACTATGATGATATTTATATTGGGGTTGGGAAAACACCACAGATGGCTATTTGTAAATATGCACTCGTTATTAATGATGTGCTACTGTGTAAAATTAATGCGGCATAAGCTGCCAGACATAGATTATTAAATACGTTATAAGACCGATCAGACTCAGTTGACCGGTCTTATTACTATCTATTTGTATAAGGATAAGGCTATGTTAAATCTTATTGTTGATTTCTGACCATAAGAAAACCGCCACGGAGAGTTTGTGTCGGCTGGCTTTCTTAAACATGGCTTGAATACGCCTCAGGGTAAGACGGCTACTTCGTTCCTGAAGCAGACTAAAATTAAGAAAACAGAAACTTTTCTCAAATTTTTACGTCTTATGTAATATCTATAAATTTTAATTGAGGTGGAGCATTTGATCAAAATAATAAAGTATATACTTGCAGGAATTGGTATCATTCTTGCCTATGGCGTGGGGGCTTGGCTTTATCAGAAAGGAAGTCAAGTTTTTTTCAATCAAACCATCCATGAAAGTGAATATAGAGGACTTGTTATTTCTTTTTTTAGCTTGTATTTACTCATTATGGTGCCTGCGATATTTTTAGGCGCTTATGTAATCAATGAAACATCATTAAATAATATATTTAAATGGCTTCTTACTGCCTTTATTTCCGTTATTGTAGGTCTTATATTCCCTTTACTATTCACTGCCGGACATGTATGGTCCCCTGAAGGACAGTTGTTGTTGTGCTTCTTCATGCCATCAGCGTTTATTCTAGGTTTTATTTATAATCTTCTGTTCTTCAAAAAAAATCTGCAAACTCATTAATTTAAAAATGGCCCTACAAGATGTCAATATCATTAAGATAACTCAAAGACAAGACTTAAATTAAACATGAATTCAAAACGGCACGGGGAGAAGCCCAGTGGCGTTTGCTCTTTTCGGGGAGCACATACATAAAAGAGCACAGTAAACAAGCGAATAGAATATTCGCTTAAAAAAATCTTCATGTGAACCCATGATTTTCCCTTTGAGCTTGGAACAATCAATCATCATGGCCAGCGTTCTTCCCTCGTTGCATAACCGTCGTTGCTGAACAAGGGTATCTACATAGATTCTGTTGCATAAGTCATATACTGCAATCAAATGTAAAAGTTTATACTTTTTGAGTTTAAGCGACATTGAAAATAAGTGTCCGTATCCACAAAGTCGGTAGCAATATTTAGATCAGAACCCTCAATAGCGAGTAATCGATCACCTCAGTCATGCTTGATATTCGTATAAGACACTGTAAATTCGTGGAACAAGGACTCTACAGCAGACGGGAGAATTTTATTTCTCTGCTGGATAAAAGCAGAAGTCGTTGCAGTGTTTACATCGTAACCCTGTGAATCCAAGAGTTCATTATATATGCTGTTACCTCCCATGGAGATGAGAAACTGCCTAACCGTCTCAAAGAGCAACATCTTCGTTCATGTAAAATCTTTATTGGGCTTTTTGACATAGGTGCTGGTGTGGGTGACATTTCTCGCATTAGTGATATTAGAGTTTCTTTTAAAGTATTCGCATACTCATTCATTGGCGTAGCCTCCTCATTTTTTAGGGGCTTCGGAATACATTTCTACCTTCTTGTCAAGCTCTATTTATTGTTACGTGCAAAAAAAAGCGCAGGCTATCTTTTTGATAACCTACGCTTTTCTTTAGTTTTAGGGCCTGTATCTTAACTTAATGATTTTGTACAAGATGTAGGGCCTTTTTTTATTATAAGATTTGTCGAGAGTTGTATACACCAGTAACATCCATTGGCGGCAACAAGGAGAGCTGATTTTTTCCGTGATCACGGGGATCGAAAAGATAGATATTTTGGTAACCGCCTGAATTGGCCTCAGCATACACTTCGTAAGCTGGGAAACCATCGTGGCTTCCCTGAATTGAGATGGTGCCATTTTTATAAACGTAGAGAGTAAATTCATAATCAATGTTACCGTTAAAGACATCTGGACTTGGAATGAAGGGATTGCCTACACTACATGAGCAAACAAACTTCATGTAATCGCTACTACTACCTGTCAAGCTTGCATCGGTTCGCGTGACAGTCAAACCTGCATCAGAAGCTTTTGCAGTGTGAGTCGTTGTGGTTAAAGTCGTATTATTAAAGTGATATGCAGTAGTTGTTCCGATATTCTTAAAGGAGGTCCAGCTTCCACCAGTATTCGTAAATTGTACATTTATCTGCTGTGCGGTACGAAAGTTTTCGGTGTTTGCAGTATTCTTGTCAAAACCTCGATTATCTCCTTTAAATGATACAACGTAGGCGGGTAAACCATACTGTACTGGAGAATCTACTTTGTCATGAGGGATAAATGTTACCAATCGAATGTTAAAGTTAACTGCCATATTAAAAAACTCCTTTTCTAAAATAAATTATTAGGCAAGGGGGTAAAATGAGAAGATTTGAGTACCCCTAATCAAACCTTCTATTCTTGCCTTCACTAAAATAGGAGTTTTAAAGGGTTAGAATACAACCGAGAAAATTTAATTTTTAAGCAATGCACTCAACGCTCTTAGTCGTTTATACCAATTATTCAAATACTGAAGCAATTCTTGCAAAAGAAACTTTCTAGTTCACTAAATCTGCAAAAGAATAAGTTGAATGATTTAAGTTGGTTACAGCAGTTCTCTATGCGACAGCATCTTTCGACCCGATTATTAATCAAAAGAAGACGGCACTAATTGCATTGTTGTTCAGTAATTTAACCAGTAGGGAAAGAATGGTTTGGATTATTAATAAGATAATCCCAGCTATGTAATACAGCGTCTTAACTATACATAAGCAATAAAAATGTAGATAAAATTAGGTTATCAGATTACAGTCTATTAATACTTTTTCAGACAAACGCCAACAAAAAAAATTTGTGGGAAATTTAATTAATAAGATGACAAAAAAGCCAAGCAAAAGAAACGTTGCTTGGCATTGAACTATATTGATGAATTCAACTAATGTTCTTCAGGAATTTCAAAAAATTGATTCAGTTGAATCTCCTTTTGTCCTAATGATGTGGATTGACCATTCGTTTCTATAAAACCATATGATGCTTCCATAATTGGAAGCATGAGATGATAATAAACAACTCTACTGTTAAAAGTGGGCAACTTTCCGTCCTGATTAATTATTTTATATGGTAAGAAGAATAGTTTGCTCGATGATTTAGTAGAAGTATCGATTTTTGAAGTCCAGAGTTCTTCGCTGTGATTACCAACTATTTCGAAATAGGAAATACCATTACCTCCTAAAATGAAGAATTGATTAGATTTTCCTTCCGGAAAGTAGTAGTCCTGATTTTGGCTATCATTGGATAAACTTAAATCTTTGAGCAGACTTACACGAGGATCATTGGTCCTGGAGATAACTTAGAAGCAATTATTACTATTATGGAGCCCGAGGAGGATTAAATATGCCTCAATACGAACAAATGGATCTTCTTAGCTATATAGAGGATATGGAAGCGATGGCTGCTGTAGAAGCGGACATAGCAAAGTCAGAAGGACTTTTGAAAGTGATCGTGAGACGAACATTTTCGGAAAAGGAGCGATTAATTGAGTTTTGCTCCCGCTCCCTGAATCGTTTGCAGTCATTCATCTTCTCTAGCCTTACTGTTCATTATCCGATTAAGCCAGCCGATCCATCTGCAGACCTTAAAAGTATGAAATCAAAAGAAACCGGCATTTGTTTATCTAGTGCACGAATGAACAAAACCATTCCAGCTGTGAAGCGGTGGAGGTCTCAGAGTGCATTACGTATCCAAAAGGGTTTAAAGAACCTGCAGATTCGCTTTCAGCAGAAATTAATGACTAAAGATGCAACAGTCTGCAAATCTAGCGAAAAACGCATAGAGAAGAACCTAGAGTCCTATCAAGAGGAATTATCAAGGCAGTCGTTACCTATTCTCCGCCCACCTACTTTTTTCGGACTTATCCCTTGGGTGAACGTGTATACTGTCACTCGGGCATTTGGAGGATCAGAAGAAGGTGGATGGTACTACCGCCAGTATACGTGCGTAAAAAGCCAGCAAGTTTGGCTTTGGGACGCTGAGGTAACGGAAGCGATGTTTCTGAGAACTTATGAAGGGTTAGCATGGGGTTTGCTCTGTAAAGAAGCAGCCGGACAAGAAGTGGTTGTGAGAATTGAGAGAAGAAGAGCTGCACTTCAGTACGCTGGGAAACCAGCTTATGATCCAGAGATCGTGGTGGAGAGTGCCGTGAAACTGACATCAAAAACTCAGAAAAACATAGTGCGGTCTACACCGTTGCCTATAATGAAACCTGCGTCGAGTACGTTCAGCTCAATTAGCCATAAGAAGAATAATAGTATTCAAATGGTGCGTACCGCTTCTCTTGATGAAGAGCCGTGTGAACGATGCAAAGGCTCGGGGAGAACTCGGTACCTTCATATTAAGAACGGAATCTGTTTTTTATGCGGCGGAAGCGGGGAAAAATCGAAACAAAAACAAGATATCATAAATACGGAACCATCTTTTACGTAGTGTTGGAAACGAATAATAACCTACGAGGAAAAAAATAGAAATAGAGGAGGTGACCTGACAAACACCTGGGTTAATTCCCTGGTCTTTGTTAGGTCAATAATTATGGACACTGAGATTCAAAAACAAATAGAAGCGTATGAGTTAGCCCGCTCCAAGTATCTAAAAAAAATAACAAAGGATGACTTGCGGAATTCCAGACTTCTCTGTGAGCCGCAGATCCTTAGATTTGATGGGATGACTTCAGAAGAGCGAGATCATGTCATTACTACAGAAGTAATGGGATGGGAGCCACATACGTTTGAGGTGCCGGCATTTTTATCTCACGAGCATTATTGTAGGGGCTCATTCAAACCTTCCCAAGACCTTGCAAGTATTTGAGTATACCCTTATCGCGGATAAGACTAGGCCTGTTCCTTGTGGTTCTGGAGCCGGAGTCTTTTGGAGTATTTACTATGAAGATTATATATTGGGGCTGGGAAAACACCGCAGATGGCTATTTGTAAATATGCACTCGTTATTAATGATGTGCTGCTATATAAAATAAATGCGGCATAATGAATTAAATGGCGCGATTATAAGACGATACTGCAAGACATTGAATATTTAATAGCTAATAAGACCGATCCGTTGATCGGTCTTATTTCTGTTTATATAAAAGAGGATAGGTAACGCGACGTTTGCGCTAATGTCAAATAAAGTATTAGACTGAAAAATAAAGTGTTAGACTCGGAAAATAAAGTTATAGACTAAGAAAATAAAGAATTGGACTGGTAACGTCCCATTACGCTATTCCAGCTAATAGCTTGTCAATATTTAATTATTAATGGCCGATTCCTGAAGTGGTATACTTAAAAAAAGATATGACAAATAACCGTCCCCTTCGGCACAGGAATATATTTCATCTTTTTCTATTTCATGCTCGATCCCCGGCTACCGCTATCTTACGACCATACAAAAAAAAGGTCGACCAGAAAGATCTGGTAACCTCATAATACGAACGGGCAGGATTACTCTTCTCCCTATGAAGACAGTAAGCATACCTGCCGCGGATAAAACGTACGCGAATTGAATAATATGATATATTCATTAAGTAGCTTTGATAGCAACTCTATGGATTGCTTAAAGCAAAAAAAGTTGTCCAGACCATCCCGGGCTACTTTTTTGGTATAATCAATAGAAGATTTAGACAATTGTGGGGGAAAAGGCATGAGTAATGAATACTATTTATTCCTGGATGAATCAAAGCCAAACGGGAGTAATATACATCATCTATGTTTGGCTGGGGTCATTATTAAAAAAGAAACATACGAAAATAAAGTTGTCCCTGAAGTCAGAGCGTTAAAACAGCGGATCTTTAATAATACAGATATCATACTTCATGAATCGGAAATCCGCGCGAGCCGGGATCTGCCGTATACTGTTTTTAGGCGGAGTGAGACAAGAGCAGAATTTTGGCAGGGGATGGACAACATCTTCCGGAATTATAATTTGACCACGCTTGGGGCTTCTATTCATATTAGCGATTTTAAATCTTATTATAATGACAGTGAGTTAAACGATGAATATTACATCGTGCTTCAGATCGTACTTGAAAACTTTGTGCATTTTTTAAGAAGCCATAATGCCAAAGGACAAGTCTATATCGAAGGCATTAACACGACTGATGATACTAGGCTCCGCAATACGTATCATAAGATTGTGGCCAATGGGACGTTATATTATAGCCCAAATGCTTTCCAGGATCGCTTGTTAAACATTAACTTTCTGATTAAAGCAGATAACAATATCGGTCTTCAATTAGCTGATTTTGTTCCAGGTACATTAAACCGCTCATGCAATGGATTAAGTCCGAAACAGCCATCCATCCATCCGTTGATCGATGCAGCTCTGTATGATGGCGGCCATGGCTTAAAACAACGCTTCGGATTTAAGGTCCTGCCCTAAGAATTTTTGTGGACGGTTGTTGACAAATGGTTTGTTTTCAATTAACATTAGGGTACATTCTAAGTGATGAGGTTTACGATAGTTTTCCTCACGCTAGAGCAGGATATGAGGGAATTACGATAGTTCTTCGCTCATTACGACGGAAATACCTTTACTGAATAGTTAAGGTATTTTTTTTGCCTAATTTTAGCACACAACATTAAGATAAAACTGGATATAATAATTAATGCGAATTACGATAGTTCTTCGCATAACATAAAGAGGACTGAATTATGAACATTCTTCGTCCTCGCAAACGTAAAAGAACGGCCCTTTCTGAATAGTCAGGGCCGTTTTTATGCAATGGTAGTCCGTTACGCTAACGGGACACTATAGTTTAATAGCATAAATTGTTGAGCAGGCCGAAGCCTGCTTATTTTATTGAACAGTTAAGCTGCTTGCTTAAGGGGCATACCTTTGTGTGGGATGTAAGCTTTTTTGTCTTGTGCAAACTAACTACTCTTTTACTGTCGGGTATTAAGTAAAATATTTTTTACCAAGCTCACGAATATATTTCCTATCAAAAACTTTGAAGCCATTACGATCGTAACGATTACAAGACCGATGACATTGCCAAGGTTTTGTTTTTTAACATCATTCATTCTGCAACACCTCTCTATTCCTCAAACGATAAATTCATAGGCTCGTCTAGAAGTTCACACATAAAATCGATATTCGTCGTAGGCACCTTGGTATCCACTTCCTCGAATTGAAGCCCATCTATCCAGACCTGTCCACTCCCGGACAACAGCACACCAAAAGCAATCGCGGCACTATTATCCGGCACATCCAGCACGATGCTGTAATGGTTCCACTCAGTATCTCCAATAATGGGGCGGTCACTCATGTTATCGAATTGCAGTACATCATGAAGAGCATCATCGACTCGCATCCAGAACCCACAAAACCCTCTCACTGCTTTTGTTTTGATAAACCCTGAGAGCTTTAGTCTTTTGCCCATATATTTGTCCGCTTTGAATTGCTGCATCATCGTTGCAAATTCGCCTTCCGTCGGTACCACTGTAACCGACTTTAAAAATCCGGACGCTCTCCCTTGATGGAAGGTTTCCCGGTCAATCCCCATCTGATAGTTGAAGGGGTGACTCCCGCTTAATTGCCATCCCTTTAATAATTGTTCATTTTTCATTTTCATTTCCTCCCTTTGCATCGTTAATTTGCCCATGATTTTGCGATACTGCCCTGGCGGTAATTGATAGTATTTCTTAAAAGAACGGGTGAACGATTCTTGGCTCTCAAAGTGATAATAAATGGCAATATCTATAATTCTTTCATCTGTGAACAGTAACATGTTGGACGAATTTGCAATTCTCCGAAATCGGATATATTCAGATACGCTCACGCCAACCTCTTGCTGAAAAATCCGATGGTAATGATACTTTGAAAACCCTGCAAACTTAGCCATACTCTCTAGTGACAATTCTTCGGGCAAATGCGTCTCTACATAGGCAATCGACTCTTGGATGATCGGACTGTAGCTCATGTTATAACCTCCTTAAGAATAAAATATCAGAAGCAACCGCTGCATATTTGATATATATTGCTTTGTTTCTCGGGTATATAAAGGATAACTCCATCCATATTATGGTGTTCATATAAAGATAGCAATAATGATCAAAAAGGTGTGGTGCAATGAATGTATATTTGAAGTAGAACGTAAAATTATTTTTCGGTAAGGAGTTAGATGCAATGAAATGGAAGGCGAATACCCTTAGTCTGCGTAGCTTGTTGTGCATGCCGCTCACTTTGATCATGCTTAGTACCTCGATAACATCAGCGGTTATCCCGGTCAAGACTGCATATGGGGAAGCAGCGGTGAATGAACAGCAAGTCAGAACAGCAAGATCGTATCAGGCTACTTTATCCGATTGGAAGCGTTGGGCCGCGGATCATGCTTATGCTTTACAGAGTATCCAACCGGAATCATGGTCTTCGAACGGAGGATCCATTGGGCAGGACAAATTTAGCGACCTTGATATATTGATCCCGTTGCTCGCTGATAAGCGAATCGTATATTTGGGAGAAAATTCACATGGTGTGGCCGAATTTAATCTAGTCAAAACTCGCCTCATTCAATACATGCACCAAACGCTAGGGTTTAACATTGTTGCATTTGAGAGTGGTTTGGGCGATGCAGCCCTTGGTCAAGGACGGATAAAAAAGACGGCGACTCCCGATACGATGAGGCGTTCCATTTTTGGCGTATGGTGGACGGAAGAGACGAAGCCGCTATTCGAATACATGAAGGAGACACATAAGAGCGAATCGCCTTTGCGACTGACGGGCTTCGATATTCAGGTGCAATCCCCGCTTTTTCAGAATGCGAACTGGATTCCAAGTATTAAGCTGAAGGACAGAGCGCTGCAAGCGGAACAAGAGGTTCATAAGTGGAGAATGAGCAAGGATCAAAGCGGATTCCGTAAGGCCAGGCCTGAGCTGATTAAGGTGTATGAAGAGCTATTGCAGGCCGTGACTAAGAATGAAAATGCGTTGAAGATGGACTATCCCGATGAGCCGCATATCGTCAAGTTAATGAAGCGAGCGCTAGAGGATCGAATTCGGGTTATTCAGGAATTTAATGAGCTGTGCATCCAATCCAATCTATTAACAGAACAAGGGGATTATAGCGGCGCTCAGTCCATGATGGAATGGCGCGATCGGGCGATGGCCAGCAACCTTGCATGGTTGGTGACAGAAGTTTATCCGGAAGAGAATATCATCGTATGGGGCCATAATGGCCATATCAGCAAAGCACAGTCTCTGATTTCCACCATGCCGAAGAGTATGGGAGAGCTTATGCCAAAGGAACTGCAACAGGAAAGCTACGTCATGGGTCTATTTATGGGCGAAGGACAAGCAGCCGAGAATACGAGGGAACCGATTCAGTTGAATCCGATTATTCCGGGGTCTATGGAAGATATTTTGGCGGCTGTAGAACAGCCATATACATTCATGGATTTACGCTATCGGGAAAATGAACGGGGAAATTCTTGGATGTTCGAACGGATGATAGCCTCTTATCAGGTGCAAATGCCGATGCCGTTAGAGCTACGACGGCATTTCGACGGCATCCTTCTCATCAAACAAGCGAAGATGCCGACATATTTGCCGGACACATATAAGTGAGAAGGAAACCGTTTTAAAAAAGTTATTCTTCTTAGATTTCAGGCTCAGCTTCGTATCCCTTCGGGACAAACCATTTTTTTGATTAAGACTCCTGAGCAGACAAATCTAAACTACATTGAAATAGGTGGAACGGAACAATGTGCACTTACCTTGGAAGTCAATGATTTTCACGGACTCTACAGCCAAATTGGCAATAACAAAAAATCCCGTCAACCATAATTGGTTGGCGGGATTTCGTTATTTCAGGTGGTCTTTTAAGATGTTTCCCAGTTCAGATGTGTATTTTGTCAGCCGGAGGCTAATTTCTGTCCGCATAACATCACGAGTTAATCCAAATCGTTCCTGATATCCTCGGCAAAAGATTTTGTAATATGTGATAAAATCATCTTGCTCATCCGCCAACATTTTGATATTCCGCTGCTTCAGCTCTTTCTGCAGTCGATAGGTATCCTGCATGATCCGGCACTGTATGGATTCTCCAGCCATTAAAAAGGTACGTTTAAGAATGTTGCTGGAGGGTTCGATCTCTTTCAGGCTCTTGCTAACCATAGCATCTATATAAGGAAGCAAAATGAGGTCTCGAACCATTGTGCGTTCCTCCGTAGTTATCATTTTATTTGGGTTCTCACGCTGCTGTTCCTCGTACTGCTCAACATGCTCGGTCATGATCATCTTCGTTTTCCATCTTTCGTTATTGTCCAGCTTGCTCATGCATACCCCTCCATTAACCGCCTCAAAAAATAAGAACATTTGTTTGTATTATAACCAAACATTCGTTCGTTAATCAATGTAAAAAAATTCATCAGTTTATGCTGACGGATTAGACGTGTGAGATTTCAACTAATATCTTAGAGCAAGATTGTCTTAGAAATAATTACAAGGAGGATAAACAGTACCAAGATTGCACCGGTAGATGTAAAGGCTTCTCCGATATCACCGCCAAAGCCAGCAACTTTTTCGCTCATTTCAAATAACCTCCTCTGTATTTGAGTACATTTTAGGATATTCAATTTACATTTATAAACTTCTGGCAGCACTGTAAGCAGAAGCTCTTGTATATACCTCCTTAAATTAAATAAAAAAGCACCAATAGATTCTAAACCATGAACGTTATTGCTCATGGTTTAAGAATTTATCGGTGCTTCCGAATTATTTAGCATATTTGATTTTTGATTGGAAATTGTTTACTGATTACTGCTTGCTAACTAGTTAATCATTTTTTGGGGGCATTCCGCAAGGTACGGAAAATAGAGGTCAAGAACACATAACTACATTCAGTTCACCTTCTTTTCTTTCCAAATTACCTAAGAGATAAATTGCACAGAAGAAAAGCTAAAAAAAGAATCTGTGCTGAAGAAGACTTAGACGGTAGGCTACCAATATTTCCGGAGGAAGTCATTTCGTAACAGAACAATAATTCGCCAGGTGGTCGTGATATTCAGCTGAATGACGTTGATCATGTAGCCGTAATTGGTGTGTGTTTCATGGTGGAGGAGATATGTCCAAGGTTACCCTAACGGAAAACGTTAGCATTCCTGTAGAGCGTTAATTACGAGCTTTGCAAAAAGAAAAGCGCCTCGGTACGATGGGAGTACGCAACGGGTCATAGCCCTTAAAATCCCATCATCCAGGAGGACGCTCTACTATGAAGTTTAAAGCCCAGGACAAACAAAATCAACTCATTGAAAAAATTACCCCTCAGCATCTCGTCGTCGGAATCGACATCGCACAGCTAACTCACGTCGCTCGTGCGGTGAATTTCCGCGGGATCGTCGTTGGCAATCCACTATCTTTCTCAAATGACGAAGAAGGGTTTCAGATCCTTCTTCGCTGGATCCAATCGTTGCAATCAACCCATAACCTAGACTCCGCAATCATCGGTATGGAACCAACGGGGCATTACTGGATAAGCGTCTCCAAATGGCTATCTGAGAAGCAGTTTGAAGTTGTTCTTGTTAATCCTCATCTCGTGAAAAAGAACAAGGAAAACCGCGACAATACACCATCGAAGAGCGACAAAAAGGATGCTCTCGTCATCGCAGACATGGTGAAGAACGGCTATTACTCATTCATTCGCAACACACCTGAAGCCTTTGAAGAGCTTCGTGTCTTTCTCTCCAACCGAGACTCCGTCGTAACGAGACTCGTCAGTGCAAAGAACCAGATTCATCGTTGGGTTGACGTCGTGTTCCCCGAGCTGAGACAAGTATTTAAGAATCTGATGTGCAAAGGCTCATTGGCGACACTACGTCTTTTCCCGACGCCTGATGAACTGAGTAAGTTAACGCCTCAAGACGTGGTAAGGGGCTGGCAATCCATTATGCAACGGCAACCTGGGGACATGAAGGCTCAAGCCCTAATCGCTCTTGCTAGCCATTCTGTTGGCTCTAAGCAGGCAACGCATGCGTACAAGCTCCATTTAATGCAGCTTCTCGCAGAATATGATCTCGCTTGTGAGCAACTGCGAGTCGTGGAGGCAGAGATTATAGCAGTTTTAGACCGTATACCTTTTGCTAAGTCGATGCTTGCTGTAAAAGGGATTAATGCAATCTCACTAGCTGGTATTCTTGGAGAGGCTGGGGATTTAAGCGGCTTTGTTCATGGCAACGCTTTGCTGCGTCATGCTGGTCTCAACCTTGCGGAAGCAAGCTCGGGCAAATGGACCGGACAGATGAAGATTAGTAAACGCGGACGATCTCGCCTCCGACGTTTCATCTTCATGATGACCCTGAGCTTAACCGCGAATAATCCGGAATTCAAGGCGATGCATGCGTACAATGTTCAGGTAAAAAAGATGAAGAAAATGAGGTCACTAATGAAACTGTGTGGTAAACTAGCTCGCATTCTCGTGGGGATGGCTCGCAGCAGTGAAGCCTACAATCCACATAAAACGATGCCACTTCAGCTAGCAGCTTAAGCGATTTCTCACCGTTTCGTCGTACGAATTTTGGCTTATTCACGGGATTTCAAAAGAAAGCACGGAGTACCGGATATATTGAACCAAAGGGCACCGACCCGTAACGTTAGCATGACCGGCCTCCACCCCTTGGAAAGGCGTAACGAAGGAATGAGAGGGCAATGACCCGTTGAGACATGGGAGTGAAAACCTCCAAGGGCGGTGTGGAGAAGCGTGCAGTATATGGAAGGATATGGGGTTTTATCATCCCCCTCTATTTCCTCACGCCTTCATGTTGTCCTGGTCCTCAACCGGGTTGCTCTAACAATCTTTCGGTAAATCTGACAGGGGTGAAATCCTGCGAATAAGCGAGCATTCGTGAGAAAACTGAATCGTACTGAGGGAGTTCGATAAGACAGCGACGGTCTAGGACCTTATTTTCTCGTCCTTGGCTGTCGCTGTTTCAATTACTAGGTTCAGTCTAATTCTTTATTCTGCTATCAGCTGGAGTTGCTAAACGAAGGTACGCCAATTTCATTAAAATAAGAGTTTAATTTATTAAACATAAACATTTCCAACAAAATTACCGTCTTTTCCAAACTCGATAAAGATCCCGCACTATTTCCTTTCCAAGTTGTATAAGGGATAAGGGACGAAAGAAACACATAAGTATAAAAAATATGACATAATGAAGAATTTGCCAAGGTGACTTGTGTAAAAAATCCTGAGCATATAAATGATACAAACTCCGATTTGCAAACATCATTGCACCACCGACAATGACTCTCAATATTATTGACATTAGTGTACTGTCTATCATTCATTAATCCTCTCCTTTTTATGTCCAGATTTATTCATTTATAAATTTCTGGCAGCACTGTAAGCAGAAGCTCTTGTATATACCTCCTTAAATTAAATAAAAAAGCACCGATAGATTCTAAACCATGAACGTGATTGCTCATGGTTTAAGAATTTATCGGTGCTTCCGAATTATTTAGCATATTTGATTTTTGATTGGAAATTGCTTACTGCTTACTGCTTACTGCTTACTAACTAGTAAATCATTTTCTGGGGCATTCCGCAAGGTACGGAAAATAGAGGTCAAGAACACATAACTACATTCAGTTCACCTTCTTTTTCTTTCCAAATTACCTAAGAGATAATATACTAGATCTATTACGAAACACATTTATTTTCTCTGCAGAACTATAATTCATGCAGAGAAGGGGACTTCTGCATAGCAGAAATAAAATAGGGTTTAAATTATGGAGACAAAAAGGTATACGGGATACGTATATTCTTTTTTTTGTCTCCTTTTTTTATGCCCAAAAAAAGAGGAGGAATTAGGATGAGCCTTTTAACAGCTTGCTGTAAAAAAGAACAAACTTGGCGTCATACCAGCGAAAGTCCTTTAAATGATCACTTCGAAATAGCCTGCAAAGAACCTGTTTGCTCAAGCTGTGGTGAAGTACATCCTGCGATGATTCAAGTATGTGATTGCGGCGGGAATGAAGGAGTTTTACATGAGACGCGATTAGGTGAATGCTGTGGCCAATGTATTAGACTGTATCCCGAGGATTTAATCCTGTAGAAATGGGTGTATACATTACCCCTAAGCATTAATCAGAGAAATAAAAATTAGACTTGAGGTGGAATAATGCGAAGAATTGCTTTTATAACAGAATCTTCAACAAGACCAGATGAAGCTATGCCGGCTCACAAGTTCTTCCAAGGAACGCAAAGTCGATGGGTTAATTCAGTCATCAAGTACATGGAAATCCGTGACTTTCCTCATGAAGACATCTTCTTTTTGAGTCATTATGAGCAGCGAGTTATTGGCTATAAGGAATTAGTCGAGCCGTATCCTAAGCAAAAATATCATCCACGAAAAAATGAAGCGATTGAGTTAGCCCATAAGGTCATGAATCTGATTCTCCGTATGGAATCATTGCCTTTTGTAGAAATTCATGCAGGTCGAACCTTCTCAGATCCGCTTAAGCAACTCCTTGATGAGCATAACGTTTCTTATCGCATATATGGATCTGGAATACCGCTAGGAAGCAAGCCAAATTATTACGGTGATTTAATCGAGGAAGAGCTGAACAAGCGGAAACTCAAGGAAATTCAACGTGAGAAATGGCAGATCACTTCAATGATTCGATTACAGACTCCTCAAGAAGCCAGTGAGGTTATCACTAATTTTAGTAATAACGCCCATCTTTACGGCATCGAGCGGAATCTTGAAGAGCTAAAGGAACTACTCGGAAATTACAACCAGAAGCGGAAAGACGTTAAAAATGCTTTAGGAGAAATGGAGCTACTGCTCCATGAAGAAGATCAAAACGGTGAGCTTGCATCCTTTCTACAGGATAAAGGTTCACTTGCGGAACTGCATGCAGATTCCGAATTTGAGAGTATTAAAAACAAATATGGTAAGTGCCTAGCAAAATTTACATTGTGTCTGATCAAACAGAGCTATGTAGTGCAGAGTGAAGTTAAAATTAGTGCAGCACTACTCCGGACACAAATGCACTTATCAAATAAGGAATGGTGTTTCATATGAATGAAATGTTAAAGATGCGATTCCATAATCTCTAATATCAGGTGCGACGAAGGTACGGAATAAACCGTATTGAGGTTCATTGTAGCCCCCTTCAGCGAGCTCCCAATTGGGATATGTAGCACTTACGCAAATCGTTCGAGAATGCGTGAGAGGACAGATAGAGTCCTGCCTATTTCCATATCGACTAAATACGATATCGGAAACAGGAGAGATGGATATGGCGACAAATTATGTTGATGAAAATAGCGTAGGGAGTGTAATTCGGTGGTTTGGAGGAAAGCATTTTCTGTCTCGTGACCTGGTTCCTTTAATTCCTGAACACCACTGCTGGGCGGATGTTTTTGGAAGCGGAGGGCACATGACTGTGGCTAAAAGAAGAAGTAAGGTAGAGGTTTTTAATGATAAGGATCATGATCTAATCAATTTCCTTCTAACTCTTAGAGAGAGAAGGGATGAGTTGATAAGTTCATTATCTACTTTACCGACAAGCCGCTACCTTTTCGAAAAATGGCAACGTGAGGAGCTTCCAAAGGATCCTTTTGAACGAGCAGTAAGGTGGTACTATTTACTCCGAAACTGCATAATACCCGCAAACGGTATTAAAAGTGGATGGCGATCCGGAAAGATTAAGAACACCGCTAGTGATTTTCAAAACTCTTTGGCAAAACTCGAAGCTTTTGAAGAGCGGTTTAGTCGTGTAATGATTGAATGCCTTGACTATAAAAATATGATACAGCGATATGATTCTCCGGGTACTTTCCTATTTGTCGATCCTCCATATGTTCACCGTGAGCACTATTACAAATTCGCTTTTAATGAACATGTGGAACTTGCTACAATGCTTCATAATATTCAAGGCAAATGCATGGTCACGTATTATGGCGATCCGTTAATTCTAGATCTTTATAAGGATTGGCATTGTGAGACATTCGAAGCAAAGGTAGGCACAGTAGCCAAGGCTGAACTTGGACAAACCCGAAGAATAGAGAAAGAATATGTTTTTATGAATTATAAACCTGAAACCAAGGGTCAATTGTCATTTGATTTCCCTGTAGTTAATGACATTTGAAAGAAAGTAATTAAAGGAAGGATCTCCGCTACTATTGTGGAATAATAATGGAAGGGGAGGGAAATATTTCATGGACCAATCTGACATAATGAGAAACTATCATAGCTATATTGATGAAATAAAAGGAACTTTCGATCCAATCATAAAAAAGATGAGAGAACAGAAAAACGAAAAATGGGTAAGCATTGCTTGGAAAGGCCCCATTAAGCAAGTGTTAGGATATTTTAAACACGCTAAAATAGTTTCAGCGATAAAATGGAGCTCACTACCTCTTTTAGGACAAGCAATAGTCATTTTAACAGGTTGGTATAAGCATTTACCATTATGGTCTATTATTCTGGGTAGTGTAGTCTTGTTATTTGTTATCTATTACTTTTTTTATGTAAAACGATACATAGACAAGATGGCAACCCTAGGATCGCCTGAATTCCACGTTGAAGCTTTGAAGGCCAGACGTCCTGCGGAATATGCTGTTTGGAGTACTTTCATTCAAAAGGATCACTTCACTTTTAATGGTCTATACGATGCTTTCAATACATTACTCGTCCCTATTAAAGACGGCAGTATTGAGTCTGTACTGCAATATTCTATAGGTAGGGAGGAAGTATTGGAGGAAACCATCCAGGAGTTAAGAGATCGAATAGAAGAGTTAGAAAGATCAGTAGATGGGCTTGCTGAAGATATAGATAATTCAGAAAATAGTATTTCCTATTTGGTTAATTTACTTAAAGCAGTCAACACCAACATATATCGATTAACCAATGGCATTCTTGATTTTGATGATCTAAGATTTGTCTCTCCATTTACTATTTATGCCGTAAAGGAAAATAAACTAACAAAGATACACGACGTAGGCACTTCTGGAGGAAGTGTGAGTGAGATAGATTTATCTGTCACTCAGGAATTTGAATATGCTGCTGTGTCTGCAGCGAAAGAAAAATCTAACGATTCATTTATTAGCTACCCATATCCAGGAAGAGTTGTCGTCGCTTTCTCAATGAAAATGCTGAATAATGAACGTTGGGTGTGGTGCTTCCACTTTGATGAGTCAGACAAACGCGCCTTGTCTCTAGTAATTTCCAATGATATAATAGAGTCAAGACAAATTAGAAGACTTATTCATGCTTTTTGTTTGATACTACACAAAAACATGATCTCAAAAAAGGAGGCTACCCAAGATGCTGCTGCAGAACAAGCCAATTAAGGTAGAGGATAAATCTCAGGAAGAAATTTTGAACCAACGGCGTCAGCTGCGTAACGAAATGTTAAAGCAACTTGGTGAAAGAGTAGCCGTTACGGAAGAGAAAGCTGAGAAGGTATTGCTTAGAGCATAACTATAAGAGAAACCCTCGGGAATTCCCGGGGGTTTTTTTGTGCATAGGTTTATTACTATGAAACTTGTGAAGACTACATACTATGAATCTCTAATAGAAGGGAAGTAATAGTATGAATAAAAAAGGAAAGCTTATTACATTCCAAAAAAAAGCAACCAAAATTGTTGATCGCACGCAAGCTGAAATCATGAAAGAGAGAAAAGAAAAAAGAAATGAACTATTAAACAATCTGAAAAAAACAAAAAATAAGTTAGACCTCTAACAACTGATTAAGACCAAAATAAGATATAGATTGATATTATAGCTCATTAATAGTATGGAAGTTCTCTAGATTCGTTGCATGTAATAGTGTATAAATATTGGATAACCCTATAATAATTTGGTTAATAAAACAAATGAAACAAAATAAGGGAGAAAAACGTCTATTATTTAAATGAATCTATTATGGGAGGTTTTATTATGATGAAAAAAATGACGATTTCCTTATTTGCCTCAGCTTTACTTGTGCTTCCAGCAATACCGGTGCTTAGCTTTGCGGCGGATACATCCAAACCCACGACCATAAACAACGGTCAGATTAACAACGGTCGAGTTCTCATTCCGTTACGAGCTGTTTCAGTAAATTTAGGTGCGAGTGTGGAATGGTTTCAAGCGGAGAAAGAAGTAAAGATTAAAAATGGCGACTCGACCATCTGGCTTGCTGCAAATTTCAAACGCGCAATTATTGTATCACCGCCGACTACAGATAATCCGGATATTCCGCACCAGGAATATATTGATTTGGATACTGCCACGCAGGTCATTAAAGGAACAACCTATGTTCCGCTACGTTTTGTCGGTCAATCGCTAGGTGCGAACGTCTTATGGAACCAACAGACTAAGCAGGCGACACTGACATTGGGCGGTATGGGACTCGTTGTCAACATGGAGCAACCGTCTGTTCAAATCCCTGATAAACAGAAAATTATGGATCCACGGTTAAAACTACTTTCCGATAAATTAAATCAAGCAGCTGATGTCTCTTCAATTAAAAATATTAGTTCCTACTTCAAACCGTACTTTACGGATAAATTAATTAAGTCTATCGTTCAAAATAAAGGCTTGAATACAGCTAGTAGCTATGAAGCGCCTGCCTCGTTGCCAGTATACATTAACAAGACTTCTGCCACACTTTCTCAATCGGTTATATTGGCAAATGGTTTAACAGGAGAAGATCAATATGCCGAGGATCGTACGATCAATCTCGTATTTACGAATGGTGTATGGAAGGTCGATAGCGTCAGCAAGGGGTCGAGGGTACTAATCTCAGGGTTCTCAGATTTTCAACCGCAATAATTATTCATAGGCTCCTGATATTTGTTTTGTTTATTATTACAAAGTCTGAAAAGCAATAAGTGCCGGGGTAGATGCTGCTCCCGCAGTTGATAAAGTAATTATACGAGTGATTAAGGCTCCAGGTGCGACCGTTACCGTAGCCACCTCAATTCCTTCTTGATTACTTCCTGGAGTATCCAAGTAGGATTTAAGCGCAGGGATTTTGTATGTCACACCCTCACCGCTCCACTTAACTGCACCTGCATAATATTTAGTACCGCGAGCACCAACATAAATCTTAACTTTCTTTTCAGAGCCAGTATCATTACTAAGAGTGACAGTAAGTTTGTATTTGACTCCATAATGTCCTTTATCACTGTCTGCTGGTCCCTGAGATGCTGGAGCGCCAGAAATTTTATACGAATTACTTGCTGTCATTAGGTTATCTAGATTGCCGTTACTAGCGTTGTAATATGCCCATCCGCTTCCAGCTTTATAACTAACTGAGCTCGCAATATCGGCGAAGCCCCATGAACCGCGGGGATGCGTGGAATTATTTGCCGGATTGGTGTAGTAATTAACAACCGTCGTTTGGTTTTGACGTAGATTAGCACTTACGCTATTTGCTGCTACGGTACGTACTCTGTAATTCATGGCAACGTTAGCAACGGTGTTACTGATGGAAAATTCAATGACACCACCTACAATCTCCCCGTTTCCTACCGTCCATTCTTTTACAACACCTATTTGACCCGCTGCTACGGAAGAATCAGTTGGTGTAATACTATCCATTGTCCCTCCTACCAAAGCAGCAGCAGCACAGATTCCAAGCGACGAAATCTGACCAATAGGAACTACCTGAATAGCGTTATTCAAGTTATGAATTGAGTAGGAAGAAGCACCAGCATTCCCCAGCGTGATCCCTACTTTAATTGAAGCACCTGTGTTATTATAATGCCACAAGAAAGCTCTGTAACGTACAGTGGAGTTACCAGTAGAAGTATCGCTCCACAGTGTAGCAAAGCCGTTCGTAAATGTGGTGGTAGTGGAGTTGATCGTCTCTGGATTGTCCGAAATAAGAAAACGAGTCCCTACAGCTGATTGCGAGCCTGTTAAACCAACGGGAGCCGGTGTTCCAGCTGGTTTTGGGAAATTGACGATAGTTTTTGGTGTTTGATTACAAGTCATATAAATCCCTCTTTTCATCATTTTTCAGCTTGTTGGGATATTCTCTACTAGTGTGTATCCCTCACAACGAGTAGAACGTTACACAAACTGTACTGCAAGGATGGACGTTAGGAGAATTTGTCCCCCTCACTTGTATAGGCAATATAAGAGTACGAATCACACTCGATAGAGTTTTTCTTGCGAACGAGTAGGGTAAAAAGGTAAAGCATAACTATACGAAAAACCCTCAGGAATGCCCGAGGGTTTTTCTATGCGTAGGTTTAATACTATTAAACTTAAGAAGACCATGATTAAAGGCACAAAGATTTTATAAGAAATACGTGCCGATCAAATATCGGCACGTATAGAATGCTTATCATTTCATATGACATCCTAAGATCAGTCTTTTTTATATAATGTTTCGGGTTTCATACACATTGATGTCCATCGGTGGGAATAGATTTAATAGAGTTTTCTCCTCAAAGAGATAAATATTTTGCCATGTACCACCATTTACACTTGCGTATACTTCAAAGGAGGGATACCCATCATGTAATCCTTCGATTGAGATCAAACCACTTTTATGAATAGAAACAAAAAGATGATAATTTACAGCAGGCGCTCCGGGAATTAGAGGATCAGCTGCATCCCCATCACATACAAATCTGTAGAAATCAGAATTCCCACCCAAAAGATAAGAAGTGTCTACACTTGCAGTAATGCCATTTGGATCTGCTTGTCCAGTACTATCAACATAATTACCCGTCGAAATATTGGTGCTACGTTCAGTTGTAATACCCGTATTTCGGTAGGCAGTATAAGTACCACCCGTATTTGTAAAAGTAGCATTGATTTGTTGAGCTGTTCGATAGGATGCTGAAACATCCTTATTGAATTTACGATCATCTCCCTTAAACTCACTTCTATATCCAATTGGAGCTGGAAATGGTGAGGTAACCCAGTCCTTAGATATAAATGATACAATTCTAACTGAAAGTGTAATTGCCATAATAATTCCTCCTAAAGTTCATTGATAGATCAACTATAAGAATGAGAATAATTCAATCCATTCCCTAACCATAACTAAATGTTCTCTTATAGTTGGCCTTCTACTATGGAGGTAAAAATAAAGCTAATATTACAACTATTACAACTAATTTTAAAAACTTGTTTTTTGAAATAACATAAAGTGTAATATAGTTATAAATATTACTATTTAATGGAGGTAAGTGATGAAAAAGACGACTTTTATAACTGCCATATTGTTATTACTTGTAAGTCTGACAGCTTGCGGATCTAAAAATCGTCACCCTAATGTATTTCTTATACCTGAAGACTATAATGGGTGGGTACAAATTATCTACAATCAAAAAGGATTTGAAAATATCAAAAATCTTGAAGGAAAGAATATTTATCAAATTCCTGAATCAGGAATATTAAAAACCTCTACAGAAGATGCAGAATATGGAGTAGCTTCTGACGAGTACTATTTTCTAAGTGAACAAGGAGAAAGAAAAAAAATAGATACGGATAAAATGATTCACGGACATAATCTTGGGAGTGGAGAATCCGGTAATAAAGAATTGCCTACTGTACAATCTTTTTTTGTTGGAACACAGGATGAACTTAAAAATACGCCTAATCCAGGATATCCTGAGGATCAACTAAACTAAGAAGTGTTATGCTCAAATTGTTCCAAATACTCCAAATGTACATCTTGAGTTTCTACAGTCAAAAGGAAATAAATATGAGGGGACAAGAATATCCAGATCCCACTTAATTAATTAGGAGTAGAAACGATGATTAAAATTAAACAAGTTGGTAAGAAAGCAGTTCATCTAATTTTAAATATTGATGGAGCGAGATTATTACTGTCGAGAATGAACTTGTCGGGAGATATAACTGTCAGGTTAGATGAATCATCATTAAAAATAACAAAGGGGACAGTAATTGACTTAAAAATAATTATTAATGATGAGGATGATAGAATATCATTTCTGGGTACTCCCTTCGTATTAGAATTGGACAGTGATACCTTAGAGTATTTTAGAAAAGACTAGAGGATTGTTTAAATGGAGGAGACTTTAGTCCAGCTGAATTGTGTGAGGCTAGTTTTGGTAGTTTGGTAATCTCTATTGTATGCTATTTTAATTAAATAACTTCTCTCTGTAACCTTGATTGGCTTAGTGCCTTTAAAGGTTTTTTTATAGGGACTCCCCCGTTTTGAATGAACACCTCAGTAAAGGAAGGCTACTAAGCTAGAATGTGAAGGTTTAGCTTGCAGCTGTTTGGCATATTATTGATAGAATCATGGGAGACGATAGATGGCATAGTGACCCCTTAAATAACAAAACCTTGATTGGCTTTATGCCTTTCAAGGTTTTGTTGATGGGAGCAGCATTTCCAGCAGAACTTACTTTCTCGAAATCAGTAAAAGCAAACTATGTTTTAGTCTATATTTCCATTGGCCTCTGACACTTCATTACGAAGTATACATTCCAAAAATTCAAGAACGATTTGAGAAACAGCGTCTTCTTGTGGTAAATGAATGAACTTGCTTAATTTTACAATATCTTCTTTATAGAGTTGAATGAGTTGTAGCATTGCATCTGGATCCTTTTTCTTAGCTGCACGAACTAACTCTAAGAACTCACCATCTGGGATAATTTCTGTATCATCTTTCTTTTCCATTTATTCACCGCCTGTTGGCTGATTTTTAGTTCGTTTGCAACTTCAGATTCGGTCAAATCTTGAATATAAAGTTTATATATAATTACCTTTCCCTGCGGGGGCAAGGTATTCATAAGCTGTTGGATCAACATTTTATCTTCAGAAGAAGATGTAAAACTGGAGCTAGAATAATCACTGTCGTAAAGTGAGCTTTCACGGTTCCTGATTTTTTTTGCTTGATATTGTAATCTCCATCCAATTCGATATATTTCTGTTTTATAACGTTCGTAGACAGTAGGCTGCATTTCCATAATAGAATCTCTCCTTTTATGACTGTTATACCTATAGGGAAAAAACAGGATGTTTTTAACAACCAAAATAGGAACATTTGTTCTTATTATACCATTTTTTTGAATGGGATGGTTGTGAATTCGAGTCATTACTTTCCTTATTAGATAGAAGCGTAAAAGGAGGGAGGGGTTGAAATGGAGGTAACTGATATAATTTCACTGGTCACGAATGTTGGATTTCCAGTAACATTATGTTTTATTCTGGTTCGCTACGTATTGCAAAATATGGGGGAGAAAATAGACAAGTTAGATAGCTCATTAAACCAACTTACACTAGCAATCCAATCCATTAAACAACAAGACAAAGAAAAATAAAGATTCAGTCTGAAGTTGTTCCTGTCAAAGTTGAAGCTTTATAAAACTTAAGAAATATAATCACTTTCATGATTAATTTACTGGATATAAACCTTCATAATTAAAAAGGGCACCCCCGATAGCCGAATCTTGAACAGTAACCCATAAGATACTCACTTTTTTCAAGTGTTTATCTTATGGGTTACTGTTCATACATGGTTTCTGATGCACCCTTTTGTAGACTAAAAATGTCCATTAACTTGAAAATGGATGAATACCCAGGTTTGTATCATTAATTCCAAAATAATGATAAAATTAAATATGGATCAAATTCATCAGAAAGGGGGTCTTATTGTTGATCAGCAAAAAAGACCGATTTTCTTTGATTGTTCTATTTATTTCAATTTTACTTATAAACATATTTGGTGATTTTTTAAATTCACAAATATGGTCACATTTTTGGTTGTTTATGAACTGTATCTTGGCTCAAGCTCTCTTTCTTCAGTGTTCAAATATCTCAACGAAAAAACGTTTCTTAAACTTTACATTAACTCTCTTAGCACTTTTAACTGGTTTAATCACGTTTTTTGTAATTCTATATTCATCAATGGGCCTGTTCAATCAAATTTTCTTTTCTATTATACAGATTGCGGTCACTTATGCTGAAGTAATCCAGCTTAAAATAAGTTTGAGAAACCAGGATGAGGGAGGATCTAAGTAAGAGGGTTATTAACTTTACACCATTCAAACCCTTTATATCTTGTCAGATATCCTACTCTATGTTTAATCCCCACCCATTTCCTACATTCACTGCCAAAATACACATATTAAACCTAAGAAATATCTTTAATCTTGAGGTAAAGAAAAGCGTCGTGCAGCTAACTGCACGACGCTTTTTACTTTTAATTAATATCCTACAGCTTCATAGGAAGTAGTTGTATAGTAGGTCCAGTAGCTGTTAGTAGGATTAACTACTAACTTTTCCCAAGTAGTAACGGTAACCTTGATTCTTCCGAATGTTCCTGAATTATCAACCAAGGTATGCAGAATTTCAGATAGTCTGTTTTCCTCAGTGTAATTAGCAATCTGTTCAACCAATTTCACAGCACTCACAACAACTACTGCTAAAGATAATAGCCCAGCAACTTGCGGCGGAAGTTTAGCTGCAAGAATTTGTTTAATACGACCATAGCCAAAGGTCGCAATAGCCCAGCCAAGCCCAGTTACGCTTTGACCCACGCTACTTTCAATCATGGCATTAATTTGATCTTTGGTAAAATAAATGCTTTCTGTTGAACGGACAAACGGACCGGGTGCAGCACTGGTTACTACGGATTGTTGTTGATCTGACATTGTAAATCCTCCTTTAGTTTTAATGAGGGCACTAAGGGAATCAGAGAGCATAAGATATTCCCAATCTCACTTACTCTGTTATTGCCTCTCATTATAAAGGGTAAAATTGGCTTATTTAAAACAACTAATTATTCTTATTTTTTCAAAAAAAATTATAGCGACATTCATATGGTAAATAAATGAAGTACGTAATATCTCTGTGGTCCACGGAAAAGAAGAACGGACAAAAGAATAAGCTTAGACTTCCCAGATGATAGAGATAACGATATAATTGTTCCAATACGATTTCATTAATTTTCCCTTGCGATCTTTTTATTTTGCAGGGAAGGAGTATGCTGCAACTGCAGCTCATACATAAGGTTCAAATCATGGAGACCATAGAGATATACAAGTTAATGTATATCTTTTTTGCGTCTCCTTTTTTTGTGCTCAAAATAGGAGGGATAAAATTATTGTCAAAACCCAAGCCCGTTCCTGTCCATGTGAACAGTACAGGAAAAAAGAAATACAAGATGCAGGAACTGATTCATAGCTCTGCAGGGTATGTTTTCATTCCTTTGAATGGAAGGTTAAAAACAGACTTATTTAACAAGGGATATGTAGATGGTAGAAAATTATCAGTGGCACTAGAGCAATCCTATGAGGACTGCTCTGGAGTAACGGAGGTTCTTGCCTTCTCGTCAACTGAGTTTTCTCACAAAATTAACAACCGGAAGCTGATAGGCAACATACCGCTAAACCACACATTTCTTCTTTTCTGTCGTGAAGTAGAGCGATTCACCAAATCGGTTTGCCAGGATTGCGAATATTACGGTACTCCTGATTGCTTTCGTAATGAATTTCGATGTGCGGAAGATGATCGTGATAAATACCGTGAGGATTCCTGGTTTTCTCTGCAGAGAGAAGCTAAAAAGGAACGAAAACGTCTTGCATTTCCCTAAAAGGGTTGAGGGATACGCTACGCCCCTGCCACAGTAAGTAAACTTGGGCGTTACCGGCTCTTTAATGTACCTCATAAAACCGTCTCAAGCGAAGGGGGAGGGCTTAAGGAACCCCTTCTTGCAAGTGAGGAGATAATAGCCCAGCATTTCTCATATCGGTTGTCCTCTCGTAGCTGTGAGCTTCACAGCGAATTGAGGGCTAACAAATGCAATGTTCTAGAAAACCGACAATTACTTCGTTTTTCTCTGGAATGGGTGGACTTGATTTAGGATTTAAAGAATTGTTCGACATTCAATGGGCGAATGAATTCAATCCACACGCTGCACACTGTTACGAAGAAAACATTGGTAGGCATATCCGAGTAGAAGATATTACAAAGGTGCCACTGATCAGTATTCCGAAGTCCAACGGATTTATTGGAGGACCCAGTTGCATCGATTTCAGCTCTGCTGGAGTCAATCGTGGAATTGAAGGGGATCACGGAAAATTAGCAATAGTTTATCAAGAAATAATCCGGAGAATGATGCCCGATTTTTTTCTATTTGAAAATGTAGAGGGCTTACTGACAAGACACTCCCAATCCTTTTACCATCTAATCGATAATTATAAGGGCATGGGATTTAACGTTACCTGGGCGCTCTTAAATGCTGCGCATTTCGGTGTAGCGCAAGAGAGAAACCGCGTGTTTATCGCTGGTATTAGAAGGGATTTGGGGTTCCATTTTAGTTTTCCAACTCCTTCATACGTGAAGAGAACTGTTCGACAAGCGATTGGTGATCTGCCTACTGCAGAAACTATAGGGGCTAGAGAACGAGTTCTAGGGATTACCCCCAACCATACGGCCACATGGGAAAGTCCGACACCTGAGCGGTTATTTGACGTAATTCAGCATCCACGAAATCAGCACCGCGGAATGCGAAGACTAGAATGGGATAAGCCAAGCCCAACGATTACGGCACATATTGCTAAAGACGGAAGGGAGTTTTTGCACCCTTCTGAAAATCGCCGTATCACAGTACGTGAAGCGCTGCGGTTATCCGGATTTCCGGACAGTTTTACACTCCCTGCAGACGTTCCACTTTCTGCACAGTATCGATGTGTTGGTAACTGTGTTGCTTTTCCAGTTGCTTCAGCACTCGCGAAAGCAATGTACCAGCAAATCCAGTTTGGGAGTATTCAGGAAACAGGCTAATAGATTTCTCTATACGAACATCCCCACTGCACGGGGTTAAATCAACTCTTCCCGTGCAGATAGGGGGAGTTCTAATGGAGGCTATAAAAATGATTACCAGTAAATATATGTTTATTAAGAACTTACAGGAAGGGACTTATATTATCCCGATAGAGAATATCTCCTATTCAGAGATGGAAATAGGCATCATGTACATTGTAAAAATCAATGAGAGTGATATAGGTAAATGCATACTCAAAAAAATGGATAACGGACATCTCACCTGCATTTTGTTTTTTTTAGATGAACATGGCGAAGTGTCTGAAAAATCCGAGCTACAATCGTTAACCTTTCGAATAGAAATATTTGAAGAGTTAAGAAGAATGCATTCCCATTATCCAGAAATAAACGATTTGATTAAGCATCTACGTAAATATCCTAATATTGAGCAATACGACCTGGATATGATGGCCAATCAAATTTCCATTGGGATTTATAATGCCGTATTCTGCAACTGCCTTCGAGACCATGACCAAAAACATGGTACATCGCTTAGTACATATGTATTCACTGATCCCGCTCCTACAAATATTAAGAATAATTCTTATGAAAGGCTTCTGCGCTTTGTAACGGAAGAGATTCGGTCAAAACAGGTAACGTTGATCTGGGCACTCCGTAAATTCGAACTTGTAAATGGCCACACCATTCTACAAGTTTTGTTTGAAGCAGATAAAACCTTTGAACAGTTTATGAGCGATGCCTTATCAGGGATATCACGTTTAAATTGTTCAACATTACTGCCGCTACTTATCGACAAAGCGTAAAGGGGAGACTTGATTCATATGAAAACGCAGGTTGAGATACAAGTAATCGATATAGTAAAGATTTTGGATGACGGTCCAGAAAACGGTCGTTTTGCAAAAGTTCTACGAATTGGGGTAGATCCAAAAGGAAAGGCCATCTATACGCTCAAGGTCAATCATTATTGGAATTCGTCAGATAATATATTGAAACATGGTCCATGGAAGGGTCAAATGTGGATCGCCATCGTTCTAAGTAGGGAAGAAATCCAGCTTAGAAAGTCGGCGGTATACAAAACGTATACACCTCAACTAAGAAACGTGGTTTGATTTTTTTCAACCTTATATCTCTTACCCTCTGCACAGGGATCAACTCATCCTCCTGTGCAGAAAGGGAGGATTTTAAGGAGAAAAGATACCATGTCTAAGCCACAAGATAAAAAACACCTATATCGGGTCGATCGCTTTTCAGTTGAGCAGCTCACTCGTTTACCCCATGAAATAGCTGGATATGCACAAGCGATTGGAGGGCTACCACAGCATCATTCCGAAGTGTTTGAGAAGAGAGGATGGCTATTGCCATTTTTATTCGCCTACGATGACCTTCTATGGGGCAGATGGAGATACTGGACAGATATTTTGGAAAAAGGAACAATTGAAGGTAGTGGTCCGATCCCTCAAATAGAGTGGAAAGATACATCCTCCCATCAAGCAGAGGCAACTAAAAAGATGTTTGCTAAGTGTCTTCAGCATTATGACTCTAATATCGATACTTTTGCAGATTGGCTACTGTGGGGGATGGCAGGAAGCATAGAAGCACCGCGGATCTCAGAAAGCTTAAACGAACATTATTACAAGGAGTTTGATTTATTCCTGGTTCTCGATAATCCCACTGATTATTTATCCCATGTTCTCTGTGATGAGACGGGCAAAGGATATAAATCAGGTCTCGGATATTATCCAACACCGTTTAATATAACTCGGATGATGGTTGAGATATGCCACGGCGATAGCGACCCAGAACATATGAAAAGGCAGTCAGTACTAGATTCATGTGTAGGCTGCGGTGCAACATTGCTACCGGCTTCTAATTATTTTTTACGGGGCTACGGTCAGGATATATCGGGGATTGCCGTGAAACTATGTACCATTCAGTTTTACTTTTATGCCCCTTGGTATGCTCGACCAGGAAATGTTGAGGGTTATGATCTTATTAGTCAACCTATTCAACTAGTGTTAGCGGAGCCAGGACGAAAGATTTCTGAAGGTCAGCTTGCTTTTTCATTTTAAGAGTTAGCTGGGTAAATAAGATTATTTTAACCTATTTTTTAAAAAAACAATAATTAAAACTGCTGAAGATAAACATACATCTCTAGAGATATGAACTTTATAAATAAAGACTTTCAAAAAGGAGAAATAAAAACATATGGAGAAACAAAATGACACGCCTTCTTGGTCCAGTGTTACCAAAATAACTGAGTCTTTTCTTAATCAACACAACGTCCCATATACCATCGTGGAGAACGAAGACTTTCTTACGCCGCTTTTTCTGATAGAAGTGACTGGAACACCTAACAAACCAGAGTATCGGGTTGTTGACGTGCTCTATCGCTTGGAAGATATTCCACTGCTCTATACTGAAGCACAAGCGCAAGATTTGGAGGACCAGACTTGGAAAGAAGTATAAATTCATATATATGGGAATCAATTTCATAAATCTAACCCCTGGTAGTAACAAGGTTTTTAGGCATAGAAAAAGGAGTACCTCCCCAAATCTCGAATAGGTAAGCGACAAAACCAACCAAATGAGATGAGACGAGGTGAACTCCCTATGCCATATATTCGACACGAGAGCCTGTTTTCCCTGCAAGATTTATATAACTTGGATCGCGAAAAACGCTTTGACCTTATCTTTGCAACGATAGATCTTACTCCTGTCTTGCGAATCGTCAACAAAAAGTCGCGTTTAGGTGCACCTGTTGAGACTAATTATTCAGCCATGGTCTACTCACTTATCGCAAGAATTATTGAGCGAATTCCCACCATTAAAGATTTATTGAAGCGACTTCGTGAAGATATTTTGTTTCGTCTGGATTGCGGGTTCTCTTTGGCAGAATCTATTCCTTCAGCATCCACTTATTCTCGGCTGATTCAAAAACTTAGTCAAAGTGAAGCTCTGGAAGAGGTTAGCCAAAACGTGATCAAACTTGCTTTTGAAGAAGGTTTTATACCTGACGACACGGTAGCCATTGATGCAACACATATCGAAGCACGTGATCGCGCGCCGAAAAAACAAGAACAAGAGAAAGAACCGACTGTTCCGAAGAAGCGCGGGCGTAAGCTCAAGCAAGAGCGAGAAGCTTGGCTGCTGCAAAAACAACAGGAAGAAGAACAGAAATCGATTTACGAAAAGAAAATTGCAGACCAACTCGCTGTGCCCTACGAAACCTTACGACAACAGATGCCGATCGCACCTGAATGGGGTGTGAAATGCAATAGTGAAGGTAAGAACTTGAATTGGTATGGTTATAAAGGCCACCTCGCAGTGGCAACACAAAGCCAATATATTCTTGGCGCGCTGCTTTCATCTGGAAGCATGAATGATGGAAAGGCTGCCATTCCCCTGTTAAAAGGGCTTCAGGCACAGCTCCCAACCTTTAGGTTTAGCTACGTAACGATGGATGCAGGATACGATTACGAACCGATTTACGAGGAAGTTCGCAAGTCGAAGGCTCATGCCATTACTGCTTACAACCGTAGGCGTGAACCTGAAATGGAAGGCTTTGATGAGCATTTCGCGCCCACATGTGTGCGTGAACATTCTTACCGCTACGACAGTTACGATCCAAAGTATGAAACGCTTAAATATGTAAGGCCGAAGGAGTGCGAAAGCTGTCCTTTAGCTCATGACTCCCTGTGCCAAAAAGTGTATAAAGTAAAAGTAACAACAGATCTGAGAAAATACGTAGCACCCGCTCGAGGCAGCGTTTCATGGAAGCAAATTGCAAAGCGAAGATCCGCAGTCGAACGAGTAAATGCATACCTGAAAGAGTTCTTCCAATTAAACAACGTAAGACACCGTTCAGGTCAGAAAGCGAGGCTGCATTTTACCCTCGCAACATTAGTTTACAACAGTATGAAGCTAGTCGTGGATCGTGTGAACAAACAACAAAGACAACAAGCAGCATAAAATTTAAAATGGTATTCGATTGCATTGGAGTAGTCTGCAATTTTTTAAGCCAATGCATTATGAAATTGATTCATGGAATTAAAAATGTTAGCATAATCTGGTTCTCTCGATAAGATCCATATATCCATAATGTGTAGAAACAGAATAATAATTCAAAACTGGAGAGGAGGAAGTCCCTTATTGTGGTGGGGGCTTCCCTCATCATGGTTTATGGACGTCCATATGAATAAAGCTAACCTGTTGTTACAAAAAGTTTATACAGTGAGTAAAAAACATAATTCACCACGATTATTTCTACAAAATTTTGTTTGTGAAACTGCAGGACTAGAGCACGGTATGGATTTATTTGTCCGCATCGATGAGAATGAGAAAATGATTGTCATTCAGAATCGAGTCTTTGAGGAATCTGACAATATTCATGAAGTCAGTGTATCATCAAGGGTTAATCGTATCAGTGGGGAACCACGGCCACTTGTTGATACGTGTGGATCCAAATATTCATCCATTCTTTGTATCCAGGATAAAATAGAAGTCAGTGTATATAAGCATGGGGATTTTCCTCAAATCATTGTTCGTCCCTTAAGATTTCGTCTATTTGAGAGTGACACCTTTGAATCCCCTTCAGACGAGCGTATTCGCCTTCTGTCTTTGTGCGCGGGAGCAGGAATAGGAACATCAATGTTTGTAGATTCTGGCTACTACACAGCAGTACAGGAGATCGAGCTAGAAGAGGATAGCGCGGAGGTTATTAAACATAATTTCCCGTACTCCTTTTTGTTTCAAGGAGATCTGAAGGATTGTCACACCGTTGCAAAGGCTGATGTAGCGTTCGTATCGCTAGATTGCTCCTCACATAGCAGTATAGGTCCTGGTGATCAGGGATATTTTAATAATCTTATATTAGGTACGTACAAGATATTAGAGGCAGCAGAACCGAGGGTTGTTTTCTTTGAGAACGTACCGGGTTTTTATGAATCACCTAGTTTTAATGATTTAAAAGAACTCTTAACTCCGAAATATCCGTATTTCATCGGTCCTACACAAATTAACAGTTATGATTTTGGTAGCATCGCTCTACGAAAACGGACGTACTCCCTATTTCTTCAGGATCAGGAGGACTTCGAACAATTCAGAGAGCCAAAGGCACCAATATTCCGGCGTCATAAGCTATCTCATTATTTAGATCCAGCTGGTACGCAGCACATTTGGAAGTCAGTTGACGCCTGGTTTGAAAGCTTTTCTAAAAAAGTAGAAAAGAACAACTCATGGGCGGAGCGTAATACTAATAAAACATTTGTAGGTGCAGATGACATAGAGTTACAATGCATCCCAAGACGATACCGATCTCATAGTGCAAGTAACTCTTATGTACTTAATGAAGCGGGAGATCAGTGGAGGTTCTTAACCATATCTGAACTTCGTAAGATTTTCAGTATTCCTTCTTGGTTTAAGTTTCCCAAACATGTTCCCGAATATCGAATCTATGAAATGATTGGTCAGAGTGTGTGTGGACGCGTCATAAGCGCTTACGCAAACGAGATCTGTGCGATGTTTTTCAGACGGCATGCCGGCTTGAAAAAGCAGAAGAAAGAGTATGGAATGGCAAGAGATCAAGATGGGCAGTTTAGCTTTGCTTTTTGATCAAGATAAATATATTTTATTATTAATTGCAGGCATCCCTATTTTCTGGGATGCCTGTTTTATATTAAAAAACTTTAGTGTTTTTAGTTGTATGCGTGCTGACGGCCGATGTTCCGCGCATCGGATTGCTTCTGGTGAAACCGGCTGTGACAACGGGAAGAGCAGCTTAGTTTGCCAAACGCAACACCGGCGTCGCCGGCGGTCAGCTACGCTTGTCATGCAGTATCCAACCCAGGTGCTGGATTCCGTGTTTATTGAGTGAGTCATTGTTAATATTGTTTGAACTTCACCTTATACTAATTGTGTCTTACGGCTTCCGTGACGCTTGCATTTGGAATTTAAACGCTTTTGCCTACCTGTATAACCATATCTTAATCGAGTTGTTGAATGAATTCGTTTCTTTTTCTGTTTAATACCGTAAAGATCTACTGGGAGTCTATTCTCTAGATCACAACTTATTGGGGCGCTGGTTCTGGAACTAGCGGTAATGGAGGTATAAAGGATCCTCCTGAAGTTGATGGTAAGGATTTAGGGAAGATTGTAGGCGGTGGAGGTAATAAAGGAAAATAAATGCACCACTTAGCATCCGCTCGTCGGTCGCCTAGAACACAAAAATAGCACAAGCAGCAGGGATAGCTCCCTGATCGCTTGCGCTATTTATAGTTATGAAATTAAGTAAAATACAATATGTATACATATTGTATGCTAATATACATGCGAATACACGTATAAAATAGGAATATTAGCACTATGGAGTTGATATGAAATAATTCTGTTTGTTTAAATACTACTCACGGTGGGTTGCATTTGATAAAAGAAAGACTTTCACTCAGTTGTCAAAAGAAAATAAAGTTCTAGACTGACAAGGGCATTAAACTAACTGGCAGGTTAGTTACAAATAGAGGAAATAACCTAAGCCTAAAGAATATTTACTTAGTTATATTGTTCAAGAACAAGATTGGATGGTGGTATTTATATGAAAGTGGTCATTGGAGCAGGACAGACAAAGTATGATGGTTGGCTCAGTACGCAGGTAGATGAGTTGAATTTACTATCTTTAGAAAGTTGGAACAAATTATCTGAACCAGAGAGTATTGATGCGCTCTTGGCTGAACACGTGTGGGAACATTTAACCTATGAGGAAGGGATTATGGCTGCGAAGCATTGTTATAAATTTTTAAAACCTGGTGGGTACATTCGTTGTGCCGTTCCTGATAAAAACTTCAGTAACGATTGGTATCAACAGATGGTTCAAGTCGGTGGTCCAGGACCAGCGGATCATCCTGCAGCAACTCATAAAATAGTTTATAATGCTAAAACTTTCGTATCAGTATTTGAAATGGCAGGGTTTGAAGTAACGCTGTTAGAGTATTGTGACGAGAACGGAGATTTTCATTATACATACTGGAATGAAGTGGATGGGAGAATAGGAAGATCTTTTCGGTTTGATTCAAGGAATTCTATCGAGGAACTTAAGATGGTTTCGATTATTGTGGATGCCAAAAAGCCATTTATAATTAAGAATAAAAACTGATCATTTACCGCCTAAGCTAGAGTCGGGATAGGATAGTGCAATAAAGGCACGCAAGTATTCGAGTCAGAACGATCAGCTGCCTTTATTCAACTAACGGGCAGTTTTGTGTGGTAAAGGTGAACTGAAACTATTATCGAATAATTGTAATGAAATCTTATTTATTGAGGTGAACCATGTTTGAGTTGAGCAGGAACGAATTTACTAAGGTATTACCGATGTTTTCGAAAATCCAAAACAAAGCAGTCTTTGCCTTTTCTGTTATTGAACAGACGCAAAAAGGAAAGATATTTATAAACAGAAAAATAGATCCCACTGCTGCATTTCTTACTAGCTGCGGTGGGTTTTATTGCTTAGTTGGTACTGCTTCAGATCATAGCTTTAATGACGCGGTAGCGAACTTTCTAAATCATAAAGACAACCACATTGGCTTTTATGCATTGGCGATGTTCACAGACGAATGGGAAAGGGCTTTCCAGAAATATCGATTAGTACATGCAAATAAAATAAAACGCACTTATTTCCATTTTAATGATCGAAGGTTTTTTGAAATTAGCAAAGACATACATATAAAGATCGATGAAGGATTGCATTATGAGATTCTAAACGAAGATATCTCGAATAGATATCGGGAGGATTTCTATACTTACTATAAGCTGGTGTGGGATTCCAATAAGCACTTTAATGAGCGAGGCCTTGGACATTTCATTACAAAAGAGAATAAAATCATCAGCGTATGTTCATCCCCTTACGTTGGCGGAGGTTTTGCTGAGATTGATATGATTACAATCGAGGAACATCAATGGAAAGGGCTTGCGACTAAAGTTGGGATCGGGTTTATCAAGGACTGTCGTAGTAAAAATTTAATACCAAACTGGAGTTGTCATTCAGATAATCCAATATCGATATCTCTTGCAAACAAACTTGGTTTTGATCCAATAGCTGAGCATCCGATGTATTGGTACAACGTGTAATGCTGTTAAGCTAACGGGGAACGATAGCTCAATAATTTCACGAATACTCTACATATAGAGTTATTTAAGAAGTTCGTTAATAATCCGTTATATGAAATCACAATAATACCAAATTGGATGGTGAAAAGATTTGAAAGAAAGAATTATATTATCTCAGGCAACTTTAGACGATGTAGAATTCATTGTTGATAAAAAAACTTGCACTTCCTTATGGCACTTCGAAGATTCTATTTCATCCGATAAGGAAGCAGTTAGGAAGAATGTAGTAGAAAAAATTAATAGTGATTGGTATAAACAATACATAATAAAGCTTGATGATTCAAATAAAACACCTATAGGAGAACTACATATTCATTGGTATGTAAAAGAGCGTGAAAGTTGGGAAATTGGTTATTGTATCTTTCCTGAATATCGAGGGCATGGATATTCTGTAGAAGCTGCAAAAATAGCGTTGAAGTATGCTTTTGAAGATTGGAATGCGCATAAAGTGGTTGCTATGTGCAATGAATTCAATATCGCTTCATACAAGGTGTTGGAAAGGACAGGAATGGTCAGAGAAGGGATATTTAGAGAAGAACTATCCTGGCAAGGTAAATGGGTAAATCAATTCTTTTACAGTATACTGGACAGTGATTATCGAGAAATGAATCTGTAAGGGCGGATGTGTTTGAAAAGTGATTTTACACTAGTTTTTTGAAGGAAGCTTCTTAGCTGCCGCTTTCCGAGCGTTGAAGCATATCATATTAAGCTAACGGGAACGTTAGTTGAATAGCGGTTGCTTCGGCAGCCGTTTTTTATTTGTTCAACTAACTGGCAGTATAGCTTGGTGGCAGACAGATGCTTCGCAGAAATATTGGAATAGTAAGGAACGGTTTTAAATGAATTCAACCTTCCATTTAATGGGGTATTATTGCATGATAATTAGAGTAATAAAAGTTTAATGGGAAGTGTGGGAAGATAAATGGAGTTACTCATAGATAAGATGAATTCCGACAATTCATGTAAAGCATTATAAAGGAAAAACTAGAAAAGAAAGAGTGATAAATTTTGTCAATATTTACTTTGAAATCAGCAATGGAATTTGCTTCAAAGAATGATATAGAAACATGGGTCCATCTTTTTTTGAATAACGAAGGTGACAATGTAGTAATGTCAAATGATCTAAAGCTGAAAAAAAGATACTGGCTAGGACCAATAGAAATTGAAACAAGTTTTCTCGACAGGGTGGTAGGACCTGAACCTGATTTGGAATATGTGGAAGATGAAAAATGGTGGAACCATAACATCAATCAAATAAGCGATCGATTAAATGATGGATGGGACATGCCACCTTTAATTGCTGAGAACAGAAATGGATCTTTAAGTGTTAGAGATGGGAATCATCGATTAGGTGCGTTACAAAAATTAAATATAGATAAATGCTATTTGATAATTTGGGATGACAATGGGGAGGACAACATTTTACATGCTCTCAAATTAATAGGAAAAACATAATTGTTGTAAGTACCTCAGGGATGATTACGCTAACGGAGAACGTTGGTTCAATAAACCAACAGTAGTCTAGGACTTTTTTTTTCCAGTGATATATACATAATGTTCCAAATCATTTATATTAAGGTTATAGGGTTTGGAAGTAATGGCATTGCAATTTGGAAGAACCTCGCCGGCATTGGCGAGGTTCTTCTATTAATGGGGGTTGCTGGTTGACAAAAATGATAATTTTGTTGGTTATTCTTGTTATCATTACTGCTGTTTTTGTATTCAAAGTTTTATCAAGAAAGAAGAGTTACCCTCCCCAAAGTATAGTAATTGATCCACTTAAGATTACGATCCAGGACATAGACCGAATGGAAGACGGAACTGGCTTTGTAGAATATCTGTATCGTTTATTTTTGGCCATGGGTTATAGTGATGCATATAAAACGAGAGGAGGCAGAGATTTTGGATCTGACTTAGTGTTTACAGATGGGAAGGGGTATCGAAATGTCGTTCAGGCAAAGAGTTATTTCTATCCAGTAGGGTTAGGAGCTGTTCAAGAGGTCTATAGTTCCATGAGATATTATAGGGCAAAGAAGTCCATGGTAATATCCTCAAATCAATATACCTCTGCGTGTGAAGAACTTGCTAGTTATAACGCCGTAAGATTACATAGTAGAAGTGACCTTATAGAAATTATAAACTTTTTCAATTCAGGACAGATTGATAAAGCAAAGGATATCCTTGAGTCAGAGCCCAGGATTATACTGGAGTCATGGGATAATTACTTGAATAGCAATAAAGTAATTAAGAAGGACTTTAAAGCAGAAAAACAATTGGTTCGAAGAAATAGATAGTTCGGAGAACAAGGAGTTTTTATACTAATGAACAATGAATATTTTCAATTCAGAAATACATACTTTTTCGTAGGGAATCCAACGATTCTATGGATCACCATACTTGGCTTGGTGTTGTTAGGATTTGTTTTGTTTTATTTGATTAAGAAATACATAAAGCAGAGAAAATGAGGCCAGGTATTTTAATACATAGGAGTGCTGTAATGAAGAAAATCTTCAAAGAATTTGGTGTCCACTTTAGTGCGGCAACTATTCTTCTAGGCATTTCATTATTGTTCAATGATTATGATGTTGCGGATGAGGAACAACAATCTTTGATGGTTGTAATGATATGTGGAGCACTCATAACTATTGGAAGGTATCACTACTTGAAAAACAGAAAAGGCATTGTGATGATGATCGTAGGAGTTATTGTTTTAGGAATAGCGCTGTTTACCTTCTCTTTTTAGGAGTGATCATGTTGAGTAATGTATACAAAGTCTTGAAGACTGATGCAGAATTTCTTACTGCTGCTTTAAAACAGTCACAGGTAGATATTCTGGAACGTCATGGTGATCTGGCAGGCTGTACAATTGATTGTGGTAATCCGGTCCAAAAATGGAGCCCAGTCAGTGTTAAAGTTGCGGATGCTTATTACATGAGAAATGAATTTGAATTTAGGATGGTTTTGGTATAAGCGTGTGTAAGAAATACCCCTCTATCTTAAGTGATAGGCGGGGTATTTTTCTTATTTAATTAATTTAGAAATGCATCCTTACTTAGTTTAATTGCATTGTGATTTTATTGAAGTAACTCTCTTGCTTCGTTTAGGGTGTAGTTTGATGGTGGACTAGATTCTTTTAAATTCATATCTAATTGTTGATTTGGCATTATATCTCCTTAAAAGACAGAATGTCCTCCAACTCTATTATGCGTATGATAATGGGCGTAGTAAAAATTACCTGGAACCTGATCGCAATTTAAATCTGGACCTTTATGTGTAACTTCCACCAGCTGTTCTTGCAACCACATAGGATTGCAGTAGAATGATGCTACCAGAGCATAAGATTCGGATTATCAGTGATGAGCGAGGGCATCAGTGGAGGGATCGTAAAAAGCCGGTGCTTGACTCGCAGGAATGGGATTTGATTGATCAGTTGCTTGCTTACTCGAAACGGTATCGGGAGGAGATAACAATCACTCAGTTTGAACCGGTTCAAGATATTAAGATCCAGGGAGTTGTAATGGCCATAGACAAAGAACTACGGCGGATCAAACTGCAAATGGAATATGACTATGATTGGATTAAGATTGACGATGTGATTCAGGTGACTTCATAAAAAATGCCCCGGAAGCTTTCACCGGGGCATAACTATTATTCCTCGAATAACTCATCCATTAAACTATCGATTTCTTCTTTCCGCGAGGCTGTAGCCTCAGTATCTATCCTGACCTTACCTTCTTCGAAAATAAGGGTGTCTCCAGGCTTAACCTCCGCCGGCAGTTCTGATCTAAGGACATCTTTGGTTTTACCATCAAATTCAATGACGGCATACTCACCCTCAAAGCGATCAATGATTCCTTTCTGCATTTACTTGACCCCCTTAGTCGATGTAAAAGTGATTTTATTGCCATCACTTATTGCAGTAATGGTTCCTTTTTGATCAGTTCGTAAAACTGAAGCATTCGCATTTTTTAACCTTGTAAGTATTCCGGAATCTGGATGCCCATAATTGTTTTTACCGACGCTTATTACTGCGTACTGTGGTTTAACGGCGTCGATAAATGCTTTACTGGTTGAACTCTTGGAGCCGTGATGACCGACTTTTAATACATCAGCTTTTAAATTCATGCCATCGGCTAACATATCGTTCTCTGAAGCTTTTTCAGCATCACCAGTAAAGAGGAAGGACTTGTTCTTATAGGTGACCTTTAAGACAGCACTCCAGTCGTTAAGATTATCCCCATACGTTCTAATAGGAGCCAAGAACTTCGCCTCAACACCAGTTAAAGGAATAGTAACGCCTTTAGTCACTGCTTTGATGGTACGTCCCTCATTCTTCACAGCGGTCAAAAAATCTTTGTATGTTTCAGTGGTATGTGACACTTTTGGAGCATAGACAGATTTAACATCCAGCGCTTTCAGAACATCATCTAACCCACCAATGTGATCTGCGTCAGGATGAGTAGCAACCAGGGCATCAAGTGTCTTTACACCAAGGGCATTCAGGTACTTTACTACATTCTTACCCTGATCGTTATTACCTCCGTCAATGAGGACATATTGATTATTCGGAGTCCGGATTAAGGTTGAGTCACCTTGTCCAACATCGAAAAAGTAGACCTGAAGAGTGCCCACATTCTGCTTCTTTGGTAGAAGCAAAGTTGGAGCTGGTGTAGCAGTAGGCTTTGCTGTTGGTTTTTCGGTAGGTTTAATAGCTGGTTTAGCAGTGGCAGCTGGTTTTGAATTTGAACTTCCACCATTATGGTAATGGTATTCTCCGTCTTCCAGTCCCCACTTTGCGCAATTTGTGCGGCAATAATGACCTCCTTTTGCATCTGTGCGTCCTGGATGTGCCTCAGCAAGGACAGGCATCAGCAATAAAACAAGTGACATGAAGATCGGAACTATAATTCTTTTCATAAAAAATAAATACCCCCAATGTATGATTCTGGGAGTAGTCTATCAGAATAAGGAAATATATTCTACTTCATTTCGTAACTATTCACTTACTTTTGTTTATGTTTTCACTTATCCCTTATTAAGCTAACGGGCAGTTTAGCGTAGTAGTTAGGTTGATTTTGTTATGGTGAAATAAGTAAAAACGTATAGTGACGGGGGAGAAGACTTGGCTGATAAAGAATTGTACGTATATCACATTGTTACTAAGAAAAAAATGTCTCTAGGACAGGTGATATACTTTGATGACAACCAAAAAAACACTCTGTATCACTTCTTTTTTGAGAAGGAACGTTTGAATTCCAAAGGCGAAGACTTTATTCAGATTCTATACGGTCATTATACTGATGAAGGCTTGAAGATGAACAAAGAAAATGCCGAAATATCGATTAGTTATGTAGGGCAGACAATTAGAGCTATCAGAGAAGTTATAGTTGAAATGGTTAGACTACAAGAATATCCTGAATACCCTTCAAGATTGTCCTGTTTATACGCTGCTAAAAGCTATGAAGACGCATTGAAATGGAAAAATATATTTGATTCATACAATCGAATAGTTTTACAACTTGTTAAACTGCGGGTTGTAGGAAGTTTCTTTGAGGGCGATGGAAACCTTTTACCGAAAGAAGATGGGGTTCCCTTTTCCTTAAAAATAAAACAGGCTAGGACGTATTGGAAGGGAAATGTTAAAAATGAACTTCCTGAGCTTTTGATTAATGGAAAAATCGAGGTAGTTGAAATTCTTGAAGATTTCTCCGTTTAATTTACAAGCGTTGCTGAAAGCTGACCAATTTTTTAAAGTATGTATGGGTAATATCATTGAGCTAACGGGACACAGATAGTTCAGTGAACTAAGAAAATGAGGAGAGAATTTTAAATGGGACAAGGATACATTTTAGTGAATAAAAGCAAAGGAGAAATAATAAGCTTTGCCCATCTTTCAGCAAGTAAAGCAAAGGAATTGACCGGAAATCCCGTAACAGCAGCTATGACGACCTGGTACCTTTTGAGTAATATAGGTGATCAAATTAGTTTTTTTGAAGAGGAAAATGTATTGGACGATTATCACGATGTAACCGATCTGCTCATTGACGATTTGATTAAAAGAAAGCTTATAAAAGACGACGGGATTGAGGTATTTGACCCAAATGAACCTGAGATATTCATTCGGCGGCTGAGGAACACGTGGATGGATTGTGAAGCTAACGAGGAAATATAGTGGAATATCTGCTGCTTCTTCAGCCGTTTTTTATTTGTTCAACTAATGGGCAGTTTAGTTGTAATCAAAAATACATAAAAAAGGAATTTATTCACTCTGAATATCAATAAAAGTAACAATATGGAGGAAATAATCATGCTTATTGAACCTTCAACTGAGTATAAGAATGAATACATTGAGATGATTGAAGAGTGGAGAGATACGGGAGAACATTTAGTTCCTTTTGTTCTTCGTTATGATCACACTGACTTTGAGTCCTTTCTCGAACAGATTGACAATTTAAAGAAGGGTGTTGACTTAAAGGTGGATACAGTAAGTAGTTCAACATATTGGTTTATCAGTCAGGAACGGAAGGTCATTGGGGCAGTTAATATGAGACATTCACTAAATGATCGTTTATTGCAAATGGGTGGACATATTGGTTTTGGTGTTAGACCAAGCATGCGGTTGAAAGGATATGCGACTGAGTTATTAAGACAATCACTCATTAAAGCGAGGGAAATGAATCACTCAAGAGTGCTTATTACCTGTGATAAAGATAATCATGGCTCAGCAAAAACCATCGTTAACAACGGTGGTATACTTGATTCAGTAGATGTTGTTACTGGAACAGAAATCCAGAGATATTGGATCGAAATTAAGTAGTCTGCGACTTAGCTAACGGAACACGATAGCTCAATTTCAAAAAGGGTTGCCGCGTGGCAGCCCTTTTCCGCAAACGGGCAGCAGTATAATGCCAATACACTGGAACTCGTTTAACATATCGAATAGAGAAAACGAAAAGGAGGTTACTCATTGAAAGTTGAGACTTTGTACGTAAATTATATAATTGACGGAAAACCCAAAGTAATACCGACAAAAATGTTTTATGAAGAATTATCTGATGGCGAGATGCGGAACATTCGTTTCGAAGTCCAATTGAATAATATTTGTATTCAATCTAAGTCAACCGACTCGACTGAATACGCAATCAAATATTTACAGAAAGAAATCTCCGATAATATCGTAATCGCCTGTTGTCAATCTTGTCGACATGGGAATTATAACCCGTTTGGTGATAACGAAAATCAAATATTCTGCTTCGAGGATTTGAATCCTTCCGATAAAGATGAAGTGGTTAAAATCTTCATAACATGGGATAGATCTTTTGAAACAAGAAGCCGCAAACTTCTTGATTTTTGTAGAGATTTCAAACCCGTTTCTCATAATGAAAAATACACCTACAACGATTGGGGATTAGAAAACTTATAACTGAGAGAGGATTCTGGAAAATACAACTGCAGTTGTTAGGAACGTATTTTAACGCAAAGTTTTTGAACTAACGGGCAACTATAGTTAAACGAAACAAGGAACAGTTTGCCTCGGCAGTGTTCCTTGTTTTTATTAAGCTAACGGGCAGATTAACGCAACAATTCAATCGCTCCTGTCGTCTTTACCTAGTAATAAATCGATAAAAGGAAGATCTTGAAGGCGAGTGGGACGTGCGGTTGCGCACATCGGTTTTTCGAAGATAAAGAGAGGAAGAGCTGAACATGAATGTGGAAGTGTATACGTTAAATGCGTTTCCGAAAGGGGAGCGTGGCGGTAATCCAGCAGGCGTTGTCTTGGAGGATGGCCTTTCTCTGGATGCTGCCGAAATGCAGCTCATAGCGAAGGAATTGGGCCTTTCGGAGACGGCCTTTATGGAAAAATCCCTGCTTGCGGATTACAAAATCCGCTATTTCACCCCCGCCAGCGAAGTTGATCTGTGCGGACACGCCACGATTGCTGCATTTGGACTAATGCATTCGCTGGGTTTGTCAAAGGAAGGGACCTCCTATTCGATAGAAACCAAGGCAGGGATTCTGGATGTCGATATTAGCTCCGAGGGTCTTGTTTATTTGTCACAGGCTTTACCTCAATTTCTTGAAAGGATATCCTGTGAGGAAATCGCCCCATCTTTGGGGATGGATGCCGAGGGTCTGGAAACCGGGTTGCCGATCCAGATTGTTTCGACGGGCCTGCGGGACATTATGATCCCGATCCGCAGCAGGAAGCTCTTGAATGAGGTTCAGCCAAATTTTGATGCCATAACCGCCATCAGCGAAAAATATGATGTGGTTGGATATCATCTGTTCACGATGGATACTCCAGACGATGCTGCTGCGGAATGCCGGAATTTTGCGCCGCTGTACGATATTCCCGAGGAGAGCGCGACAGGAACATCCAACGGTGCCCTGCTCAGCTATTTGTACCAACATGGCCAACGATCTTTGCGGGAGGTAGAGAATGTCATGTTCAGGCAAGGGTATTCGATGGATTGTCCTTCTGAAATCAAGGCAGGATTGCGCCTGAGCGAGAGCGGTGAAATCAATCAGGTTCGGGTTGGCGGTGCAGTGGCTGGCATTGAACGAAGACATATCATGATATAAGCGGAATCAAAAAGCCTGTTTGCAGCCACCGTACCATAGGGGGCAAATAGGCTTATTTTGCTACTGCGAGGCTAGATAGCAGAGGATGCTTGCGTAAGCAGACGGATTAACAGTTCTTCATCCAACCTGTCGTTTTCCTTGATTTTGATCATTTTGCGTTCCTCGAGGCCATCGAACAAGCCCCTCCCGAATGCTAGACCGTTTGCGTTGAAGATCGTGAACGACACGTAGTTTCATTGAACTAACGGGACACTATAGTTCAATAAATGAGAGGGCTGCCGAGAGGTAGCCCTTTGTTCAACTAACGGGCAGATTACTTTAATAAGTAATGTTAAAACGCAGGACAGCAAAAGGGGAATCTGCGGCTATCGCGAATAGATAATTAGTTAAACATCGCCGATCTAAGGAGCTTGAACAGGAATGAAAAAAATCCTCATTATTGGAATTGTAGCTAGTGGTAAAACGACATTGGCTAAACACTTATCCCAGAAATTCAGTCTACCCTGGTATGAACTTGACTCCATAGTCCATCATAAAACAGCTACGGGACGGTACAAACGTTCCGCAGAAGAACAATTCGAAGTTATAAAGGAGATCGATATTAAAGGAGCATGGATATTCGAAGGAACAGATAGAGATTCCTATCAATGTTTGTATCAAATGGCAGATACGATCATATTCCTTGATCCTCCTTTGTGGAAGCGAAGGATCAGAATCCTAACACGATTTATCAAGCAAAAACTTGGTATTGAAAAGTGCCACTATAAACCAGATATCATGATGTTGAAAATGATGTACAAATGGACGAGGGATTTTGAACAAAGTAGAAACAGTTTTGATGCCAAGTTGAAAAGATACAATGAGAAAGTGATCAGATTAAGAGATAGTAACAATCTGGATCTTACAAAAGGGACATGACTACGACGGGAAACGATAGTTGAATAACACATATTGTTGAGCAGCCTGCCGAAGTTTGCTCATTTTATTAAGCTAAGGGCAGTTTAACGTAATGACTCAGGCATTTTCATTGACTGTAAAAAGCTGAATAAGTATGATTGCTTAGTAATAGAAATATTTTGAAAGTGGTTTTTTTACATGTCGTTAGGCATCCATTTTATTAAATTGAGGTAACAGCAATGAGTTAGGAATTATAGTATTCGATCTAAATTCAATTACCAAGGAGAAATCATGGACCCAAAAATAAAACTTATGTTCCTGGACGAACATGCTGCTGAAGGTGCTGAGCGCTTTGGGATTAGCCCAAAAGATCTGACTTACATTGGAGGCTTTCAAAACTTTATTTATTCCTATAATCGCGATGAATCAAAATATATTCTCCGTTTTACTCCGAGCACACTTCGCACGTCGGAAGGACTTGCAGCTGAAATAGAATGGATTCGTTACCTTTCGGTGAATGGTTTGTCGGTCTCAGACCCGGTTCTATCGGTTACTGGAAAGGATTTTGAACGTATCCAAGGGACTTCGATGGATTTTTACGCAACCTCTTTCAACTATGCACCTGGCAGAAAAATCGGATATCCTGAATGCCTAGGCAATTCAATACTTTATGAACAATGTGGTCGCATAACAGGCCGTCTTCATGAACTGACCAAGCTGTATAAACCCATATCCACAAGACACACTTGGGAATTTAATGATTACCTCTTACGAGCGAAAGATTATTTACCGGCAGAGCTTCAACCAATTATTCATGCCCTTGATGAACTTAAAGCAAATCTGGCGAGTCTGCCTGTTACATCTGATAATTTTGGTTTAATTCACGGAGATATCAATGTAGGTAATTTCACGGTCAATGAATCAGGGCAAATAACGCTCTTCGACTTCGACGAGTGTCAGTACAGTTGGTATGTCGAGGACATTGCTATCCAGCTCTATTACTTGCTGTATGTATTCGGGGAAGATTCGCAGTCTGAACGTAAGGCGCAATACGAACTTTTCATTAAACATTTCGAGCTAGGCTACACTGAGGATGGCCGACAAATGCCTGACGGCTGGAAAAATCAGATGAAGCTTTTTCTTAAAATACGTGAAATTATCGTAGTCGTGGGTATGTACCGGAGTTGGGATTTAACTCAACCCGATGATTGGACCCGCGATTTCTTGCAAGATAGTAGAATGCGTATTACAAAAGGGATTTCGTTGATCGATGAGTTCTAGAACTCCTAAACTGATTTACTCATTAAGCTATCGGGACACGTTAGTTCAACGACAACAGCGGCAGTCTAAGACTTTATTTATCAAGTCTTGGTCCACCGCTATTTCTTTTAATTGATCAGTCTAAAAACTTATTTTTCAAAAGCTGACGATTCTTCAATTCAAAAACCTCGTTAAATTAACGACTCCAGTCTAATACTTTATTTTCACCGAACATCAGTAAGTGATATACGATGATAGTTTACATTTCTTACCTTTTTGAGATATACTAATGGTACCTTGAAAGATATTAATTTTCTTTACCGTTAACTATTTCGGTAAAGTTGGAGCTCGCTAGTTTCATATAGCAATATAAATAATGGGTAATATAGGAGACTTAAATACCACACGGGATTTGTGTGATGTATTTAGGTCTCTTTTTTATGCCCTAAAAAAGGAGAACTTATGGAGCATTATGAGTTTACAGAGAATCAAATCAAGGTAGTAGTTACCGAAAGACTCAAGCATTACAATGGGACAGCTACTGATGTGTGGGATTACCTAGAAAAAGAAAGATTTTTATTTCATGGAGTGATTCGCAATTGGTCAGGGGTTTTCTATCACGGATTCTATTATGTTTTTCATCATTTTCTAAATGATGATCAACCACAAGATGATTGTATTCCTCCAGATAGCGGAATCACATGGGATAAGCTGTTCAAAAGGGACACTGTAGCAGAGAAACTCTTTTCATTTATGGAGTCAAACAAATTTCGCATCTTTATACCGGAGCAAGCTGCCATCGATGCTTTTCTCGATGGTGATATGGACAGTAGTTTACAGAGTCCTAAGCACAAATTCCAAATCTACTGCTTCCAGGACCGATGCAGTCTGCTGGTAGAACTTTATCTGCAACAGACCATCCCACCCTATGGAGCACACTATGAATCAATCCAATATCCAGAGGATCGTTGTCAGCTTATTTTCGATTTAGATGTTCTTAATACAGACACTAAAAAAAATAAGAGAACACTTCCTGAAGGAGAGAACTTGGACGTTCTGGAAAAGGTGGATGAGGATTTACTGGCAGCTACGCGTGAGAAAGTTAAAAAAATCTATGATGAGCACACACTTATTGGTCTGCTGCACTCCGGAGGGATAGATTCGAGACTGACACTTCAGCTCATGCTTGAGCATGCTCTGAAGAATCCAGATCCGACAAAGAAAATATGGGTCATATCAGCCGATACACTGGTTGAAAATCCTGGCGTCTTAAAAATTATTCATGAACTGCGCGATACGCTAAGAGATGAACTGTTGGATAATTTCAAAGCAGAAAACTTAAAAGAGGTAGGGTTTACGTCTGAGGCTGCATACGGAGTAAAGCTACTATGGGGTATGGTGAGTCAGCGCCCAGAAGATGACATCAACCAACGGAGGAATTTTATCCAAGCGGTTGAGGAGCTGAAATTACGTCTTTCTAAAGCAACTACAGAACAATTGTTTAGAGATACAGTTGATCAGATCAAGCGAGAGTTCTGGAAGGCAGCTTACTCAACTAATCCACGTAAAGTAGGAATTGATCCAGAATTAATGAATTATCGATTTTGGCTTTCTTTAGGAAAACGGATTAGATCACTTTTCATCGGCTATTCTGCCGCAAAACCTTATGAGAAGCTGTTGGACAAAGCCTTTTCTTCGGAAGAAGGTAAAGAGTGGAACTGGGCTAATAAGAATAAAGGCAATAAGGATACGTCAAAGACAAAGAATCAATGGGAGCGAAAAGTACCGGAAGAGGTTGTAAGACTCTCTAATGAACCGTCAGGAGTGCGAAAACCAGAGGACTTAATAGAGGAATATGGATTTAGAGGGATTCAGTTTGGTAACTGGATGGAGGACGCAGCTGGTCGTTACCATGTTCTTAGTAGCGGAAATGCTTGGGCGGACTTGGCTGCTATTCTTCAGATTCCGCGCAAATCAATATCTTTATATGGAAAGTTAGGGTTAGCATTTGGGGCTAGAGGAAGTGGGAACGCGAGTGCTCATTTCGAACCTAAAGAGAATTTGATGAATTTAACAAAATTCAGAGGTGGAGGATCTCAGTGCCACGAATGGGCACATGCCTTGGACTTCAATCTCTATTCGTACTCTCATGATTATATGAATGGTAAGCAAATGGCCTTATCCGGAAATCAGCCAGGTAAATTCCTACCTGATAATATCAGTTATGCTTTTGCTAACTTGATGACTACGATGAAAGAGGGAAAGGGCTTGATGCGTTTTGAAGTACCTAATCCCTTACCCGTTAATAAAACAAATTATGTTCAAGGTATCAAAGATTACCTAGTAAGAAACAGTTACGACATTAACAAAACGATGTTAGATCTTAATAGTTGTAGTCGTTATCGAATTCATTCAAAAGATTGGAAAGAAATCGGAATCATGTACTGCAACATGCTCATACAAGAAGGAAGGGAAGTTCCAACCGAATATTTCATTCCTACTAACTATAGCTCTTTTTATCTGGACGCATGTGAACGGGGAGCTTACTGGAAGCGGGATCACGAATTATTTGCACGAGCCTTTGAATCTTGGATTAAGGATGAGTTAGAAGAACGTGGAATATCAAATTCCTATTTGGTTACAGGCACCCGTTTTGGAGGCCCATATCCAATGAACGATGAACGAAAGTCAATCAATGATGCTTTTCGAAAGTGGTGGAAAGTTCTCAGTGACTCTGAGATTCTCCATAATAAAGAGTTTTGGAATTAAAGTTGCTTTGACTATTTATCAAGGACATTAATTCTGGGAGGGAAAACTCAGTGGTGAATGAATCATTGAATCTTTTAAAAGCAATTATTGAGGATGAAAGAACTGAACTAAATAGAATAGGGTTGGAAACTGGACTAGATTCGGATGAGGTGCTAGAGAAGTCTAAAGACTTAGATAATTTGCTTAATCAATATAATAAATTGAAACGTACGGCTGAATAGCCGTGCGTTTTTTTTGTTGATGACTCTTTTAATGATCTTCTTATTTATAAGGATTAATAAATAAGTCTTATTTAGTTCTTATTATTTCTTCTCAATATTTGAGAGGGGGTAACTCAATATTTGAGAAGGGCTATCTCAGATTTTGAAAGAGGGTATCTCAGCCTTTGAGAAGCATAATAGCTTATAAAATTATGAGACACAGCCTTTCAAAATTTGAGAGGCGGGAATTCTATTGATATTCCGCCTCTCAAATTTTGAAATACGTTGATTCTCAATTATTGATAGGCGGCGTTTCAATGTTTCATAGGCAGTTTCTCAAAATTTGAGAGGCGGGAATGATGTGATTTTAAAGCAGAATTTGATAAATCCTGAACAACAAAACAGCTCCAATTATATTGTTTATACTTGGGGCAGTAGTAACTATCCATTAAGTGATCTTGACATCCGTGGGCATTAACACTCTGCACAAGCAAGATTACGTGCTAGAATATTATAAGCAGTGAGGGTGCTTTATGAAATTAATTCGCCGCGTTATTAAGTAGAACCGTACCATAGATGACAGGTCATCATTACGCTAACGGGCAGTATAGTGGAATATAGATTTGAGTTGTATAATCAAAACAGTATAAGCATTTTTATCAAATGGATAAATAAGGAGAAAATATGAACACTGAAGATTACAAAGGTAATGATGATTTACAACTGTATGATTCAGTCATAAAGAAATTCGTTATTGACCACCAAAACAAGACCGTTGAGTTTTACTTTCTTAAGGTAATTGAACGAGTAGACAGAAGTAAGCATAGCTTTACTTATAAAGTAAGGGAAGCAAGGCTAAAATTTTCAGGTGTGGTATATGCGAAACTACCATATTGGATGGAATTTGATGAATGGAGTGAATTTTACCGCTCCGCAGTTATCAAAACTTCAAGTATCCTACAAAGAGTTCCCGAACGAGCACAAAAACATAAAGAACTCCTACATATCTATTTGGGTATAGACAATGGTAATGAATATGTAGAACAAGATATAATCTGCGAAAGTTTTGCAATAGAATTGGAACCAGAAGAGTACATTTTGCATAATGATTTCGACTGGTTATATGTAGAATAATACTGATATGCATTCAACTAACGGGACACGATAGTGGAATAGCGGTTGCTTCGGCAGCCGTTTTTTATTTGTTCAACTAACGGGCAGGATAACGTAACAATTTCTTGTACACATAAAACAAATCCAACTGGGTAAATTATGGGTAGGTGATGATATGAATAGAAAATTTATGTCCATTCTGGTCCTTTCCATTGGTACTATACTATCCATTCAGTCAGCAAGTGCTGCTCCAGCGAATGGCGAAGCGTCTAAAGAAAAAGATTCGATTGAATGGGTCGCTTTATGGGGATTTCCTCAAACAAGAGAAGAACAACTGGAACGTATGTTAACAACAGAGTTGCAAAGAAGGACACTTCTAGCGCTACAAGAAAAAGGGTACTTGAAGACAGGAAAAGAATACGTTTACTGGTTTGACCCATTTCAAGTAACGGATATGAGAGAAGTCGAGGGTGGTTTTAAGGAATTAGATGTATTGGCAACGGTCCAAAGAGTTATAGAAAATAAAAGAGACAAGAAAAACAAGATGTATACAATCACATTCAATCATAATTACGAATCAGGATTTATCGTGACTAAGATAAGTGAGTTATAACGAGACACATAGTTTGAGCTAACGGGACACTATAGCTCAATAACACCAGGACGAAGCTCCGACATGAATCGGCAGCTTCGTTGTGCTAACTGGCAGGATTGCTAAACAAGTCCGTTCGTTGATAAAGACACCATTCTTGGGAAACCCTACACGAATAAACGCATGCGGGGGTGCTAATGATGGTTCTGAAGAAACTGGTCTTAATTTTGTTCTTAACAACAATATCGTTGTTAAATCCTATGAAAGCTTTTGCAAATATTGGATTGAATCAATTAAAAAGTGCAACGGATTTTAAGCTGTTTACCCCACACTACTCCTTAACGAGTTGGAAACTTGAAATCAAGGAACCGTATCCTTTTGATACTGACCGACTAATTACGAAGGTTAGACTCCACTACTTCGATAAATCGGGAAGCACGTATATGTTTGGGATTGAACAGCATAAAGCAATAGGATACAAAAGCAAGCGATCTGAAACAATAATCGATGTTCGTAGTAAGACAAGTGCGACCAGAGTTATAGAAGAGAATTTTAAATTTGATACGAGTGGTGAGATTGTTAAATTGAACGGAATTGAAGCAAGGTTTGATTATGGAACACTAGGGGGATGTTTGCGATGGGTGCAAGATGGTACTTATATTGAGATGGATAGTAGCCAATTGTCCAAGAAGGATATGATTGAGGTAGCCAAATCAGTAAAATGAATGGTAACTTTAGTTCAATAAACCAACAGGTCTAGGACTTTATTTTTTAGTTTAAGGCAAATGGTAGTTTTTTATATTGGAACCCTCAAAAAGAGTTCTTTTGGAATTCGCTAGTAAGCAGTATGAGTCTACTGCTATGTATCTACGTACTGCAAATGACAATGGATTAAACTTTGGGCAGAATAATTCAATCATTTATGCGGAAAATAATCCAAACATTTATGGGGGATTCTGTTCAATGTTACGGAGAGGCGTTTTGATTTTTTTGATCTTGTTAAGCGGCATTAATGTAATGAGTAAAGCCACAGCATCCACCAGTTCAGGGATCACATTAGTAGACGCTTTCCAGATCGGTCTTACAGAATCAAGAAAATGGGATGCTCAGGCGAATCTAATCTCAATCACGAGTGTTGGTGACACAAGCTCAACACCACCATCTACTCTTGGTATTGATGGCAAAAGAGAAGTTTGGAATTTGCTCTTTGGAAATGGTCAAAGAAATCAAATTTTAATCATTAACATAAAAAAAGGTAAGATTGCGATTATGCGAACTATACAAGAAGACATTCAAGACTTTGAAATTATTCCACAAAGTGATCTTATACTTGACTCACCTAATATGGTGCAGATTGCGATTAAAAACGATGTCAAACCAGGGGAAGGATGGGCTAAAGGATATCATTTCAACGTTATAAAAGACCATCAAGCCTTGTTTTTTGGAGTGATTGGGCAGAACAAGTACGGTATGATGACAAAACTGTATATGGACAAGACAGGGAAGGTTCTGGGTTCCGAAACGAAAAATGAAGGTCTGAAATAACTTTTCCTCCATGAACTCATTGAACTAACGGAGAACTATAGTTCAATAATGAGAGGGCTGCCGAGAGGTAGCCCTTTGTTCAACTAACGGGCAGTTTAGCGCAACTAAATATTTCCTTTTTCGTTAAAGTAATAAGGGGTGAAACAATGAGGAATATTTCTTTTTCTTTTCTAGTAATGATTTTTTTAATAAGTGGATGTAGTAGCAGCAATCCAACCGAAGAAAGAAGTAAATCAATGCTCTATGATTTCAATGAACCATATAGATTTCCATTTGAAGTTAATGAAGTTCGCACGGAAATAGCAATTGATAATCCTGATGTACTTCAACAGTATATTTTTCATTATAAAAACAAGCAGACCACGCAAGAATTAAGGTATATCTTGAGCAAGGTTATTGATGAACCAGAGAAAATATCCTCGCAAGGCAAGCAACCCTTTGAACTTGAAAATGGGAAACAAGCATATTACGAAGAGGACGAAACCAGTCAATCAATTTGGTGGGAAAGTGAAAAAGGATTTTTGGCTCGATTTGTTTATTATATTAACGGGAACCTTAATCAGTTAAACAATTATAAATTAGATGAGTCCGACCTAATTGATTTAGCTAATCAGGTTCAATAGTATCTTTGCGCTAACGGGGAACGATAGTTGAATAATAAAACTTATTGTTGAGCAGGCTACCGCAGTCTGCTCATTTTATTAGGTTAACGGGCAGGACAACGCAACTTTACAACTCTTGGAAACGTATCTTTAAATAATGAAATGGTCTAGGGGGATGGTAATTGAAAAGATTTTTGACGATTGTGCTTTCTGTTTTCATTATAGCGGCTGGTTTTATTATATTCAGATTTGGAAGTGCCTTGTCACAAGAGGGCAACCCTGTAACGATACTTGTTTCCATTTCTAAATTAGAATTTACAAACAGCAATTTTGAACAGTTTTCTGAATCAGATAAACAGCTCAGATTTGTTTCGAAAAATAGCGGCGAATTTCGATATGATGTTGTCAAGGAATTTATGAAGGAAAAGGGCTGGAATTATAAGGACCACATGGGTTCAGGGCTTATCTTTGAGAATGATAAGCAGACTATAATTGTAGAAACCCGACAGTTTTCAAGACATTGTTTTTTGTGGGATATTCCCAATCAAGGATTAAGCTAACGGGAAATTTTGTTAGTTCGATAACAGCGGAAGTCTAATACTTTATTTTCACCGAACAATTCTTAATCTACTGTTTGTGGCTTGAATATTTCGAATCAAAAAAGAAGAACTCTTTAAATATCAAGAGTTCTTCTTTCATTTACACTTCATCAGAAGTGATATACCTGTATTCAATGTTTTCAAAGTCAGCTCCAGCCTGCTGTAGAGCTTCTAAAATTATTGTATGTAATTTATCTTTCATCCAGTTAGATACAAATTCGTTCTGAGCATATACCGTGTAAGCTAATCCTTTTTTGATACAAAAGGAACCTTTAAGCCACGTATCATATGATGGCTTGGTCATTCTCTTACTCATTATTTCAAGCGCTGCGTTCCAAATAAGCTTATCATCTTCAGTTATACTCTTCTCTAGCATCTTAATCTGGATTTGCATCTCATTATCCAGCTCAAGGGGAGTTTTTCGTTTTCGTACGACAGTTCCAGTACTAATTACATCCTCATATACCTCGCTATAATCGATAGCTGGGTCCAGATCAAGAATCTGATCAAACTGCTCTGTAATGGATTGCATGTATCGATCGTGATCAAGCTTTAATTCTGCCGGCAGCTGCTCATAAAGATCCATAGGGAGGAAGGGGACCTTTTTTCTCACCTTGAACAGAGGGCTTTCTTCCATATTGTTCTTGTCTGCATTCTGAACGTTAAACATGAGAACAAAACCATAGTTTTCAAGGATAGTCATATATTTTTTTACTGTATTCCGGCTTTTATTCATCTTTTGAGAGATGAGGTTGAGGTCTGGCCAACAGTAATCCTTGTCACCATAACAATAACGTTTGAGATGCCCATAGAGTGCGATACCTTCTGCAGATAAAAAATGCCCCCAGTAATCGAATATGTAGTTACTAATTATTGTCATGTGACCGTCTACGTAGGGGATGGCTTGACCGTGTTTATCTAATGAAAAACGTCTCACTTCATCTTCAGTGATATAGATCTTTTCAATCTCTTTTTGCATATAGATTTGATCTGCATTTCCAACTCTACGGATTTTTGATTCCTCAGCACCTGTTTGACGATAACGATAGTAGCTTAGCTTATAATTCGTACCCTTAAGGTTCCTTTCAAGCATAAAAAAACTCTCCTTTTACGTCCCTAAAAAAAGGCAACATTGAAGAAGAGTAGGCACTTCACTTTTCAAAAAGTCTGTGATAGAATAAAATCACAAATACTAATAAGTGAAGTTCCTATTCCTCTAACATTTATTCTCGACGCTTGGCGGCCGCAGAGATTAAATGTACTCGCGATAGGGACTTTTTTTCTATTTATTTTACTCATATATTTGGTAGCAGCTAAAACATTTTCATCAAAAATTGATACTCTGGTTAAACTGAAAAAACACACAATTAAAATTGTGTGCGACAAAATAAAGGGTTAAAAATCTTCCATTTTTTTGTAAATGGATAGACCTATCCCTAGTCTTGCACGCACTTCGAATATAGCATAATATTTTTTTTCAGTAAAGAGAATTTTGGAAGAATTAATCGAATGGCGCCACTTGCTATGAGTGTGATGTTATGCTAAAATTTGATCAAACCTTATATGCACGCAATGAGCACCCCAGCTTAGGAAACCTTCCGAAGTTGGGGTGCTCTTTTTTTGGCCCTAGTATTATCTGTTTACCCGAATCTGATCTGGTGCTATAATCTAAACATTACGAAATCAATTTATTTTCTTCGCAGTCCGATATCAGCGAAGAGTGGGATGCCGAGAGGCGATAGGTAAAATAATGGACGCTATAAGGCCATACGCTATAAGTATGTCCTTTTTTTGATGCCCGTTATGAACCTGAAGACACATTTCTTATGAAATGTGTCTTTTTTTATGCTTTCCAGACCTTTGGATGCAATCCTGGAAAACGTTATAAATTTAAAACTGGTGGTTAATCTTAGATTCTTACTCTGTATGAAAGCTCTATCTCTTGGCGGGAGAGGCAGCGGATTACGGTGTATCTCTGAAGGCAAAAAAATATTAGTGATAGAAAGGCAACAGGAATTGAATTTAAAAATAGGAGGGGAACATAAAAATGAAATTGCGTAGCCTTCGTAAGCAACCTGGATGGTATGAGATACAGTCGGTATGTCCGATCTGCGGCCATGAAGGATGGTGTGCCATTAACCATGAACAAACCATCGTGCGCTGTATGCGGGTACCTTCTGATGATTATATTGATACGACTATGGGTCGTCAGTATAAGCATTATCTTGATCCGGATGCACTTCCTAAGACGAATGTGGAGATTATGTATGATGAGTCGATAGACAAAAAATCAAATTCTCACCTGAATGCGGTTTATCGCACGATGCTCGAAGAAATGTCTTTGTCGAGTGATCATCTCTATCATCTACGTAATGTCCGCCAGTTCTCTGATAAGGAGATCCAGCTAAGACAATACCGGACAATGCCAAGTACGAATAGACATAAAATTGCTAAAGCTGTAATCAATCGTGTGAGTGATCAGAATGATTTATTAGGCGTTCCTGGTTTTTTCGCTAAAGAAGGAACTTATGGTTCTTATTGGACTATGGCTGGAGCTGCTGGGCTAATGATTCCGTTCCGATCAATAACAAATGAAATTACAGGCTGGCAGATTCGTGTAGATGATCCACCGCTTGAACTCGTTATGGAAGGTGCGATTAAGGGCGAAATCATGAAGGAACTAGAACCTAATCAATTCGGGATGCGGCGTGCTAGATGCAAACTCTATGTTCAGGGTAAAGAGCTAGAAGTCATCCTTACAGAGAAGGACAAGAAAGAATGTTATTCAAAATCGAAGCAATTTGTATTCAGTGTTGTACTCAAGCAAGGTCTGCGGTACTGGTGGTGGAGTAGCGGTTCCAAGAAAAACGGTTCCTCTATTGGTAATCCGCTCCCTTATCATCTAGCCTTGCCGACCCCATGTCTTCCGTACTGGAACATTGGAGAAATGCCAACCGACATTATAGATTGCTCTGAAGTATGGATAACTGAAGGTCCGATAAAAGCTGATAAAGGGGCTGAAGCTTTACTCAAACCTTTTATAGGACTTCCCGGGATAGGAACCTACAGTTTGATCTTGGATGTATTGAAAGAGCTGGGATGCAAACATATAGTGATTGCATTTGATGCCGACATTGTTACCACACCACAGGTACAACAGACACTAGGACTATGCGCAGAATTTTTTGCAAAGAACACAGATATGTCTTTAAGCCTGGCTATGTGGGATATAACTTTAGGCAAGGGAATCGACGATCTCGTTGACAATGGCTATTTGCCTCAGTTGACCGCGATGATTGAATAAATTGAATTAGGAGCTGATAGATAATGTTAAACAGAATAATTCTTATTGGTAGACTCACTCGGGATCCGGAACTCAGATACACCCCATCCGGTGTAGCAACAACGACCTTTACCCTTGCTGTTGATCGTAATTTCACTGGACCAAATGGTGAACGTGAAGCAGATTTCATACCTGTCGGTGCGCTTTGTTCGTCCATAAGCGCGGCTTAATTGCCGCGTGAAAGGACGGGAACGAACAAAACAGTTCGTTCTAACTGTACAACTGAGAGGCTGGGTGGAATCCCCAGCAAGGGTAAAGAGTCTAAATACCCTTCCTTAATACTCCTACGTGCGGCCAATTCTATCCGGCGGGCTGTACGAAGCTAGGTGAAGACGTAACCTGATGGCCTAACCTATTATGGCCTACATGGTGCGGAGGTCCTTAAAAGCAATGCTTATGGTGACGAGAGGAATCCACGTTTGAAGCGTCGTGAATGAAACCCTTCCTACATAGGTAAGTGGAAGGATACCAAGGGAATTCGATCACCTTCGACAGTGGTGAAAGAGCGGATTATTGGCTTATATTGCGCCAATAAGACTGAACCAACCAGTTAAGACTCATCTCGGTTGGCGAGTACCTTCGGCGTAAAGTGGGCACCTAAAAGTTTGCAAAACAAGGGATACGTTGTACGGAACAAAGGAAGCTTCTCAAGCCGAGGTTGGAGAATGAACTAATGACACTTGAGAAGTGGCAGCAGTCCCGTAGTAGTGATGACCACTGGCAATAAACCAGTACGAGCGAAGGGGACTAGTCGGTACAAGAGACTACAAGGCAAATTTCTGGTCTATACGAACCGTCATAATGACGTGGGAGTCAAACAGTTAATTCACCCGATTACCTATATATAAGGGGATGGTCCGGTGAAGGTTAAAGGACTAGAAATTCGGAACGAACAAGAATTAGTTGCTACCCTGGATCGGATGCATAATGCGGCTAAGGATGGAAAAGAACCCTTTTACAACCTCATTGAACTGATGCTCAATGACGAAACCATCCTGACAGCTATTCACAACATTAAGTCTAATCGTGGAAGCATGACAGCCGGAGTAGATAAAAAGGACGTCAATTACTATCTCCAGATGAAGAAGGATAAACTACTAAACATCATAAAACGGAGTATTAATAATTACGACCCAAGTCCGGTTCGTCGAGTCCACATACCCAAACCAAATGGCAAAACAAGACCGTTGGGCATTCCAACCATGATCGATCGAATGATCCAAGAAATCGCGCGGATTGTTCTCGACCCGATTGCCGAGGGGAAATTCTTCAAACACAGCTACGGTTTCAGATCCTACAGGGCATGCGACCATGCTATCGCAAGAACTCTCGACCTCATCAACCGGTGCAAAAATTATGTGGTAATCGAAGGAGACATCAAAGGATTCTTCGACAACATCAACCACAATAAACTGATCGAAATCATGTGGAAGATGGGCATCAAAGATAAGAGATACCTCATGATTATCAAAAAAATGCTCAAGGCTGGAATTTTTGAAAATGGTTCGTTTCAGGAAAACGAATTCGGAACACCCCAAGGCGCCATCATCTCACCTCTGTTGGCAAACATCTACCTCAATGAATTTGACTGGATGGTTGCTGAGAAGTTCGAGGAACACCCGGCAAGATACATTAAGGTATCCAATCCGACTAAGAACGGCACACGGAGAGTCAGAAGAGACCACGAAGCGTGCTTCTTAGTAAGATACGCGGACGACTGGGTAATCCTCTGCGAGACTGAGGATAAAGCCAAAAAGGTGCTTACCGATGTTGAGAAATACCTCAGCCACGTACTGAAACTCGAGCTATCTAAAGAAAAGACCTTGATAACTAATATCAGGGAAAAACCAGCAAAATTCCTCGGTTTTGAAATCATTGCTGAAAAAGCACGGTTAAAGGACAAGATAGTTGGAAAGGCGCTCCCTGAGAAATCTAAACTGGATGCAAAGACTAGGAGTATCGCCGCAGACATCGACGAACTTAAACGGTTCAAAAACGACTACGACAGGGCCGCACATATTGAACTTGTTAACTCAAAAATTGTTGGAGTATCTAATTACTTCAAGATAGGGAATAGTTCATACCTATTCAAGAGTCTCGATTACAGACTGAGCAACAGAGCATATAAAACCTTTACCAAAATTTACGGTCGTAAAGACTGGAAGAGGTTGACGGTGCCAGCAAGTGAACTCAATAATCGCCCTCAAAGGCACGCCGGAAAAGAACTGAGAGTATTCTTTGTTGAAGTGAACAGCATGAAGGTGGGGTTGACCAGATTGGGATTCACCACCAGCACTCTCGCCAAAAACTTCAACCAAGATCTCACGCCGTATACTTCGGAAGGTCGCGCTCTATACGAAGAACGTATAGGTAAGAAACTCAGGCTTAACAGACCTACGTTGTACACGCCGGAAGATTTAGCCTTTGTAGCTCTTCATCAGATTGTACCTAAGGGGAAAAACGACAAGCTGTACAACTTTGAGTTCATTCTCAACAGAGAATATGCCTACAATCGAGACAAAGGGTTATGCAAGGTGTGCAGAATATTCTTGGACGGACATCTTTATAATTGTCATCATATAAAACCATACCTGCCTATGGACAAGGTCAACAAAGTTAATAACCTTGCCTCGGTATGTGACCGATGCCATCGCCTAATTCACGGTACAGCAGAGGCTGAAAATGTAAAATTGATGACAAAAATTATGAAGTACCGAAAACTGCTCAAAAAAGAGCTTAACGCCGAATAGTCTAACGACTTTTCCCGTGAGGGGTTAGTTGTTTCGAAAGTCTAGTGAGGGTGACTAGAACTTTACTTGTATCGATGGAACGCCGTATGCGGGGAAACTCGCACGTACGGTGTGGGGTGGGGGAAAACCTGGAGATAATATCAAAGGGTTACCTATCACCATTGACCTGGAGACAGCTTGCAGAAACATGTGCTAATTATTTGAAAAAGGGCCGTTTATGCGCTGTAGAAGGCCGTATTCAAGTACGGAACTATGAGAATAGAGAGGGTAAACGTGTGTATGTGACCGAAGTTGTCGCTGATAACGTTCGTTTCTTAGAATCTGCTAATAACAGTTCCGGAGGGAACTCTGTAGGTCGGCAAGCGAATCAGAATAACTCATCTTCTGGTAGCAGATCTGATGACTATACGATGGATCCATTTAGTGGAGATGGTAAACCGATCGAAATATCTGACGATGACCTGCCATTTTAAGAGATAAAGCCTTAATCTGGAGTAGTCAACTTGTTCCGAAGTTTAACCGGTACGTTTTGACTAATAAACAACTTTTACAGTCCTGATTAGAGAGAACATTCAACGATCCCCTCTAAAGTGGACTATTAAAGACAAGTAGAGAGTCAATCAACCTCTACTGATAGGAGATAAAGAGGAGTGAATTGCTAAGCAATCACTTCTTTTTGTTGTTCCCTGCCGCGGGGAAGTATAAGACAGTCCCCGCGGTGAAAGGGGCTTGTCATAGGAGGAATATAAATGTTTCTTTTGCAAATCATCGATGGTGGTATTGCTCGTTGTACTGTTCATGGGTTAGAACTCATTCCTTTCACATCCACTGTTGAAATCATCATTACCAATTATCTTAAAGAGCATGGTTCCTTGGATGAAGAGAGTAGTGAATATACAACCGAGGATGGATCCGCCACCCTTTATCATTTAGCCGTTGACGGAGAGGTATTAGTGTTTAGTGAAGAAATATGGGCGTACGCTTTCGATGGGAGTGAGTCCTTTTCAGAATCATTACAAAAGCTTCGTAATGATTGGAGTTAATGAATAAAAAGGATCAGAAGCTACTTCTGTGACAAGCAAATAATTTTTGCTGCTGGATTAAATAATCGAACATTCCAGGGGGAAAACATGTATATCTATGCTTTAGTTAGTACATATGGAGAGATTATGGATATCTGCGTAGGAACTGCAGCAGCTCAAAAGATGAACATGAATAACCAGGTTGAAGATCTACAAATCAAACCCATCATGTTGCACTCAGAATATGAGAAACAGCCGAGTGACTATAAAGGTACCGTAGAAGGAATTCGATATCTGCTGTATATGGGAATTGACGGAAAGAGTACATATGGACCGGTAGCGCTTTTGCATAGCTGGGGTTCATGGAGTGATAAGCTGTGCAATTGATCTCCACTGAAATAGTAAATATGAAAGGATGTGAACGCTGATGACACTTTTGAATATGGTCATGAAGATTGTTGGCATTAGCTCAGATAAAAATAAAAGGGTAGAACGGGGTTTATGCTCTAATATCTCACAGGAAACCAATACAGCTCATAACGTAGGACTAGAAAATGCTAATACCTTAATAAAGGATTTAGTTCCATTCTCGAGATTGCATCACGTGATTGTTAGATATCCGTTGTCTATATCCAGACTGAAAAAATTAATTAAGGAAAAGGATGTAGTGAAAGATATTTTTAGAACCATAAGCGAGCATGAAGATGGATTCTGGGAATATGAAGTTGGCGACAACACTGAGCATAGCTCAACTTCGATGCTTAAGTATCGTCTTATTATTCGAGATAGAAAAATTAAACTGGTAGTGAATGAACTAAGAGTGATTGAGTTTTATTAGATTTCATCTTAACTTTCCCCCTATGGAGAGGCGTTGGTAATCAAACGCCCTTCCTCAGGCAATCCCTGATTACATTTCTCGTCAAGAGTTACAGGCACTTCGAGTAGCTGTATTTCGGACGGAAATGGAAAAGAATCTGTAAACGAGATTTAAGCTGGAGTGATAAAAAGAAGCAGGAGTGATAATAGTGTCAATGACCATAGAAAATATAGAAATTAAAGAGTTACCCAAGACTTATATAAGTAAAGAACATATAAAGCAATTAGAAAGAATGTTCCTATCAGCTGATTTTAAATTCGGATTTGATATTGTAGATGAAGATGTAGCTGACATTCTCACAACATTTGTTTCTGCCTATCACGAAGGGGACTGGTCGATTTGCCATATAGATTATGGTATAGATGATCCTTCAGTTCATGCCGTTCGTGCTCTCTGTCAAAAATTAAATATCTACTATGATATTAAAGAGAATGAAAGTGAAAGTGAAATCACGCTATATCTACCTCGCTCTACTGATCCACTCAGTGTCCAGCAAGCCGCCGATGAATCCAAGCGTCAACTGATCGATTTTGCTTCACAAGTCTCTTCTGGATTCGAGTTAGGACGTTTTGGATTTATATGTGAGGGGATGCTCCGGTCAAGAGGTTTAGAGGTTAGTGAGAATGTTATGATCTGGTGTACTATGGATGGTATCACTGTATTAACTGAGTATTGTCATGGAAGGTTATTCAACTTTTATGGGGAAATGACAGAATCCTTGATACAAGAGTTGGTTATCGAGTACCATTTTGACACATTCATTAACAAAGCTAGCGTAGTCATACCTCCATCTTCGAACAAAACAGCGGTGACACATCCACTTTTCGTGAAGCGGGTAAGTTACGATGAAAGTTTTTTCGGGAATGTATGGACTGGCTTAACACAGCAACATTTAAAAATGATTCTCGAAGAGTTCAAAGAATATCATGTATATTCACTGGTATCTACTAAAAATGGGTACAGTCTGTTAGAAGGCATGCAGGTCAATTGTATTGGATTTCTTCTAACGCGCTGTTACATTTCGATTCCGGAAGGAATAGAACTACCCAAGAGAATCATTGGTAACTCATAAATTAATAAAGATACCTTCTTCAAAAAGAGGGTATCTTTATTTTATAGGTATGAGAACCATTTATATTGATTGTAAAGACGTTGAACTGTTATAATACGGATATTACGAAAGGTATTTATTTTCACCGCCGTCTACCTTTTCGGCGAGTGAAGGAGTATATCCGGTTAACGGATAAAAAAATAACAGGCATAGAATTTGCCATGGAGATTAAGAAGCATGCCACAGGTATGTTTTTTTTATTTTCCATGGCTTTTTTTGTGCCTAAAAACTGGGAGGAAGATAATAATGGAAATACTTTTGGAGCAGCGTCATGAAAATCATGTGGATGAAAAAGAAGAAGTAGCGGTAACGAGTGAGATGGCTTTTGTAGTAGATCACGGTGCCCTCATGAATGCACTAACAATCTGCGGGAAGGTTATACCTAAATCGAGCGCTATCCCTATCATGCAAACGATAAAGTTTGACTTGAATGGTGATACTCTGTTCATCACGGCTGTAGACGTTAGTCAATCCGTGCTGCAGATGATGGAGGTGAAAAATACAGGCGGGGTAAAGGGGAGTTATTTGTTCCCAGCAAAAGAAGGGATCGAACTTATTAAGCGGTTGCCTGCTGGTAGTTTGACGCTGACAAGAAAGGAATCATCAGTGCATGTTCAATATGGAAAGAGTGGTAAGGCTAATCTTAGTGTCTTAGACTCTGATGAATTCCCTGCGCTTCCCGTCTTGGGGAAAACAGATATGATCCCTATTTCATTAGAGACTCTTCGAAGAGCTGCTGTTACATCACTTTTTACAGCTACGGATGAAAAAACACCCGCACTGAATGGTATACATATCTATAATCATGAGGGGAAATTAGGATTCCAAGCAACGGATCGTCATCGGATTAGTAGATTTGTTTCGGACATCCCTATAGATACTCCGGAAACGTTTCTGTCCTCAATTGTCCCTGCACAGAACTTTAAACAGATTGTGGATTCATTAAAAGACTCGGTTGCGATTCAACTCGCAGTAACGAGTACTTACTTAATCCTAAGAGATAAGAACATTGTCTATTTTGGTAGATTGATTGATGCGACTTTTCCAGATCTTTCTGTAGCTTTTAAGGGGATAGATCAGGGAATCACGATTACTTTATCTAAAGAGGAGCTGGATAAGACACTTTATCGTGCTTTGTCACTGGATGCTCAAAATAATCGTGTGACGCTTGAAGTTGATACAACAGGAGAATTTGTTGTTCATACTCAATCAAAAAACAGTGCACTGACAGAAGGATTTCCTACAGCTATTTTAGATGCTAATGCTTCTTTCCCCGTCATGAAATTTAATGGAAAGTATCTACGTGAAGCTTTACTTCTGGGCAACCGAGAAACCAAAAATGTTCAGATCCGAGTGAGTAGTTCGAAGAGCCCTGGGTATCTGACATTAGAAGGTGATCCATCGGTAACTGCAGTTTTACTTCCGTGCCTATGACAAGGGCTTAGTAGTAGCAATGGTGTGTGGGATTACTATAACAGGATGCCTAAAAGAGTTGCGCGTCATGCTGCAGCTCTTTTTTTTGGCTAAAAATTAGGAGGGAAATAGATGTCGTCCAATCAGATGAAAGATATGTTTGACCGGGTTATTCATAACAAAGTGAGAATGGGCAATTTTGAGACTAAAGATCAGGATACGCTGTGTATTCGTAGTCTTCTTCAATTTCCGAAATCCGCATTTTCTGTAGCCGACTTTTGTGCCGGCAGTGGAAATGCATTGAATGTCATGACAGAAGGCACTGAGGCGGTAACCTTCGGGATTGAGCCAAATGAAGAGAAGTATCTCGAACTTCGAGAACGTGCGAACTACGCTCTATACGGGGGATATGAAGAGTGTCGTATCAGCAGAGATACCTTTAGACTCATGTACCTTAATCCTCCCTATGGTGCGCCACGTTTTGGCAAACTGTGAGCCCTAGTCAGGCCTACAGCAAAAACCAACGCTGCTTGAAGCATTAAGCAGAAGAACTAATTCGTCAAAGATTGGAGGCTGAAATGCTTCCGCCGTCTGAACTCATGTCGCTAAAGCGGTTGACCCCGCCAGACAAGACGAGGGCTAAGAACTACCCCCGTGCAGGAGAGTGCCATCACATTCAAATGTGCGAGAGCAGGGGTTGAAGTCGTGAATACGGATCGTGCGCATCCGAAAGGAAGAAGATCCCGATAGCGCGGGCCACCTGCAGTCCATGGTGAGAGCAATCGAAGACACCCAAGCATCGTCAGGGTTGAATGGGAAAGCACATAGCCCATTACAGATGAGAACGAGGAACGGATTTCGTATGGGTCCCGCTCCTCCGCATTTCTGAAATGAAATGCAGAAGTCCACGGCACAACTAGAGTTCAAACCGTGGCTGGGTTCTCCGGTGTATAGTGTCCACCTAAAGACTGCAAAAAGAGGTTATGACGAATTCGGTACGTGGGAAGGTCACTCAGTGGAGAATGACGGTTCTATGATGCTGAATGACTGACAGAGGCGCCGTAGTAGTCAGAGGTTGGGAAAGCCAACTACACCTATTCAATATAGGACACTTGTTTTTTGGCAGGAAGCAAAAAAAATAGACCGGAATCGGCCTATGCTAAGTATTGTTAAACTCCCACACCTGTTACCTTACAATCAGGTGAGACATGAATGTACCGAGGAAGATGTATTTTGATCTCGATCATGCTGACTCTAGAATACCTATCAGATTGTTCCTGGTTATCTACTTCGAAGTAGTGCTCATGTACAGAGTCATTTGGAAAACCCATCTCCTCGTGCCAGCTATATAGATACAGTTTCCCTTCTGGGGACTGCATTAGAGCCCGGGTATCATGACTTGTATCAACATACGTTTTCAATGTCATGAACTGACTCAAATCTTTCCGAGACAATGGACTTCCAAACACGACATACTTAATATCTTTGCTTTCTTGCATGTAACGCCCTCCCTGTTAAGGTTATATTTCCATTGTATCATCAGGGGCGGATCTTACAAAAAAAAAAAACAATGTGTGGCGAAGGGCGCCAATCGGTCAGGTCTTGTTGGAGGAAATAGACAGGGTAAACGCCCATGAGGGTAATACGCAAACGCATCGACATACCGAAAGGGGTGATCAGATGCGGGTTCCAAACCTTGTCGCAAGTGAAAAGGACTTAAAGGGAGTTTTAGACACTCTCTTCCACGCAAGCAAGGAAGGGAAATCGTTCACGGGATTGCTCGAACTTGCCATGAATGATCAAACGATCATCACGGCCGTTCATAACATCAAGAGTAATAAAGGCTCAAAAACAGCAGGTATCGACAAGAAAACGGTCGACCACTATCTCCAAATGCCTTTCAAGAAGCTGATTGGTCTGGTTAAGGGGTGTTTCACGAATTACAACCCGAAACCTGTTCGACGGCACTTCATTGAAAAGCAGAATGGGAAGTTACGACCGCTCGGTATCCCAGTTGTTATTGACCGCATCATCCAGGAATGTATTCGAATTGTGATCGAGCCAATCGCAGAAGCTCGATTCTTCGAACACAGCTACGGTTTCAGACCGTACAGAGCGACCAAGCATGCGATTCGAAGCGTGACCTATCACGCCGACCGGACACCATGGGTCATCGAAGGAGACATCAAAGGCTACTTCGATAACATCCACCACGGCTTACTTATCAAGAAGCTCTGGAACATTGGGATTATCGACAAGCGCATACTAGCAATCATCAAGAAGATGTTGAAAGCTGGGGTACTGGACAGAGGGAACCTTAAACACTCCGAAAAGGGCACGCCACAGGGTGGGATTCTTTCCCCGCTACTAGCGAACATTTACCTCAATGACTTCGACTGGATGATCGCAAGGCGCTGGCAAATCCCTTCCCGCGAAAACGAGTATTCAAAACGTTACGCGGCCAGAAATTACTTGAAACGAGCAGGATTCGGTGAATGCTTTTTGACCCGATACGCGGACGATTGGGTTATCCAAGTTCCTACGGAGAAAGACGCTGTCAAACTGCTTAGAGAGCTGAAGAGATACTTCAGTTCGAAGCTGAAGCTTGAACTGTCAGACGAGAAAACGGTAATTACAGATATGCGGAAGAACCCCATTAAGTTCTTGGGTTTCAACCTCATAGCTGAGCCGATTAAGGCAAAGCACGGTAAGCCGAGTTCTGGAAGGATTGTGGGGAAAAACTACCCCAACCCGCAGAAGGTCAGGGAACAGATCAAGTCCCTCTCCAGCGCGATCCACAACCTCAGCAGACGTACTACTCATGAAGAATGGGCAGCCGAAATCGAAAGGATTAACGCGATCATAGTCGGATATGCGGAATATTGGAAAACGGGCACGAGCAAACGAACCCTCACCAAACTGGACAACGCTGTGCATCACATTGCACGTGCGGTTTTCAGAAGAAAGTGGGGAGGAGTTGGTCTCAAAGCCTACCACATTCCGCTATCAAAGCTTAACAACAGACCCCTGCGACACGCAGGAAGAGCAGACAGTACGTGGGCTGTACCCATAGGTGATTTGTGGGTTGGTTTGACCAAAGCGCAGATCACCGCCATCCAGTATCAGCGGTTCATGTTCAATCAGGACATGACACCGTATACGCCGGAAGGCAGGAAGCAGTACGCTGAGCAAACGAAGCGTAAACTGCCTCTGGATAGGCCACCCCTCTATTCTACCGAGTTCCTCTGGAGCAAAGTTGGAGTAAAGGGCATCTACAATTTCGAGTTCATGATGAATCGTGAGTACGCCTACAACCGGGACAAAGGACGATGCAAGTGCTGCGATGCACCATTGGTTGAAGTTCATAGCCAATGCCATCATAAGCGCCCTTGGTTACCACTTGATAGAGTGAACAAGGTCCAAGAACTGATCTGGGTATGCACAGAGTGTCATGCCTGGATTCACAATATTGGACTTCCCGACAATCCTAAAGCGACTAATAAAATCATCAAACTCCGGAGTCTTTTGAAACCTCAACAGGAGAGAGCTAAGTCGTAAGACAAACCTCTCATGAGTGTCCCACTGTAAAGTGAAGTGACACCTACCTGATCGACCGAAAGCCGTGTGACGGGAAACTGTCACGCACGGTTTGGAGCGGGGGAAAAGGGGGAGATCATATCAAACCCTTACCTATCGCTATATAACGATAGCGAGACGTTAGAATCGAAGATGGAGCGTAAAGAAAAGCGGTTTCTTCGGCAGCTTTTCCCTTATGTTGCTGTGGATGGAATCCTAATATTTAATATCCCTCGTGGTCGTATGACCAAAGATATAGTGAATATTTTGGTGGCCAACTTGGATGATATCCGTGTATATGCCTCCCATGATGATACCTTCAATCAGGTGTATACGATCGGAAGAAAGAGGGCTACTAAATATATTGATAGGAATGAGGTACAGCGAATCTTGGGATTAATGCTTGAGGGAAGCGAACTACAACGTATTCCGATGGCAGAGGCCCCACTATATAAAGTGTTTCCTGGAAACATTAGCCCTAAGCTATTTCGCTCGAGTCATATCGACGTAGATCATGTGAGAGAGGTATCACGCCTATCTTCACTCACTCGTAAAGGGATGGAATGGTCAACCCCTAAGAAGCCTGCAGAACGACTGCAGCCGCTCCTCCCAGACAAAGAAATGCACAGAGTACTTAGAATGGCTTCTGGAAAACTGAACGGAAAAGTGGGAAGTGGGAAACTTCTTCATGTTCTTAAAGGGGTTGTCAAAAAAGAGAGTATTAGTACTACCGAGGTAACAGACAATGAAACCGTAATTACCGAACGTGAAAAGTTTACGATTACTTTTAAAATTGTAGATCGGTATGGCAACATTCGTACTATTCAAAGCTAAAAAAGAACGAATCTGGAGGAATAGAAAATATGAAATTCATGGAGTTTAAGCATAAAGATATTTATGTAAAAACACATACTTCTATTATTGTAACCCGTGAAGTAAATGAGAAAGATCGAAAGCAACAGAATGAGTTGGTGTATGCAAACGTCATTGATATTGATTCCAGAGTGCAGGCGATGTTTGCTCAATTTCATCATTCTCGGAAGAAAAGTGATGTTTTCTTCCGAATATCTCATGCACCACGGATTGGTGAAAAAGATTATGATAAGAGCTCACTTTATGTTTATCCATCCGGAAAATATAAGCATATGTCTTTACGCGAGGATGATACTTTTGTTACTGGGTTAGTCGTGAGTGAAAAGGTATTAGAACGCCAAAAAGATGGCTATATCATATTCGCATGGGATGGGAACATTCATGAGAAGCTTTTTTGGACCATTGATTCGTATTATGAGACACCATTGCTTGAAGAGTGGACACCTTATCTCTATGAGCAGCTAATAAAAAGTAAAGGCTTAGTTCCTTTGAACGTACATGATTTTTCAAATGATAATCCTGAATTGGTCGTTTATGAATTACTGGTTGAGGAAGATGTGCTTGATGGCTGTATTTCATTTGGTCTTCAGACTGGCGCATTAATACTCACAGAAGATGAACAAGTACAGGAGGTTGTCTAATTTGAATTATCCTGCGGTTATGGATAAAAGCCAAGATGAGCTATTAGAGATCAATGATCAGCAGTCAGGTGTTCAAGAGCAGGGAAACGAAGCAGAGCATGAGACAGAAGATGGGGTTATAGGAGCGGGAGAACTCAATACACTGATGGACATTGAAAACATAGGGGATTATTTATCCATGTTCGGAGCGGATTTAATCCGGCGCTTGGATAAAGAGTATGTGCCGATCCATCACCCAGGGAGAGATGAACCGCTTGAGATCCTCAATCATTTCAAGCGGCCTTTATTTAAGTCCCAAGCTCACCTTGTGACTGCTTTGATTAAAGGATTACGTAAATCACGTAATCTTTTCCTTATTGGTGAACCAGGCACCGGTAAAACGGCTATGAGTATTGCTACCTTTTTCGCACTGCTCTCAGAAGTTCTGCATGGTCGAGGTCGCGTAATATATATGGTTCCAAACCATCTCATTGAGAAAACAAAGCGTGAAGTCGGACTTCTCCTAAATAAAGAGTTATTTGAAGTCCAGTTTTTGAATAATTATGTTGATGTTATCCACTTAAGAGATAGCAAAAAAATGGAGACCGCTCCTACAAAGATAGAGGTCTATATTATTGCAAGGGATACAGCCAAATTAGGATATGTTAATGCTCCTGCAGCTAAGTGGGTAGATCGTACGTATACCTGTGTCCCAAAGGTAGGTAGCGAGGATAAACCTATTACAAAAACAGCCTTTAAGGGATGGGTTTGTCCGGACTGTGGTGGTTTACTCATGAAAGAAGAAGAGAGAGATCTAGTACCGATGGAGTACGAAGATTTCTTTAATAAACAGGGAAAGCCGACTCGGCGTAAAAATAATCTATATTGTTCCAATTTGGTTTCTTATGTTAAGGCCACACGACATGTAGAGGAGTCACAGCTGGATGGATCTATTAAAAAGAGGCCTATTTATGAGATGGGAAATCGTAAATGTAATGCTTCCTTGTGGACGGCGAAGAATCATGATCAAAGCAGCTACTCAGGGCTAGCGAAAAAGCCAGTAGGTCCAGCTCCTCGTAAAGTGTCGCCAGCGAACCTCTTTAAGCGTTATTTCAAAAATAAATTTGATCTAGCTATTGGAGATGAATGCCACGAACGTGCGAAACGTTAGCATATAAGTTCCTTTGGAGCGAAATTGCTGATCTCGATTTTTGAGATACAACTGATAGATTGATGTTGGGAATGAGGCCGCCATGTCGAGCTAAAACCAACAGCCTAATACTCCTACATGCTCTGTAAGATGATAGTCCAATGGGTATGAAGCTAGGTAAAGTCGGCAGAACCGCTCCTAAGTCATTTATGGAGCGGGTATCCCGCTCCAGGAAAAGATATGGATCGGGATATGCCGGGGCGCTATAAAATGTCCACGGTGAGAATGTCCCAAGGGTGGGACTGACAAACCTGCGAATGAACGTATCCAGAGGCATAAGCTTGGGGAAACCCTTGCTACCGTGTGAAGCGGGGTGAGATACCGATGAGTAAGAGTGTTCGTTATGAAAGTCGGGATAGCCAACAATGGGGCTATAAGGCTCACGGGTACAAAGCAGGCACCTAAAGGCATATGTACAGCTAAATCTATCGGAACGTTGTAAGCAACAGACCTTCATACCAAACGGCTATCACCGGAAGGGTCACTATAAGGCTTCAGCCGAAATGTGTTTGTTGTTGTGAAAGTAGGGGCACAGTACCGTTGAAACTGTGGAAAAACAGTGGAGGGATAGCCCCAAGTCTACAGATCACCATTTTACATTCTAGCTTGCTAAAGTTCATCCTTCGGGTAAGAAGGTGAGTTGGATTCACTCTTAGGGGGTGGTCCTACACCGATGAACACAAAGACGTCCTGAGGCAATAAATACTACGAATCAGTGGAGATTCAAAAAGACCTTTACGCCCAGAGTAAGAGCGGGAAGCGTAATTTCAGAGACCTCATGGAAATGATCATCTCCGACGAAAATATCCTTTTGGCCTACCGCATGATTAAAGCCAACACGGGTTCCAAAACCAAGGGTACAGACGGATACACGATCATACACATGGCAGAACTGGATCAGACCCACTTCATACAATTCATGCGGGAAACGGTAGTAAACTACCGCCCTCGTGAAGTAAGAAGAGTCTGGATTCCAAAACCAAACGGAGACAAGCGACCGCTCGGAATCCCTAGCATCATAGACCGCTTAGTTCAGCAAATGTTCCTGAATATTCTTCAGCCCATCTGCGAAGCTAAGTTCTACAATCACTCATACGGATTTCGACCTAACCGATCGACTAGACATGCTATAGCAAGGGTGCAGACGTTGATTAACATCAACAAACTGCATTACACAGTGGACATCGACATCAAGGGTTTCTTTGACAACGTGAACCACAATTTGCTTATTAAGCAGCTATGGAACATTGGAATAAAGGACAAGCGTGTGCTGTCAGTCATCAGTAAAATGCTCAAAGCCCCTATAAAGGGTGAAGGCATTCCAACCAAGGGAGTTCCGCAAGGTGGTATCCTGTCCCCGCTGCTCTCGAACGTGGTTCTTAATGACCTCGATCATTGGGTAGCTGATCAATGGGAAACTTTCGATAAAACCCGTCATATTTACTCATGCAACGATAAGAAGTACCGAGCATTGAGAGGCGGAAGCAATATGAAAGAAGGATTCATCGTCCGGTATGCTGATGATTTCAGAATAATGGCCAGGGATTGCACGACTGCACATAAATGGTTCCATGCAGTCCGTAAGTTCCTAAAGGATAGGTTGAAACTCGACATATCCCCGGAAAAATCCCGAGTTATTAACCTTCGGAAGAAAAGTTCTGAGTTCCTGAGCTACAAGTTCAAGACCGCTAAGAAAGGGCATAAAATTGTCGCTTTCACTTATGTCTCAGATAAAAAGACCAAGCAAATGCAGGGTACTTTGAAGAGACATATTGAATCAATCCATAAGGACGCGAGCTCGGAGAACATCAACCGTTACAACTCGATCATTTTGGGTATGCACCATTATTATAAGTATGCTACCCATGCGACTGTAGCTTTCCGTGACCTTGATTTCCGGCTCATGAAAACCTTGAGGTATCGTCTTAAGAACATCGCATCCTATGAATATCCTTCAGGATTGCCGCCGGAGGCGACTTACAGGAGGCACTATCCTGTCACGAGGAGGACATATAAGATCGGAGATTTGTACATCTTCCCAATAGGGAACATCAAGTCCATTCCGAACTTAAACTACTCCCAATCCACGAACCCGTTTGACAATGATCGAGATTTTGCATGGGACTCACAGATTGTAATACTTATGAGGTCCAAACTGCCTAACCGATCCGTTGAATACATGGACAATCGGTTGTCAGTTTACTCCATGCAGAAGGGACGATGCGCTATAACGGGAATCCCGTTACAAGCATCAGACGTTCACTGTCATCATAAAACCCCTATATACCTTGGTGGGGGAGATGACTTTAAGAATCTTACAATTGTACACCGAGACATTCATAGGCTGATACACGCGACGAACGAAGAGACTATTAAGAAATATCTCCACTATTTTAATCTTAACGCAATGCAGTTGAGAAAACTGAATCAACTCAGGAGCCTTTGTAAGCTAAATAGGGTGTAATAGGTAGGCTAGTAGATGGAACGCCGTATGAACTGAAAGGTTCACGTACGGTGTGGAGCCGGGGAAAAGGGAGCGATTGCATCAAACCCTTACCTATGGCTATTTACGGGTGGAAGCGCTCAAGCGCATGCTTTTCATGTATTAATTGGTTGTGCGAAGAAGTCCATTGCAATGACTGGGACACTGCTCAATGGATATGCTAGTAACCTATTTGAGCTTATTTTTCGTATGTTTCCACAGCGATTGAAGCAAATGGGGTTTAATTGGGGTGATGTTGGGAAATGGATCGATCTTTATGGCGTACGAGAAAGGGTAACCAAAATTCGTAAGGATAATGCATTGAATTCATCCAGTAATGGATCTTCTGTTCGAACTAGTGTAAAGGAATTGCCGGCAGCTGCACCTCAGCTTTTCACGGACATGCTAAGTGACGTCGCCTGCTTTATTCAGATGTCTGATATGTTCGAAGTTTTACCTGAGCTGCAGGAAGGGCCCTTGAACGTTAAGCTTGGGGGAGAAAGAACCTTTGTATCCTGTACAACGAGAATTCAACGAAAACCAGGACGCACTAAACGAATAGTGAAGAAGGGTATTCGATTATTGGCTCCTCCGTGGTATTTGGAAAAGAACTTGAATGAAGTATCTGATCTATTGCGTAAAGCTGTACAGAAAGAAATTGAGGCAGGTGGACAACCTGTCTTACTCGGAAGTTTACTTAATACACTTTTATCTTATCCAGATGTACCATTCAACTTTAAAGGTGTCTATCATCCTGACACTGGGGAAGAGATTGTCTCGCCGCGATATCGACTTAGCGATCGGTTGTTATATCCAAAAGAACTGCAGCTGATCAAATTCGCTAGGGCAAGGATCAAAGCGGGACGGAAAGTTGGAGTATATGCTATGTACACTGGAAAGCTGGGTACACTCGAGCGCTTACAAACCTTATTTGAGGAGCGCGGAATCAAAACGGGTGTTCTAGAATCCAGTGTAGATGGACCTCTACGGGAAGCTTGGATTGCGGAGCGGGAACAAGAAGGAATTCAAGTTATGCTCACGAATCCAATTTTGGTGAGTACAGGTTTAGATCTTCTGAATTTCCCATCTCTCTATTTTTATCAAACGGGGTATCGATTATCTATTGTTCGTCAAGCAAGCCGGCGACATTGGAGAATTGGTCAGCAGGCTCTGTGTGAAACTGTATATAGCGGTTATAAAGGTACGATGCAGGAATTAGCGATCAATCTTATGGCCACGAAAATGGTTACAGCGCTTGCTTTAGAAGGACAGTTTAGTCAGGATGGTCTTGCTGCCTTAACGGAAAGTTCCGGAGGAAGTTTGGCGAATGAACTTGCTAAACGCTTTGTAGGGAACAATATTGCTGGAGTAGAGAGTGCTGAATCCATTTGGGGCAAGATGTCTGTTACGCCTACACATTTGGTTCCTATTACTCCAACAACAGTAATAACAGATTTGGAAGTGGATAATATCATTGATAAAGTTCCTACTACCTCTACGTATTTTGGAACAACTTTGGAAGAAGCGTTAGTATCTTGGGTACACTCCATCGTTCCAGAAGACATGCATGGGCGGTTTGAACAACAAATCATATATGTATCCAATAACATTGAGCTAGGGGTTGATGGGTTAACTGTATCAAGAACATCTTTCCTGGAACCTTATGAACTGCATTGGGATCCTACTAAGGTACAGTTAAACGATATCGATTTCCGCCGGTGGTTGTTAGCATTGACAACTAAGCCGGTTGAATCAAATGTTATGAGAGATAACGAATGGAAGCTGGAACTTCTTGTTGAAGGAAAGGCACTAGGGACTAAGAGGAAAAAGTCGTATAACGTTTCTGAGGGGCAGATGGTTTTTAATTTCTAGTCTTGGATATAAAATAACTATTCAAGTAAATTAAAGGAGAAAGCAGCAGTTGCTGCTTTCTCCTTTTTAATCCGAACGTTATTAAAAAAGATGATTATAACAATGTAGGTATGCTTCTTGATAAGACATTTTACTTTTATTGTGTATAAGAAGTGAAGAGGAAGTAACTTTGATTAGCAGCCCAGTTATAATATTTGGAAACAGTATAATTACTGCTAGGATCCTTAACGCCTAACTCGAAGACACCATTGGTAGATCTGTATCCATTCCCTGTCTGCCAATGCCAACTTACAGCTGGGTCAAGCCAAGGGAAGAGAAAATTCAATCCGATTGTATCCCACATCACCAGGGGAGGTCTTGAACTGACGATACGATCTTTAAATTTATCTGTAGCACCAGAGGAACTTCCGTTGACATTTGTTGCTGACCATCCGCTCATGTGCATATTTAGCAAATACGATGTCATATACGACATATTCCCAGCAGATGTACCAAAAATACCCGATCCTAGTAAATTATACATTCCATTAATCATTTGTGGTTCTGAATTATTAAAATATGTTTGCATATCATGAACATTGAGTCCTATACTATGCAGATATTGAATGGCCATCGATAACGAAGTAGGACCGCAGGCGCTTTTAGGATGATTAACACCAGTTTGATATTGATTCATAGATGGAACCGCCAAATAGTAAGTAGATGGATAAGCTAATAAAGAAACATTCGAGTTTAGCTTCTGTTGCCACAGCTGGGGAGAGTTAGGGTCCTCGTTCAGCTCTAATTTGTTAAGTACATTAGCTAAAGTCAATGTTGAAGCATCAGTTATAGTCTTTTGTTGCAGTAGTTTTTCATTATACGTTTTTACTCCTAATTCAATTTGAGCTATTAGTTCATCGGCATTAGCTGCCGCGGCTTGATTCTCACCTCCAAAGTAATATAACTTCTTGCCTGTTTCCGGTGATTCTAAAGAATCTTTGGCCGGTGCACTACTGTATTCTAGTATCGGAGTTATATCATACCTTGCTCCAGAAATATAGTATCCAACGCTTTGTCCATCATCCATAAGTTGGAAGTAGTAACCCATAATATTATCATGAATATCATACAAGTCTGCACGATGAACCACCTGTACATGATTCCAAAGCCCATAAAATTCATGCTCAGGAGTTAAGGATTTGATATCGTTTTCAACAACTTGCATGGCAGTATTAACGGGGATTATTTCACTATTTGCACTTGCCGGAGGTGGGATTAATGCAGTAGAACCCAATAGTACGAGTAAGAGAAACATGGCTATTGTTTTTTTTACAAACATTCTATCATCTCCTTATGTTTGGATAAATGATCTTATTAGTCTAGTTTCCTCCTTTAATTACATATTATACTATATAATAGAGTGTGAGATATGATTTAATTAACTAAATATGGGGTTTTGAACAGAAAAAGCAAGGAATTTTCCGAATTCGGATGATTCCTTGCTTTTTTCAAAATAAATAAGCGCAGCTACTTTGATCCTGCCTTACGTTTATCGAGTTCATATTGATAAAGATCATGAATTTCTTTGTTTTCAATATCTTGACCTACATAAAAAACTAAAGATGGATCACTCACGGGGTATGCATAAGTAAGGTATGTGCGGTGCATAAAATCAAAGTCCATTTTTTTTAACTTGAATTCAATTTGATATTTATTTTCTAAATAGACTTCGAATTGTTTTTTCTGTGCTATGGACTTCCATGGTAATCCAAAGAATAGAAAGTATATTCCTATAAGGATTATCAAAAAAATTATAAGAAAGAGCGACTTTTTACTTAGAATGGGATGTTTCATTATTCACAACCCTCCTTGTGATTTAATTGTAAACGATTACTTAATAGAACTATACGAACTATTATATGACAAAAAAATTCTAATAAGTCAAAAATGGATGAAGTTTCTGTTGATTCACATGTTTATTTTTCAATATTTCAAATAATTACTAAGTACAGAATTTATTTTGAGTTTTGGGAGTTCCGTTATATGATAATCCCACAGACAGAATAATGGAGGTTTTATCCAAATGGTAATGAAACAGAAAATATACCCGACGTGCCGTTTATGTGACAAGCTTAATGCAGAAATGACTCATTGTGCGATCTATGGTGCGCTTGCTCCAGAGAATATTGATAATACTGCTCTTGCTGGAGCTTGTTCTCTATCTGGTGAGTATGTACGATTGCTTCATGCTTCACCTAATGAATACAATTATGGTCGTTTACCAGATGGTAAATTAGTAGATGAGGAAGAGGATAGACAGTTATTTATTTTTGACAAAAAAGATGAAACCGATAAGTTTATAGAGAAACATGGGATTACTTTGGAACAATGGGCAAATTCTTTTTTTATAAAAAGATCTATTTCTAAGAATGAAACTGAGAATTAACAACCAACCCACTATATTATCTAATCAATATAATAGTATATATATTATATTGATTGTGGGAGTGCTAAACGATGTATGAAGAATTAGAAACAAAACTTATGTTTGATGGAAATCATGTGCTTTCAGTGTATTCCCATGAGATATCCGTGGGAAGAAACGGGAAAAGAGTCATTGAAATTGGTGATGCTATTGAAAGAAAACTATGGGATTTATCAGTGTCGCGATTAGTGAGTATAAAAGAGTTATTAAAAAATGATAGCTCATTTATTGCTGAAGATAAAATTCAATTTAAAGTGATCCAAACCATTAATAAAGTGTTGGTTCAGAGAAAATTTATGAAAAAAAATTTATCGTTGAGATCAGGATTATTACCTGAATGAAATGATCTTTTGAAGTTTAGTGTGTGTGAGGTATCTGTTAATTAACCATTTGGATATCGATAGCGTAGGAGCAACTTAAAACCAGCTAAGTTGCTTTTTTTGTGTTTTTAGAGGTTAGAATTACTATATATGAAGGGTTTCAGTGTTCTTAATTAGAGTCTAGGAGAATAGAGTATAGAGAAGGTTTAAAATTGGAGATTTATTGATGAAGATTCTCTTAATCTCTTAAGTGATATACATAGTTATTTATTAATGTGTTTATATTCTTTTATTTTATTAATATGTTTATTGTTTTAAGAGGCTGAAATGCTAGTACCTGTAAGGGTTAAACATAGATTAGTGCCACTAAGAAGGGAGTTAAATGCCACATCAAAGGGAGTCTATGACCACAAAAAAAGGAGTACTAGGTACCACATAGAAGGGAGTCTAATGCCACATTAAAGGGAGTATAGGTGCCACTTACAAGGGAGTCATTACAAGATCGGTTGTATATAGTTTAGTTAATCCCTTTTGTGTGGCATTTAGCACTGTGGCTGTACTAAAAATCAGAGGTGATCTCATGGATTTGAGTGAAATCACCTCTGATTTACATCCGAAATAAGTCTGTTTTAGAGCATGTTAGCCTAAGTGCCACATAAAAAGGAGTGTTTGTTGAGATAGCAATAAAGAAGTTACTATAGTACTCCCATAAGTGAGGCTTTTAGTTAGAATGCCACACTTACGGGAGTAACAATCGATTATATGACACTTTTAACGTCATTGGACTCCTTTTCATGTGGCCTTTAGTTAAAATGCCACACTTACGGGAGTGACAATCGATTATATGCCACTTTTAACGTTAATGAACTCCTTTTCATGTGGCACTTTAGTTAAAATGCCACACTTACGGGAGTGAACAATCGACTGTATGCCACTTTTAACGTCAATGGACTCCTTTTCATGTGGCACTTTAGTTAAAATGCCACACTTACGGGAGTGAACAATCGATTATATGCCACTTTTAACGTCAATGGACTCCTTTTTTTGTGGCACTTTAATAGAAACACCATCAAATTAGCTATTTTGAGTACTCAGACTCCTTATGATGTGGCATTTATTAGAGTTACAACTCTGATAGTGGGTAAGATTCTGAAAAAAATGCCACATCGAAGGGAGTAGATATTACTTTTAAGGTACAATACAATCTATATATTAAATAAAGTTTAGTGAGGGTAACGCATGATAGAGAAAGAGCAGCAGTTAGAGTTCGAATTCGAACATGATGCCATCTCGGATCATTACATCGTTTCGGAATCTAATGCATTAATTGAGGCCAGGACTAATCTCACACTATACGAAGAGAGACTAATATACATACTAGCATCTAGGATTCACCCTGATGATACACAATTTAAGACTCATTTTTTCAAGGTTAAGGATATTGCTGAAAAGCTGGACCTTACCGAAAAGAATTTCTATAAACGCGTTCGTGATATAGTAGAGGGTTTACAGGATAAAAAGGTGATTATCGAAGAAAAGAGCATGCAGTCCACACTGTCAGCACATTGGTTGGCTGCAGCAAGGTACTATCATGGTAAGGGTACGATAGAGCTTGAGTTTTCTTCAATGCTTCGCCCTTATTTACTACAGCTCCAGCAAAACTTTACGAAGTTTAAAATGTGGAATGTGCTTTATTTGAAAAGCTTTTATTCTTCCAAGTTGTACAAGCTACTTAAACAGTATCTCCCGCTCCAAAAGAGAAGATTTACACTGGAACAGCTACGGGATATGCTTGAGCTAGAAGAAGGTAAGTATGTGAAATACAGTCATTTGAAAAATCGTATTTTACTATCTTCTCAAATGGAACTAGAAGCTAAGACGGATATAAAATTTACGTTCGAAGAGATCAAAAAAGGTGCTAAAGTGGTTGGTATCGTGTTTCATATCTTCCCGAACCCTCGTGGAGGACGTGAAGGATTAAATGATGCGGAATATATCGCGCAGGAAGATCTCATCGCTTTGTTAGCTCGTTTTGAAATTAATAAAAAGACAGCTAAAGAGCTGATCCATAAGTATGGTGAAGTACTTATACGTGAGAATGTACAGTATGTATATGATAAAAAACGTAATATGGATGTAAGTAATTTAGCCGGCTACATAATAAGAGCAATTGAAGATAACTACGCGGATACTAAGCGTGAGTATGATCCGGAAGATGAAGATGATAAAGCCACTTCACTGATATGGTTAAATGATAGGATCGGCAAATCGATTTTCTTTTATGAGCAGTGTATTCGAGAGGAAATCACGACGAAAGCTGAAGGTATGCTTTCCATGAGACAAAAAATTATGGAAGACATTGTGGCCACCTCTGATCGGCGCTCCATGAACAATAAAAGACCTTTGCAGATCGAAGACTTCACAGATGGTAAAGCAAAAGAGGTATTTAAATATCTAGAATCAGAAAAGGAAGAACAAATATTACTTTAGAGTCCCTACCGTTGTGGTAGGGTCTTTTTTAAAGGAAATCAATATGATTGTTAAAGAAATATAAACTAGAGGACTGAGTTAAATGAGATGGATGGTGCTGGCTAATGGGTTTCGCTATGAGAAAGCGTCCGCGTGTCTCCATGGGTTTACGCCGTTTACCTTTATGTCTCAGCACTTTTACTTCACCTGTAACAAGGCGTTTTTATACCCGGAGAGTTAAATAAAGAAAGAATCAAAAAAGGTTCTCGAGTGGATTTTTTTATATAAACAGATGATAATGAGATAATATGAATTATCCCTATCACATGGATGTAAATAATAGTGCTGTTTAATTTTGATTAAATCATACTGTGAACTTCGGCAGTGAATGGAGGGTTATATGATTGAAAATAATCGATCAAATGGGAGATCAACTCGTTATGCTAGTGCTTATAATATAATTCTGAAAATGATAAAAGATGGGTTGTATCCGGAAGGAAGTAAGTTTCCAACTGAACCGATATTAGCAGAGCAACTTGGTATAAGTAGGTCTACATTAAGACAATCATTAAAATTATTGCAGGAAGATGGTATTTTAGAAACTAAAAAAGGAATAGGGAACTTTGTTCGTAAAACGTTGAATATTGATAATATAGGTATGGAGCGGATGTCAAATCCGTTTTATATGAGTTGCATAGATCCAATTGACCATGTTGATATAGAAATGGAGGTTCAAGTATCAAGCGAACATATTGATCGAATATTTAACAGAAGAACTCCCCTAGCACTTGCGATATATAGGTATTATAAAAGTGAAAATTGTATAAAAGGATCGTGTTTTTCACATGTTGCCACGGACTTTGAATATATTAATTCGATCGATCTGAATAAACACGATGAAGTTTTAGATTTTCTTGAACATGGAATTTATGATTACGGACTTTCCTCTGCTCTTGAAATTCGTCTTGTCCCTGCAACAGAATATATTAAAGAAGCGAACACAGGGAATGAATCGAGTTATTACCAGATGATTATCGAGCGAATCAGTGATAAAACCGGAAACATTATAGCCTATAGTAAATATTATATTCCCTTCGAACGCGCCATTTTCAAAGTTTTTAGGAAACAGTAAAATGTTCATATACAGATAACCTTCTACGTTTTGAGAAATCAAACGAGGAAGGTTTTTTTGTTGTTCCGTATTGACAACGCTTACAACTTGTTTTATTATCAACTTGTATAAAACATACATCAATACATACAACTGAACATCATGTGTTCAATATGTGTGTTGGTAGAGAGGGATGAGTGAATGAAAAAGATTGTTGTGCTAGGGAGTTTAAATATGGACATGGTCATGACGACAGAACGGTTACCCATGATTGGTGAAACGATTTGTAGCGATCAAATTCATTACATGGTCGGTGGTAAGGGATCAAATCAAGCAGTAGCCGTATCACGAATGGGAATTTCGACATCTTTATTAGGTTGTGTAGGGAATGATGCATTTGGTGAAAGAATCCAGAAACATTTATCAAGAGAAACATTGGATATCTCCTCACTGAACATTATAGAAGATACCCCAACAGGAATAGCCACAGTATTTAAAACCAAAAACAATAACGCTATTGTTGTGAATTCAGGAGCTAATGATTGTTGTGATCGACGAATTGTGGAAGAAAACATTGAAATCATTAAACAAGCAGATGTATTGCTAGCACAGTTAGAAATCCCTATAGAGACTGTTGAATATGCATTGCAAAAAGCAAAGGAATTTGGTGTAACAACAATTCTAAATCCCGCTCCTTACAAAGAAATACCGATAGGTTTGATAGAATATGTCGATTATATAACTCCGAACGATACTGAATTTGAAAGTATGATGAGTGGGGAATTAGGATCTTCGGGTGATTTAGAGACAGACATGCTGGAATGGAGTAAGCAAAACAGTGTGAAGTTAATTGTTACCAGGAGTTCGCAAGGTTCCTCCTATGTTGAGAATGGTCAAGTGACTACCATTCCATGTATAAATGTGGATGTCGTGGATACCACAGGAGCGGGCGATACTTTTAATGGAATACTTGCTTATGCAATTGCAGAAAAAATGGAATTACGAGATGCCGTTAGGATAGCAGGAATCGGTGCATCTTTATCGATAAGGGCACTTGGTGCACAAAGCGGAATGCCTTCTATAAAAGAATTAAAAAAATACCTATAAGAGAGGAAGAGTTATAACGATGGTTAAGATGATTTTAGATTTAGACACAGGAATAGATGATGGAATGGCTTTAGCCTACGCAATCGGGAATCCAGAGATCGAGTTAATCGGAGTAACTGGCATTTATGGGAATGTGTACACAGAAGTAGGGGTACAAAATGTTTTGAATATCCTCAATATGTGCAATGCACAAGAAATTCCGGTATTTGCTGGGGAAAACCATGCGATGTGTAAAGATGTCTTTAATCGATTAGAAGTTAGTGCACGTATTCATGGAGCTAATGGGGTAGGACAAATTCATATGGAACAATCGCCACAACAAAAAGAAAAGAAAAATGCGGTCGATTTTTTAGTTGAATCCGCAACAAAATATGGGGATGAATTGGTAATTGTAGCTACCGGGCCTTTGACCAATCTTGCTATGGCACTCAAAAGAGCTCCAGAAATGAAAGACAAAATGGGAAGAGTAGTAATTATGGGAGGAGCATTAACAATCCCAGGTAATGTTAGTCCATATACAGAAGCTAATATTTCGCAAGATCCAGAGGCAGCGAAGTACTTATTTGAAAGCGGTGTAGACGTTACCATGGTTGGTTTGGATGTAACGCAACGCTCTATACTCACTAATGAAAATACTAGAAACTGGAGGAATACTGGAACATTAGCAGGAAAAACATATGCGGATATGATAGATTATTACATTTCACAACATGATGAAATTCAAGGCTGTTATCTTCATGACCCATCTGCTGTTATAAATGCATTACATCCTGAATTTTTTACGATGGTATCCATGCACATGACCGTTATTACACAAGGAGAGGCAGTAGGTAGAACGATTGGAAACCCACAGAAATTAAGAGAAGCAAATCCAAACGTAAAGGTGTGCATTCAGGTAGATTCACAAGCTTTAGTTCAACATTTAAATGAAACGCTAATGCTTGTATTTCAAAACAACTCATAACATGGTTCGGACACTAAAAGAAGGGAGCCTTACCTAATGGATCAAGTAGCAAAGCAATCTCAGCAGCAAAGTCAAGTAACCTACGTCGGAGGTCGTGCAGTAGCTTTGGTAGTAACCTTAATTTTATGTGTCTTGTCGTATCAACTGAATGCAAGCATGCTTACCCCAGCACTTCCAGATATCGCGAAAGCCATGCATGTAAGTGTTAGTCAGGTTTCGCAGGTTTCATCCTTGTTTTTCCTTGCTGGAGCAATAGGTGGCGTCGTACTGAGCCGATGGAGTGATTTTATCGGTCGACGTCGCGCCCTTGTCATTGTTCTTTGCATACTAGGAGCAGGAACCCTCTTATGTATCTTCGCTTCAAATTTTGCGTTTTTATTGATCGGTCGAGTGCTCCAAGGTGCCTCGAGTGCAGCGTTCCAACTAGCTTATGTGATTTTGAGTGAGTCCTTCAGCGCAAAGGTTTTCGGAACCGTCCTAGGCATCCTCACGGCAGTGAATGGAGGGGTTGGAGGTATTGACGGCTATATTGGAGGCCTGCTTAGCAACCAGTTCGGATACCGATCCATTTTCGTCGTCGTCTTTTTTTTGGGTCTCGTCGCATTGTTATGCGTCATGCTCGTCGTCCCCAAGGAAAGAAGGTCTGAAACAACCCAAACGATGGACTGGTGGGGTGCTGCGGTACTTTCCATAGGATTGATCTGCATAACGTACTTTGTATCTAATGGTCCAGCGAATGGTTGGCTAGCACCCATCACGCTTATGTACCTTTTCGGAACTGTTGTCTGTTTCATTGCATTCTGGTTCATTGAGAAGAAGAGCAAGACGCCAATGATATCCGTCCAACATCTACGTTCCCGTCAAGTGTGGCCCGTAATTACTACTACCATTCTGACCTTGTCCAGCACCTTTGCCGTTATCAACTTTACTATCGTTCTGCTTAGTCAGGATCACAATGTAGGGTCGGACTCGACGCCGCTACATCCGCATTACTTTTCCTTACACCTGCCGCATTAATCGGTGTCTTCTCTGCGCCCTTGTCAGGTTGGCTTGCAGGTAAATGGGGCTGGATTCTCTTGCAGCGGGTAGGCATGATCATCAACATTGCAGTCCTCATTGTAATTTCGATACTTCCGCAAAGCCAATGGGTTGTGTTCACTTCCATTGCTGTCTTAGGCGTCACCTACAACGGACTGATTCTTACGACCATCAACGGGCTAGGCGTACTTCTTTCCCCAGAAGAAGCACCAGCAGCGTTGCCAGGACTCAACGGTTCCGCATTCGGTATTGGTGCTAGTCTCGGAATAGGGATCATAGCACCCTATGTTGCTCAAGGAACGATTAGCGGATACAGCACCGCTCTGTGGGTATCTGTATGTATTGCTGTACTTGCATTCATCGCAAGTTTATTCATTGCTCCAAGACAGGGGCAGAAGCTTTAGTGTCAATGTAAAGATGTCAAAGTAAAGGCATTGCAGTTTTATGAATATGTCGATTGACATACAGCATGGTATTTTTGATTTAGTTCTTCATTAGGGCTACAAAGTTGCCACCTGAACTCGTAACCCGCAAAAAGGACACTTTGAAAAAAGTGACCCTCTTGCGGTTTTTTATGTTTTAATGAAAATGGAAGGGTTTTTAGGCAATTCTAAAATATACACCGTGAGAAGAACATCCCTTATTCCTCAGCTATTATAATAGCAGCTGTACAAGCTCCAACAGTATTTCGACGAGAAAATGATGTGGTTTACATTGGTTAGAAACTCCTTATTAACAGAATTACTGCAGATTTATAAAAAACTCAAGTACAAGTGGTAGTTAATGCTGCAAAAATTGACCCCCATAATTACGTGGTCAAAGGCGGAGCAGCAGCCATCCCACTTCCTGGTGCACAGTCGGCCTCAATACTTGATGCATTGGTGAAAGCTGTAGGGAAAACGGCTGCACTGTCTATGGAAAAAGCTATAAGTGATGTTACTCCTCAGATCAGAAACAGCAGACAATATATCATCGGGTAGTACCAGCGTAGCTGACACCACCCGCAAACCAATGGATTAAAATGGGAATTTGTTAATGACCTCGTTATATTCATTTTGTGCATCGGTAATCGCCAGCTTTGAATAAACTTCTAACGACTTTCTACTTTCATGGCCGGAATACGGTTGAATCAGCGCGTCATCGATGCCTTGCTTTTTTAGCCAGGTTAATAGAAAGTGACGTAGTTTATGAGGAGAAAGGTTTTGAGATAACTCGGCCTCCTCTGAATATTTGGCCAAAATCTTGCGGATTCCCCTGTCCGTGTACTTTTTCTTCCATGAGGACTCAAACAAATAGGCAGCTTGCTTCTTTTTCATCGAATCTGCGTGCATGGCCAGCAGTTCTTTGAAAGTCTGAGGAAATGGAACAATGCGGTCTTTGCTGCCCTTTCCTTTGTTGATCCTGATCTGACAGTAATGAAAATCGATGTCCGCCAGCTTAATGCTGATTAACTCACTGACCCGGACACCTGTATACATGAGGGTTTTCACGATCATCATGTCCTGAAAATTCTTGGCCTTCCAAACCACTTCATAGTATTTTTTTAATTCTTCTTCTGTCGGCACGTAAGGCAGCTTCTTTGATGATTTTGGAACCTCAATTTCAAGCTCGCTTCTTAAATACTGAAACAAACTTTTTAGATAAGCATAGTCCGGTCGTTCTGCGCGAAGATACTTCGCCAGTTCCCGGGCTTTCTTTTTTGCGGATACGCGTTTTTCAATCATGCAAGTTCACCTTCTAATGGAAGTCTTTCCTTCATGTCCAATCGGAATGTGCCATATGGATTAACGTGTGTATAGATTAAGGGTGTCACCGCACGCAAATCTTCCGGAGTCATTAGATCAAACCACTTCTTCTCCGATAAAACATTCTGGAACATGATGGTATTAATGTAGACTAAGCAATTTTGAAGCAGATGAAGAGATAAAACGGCCATCTCTTGATCTTCCATGCGATTGGTGGCAATTTCTCCACCCTTGCCATAGAAGATAAACCCGTTGGCTGAATTCCAATTTTCCACGACATTTAAACCAGCATTAATCTCTCGGCGCAATTCTTCCGAATGCAAATATTCACAAAGGAAAATAGTTTTAACTGCCTTACCCAACTCACCTAGCGCCTGATACGTTGGATGCTTCAAGTTGTTCCGGGTAAACCTTTTCAGAATGGCTTCCGTTTCAGCCGTACCAAGCCGTAAAGCTGTTGCATACTTCATCATTTGATCATACTGCTGACGGATCAGTTCCCAATTAATCGGGCGCGTAAGTACATGCTGCAAATTCGCATAAGCGTCAGTCATTCCCGGCTCCGGTCGGTATAACTTTTGTGTATGAATAGCTTTTAATCGAGGCATGAGTTTGTAACCAAGCAAATAACAAAAGGCGAATGCTACCTCACTTTGTCCATGTGAATCAACATAATTCTTCTCCACATCCATATCGGTGCAGTGGCGCAGCAACCCTTCCATCATCGCAGCGACTTCTGATGAAGAACACGATTTAAGCTGTGAGTAGATGCAAGTCGAATTTTTTTCTACATGCCAATAAATCATAACACCGCGGCCGCGGTATCGGATATGCCATTCCGTCATGAGGTTCTGATCCCATGCCCCGAATTTCTTTGAATCGGAGGCGCAAGAAGTTGTTCCCTCACCCCATATTTCCTGCATTCGTACTTTAAAGATAGCGTTCACCACTTCGGAAATCGCGTTGCGAAGGTTATCCTTGTGAATGAATTTACGCCGGACGTAAAGAAGGTCTTTATAGCTTTCACCATGATCACCGGCGCTGACACGCTTTAAACCGGTATTCGTTCCCAAACCGTAAAGAGATAAGATCAATCGCTTTTGTAGCGTATCCCGGTCTAATATCTCTCGATGGGCCACCGTCTTGAACATTTCTGTAAACGAAATACGTAGATCGGTTTCCTTCAGAATATCTAGCAAACTGGTCATTGGCCAGCGGCGCGTAATTTCACCTTTGATCCGGATTAAATTAACCGGCTCTTCTTGCGGTTCCAGCGGAGAAACCGAGATCCAGCCTTTACCTTTATCAGTAATCCTTACTTTAGAGTTCTTCGGCATTCCCTCGTTTAATTTTTCAAGACCTTGAATCATTTCCTGTTTTAGCGTAGTGATAAAGGAATCTGCAACCAACGGTTGATTTAAAGCTTTGTAGTTTTCCTCCCGGCGTTCCTCGAAGTCTACCGGCAGGTCCTCATCTGGATTTCGATACCGGTTCGCTCCAGATACCCATATTTCTTTACACCGTAACTTATCCCGGAGCATTTGTAAGGCGCTGATTTCATAGTTGATCCTGTTTACTCGTTCTTGTCCCTTTTCATCTTTTTCGATGATAATTTCTTTGTAGTTATTGCGGATCACCCCATTGATAGGAATTTCGTCGTTTAATGGAAAATAGTGCATTCCCGTTTGAGTGTATTTCTTGATTAGTTCGAGCGCGAGGATAACCGGACGGTGAACCTCGTTATTAGAACGAAAATCAAGAATGCTAAGAATTTCAGGAACTATCCGGCGGTAATGACTGCCATAGGAGGCGCGAATGACCGTATGGATTTTTTCGCGGTATGCTGGTCCAGTATGCTTAAATTCTTTGACCAAATCTTTTAGTGTTTGTTCGTTTACAACGGGGTATAGGACATCTTTAATGATTCCCTCTGGATGCTCGATGGCCGTCTGTGCCATATTAAATAAAATGCCGTACTTGTTGCTGACTCGTCGTAGATCGTTCAGAATTTCCTTTTCGATCTTTCGTTCGGCGCGTACTCCGATACGGTGAATAATTTGAATAAGCAGATCAACCAGGTTGTCCGATATTTCCATGCAGCGTAACCAAAAGAAAGCTGACAACAGCGTATATCGAATTGGATCGGGATGTCGGCGCAGCTCGCGAAGATCTTCAGTAGAAACGCGCTGCCGGTACTTTTTCAACACCTTATGGGGAATGTCTCGAAATAAACCATCCGGAAGCTCCAAATTGCGAATTGTCCGCAATTTGTTAACTTCCTTCAGCACGCTATCCACCCCAGCACGACCAGGATCTGCCTTTAGCTCATTAAATGATATTTGGATGCTGCTGTCACTGGCGGCTTCTTCTTCGTCAATCTCTAAATACGAAATGCTATCAATCAGGGAGTCTAGCAGAGTTAAAGATGTGGAAGGCAGTTTTTGATATATCGCTTGGAAGAAGGATTCTTCATAGGTGTGAATGGCTGAACGGATCAGACGCTCAATGCGGTCCGGTGAAGGAGGCACGATTTTTAATTCATGGAATCGGCGGTAAACGCGTTCTTTTAAATGCTCAAATTCATGATCGTGATGCAGAACATGTTGGCATAGCCATTCTGTCATTTCCTGAGCATCCTCTATCGTATCCTCGCGGAACCCGAAGAACTCCCGGATCTGCGTTCGGTGGTACGTGATCGAACGACCGGTCCAATCGTATTGAGCATATAATTCCGGCTCAGAGAAGATTTGCTTTGCAATATACGCGATCACGGCTTTAGGAACTTCGTACTTATGGGTTGGAAAACGAGCTTCATTTTGAAAAAACTTGAGCAGCACTGCAAATCCAATCTTGGTTTCCCCGGTCTTGTACTCGATCAAACTCATCTCGTTCGGTAGGATCGTAAAATGCTCGATTAATTCATCCAGTTCCCAATTTCGCTTCATGTTATTCCCTCCAGGTAAAGTTCCTAAAATGGTCAGTATCGGAACAATGTTCCTAATGTTAGTCTATCTTTCCTTATAAAATGAGGCAATAATATTGTGGATTATGTCGAAGTTCCGATGCCAAAAACATTTTCGGAACTTGAATATTTTTCTCTAGTTGTGCAAATAATCAAATATCTATTTGAATATTCTAGGGGATTGGTTTATTATAATACTCAAATAATCATTTGATTGTCGAGGAGGTGTCAAATATTCGACTATGAATAACTCTTTAAATAAAATGATTTATTGTTGCTGGGTTCCCTTTTAAGGTTATCTCTTTAATTCCTGGATGTGTAACGGAAATTCATACCTTCATAAAATTCGTGCTTAAACTACTGGCAAGATTGCCGGATTGAGGTGAAAGATGCATAAACAAGACAATAGAGATTTTATACCTGCGCTGAGATTTCACTGGTTAACATCATTTTATGATCCGATATTACGCTGCACAATGAGGGAGTCTACCTTCAAGAATAAATTAATTAAACAAATTCAAGTTGATTCGGGGCAGCGAGTGCTTGATCTAGGATGCGGGACCGGTACATTAACCATTCTTTTAAAACAAGCTTACCCGAAAGCAGAAGTAACCGGACTCAATATTGATCCGAATGTTCTCCGAATTGCAGAGAAAAAAGCAGTGGATATGGGAATGGACATCGTGTTTAATCAAGGAAAGTCGTTTGAACTCCCCTACCCTGATCATTCATTTGATCGTGTTGTCACAAGTCTAATGTTTCATCATTTGACTTTAGAAAATAAACTCCGAACACTAAAAGAAATTTTTCGTGTACTTAAACCACAAGGTGAACTTCACATAGCGGATTGGGGAAAGGCGCAAAATCGGCTCATGCGCATTGCGTTCCTTTCAATCCAAATCCTCGATGGTTTTAAAACGACGGCAGATAATGTAAATGGCCTGATACCGCAAATTATCGATAAGGCCGGGTTTGCTAAATCTAAAGAGACGGATAGGTTCATGACAGTATACGGAACCCTTTCTTTATACAAAGCGAAGAAATAAAACAGCATTGCGGTGAAGTTAGCTTCGCTGCTACTGCCCCAAATAGCTGGCCGGAGTAAACCTTTGTTAAATTGTAATGTTTAATCAAATAATTATTTGGATATAAGAACATGTAAATCTATAATTGGATGGAGCAAATCACAATGTCACTCACATTAATTCTTTCTGCTATTGGCACGTTCATCGTGACAAACGTTGACGACATTTTTGTGCTGATGATCTTTTTCGCACAGATTGAGAAAGCGCGGCACACACAAGTTGTTCTAGGACAATATCTTGGATTCGGGTTGCTCGTTGTATTGAGCCTATTAGGGGCTTTCGGTTTTACATTTTTGCCACCCGAATGGGCTGGTTTTCTCGGGCTGATACCGATTTATCTCGGTATCCGAATGTTTCTCAAAAAGGAGGAAGAAGATGAGTCAGAGGAAGCGCTTGAGAAATTGGGCGATCTAAAGTCACAACCTTCAAACAACCGTTTGTTTGGACCACTAACTGGTAAGGTCGCTGCGATTACCTTTGCCAACGGTGGGGATAACCTGGGTATATACATCCCGTATTTTACGACCCAGGGGAATGCGTCACTTTTATCCATCGCGATTGTGTTCCTTTTGATGGTCGCGGTATGGTGTTTCCTGGCGTATCGGCTGGCAAGCTTCCCGGCCATTCTAAAGATTCTGGAAAAGTACGGAAATGTCATTGTTCCACTGGTGTTTATCGCATTAGGTATTTCGATCATGCTGCATGGTGATTCATTTGCATATCTCATAAGGCTGTTTGGATAACGTTCACGAAAATCGAAATGACGAATTGGAGGGAAACACAATGGTAGTAGGTGACGCAAGCATGCACACTCAGTTGTTGGTAATCGGCGGTGGTTCTGGGGGTTATGTTGCAGCTATACGAGCCGCGCAGCTTGGCAAGAAAGTGTTGCTGGTGGAAAAATCGGAACTCGGCGGTGTATGTCTCAATTGCGGCTGCGTGCCGTCCAAAGCGCTGATATCAGCGGCGCATCGTTATGAACAAATGCTGGAAAGCGGCATATCCGGCTTAAAAGCGAAAGGCGTTGAGATTGATTTTTTGCAGATTCAACAGTGGAAACAGTCGAAAGTGGTGAATCGCCTCAAAACGGGAATTCACTCCTTACTCAAAAAGCATGAAATCTCAGTCTTCAAAGGAGAGGCGTTTTTCATTAATGATCGGGAAGCCCGTCTCTATAATGAGCAAGAATCGCTCCGATACCAATTTGACGATTGTATCGTTGCTGTTGGATCGCGCCCAATTGAATTAAAAGCATTCCCGTATGGGAACCGAATTTTGTCCTCCACCGAAGCACTCAGCCTTACCGAAATCCCTAAGCGGATGGTCGTCATCGGCGGCGGCTACATCGGCATCGAGCTGGGGCAAATGTACGCGAAGTTCGGCACGAAGGTAACCGTTTTGGAAGGTTCACCGTCGATTCTGCCCGGATTCGAAAGTGAAATCACCCGTATTGTGCGAAAAAAGCTTGATTCCCTTGGCGTTACGGTGCACACGAACGCCATGGCTCAATCCGCACAACAGTCGACTGATGAAATTGAGGTTACCTTTACGGTGGATCAGGCAGAACAACAAGTGACGGCCGATTATGTGCTTGTGACAGTAGGACGACGACCCAATACCGATGGCGAACTTGGTCTTGACCGGATTGGGGTGAAAATTGGAGATCGGGGACTGGTTGAAGTCGATCAACAAGGAAGAACATCCATTCCTCATATTTATGCGATTGGCGATATTATCGCTGGACCTGCACTGGCACATAAAGCCTCATACGAAGGAAAAGTGGTTGCTGAAGCAATAGCTGGACAGCCAAGTTTCTTAGACTATAAGGTGATACCTTCAGTCGTGTTTTCCGATCCGGAAATTGCCTCCGTAGGACTTAGCGAACCTGAAGCCCAGGAGAAGGGGTATGACATCATGGTTGGCAAGTTTCCGTTTGCGGCAAATGCGCGTGCTCTCTCTTTGAGTGCATCCGAGGGGTTCATCAAGCTGGTAGGGGATAAGAAAACAGGATTGATCCTTGGCGGACAAATCGTCGGCACAAACGCGTCGGACTTGATTCCGGAAATTGCCTTAGCAATTGAAATGGGCACGACCATGGAAGATCTAGCCCTCACGATTCATGCGCATCCGACACTTGGGGAGTTGTCGGCTGAAGCGGCAGAAGTTGCCCTTGGCCATCCCATTCATATTTAGTTTTGTTTGCCTTTGACAAACCAATGGCAAAAGCATAATATAATAATCAAACAAACATTAGATTGAGGTGATTGGAATTGAAGAACCAAGATACATGCGAGATCTTTTGTTATGACGAGGATAAGGTCAATCGAGTCCGGGAAAAAATAAACAAAAATGATTTTCAGGATATGGCGAAAGTATTTAAAGTGCTTGCCGACCATACGCGGCTGAAGGTTGCATATACACTATGTGATGAGGACGAGTTATGCGTCTGCGATGTGGCCAATATTATCGGCTCCACGATGGCGACGGCTTCCCATCATTTACGGTTGCTGCGGAACATGGGGATTGCACAGTATCGCAAAGAAGGTAAACTTGTTTTTTATTCACTGGAAGATGAGCAGCTTAAACAAATGATAAGGCTTGCCATTGATCATCAAAAGGAGGTTGTTGGCGTTGAGTAAAGTGGCTAAACCATTGGATGACAAAAACGTATACCGCGTCGAAGGATTCACATGCGCGAATTGTGCAGGGAAATTTGAGAAAAATGTTATGGAACTTCCAGGGGTTCAAGATGCCAAAGTGAATTTTGGAGCATCTAAAATTTCCGTTTATGGTGAAGCAACGATTGAGGAACTTGAAAAGGCAGGAGCTTTTGAAAATCTTAAAGTGGCTCCGGAAAAACCTGTACGAGTAGCTAATCAAGAAATTAAAGAGGTAAAAATGGAAGAAAAAGTTCCGTTCTATAAAAAGCACAGCACATTACTCTATTCAGCCTTATTTCTTATCTTTGGTTACCTTTCCTCATCTGTTAATGGGGATGAGAACATTGTTACTACATTATTATTTGTAGCATCTATGTTAATCGGTGGATTATCACTCTTTAAAATCGGTTTACAAAACTTGATTCATTTTGACTTTGACATGAAAACCCTTATGACAGTAGCTGTTATAGGTGGTGGCATTATAGGAGAATGGGCTGAAGTTTCCCTTGTTGTCATACTCTTTGCAATCAGTGAAGCTCTAGAACGATTCTCTATGGATAAAGCAAGACAATCGATTCGTTCATTAATGGACATCGCTCCAAAGGAAGCCCTCGTTAGACGGAATGGACAAGAAATGATGGTCCATGTCGATGATATCGCGGTTGGAGATATCATGATTGTCAAACCTGGTCAAAAGATTGCTATGGATGGTGTGGTTGTAAATGGCTACTCTGCAGTCAATCAGGCAGCCATTACAGGTGAGTCAGTCCCTGTTGAGAAAACGGTTGATGATGACGTATTTGCAGGTACTCTAAATGAAGAAGGATTACTTGAGGTAAAAATAACTAAGCTGGTAGAAGATACAACGATATCTAAAATTATTCATCTTGTAGAGGAAGCACAGGGTGAACGTGCTCCATCTCAAGCATTTGTTGAGAAATTCGCAAAATATTATACGCCAATCATCATGATCATTGCGGCTTTAGTCGCAGTTGTTCCTCCACTTTTCTTTGATGGAAGTTGGGAGACATGGATTTATCAAGGTTTAGCTGTTCTAGTTGTTGGTTGCCCTTGTGCATTGGTTATTTCCACTCCGATTTCGATTGTTTCAGCAATTGGGAATGCAGCGAAAAAAGGTGTCCTTATAAAAGGCGGGGTTTATTTAGAAGAAATGGGTGCCTTAAAGGCCATCGCATTCGATAAAACAGGTACATTAACAAAAGGAGTCCCAGTTGTAACTGATTTTAACGTGTTGAACAATAAGACGAGCGACAAAGAACTGTTGTCCATTATCACTGCATTGGAATACCGTTCCCAACATCCTCTTGCTTCAGCCATCATGAAAAAAGCTGAGCAGGAGAATATATCTTATTCTGACGTAATGGTTGAGGACTTTTCTTCTATTACAGGTAAAGGAATTAAAGGTATTGTAAACGGAACGGCCTATTATATCGGAAGTCCAAAACTCTTTAAGGAATTATTAGCTTCTGGTTTCAATGAAAAACTAGAGCAAAATGTAACGACTCTTCAAAACCAAGGTAAAACAGCGATGGTAGTTGGAACTGAAAAAGAAATGCTTGCTGTTATTGCAGTAGCTGATGAAGTACGTGAAACAAGTAAGGAAGTCATTCAAAAGCTGCATCAACTTGGAATCAAAAAAACCGTTATGCTTACGGGTGATAACAAAGGTACTGCGAATGCGATAGGCGGGCATGTTGGAGTATCGGATATTCAGGCAGAACTGATGCCACAGGACAAATTAGACTATATTAAACAATTAAGATCCGAGTACGGTAAGGTAGCAATGGTTGGTGATGGAGTCAATGATGCCCCTGCGTTGGCAGCTTCTACTGTTGGGATCGCAATGGGTGGAGCTGGTACAGATACAGCACTTGAAACAGCAGACGTTGCTCTAATGGGAGATGATTTAAGAAAACTTCCATTCACTGTGAAACTAAGCCGTAAAGCTCTAAATATAATCAAGGCTAATATTACCTTCGCAATCGCTATTAAATTAATTGCCTTATTATTGGTCATCCCGGGTTGGTTAACGCTTTGGATTGCTATTCTTTCCGATATGGGGGCAACGCTCCTGGTTGCGTTAAACGGTTTGCGACTGATGAGAGTCAAGGAATAAGGCATAAGACTAAAACATTCAGGTCGAGTTAGGGGTGAATACCCTTGACTCTTTACTTTGAAAGGAAGTGTATTGTGTTTCGTTACTACGTTGTGGCCATTATCGCTTTTGCTGTTGATCAATTGATCAAATGGAGTGTTGCGACTTATATGGATATCGGTCAAAAAATACCGCTTATTCCGGGTTTTATCCAACTGACATCCATTCGAAATCGGGGTGCCGCGTTTGGCATCTTGCAAAACCAGCGGCTGTTTTTTATTTTGGTAACTGCCATCGTGCTTATTGGTATTATCATCTACTTACGCAAAATCTACCGCGGACAAAAATTCCTCGCTTATGCATTAGTACTGATCTTTGGAGGAGCGCTTGGTAATTTTGTAGATCGCGCTCTACATGGCGAAGTAGTGGACATGCTTGAATTAACATTTATCAATTATCCGGTATTTAATATGGCGGATGTGTTCATCATGACAGGGGTTATTATGGTCATGATTGAAACGCTCTGGGCATCCAGAGCGGATAAGGCATCTAGTCAGAGCTTGCCTGAGTAGTTCAGGGTGGTTGTGCTGAATTGGGGAAGTTTGTTTTTATATATTTCTGGCGGCGGCCGCCAATGTGATCGGCGGCCTCGTTTTTGTGTTAAAACGTGACTGGTCGCGCAAGGGCTTGAATGCTTTGATGGCTTTAATCGCAGGGATTTTAATCGCTATCGCCATTTTGGATTTTATTCCGGAATCTTTGGAGGTTGTTTCGTGAAATCGCCATACCCGGCGGCAGGATGAATCTGGTTATCTGCTGAATAATACAAGTAAACACCTAATTTATATATATAACCATCTACTTTGCGGGTGGTGTCAGCTTCGCTGGTACTACCCCATCATGGTGGCTCAATGACCAATACATATCATACAGCTCGACTTCAAGATACAAAGGGATTATCCGTTTTCTTGCGCCAGATGAACCTAAAGGTTGGTTTACATCAATCGAAGCAATTAACGCTACTGGAGTCTTGACTGCAAAGATAGATTATCGTGTAACAGGTCATGTGAGTATCAGAGTTACTAATCCATACGAACATAAGTTATGGATGGAATCAAGAGTGAATGCTGAAACTAATCCTTATTATCTAACTTTAGTTTTGAAAGCAATTACCTTTAAACATGATTATAGGTAGGAGGATAAAGATGGATATCAAAGGATTAATCCCGAAAGATAAAATGGATATCGATTCAGTTAATAAATTGAAAACATTGGATATAAATTTAATTAAACCTATTATTCCTGATTTATTAGAGTGGACTGAAGATGCAAATTGGCCTACTACAAAAGAAATAGGGAAGTTGCTGCAACCCTTAGGCAGGGAATTAATTCCTCATCTCAGGAAAATTTTCACTTCTGATGATGACTGTTGGAAATATTCAATACTTGTAAAGTTGGTTAAAAATTTACCTAAATCTGTATTATCGGAAATGGAAGCTGATCTTAAAAGATTAGCTTTTAACCCTACTGAACGTGAAAGACAAGAATTAGTCAACGAAGAGGCAACCGATATTTTGTTACTTCTACATTAAACATGAAGTATACTGTGGAGTAACTTTCTTAATTTCAAAATGCAACGTACTCTCATTGTTTTATCAATAGAGGCTGCTCTTGCATTTGAACATCTTCTAGCTGCACGTTAGTTATGAAGTGTTATTCTAATAAAATTCAATTCAGAATTAGTTCCATTTATTAGAGATATTTTAAATTCTGAAGATGGTCTGTGGAAGTGTTCTATCTTAAGTCTATTGTTTGATAAATTATCTTTGAGGGATAAATTGGAGTTAGTACCGGATCTTCAGCGGTTATCAATACATCCAACTTTTGATGATAAGGACGCAGGTGTAGATGAAATCTCGATAGAAATTCTGGAGGGTTTAACTTGAAGGCCCAGGTGTATTTTCGCTGGCATGCGATTCACCATCGGAGAACAATAGACTAATAAAGAAAACAATCGAGGCTGCACGTATATGTATGGCAGCCTCTTTAATCTATACCAGCTAATAGCTTGTCAAGATTCCCAGTAAAGTGATTATAAATGATCTGGTATAATAAAAATAAATATGGCAAATAACCCTCCAATTCATAATTGTGTTGGAAGGTTATACCAATATTTTTATTAAGCTGGACGGAACATCTTCTTGTTTTTTAAGATGGCATACAGCCAATGAACTAGCTTGTTGGCACATGCGACAAGAGCTACTTTATGCGGCTTTCCTTCGGCTCTCTTGCGATCGTAAAACTCCTTGATTCGTGTATTACGAGAGCGAATGAGACCACACTGGACAGCCAAAACTAGGGCATATCGAAGCTGTCTGGAACCACGTTTTGTTATCCGATTTCGAGTTGCCGTAAACTTACCCGAAGCAAAGACACTCGGGTCAATACCTGCAAAGGCGACTAGCTTTTTAGGATGATCAAATCGGTCGACTTCTCCGATTTCCGATAAAATTGTTGACGCAATTTTATGACCAATACCAGGGATCGACTGAATTAAATCATATTCTTCTATTTCTCCAGCCAAGGCATCTATATTTTGTTCCAATCCAGCAAGGTGCTCTTGGTACTGGAGAATGAGGCTAATAAGAACTTTCAGATTGACCAAGTGACTTGCGTACATGGTTCGTTGAAATGGGTTTTCTTTAGCCGCATCCAGTAACCGTTGAACACGTAGGTGAATCCAGTCCTCGGACCGCCCTCGTTTTGAAGAAAGCAACTCTTTCATTTTAGCTTTGAGTGTATCTTCATCCGTTTGCAAAACCGAATTTGAAGTTGGAAACTCATTTAAAAACTGAAGTGAAATATTAGAATACATAGCCCCAAATACACCTTTATAAGCAGGGAAAACTTGATCTAAAACTGCTTGAAATTGCAGTTTTGTCTGTACGCACATCTTTGAAAGAGCCTCGTATTGTCTCGTTAGATAGCGCAAATTAAGCAGCTGAACGCCTCTCTTCTTGAAAGGCTCGAATTCTTCTTTGTAGTAAAGTTCTGCTAAAAGGTAAGCATCAGCAGCATCCGTCTTTACTTTGCGAAGGTTGGACTTCCTAAGCCGATTTGAGATTAGCGGATTAATGACAATGTAAAGATAGTGATGCTTCTCCAGAAACTGAACAACGGGGCTTTGGTAATGCCCAGTAGCTTCTAAAATAAGCATGGGACGTTGTCTAGACGAATGTTCTAGGTCCTGAACAACTTGAAGCAGTTTCTTAAGTCCTTCTTGAGTATGCTCAAATTTGAAAGTTCCTCTGTATGGTTTTCCACGCTCTATAAAGGCTTGTCCATGGCTTTCTTCTTTAGATATATCTAAACCGATAACTGGATTCATTCAATCTCTCCCTTTTTGTAGATTTACCGAGAGCCCTAATGATTTATTCTTGTCGCTCCATAGCATCGCTTGTTATACGGGATCTTAAGTCCCAACCAGCCTCAATCATGGTCATGACAAGTAGGGGTGAACATTATAGCGCTCGGGATCAAGTCCCACGGGCAGGTGCGTTCGACTCGGCTACCTTAATCCTCTAAGCAAATGAAAAAAGGTTCAACCAGAAAGATCTGGTTGAACCTATAATACGATAGGGCAGGATAGTTGAATCTGTACGAATACATATAAGCTCGTGGAAATGTTGGTTTGCATTTCTTCACCTAGGGTTTTATACATTGGATTAGCATTGTATAAGCGGTTACCTAGACCATAATTATCTTATGATGTTAAATGATGATTACCACCATCTACCGATATCAATCACTTATCGATTTTGTTACGATATACTGGGTGATGATAATGTTTACTGATCCAATGTTGTTAGATGAAGTACATGTTCCATATGAGTCTGATCTTCATATAGCGGAACTAAAAATAGATGGTATTCGCGGTATTATTGGTAAAGAGAGCAGAACTAGAATATACAGCCGGCACCAAAATGAAATAACTTCTCGATTTGAGGAGATTACAGAAGCTGCGACAGCTGCAATTGATAGTGGAACCAAATTAGATGGAGAGATCGTTGTATGTGACACTAGTACGGGTAAACCTGACTTTGCAGCCACAATGGCGCGGTTTCAGTCTACGCGACAAAAGATGATTACGCCTGGATTATGCTTTGTGGCTTTTGATATTTTGGCATACAAGGGGAAAGATACGACCGTTTTACCACTTATGCAGCGCAAAGCACTGCTTGAAGAAGCAGTGAAGGAGAATGAGTTCATTAAACGAATCCGATATGTAGAGCAAGGTTTTATTCCTCTCTATGAACAGTGCCGCGAGCAAGAGCTGGAAGGCATCGTGCTAAAGCGCAGAGATAGTCTCTATTATAAGGGGAAGAGACCTCGGGGGATTTGGCAACGCGTCGTTGTCTATAATAGAGAAGAATGCATTGTCACGGGTTTTTCAAAGAAAACACAGGCTTGGTCTATAGGCGTCGAGCGTGATGGAAAGATCATCCCAGTTGGTCTATTAGAGTACGGCCTTAACACACCGATCGGGAAAGCAACTTTTCCATTTCTAAAGAAAGCGGCTATTCGAGAAACTAAGGATTTTGTTTATGTAGAGCCCTTTGTGAAGATAGAAGTTCGCTTTCGTCACTGGACAAAGGCTGGGAAGCTGAGATTGTCGGTCCTGGAAAAGGTAATTGTATGATGATTCTAAGGTTAATGACCTTATAAATGAATCTTTCGGTAGATAATTATTTAAATCAATAAAAAAACAGTAGAATGCTTATTCTTAATAGGGAATTCTACTGTTTTTTTATTTTATATGACGTTTTTTTTCTCTCCTACGTTCCCGTTTTAACATCTGATCGGGATCATAGGATCCCTTTTGTTTATGATAATGACCTAAACTAGCTATGTAAGCTAGAGTTATAACGAGAAACGGTAGAATAGCCCAAGCTGAAACAGTTGCAAGCACACCAGGAAAATATTGCGTTGCTGAGTAAAGTAATACTAAATCGAATAGCATTTTGCAAATTAGCGGTGGGGTCATTTTCTCTTGAAGCTGCTTATCATGCTTATTATGTTTGTATAAAATTTGAATGAATTTCATGGATAACAGAAGGTATACGATCTGGATATATCCACTAGTTTGTAACCAATACATAACCGTATTACAAATCTCAACTGTTTTTAGAATGATTGGAAATGTGCTTTGTAGCACGTGAGGTGCTGCACCTAACTTATGAATTGGCGCTTCTATCCAGGAAACAATCAATGGGATGAGCATAAATGGAGAGAAAGCAAAACGTATCTTGTCTAAGTAGAGCTTTTTATCCCACTGAGCAATGATGAATAACTTATCCAAAATCTTAGTGAGGCTCTCTCTTATTTTTAAGAGCTCAATTCCTATTGGGGGGACGGGTGGAGGTCCACTCTCTAGTACAGGGATATTCTTGGTTCTTTTATGTTTTTTTCTTTGGTTTTTACTAGTTTTATTTTTGCTCATAGGCAACCTCTTTCTTCTCTAGAAATGATGAAGTTCTACGATGTTATATCCATTACAAATCTATACGATTTTATAGCATAGTCGTTTCTGAATAAGGTGGACTATTCTAAGTTAATAGAAAAATAAATCACTAGACCGAATTTTGATAGGCTGGGAACGACTTTAACTTACGGGAGGATATAATTTCGTTCCTCTATTTATCCAGCATGTGGTAATATTTGATGAGATTAAGAAGGAGGTCAGGCTATTTTTTAGTCTTTCCTACTCTTAGTAGATTTAAAGTGGATAGATACTAGGAGGAACACATGAATAAAACATTTAGGCTTAAAGTACTGGCGTTTTGTATTTTAATTAGTATCTTTTTAGCGGGTTTAAACGTCAATGCAGCAACGGAAAGCGATTTTGTTACGAACGATCAATTGCAAAACAGTTTGGAAAAACTCAAGATGGACATGGCCACAAAAGAAGAACTACAGACAATGGTTCAGCAGCCAGGGGATACACTTACGAAGGAAGAGATCACCCAGCAATTAATAGAAACTCAAAAATCAAGAATAGCTATTCTTGAAGGAAATATTAATGCTCTATTGTCATTGCTTGCTGTTATTGTTGCTGGACTTACATTATTCGGCGGTATATTTGTCTGGATTTCCAAAAAGACTTTTTCATCAAAAGTAGAAGAGGTGGAGTTACGGCTCAATGAAATGAAGCAGCTTCATGATGAAACATTAACGAAAATCGAAACCGTAAGGGAACTTAACAGCAATCTTAATGTGGCAACTCGTGAAGTACAAGATTTACACATCAGCTTGAATAAAAACAGAAGTGCCTTCGAAAATGAAGTTGAAAGAATAAATCAATTATGGAATTATGCGAGGTTTGTTGAACTCAAAGCAACGAGGCCAGAGATTATCCGTATATTTGAGAATAATGTAAAAGAATCAATTAAACTAATTTCTGAACTTGAATGCTGGCTTAAAGGTACACTTCCGAGCTATAGAAATGCGCTGGTAATGGTTACAAAAGTTTTTGGTGAGAACGTCATAAAGTATGACCCTGACGAAACAATCCTAGAAAAACTTAGTTACTTTACAGAAACATTAAAAGAAAATGAGGATGACTTTTGGAAAGAGGCCGCAATATCCTTAGAATCAGAAGATTACGAGGACAAAGATCCGGACAATTTTGAAGATCCACTTAGTGAGGCATTATTAGAGTGGCAAAGCATCTACATGCGTATTGAGAAGGTGCACGGTATTATCGCGGCTCAAATCAAAATGAACCCAGATAAATTTATACCAAAGACATAAATTAGTTATTTTCCTTAAATCCGCAGATCATAAAATGGCAGCTATTTTAATCAATCTACCGCAAGAGAACATTTAGTTAAACTTGAAACGTAAAAACCAGGGTGTCTAAGACTGATTCTTCAGACCATTGCCCTGGTTTTATTATTGGAACATCTAGTACTTTCATTCGAACTCTTACGGTTTAACCATTCATAATTCTGGGAAGATCAACAATTGTATCTAATCATAACTACATACGTATTCAGGTCTAATTCCTTTGTAAAACAAGGCTCATAAACATATATTTCCGTCTAAACGCGTGTTCTACACATACGTGTTTGCACGCATTCCGCCCCCAACGTCCCGCTCCTACGAGCTTGATCCCCGCATTTCTACTTCTTTCACTGATTGATTGCTACTATTTAGTTCGTTCGATACGGCTGCTTAGCTACATCGATAATTCTATTTATGTGTATTGTCCCTTTGGGACACTGCACGTAAGCATATCCACGAATCTATCATCTATCCAGGAATGACTATGATTCCTATGTCTATTTCTGAACCCATTTCTTCAACATAGCCGATAATAAACTCCTGCAGGTGTAACCTGCATTTTTGGATCTTTTGGGTTTACCTTTTAACCCGGTTTTTGCCTTCCGCGCCGCCCCGTCCCCCAAACCATCTAAAATTGTAACTTGATCCGGATTTAGAAGTAGAGTTGAACTCTTCGACTGGATACGTAGATAGCAAAAGAATAAACACGGATATAGATGTAGAGTTGAATTCTGTTACTAAGTGGAGTCTAGATACGGAGAGTGTTGAAGTGCGGTATAAAGGGAGGAGATACAGATAAAGAGGGGAATGATGCGGCTAAATAATGTGAATACGTGCTAACACGTATGTTATTATCACGTGTGTTATGGTATAATTAGGAGTATAAGGAGTTTTCTTTGGGAGTTTGTATCTCTGTTCTAGGAGCGGGGTTTAAGCTCTCCCCCATCGGGCAAGTTACTGGTAGGGAGAAGACATTGAGACGTTACAGACTGGATGGTGATCACTTGAAAAGACAAATGCCTTGGATACTTAAAGGCCATGTTACTTGGGTTCGTGATCAACTACTGAGAAAGTATTCTATAGATCAACTGAACAACGATGATGTTTGGTATTTCGAAGTCATAGAGGCTCCTGAGATTCACTTTAGAGGAATTAGTGAAACTGATATTGCAAAAATGTATGACTACTTCTCACCATCAGCCTTAGAGCTTCATGAGATTCAGCAGAAATACGGAAATCAAAATGACTTTACTGTTGTTCTTGCCAATCTGATTGATTTATACCAGAAAGCTTTCCAAAATGCTATGAACAAACTAAAAGTAGTTTAATACTTCATTTACTTTTCCATAAGTATAGCGATTGGATTATAGAAAGGATACAGACAAATGAGAAATACAGATAAGGTTGAAAAAGAGTCTACGCTTGGTTCAGTCGTTAAAGTTCAGCAAGTCATTGATTTCATGGTTCTGGCTGAGCTGCAGAAAGGCGAGCGTTATGGCAAGCAAATTGACCAGGTTATTATTCAGTCTCTTGATGGTGTGGGCGTGAATGACTCTTATCTGTCACAGCGATTGAAGAAGCTAGCTGAGAAGGGGCATGCCACAAGTAGGTGGGAAGACGATAACCGGTATAACCGATACTATGAAATCACACCTTCCGGAGAAGAGTATTTCCAGCAACTCCTGCGTGAATTACCGGAAAGAGTAAACATGGCCATTCAGGTTTATGAACGGTTCTCTAAAATCATGAAAAAATATGACTAATAGAAAGGTATGAGAGGATGGATAACTATCAGGAGATCATAGCTTCGCTGAAGCAGCGCTTTCCGGAAGGGACAGTAACACACAGAAAAGATAAGAAGGGGGTTTATATCCCCAACCAGGTCTATACAGATCGACTTGAGACTGCAACAGGCAGTGAGTGGGATAAGGAGATTAAGGAGCTGGATATTAGTGTGCCACACCGCTATGTAAAGGCGATCGTACAGATCCGTATTGGACCCTATACTCGTGATGGCTACGGAGTATCGATTATGAATGGAGATCCTGCTGCCGAGCCCAAGTTAATACGTACAGCGGTCGATCAGGCAGTCAATGAAGCTTTCATCGATGCGATTGATACTTATGAGATGGGATGGAAGGATCTCGCCCCCTACAAGCTTGAGGACTGGGCAGGGAACCCAGCGCTTGCACATTTACTACAGAGTGGACCACCTGCAGGAGTGGAGGTTGGAGCCGCTCCAATGCAATCATTTGCGGTCTCTAACCATAAATGCCTGAAGTGTAAAGCGAACCTGACTATTGCCGAGTGGGAGCTGCTAGGAAGGATTCCGAATTTAAACCGCGAATCAATGGTATATTGCTTCGAAGATATACCTGCACATTTGAAACGCAAACTTCCGGAGCAAGTTTTGACTGACTTTGAAGAGAAGCGAAACAATGAAAGGAGATCGACATGATATCTTCTTTACTCATATTATTAGCCTACTGTTTTTTTGCTACTAGTTTTTTCATACTTATCGTGGAAATATTTGATCATAAAGAAAAAAAGATATATATTTTCGTATTTTGTATATTGTTGTTTGTTATCGGATTAATTATTAGAAATTATGCATTGTTATGATACTTACCAATAGGAGCTGAAGAATCTTAACTACCCATATTACTTAATTAATATATTATTATATTAATATTTATAGTATAGATGTGTTATGAACGTTCCTGCTCCTTTCACATCAACTGTAGAGTGGCCATCGTCTCGGTAATGGAAAAAGTCGATCTATAATTCGATTGGTACCAATCATAAATACCAGCAGTGTAAGACGGAAAAGTAAGATGCCAGGAAGGAACCCGAATCTAATCCGCGAATCTTTGGTATATTGCTTCGAGCATATACCGGCATTTAAATCACAAACTTCTGCAGCAAATTTTGACTGACTTTGAAGAAAAGCGAAATAGAGATTAAGAAATATTAGAAGTCTGACGTATCAATGTTTTTATACACTGCGTCCAGATTAAACCTCGGAGGTTACAATGAAAATGTTAACGAAATGCCCTATGTGCAATAGCTTTGAAGATGAAGCTGACGATCATTTGTATGAATTAGAATTAACTGAAGAAAAAGTTTATGAGTTTACTTGCAAAGAAGGTCATGAAAATGTTCTTGTTTTAAGAAATCATAGCTTTGAAATGCTTTTTGAAATGGGACTCTATGCATTAAACGACGGTTATTCTCGTGAAGCAGCAGCAAATTTCGCCGCTGCTATAGAACGATTCCATGAATTCTCTATTGCTGTTTTTGCCCAGGAACATGGGGGTGAGCAAAGCGATTCTTCAGACGTATTTAGAATTATTAGCCAAGAATTCGATGATGAGTATCAAAATTCTTGGAAAGCGATAAGTAAACAATCTGAACGGCAATACGGCGCTTACATCATGCTCTACCTTATTACATTTAAACGAACACCTATTCTAATGAAAGATAAATATATAACCTTCCGTAATGATGTAACACACAAGGGGATATTTCCGTCTCGTGTAAAGACAGAAAAATATGCTCGTGCAACATTTGATTATATAAAGACAAAGCTTTTAGAACTAAAAACTATTGCTCCTAAGTCCGTTGATTATGTATTTTCTAAAGAATTAAGAGACTTCAAAGAAGGACAAATTGAAAGATACAATGGCAAAGTAGTTGTAGATTATCGAATAAATACTTCACTTCGTGTTGATTGTACACTTGAAGAAATAAATAATAAAAACTTCGATAGTGAATTAGAAGATGCATCCTCTTATCCATTTTTCAAACGTGAAATTCGCTAAAAAAAGGACCCCAGTTTTATATTTGCTACCATGACCGCACCAGGTTCTATTATGTAAAAATTCATGCCAGCGATTAAAGAGGAAATAATTATTCCTCAAATGTCAGGGACCAAAGCAAGATTCAATGTATCATAATGAATAGAAAGGTATGAAGAAGATGTATGAAGTCATGTTAACGAAAAAGTCATTCTGCCCGATCTGTGAAAAGCCATTTAAAAAGGGGAAAGTGAGGTATTAGATATGAAGAAAGAGAACGAACTTCAAAAACTTAAACAAGATAATCAAATTTATTATCCAGTATTCGAAATAAATGGTGAGGGCTATTACGGGAGATTGGAAAATAAAAAGAGCGATTCAATCGTAGAAAAGAAAACAAAAATTGAAATTGATCGGCAAGATACAAAATGAATAGAGAGGATGTATTGAAATGATGCGTGAGTATGAGTGGGAAAACTATATATCACCCAAAAATTTACAGAAGATTAAGGGCAAATATACTCTTCTTTTTCAAATTAGGGACTCCCTGTTAAAAGCAGATTCAGGCGATCAAGAAAAGGTTAGCATATCGTTCCCGGATAACAAAGATGAGAAGGAAATTTTGGCGATTGCCGGTAGCCTTCATTATTGGTGGGTAATTGATTACGTAATTCAGGAAGAAGGTAAAACAACTTTGCTCTATAGAAATTGCAAGAAGCATAAAGATACTGATCCAGCCGAATTGTGGGTACATATTGAATAAGGTGAGAACATGAGAAAATGGGTCGCTACTGGTGGATCTTATACTTTCGAGATAGTAGAATCTGAGGGGTTTTATGATATTACCGTAAGATCATTTATGGGTCAGGATCTATATTGGGCCAAAACACTACCAGCTGCTAAACAATTTTTAAAACGGGAATTTGAAGGTATAGAGTTTACTAGGTTCAAGGAAGTAACTTAATGAATAAGCTAGTGTATAAAAGGAGAGAGTGGAAGGAATGGATCTTATATTTGGAATTCTTGTTGTTTTGCTTGTAATGTCGTTACAATTCTATTTTTCAACCAGACCGCCAAAAAAGTTGAATACAACTGATTTGCAACTTGTAAGACGTACAGAAACCGGACGACAAATTATAGAAGAATATACAGATGGAAAACATACTATAAGAAATTATATATTAAAGCCTTTGAATATGGAGGCCATAAAGCAAGAGAGCAAGAAAGAAGAGTAGATCTCACTAAGTTACACAATGAATACCTGGTTGTATTGCTAAAATTCTAAATGAATAGGGAAGGGCGTGTTGGAATTGCTGAGAACTAAACTATTTGTCAATACTCTTAGGGATCTCGGACATTATGATCCAATAGACGAGGAAATTAATAGATTTTTTGATAAGAACAAGAATTTTCAATTAGTAAACGTAGATCATAGTTCTGCATTTGTCGGTAACTATTTGAATGCCCCTGTAGTAATTACAACGATTGTTACATATAAAGTTATTCAAATGTAGTTTGCTACACATCATATTGAATAAATCTTTGTATCAGAAAAGGAGATTCAAAAAAAGTGAATTCTGTGGAGGAATGAATACATGGATGCTGAAAAGATTAGTCTAAAGTATAGTTTTATAGCGGCTATATTTTTAAGTATTATTATCATAATTTCAAAGTATTTTCTCTTGTAAATGTGGCCATATATAACGCTTCATACGGTTGATGAATCATATTGAATAGAACAGTGTGTAATAATAGTAGCCGCAAACTGTACAGCGTATTATTAAGGAGTGTGACGAAGTGGATGTAGTTAAGGGAATGATGGGAATTATAGCGGAATTGAATACTTGGCAATCTGAGAATCCGGATGCTCCAGAAGTAGTTCATTTAGCAATCAACAATTATAAAAGTGAACTTAATAATTCCATTGTAGTGATTCAAAAATTCCCAGATACTAATTGCGAAGTATCATATTGAATAAATCAGTTCATAAGGAGAGATTCAACATGGAACTCGAAAATGATGAAATACATATTGTTTTGAGACATTTTCAGATATATAGCTCTGTAGAAAAAACCTTCACAAAAAAAGATATTGCCTTAAAGTATGCAGCCGAAATGGATAAACTTGAAAATGATAATTTGCCCGAACATGCAAGAGGATATCACACGGTTGTTACCTCAAAGCTGGAAGAAACATATTGAATAAGGAGAGTGTATAACATGTACGGTTTCCCCGGCCAGATCGATTACTACAGAATCACCGTTCGCGTGAAGTGTTTTAATGATAGCTGTGACAACGTTTTGGTGCATACCTACCCTTCATATGACAATACTCCCCGTATGGACGGAACTTGTACTAAGTGCGGTAAAGGGTACTCACGGAAGGTCAACAACATTGATGATCGCATCGTCCATAAGGAAGAAGAGCCGGTCTATCTTTAGACCACATATTGAATAAATCGGTGTATTGGAATGAAAATTTGAATAGGGAGAGAGCTTGAATGGAGACTTTAACCATCGTAATCATAGTTTCTGGATCTGCGCTTGTGGGCACCCTATTGGCTTATCTAACAAACAAGTACCCACGGGTAAGAGAATTCATTTCACCCAAGCCGCAACCTACTGATGTACTGACGTACGCGGAAATCCGTTATCATAGAAGCCGCGAGGAAAGAAGCATGAGGAGTTGCGTAGGATGGGAGTTATAGTCGATGGAGTATACGGATCTAGCCTTGAATTTATAAAAGATCTGGAAATCGCGGAGCGTATGACAGAAGAAGAGAGAGCCAATGCAAAGCACCTGAGCCAAAAACATATCAAGAACATAGCCGAACGTTTTACGGCGGTCAAAATCTTGGAATCCGAAAAAATTACTGAGACGGATGTTCAGGCATTTATTAGTTCATACCAAAAATATGTGTGTAGCTTCGAAGATGACACACAATGAATAGGAGAGTGTATTCAAATGGATGATAAGATGAATGATTTGGTAGAAAAGCTTGGGGGAAGGATTATCGATATTGACCCAAGCGAAATTACAACGTTTAATCCTTTCGAGATACCAGGAGATCCACAAATGCGGCACGCTGCGCACCCTCCGATAACCATAAAAGATGTTCTGGATGCCAATGGGGAATTGAAGTCTTTTGAGATCCTGTCAAATGAAATAGGGCTAACCATGGAAATGTATATAAAGGCCGTAGAATTTTTAAGTGTGCTTCGTGAAAGCGGAGTGTCTATTAAAACATTACTTAATGATCTTCGATGAATAAGTCCGTTCATAAGGAGAGTGTATTCATGGATATAATAAAATGGTTTTTATCTCCAAGTGCTTTAGTGGTTTTTGGATCTCTAGGTGTATTATCTATAGCTGTAAAAAAAGTATGGGGAAACTATGCTACCGACAAAACGGACGAAACAAAATGAATATTAAGTTGTATGGAGGTAGATTTGAATGAGTTATATTCGTAATATTCTCAATTCCGTAATAATATTCCCCCAGAGCAAAGAAGCTCGTGAACAGTTAAAACGACTTAGAGTGAGAGACGTGCTAAATCAGAGCACGCCTGATGATCTGAGAGAATGGGAAAGTAATTTGAAAATCCTTAATAATTCTAAACTGATTTTTGAAACCACTAAAATGTTGCATGAAAAAATAAATGATGCATTTCTCCTATACCTTAAAAAGCATTATCCGGATGACGAAAGGCTGGTGAAATTACAAGATATTAAGAGAGGGATGAGTTATTCACAGCAGACAGTTTAAGGCATTTTTACCTTGAGGATATAAAAATGTTTGAAGAAATAACAGACCTCAATAATGATAATTGATATTTAGAAAAAGAGAAAGATATAGCTAATACAGCTCTCAAAAACTTAGAACTAACTTGTGAAAAAACCTTCTTTTCGTTTTTTTCAAAAGAAATGAGCGAAAACCATTAAAAATTGCTACAAATATCTGATAGAGTACGTAATCCATTTATAGTCAGATCTTTAGCGTCAAACGAAATAAGCCATTGGGAGGGTGTTTCATAATGTTAAATCGATTTGCAACTAAATGGATTAGTATATTTGCTTTTGCACTAATGCTATTAATTCTTATCTCAGTATGGATGAATTGGTTTCTTCCGTTGTCCTTTATTGGAAGATCCCTGATCTCACTGGAGGCTTTTGTGATTATTATTGTTTTAATTGATCTTGCACTAAAAAAATCAAAACACAATTAAACATCACTGATATTTATGTTCGAGCTTTTAATGTAATTTATTCTAAAGAAGAAGCAGAAGAATTTTCTCTTTTGTTTACCTGTCTATTGAATGAGATTTAATTAAAGTTAGGCTTCTGCTTAGTTCCATACATTAAATAAAGGTGGGATTTTCAATGACATTGAATACAATCGACAAATTGGTAAGTAATGAAGGTTGGAATATTCAAAGCTGGCGATTTCGGTATGGCACAGAACTATGGGTGATTGCTTCGCCTCTTGCTGAACAGTTGGATCAAATCAGAGAAATCACAGAAGGTGCTGATATTGAAGCAATTGAACTGGCATCTTACTTTAATAACGAAGGATCATGGTTACCAGTAGTTTCTGCAAAAAACATATCTGAAGGTTTAGAAATGCTAGAACAAAAGATCAAGGTATTTGAAAATATTGAAGAATGGAAACAAAAAGTAGTGGGTACGTTCTCAAGAATTATTGAGGTTAACGATGGGGGATACGGGTTTTCAATTGCTGGTAATGAGAAAAAAGAGAGCATTTTTTTTGCGCCTGATGGACTTAATAATCCCTTCTTCATGTGAACATATTTTGTACTAATTGAGGAAGTTGAGAAAGTCGAAACGGCTGCTTATAAAGATAGGCTAGGAATTATTGAGCGCCTTATTATTGAAGGAAGAGCAGTTGAACCCAGTTTGGAAGATTCTAAAAGAGAATATGGAATTGCTGAATTCCACCTTCGATATGCAAATAATGCGAAATATACAGCGATAAAATTGCAGACTAGATGATGTTTTTGCTTCAGATGTTTCAAAAAGTCTTAGATGATAAAAGAATAGGAGTGAATTTAAATGCCAAGTTTAAATCAATTACTTGCACTTAACGAAATTTTGCCTATTGTATTATTCATTGTAGTGGGAATTACTGGTGTATACTTTTCATTCAGAACAATTTCGGATGAATTCCGATACCAAAAACAATTTGGACATCTCCCTGAATTTATGCGTCCCACCAAAAGTTATTGGAGACGTCACATGTGATAAAAGATTAATAATTTCAACTCAAGATTATTCTGAGTTATTTTGGTTGATTTCCCTCTCCATTTTTTTTAGTATATTAGTAATTCAATTAAATACTATATTAGAATATTAAGGAGGATTCGTTATGGAGGATTTTATTGAACGAGCTTTTGATCCTACTAGCAAACCCAAGAATTATTTCGAATTTTATGTTGGGAAACCTGGACGTGGAGGGAACAAGAGGACATTACATTCGTATGCAAAATATTGGGGGAAGGAAATTCCTAAGGAGTATAAAGATCGACAAAATGAATACTTTTACGCATCAGATGCTTCCAAAATTTTAGATGAATAAATAAGTAGGAGAGTGATACCATGGCTTTTATTAACAAGATTCCTGCAAAAGCATTTACAATTTATTATTTATTGATTTCTATCTGGGGTATGCTTGGAATAGTTTCATTTCCTGAGAAACCACAACATTTAATTCTAATCGTGGCCGGTTTAGTAGCTTTCATTAGATCAATAAAGCTTGGGAATAGTTTAGATCGATGGAAGTCTTTCTTAGGTTGTTGTTTATTTGGAATTTTGGCGTTTGTGTTCATGGTTTAGTGTATGGTATTATCATTAACTTTTTGAATATAGGCAGCGACTGGAGACATCATATGTGCTGAAAGAATTAGCATTGTTACTAAATAATTATGATGGTTTTCGTTGATATTTCTCACGCTTTTGTTAATATATTAATATATTACATATATATTTTATTACTATATTAATTGGAGGATTCGCTGTGGAGGATTTTATTGAACGGGCTTTTGGGGCTCAAGGACATTTGTCTAAGCTAGTAAATGGATATACCCCACGAGCCCCCCAAATAATGATTACGAAAAAGGTTGGCGAATCTTTAGAAAATTCACAGCATTTAATCTGCGAAGCCGGCACCGGCACTGGTAAATCACTTGGATATTTAACTCCTGCAGCTCGCTGGGCTGTCGTTAATAAGAAAACAGTTATTGTCTGTACGCATACGATCCCTTTAATGAATCAAATCGTTAATGTGGAGCTACCAAGGGTAGTTAACATCCTTAAGATGGAGAAGTTATCACTTAAGTTCCAACATGTCAAAGGAAAGGATCATTATATCTGTAATACAAAATTAGAAACACTCTGGCAAGAAAAGTTACGCAGTAATGATTCTGAAGCTAAACTTGTACGTCAGATTTCAAAGATGGTAAAACAAGAACGGGTTGGGGATCGTGCGGCTCTAGGATTCGATGTTGAAGACACTGTGTGGAAAAAGATTAGTGCTTCCAATTGCCCAGCCATTACTAAACCAAGCAACTGCATGTTAGAAGACCTGAAAGGAAAGATGTATACCTCCCATATAATTGTTACAAATTTCGCTTACTTCTTTAATGATCTAAAAATGAGAATGAAGACGGGGAATGGTACTCTTCCAGCATATGATGCCGTCATTTTTGACGAAGCACATGAAATAGAGGATGTATGCTGCAATGTCTTCGAAAAGAAAGTAGATATCAACCGTTTTGAAATTTTATTTGAAGCAATCTTCAAACGAAGCGCATTTTCGGAACTCGATCATGGAAATCAAATCGAGCTTGCTCAGCTTCGTCAAACTTTTCACCAGCAAATTGATGAAGTGTACGCTCAAGTAGGAAAGAAGATGAGAGATGATCAGGGGGGATTGCTTGCCTTCAAGCTCATGACAACAAAGATTGAAATTTCCGAGGTCTGTGCTACTCTAACTAGCTTCATTGAGAAAGTCAAAAGTTTAAAGGTACGAGGGATATCAGACTTAACTGAAAAACTCTTTGAAGGTAATGATGATTTAGAATTCATTAGCTCAAACGAGAAGAATTCTTGGGCATATTGGGCTACGATTCAAGGCAGAGGCAATGTAATACTCCATGCCGCTCCTCTTTACCCAAAAGTCATATTAAGTAAAGGTTTATTCGACAAGGTACCTGTAATCTTGGCGAGCGCTACCATGTCCACGAGTACTAAAGAGGGAAAAACATTCACGTTTTATGCTGGCCGACTCGGTCTTAAAGAGTATGGAACCATTATAGTAGACAGCCCATTTGAATATGAGAAGAAAACAATGATTATTTGCCCCGATGATGCACCTGACCCCAGTAGTCCCGAGTATGACGAATACCTCCCACACAAAATTGAAGAAATATTACTATATAGCGGTGGCCGAATGCTTGTCTTATTCACCAGTTTCGAGAGTATGAACCGTGTTGCTCGTAGTCTCGAAGATTACTGCAGTGAACGTTCGCTAAACCTTCTAGTTCAATTCCCTGGATGCGATCGAGAGGATATCATTCATCAGTTAAAAACCAATCCACGAACAATAGTACTTGGATGTGCAAGCTTTTGGACCGGCGTAGATGTTCCTGGTGATGCATTAACAACAGTAGTAATTGCTAAACTTCCTTTTCCTCAGCCTAATGAGCCATTAATCCAAGCCCAGCTCGCCGTCATTGAAAAAGCCAAGCGCAGCAGTTTCTTTGATTATATGTTCCCTAAAATGATGGTAAAGCTTCAGCAAGGATTTGGGCGTTTAAATCGATCCATGAAGTGCCAAGGCGCTTTTATCATTCTAGACAATAGGATCTTAACCAAGAGATATGGGGGAAGAGTCATTCGTAGTCTCCCAAAGTGTCAATATTCAAGAAAATTAGAGGATATCATTCACATACTACCTTGCTAAAGAAAGGTTGTTGATTCTTATGATGGGAAGAGCTCACTTAGCAATAAGTACCGGAGTTACTATTTCGATCTTAGGGTTAGCCGATTATAAAATAACAGTACCAGTAGTCGCTGTAACTGTGGTTAGTTCTCTTCTTCCGGATATCGATGAACCTAATTCACTTTTAGTATCAAGAGCACTCCCAACATCCTTGCTTCGTCTTCTGCAGGGAGTACTTATCGCACTTGCTGCATTCGTTTATTTTTATGGAGCTGAACTCGCACCATGGAACACAGTCATCGCCATTCTAGCTGCACTAGTATCTTTCATGCCAACCCGAACACTCCGGAACGTCATGATGATCCTGATTGGCGCTTGCCTGATCTTGTTTGGTCAGTCTTATATTCCGTGGAGCACTATCATCGGCTGCCTGCTCATTATCTGTGCTCTAGTGCCTCACCGTGGGATTACCCACTCTTTATACGGTGTACTTGGATGGACTGCACTTCTTTACTTTTCAACTTATACCTATGGACATGCGCTATGGATCGCCGGTGGCTTATCTTATCTAATTCATCTACTCTCTGATGCACTCACAAACCACGGAATTCGCCCATTACCACCGTTCGATTTCCGTCTGAAGCTACGCCTGATGAGTACTGGGACTATGAAAGGCACATTAATAGAAAACCTCTGTATCGGTCTCACATTCGTTCTCGTATGGTTCGTATTCTTTCGCAGAGTAAACTTGGAGCATTTCATATTCTGATATACATTATCTATGCAATCATTAATAGAGTACTCCCGCCTAGCGTGTAATTGAGTCTACATATATTTTCCAACTAAAAACTCCATGCTAGAGGTTCTTTTTAAAATCTTATGACCAAATAAAAGGAAAGGAATAGACTCGCTTACATACGAACCGGGATGGGGTTTTTTCACTTTAATGGGTATGCTATAATTTTGTTGAACTGCTTTAGCTACGATTTATTAATAAGAAAACCGCGAAGGAGCTTCAACTCCTTTCCGCGGTTTTCTTTGATTAAGATTCATTATCTGTTTCGGGTTACATCCAGAGAATATGTACGTTTTAGCATCTGCTACCAGCCTTCCTATCAACCCACGAACAAGCTTTTCAACTACATAAAATTTTTCAATCCATAATGGTCCTCATACCCATAACACTTAAAAAGTGCTCCATTCTTTACACCATAGTCAAGTATGCTATAATATATTTATTCCGATTTATTTAATTTTCTTCATCGTTAATGATTCGATGAATGAGTGAGAAGAGCAATAGTTATTTTGCTAAAAAATGTAGGCTAAAATCATGCCATGGAGACTATAAGTATGCGATTTTTCGCATGCTTTTTTTGTCTCCATGGCTTTTTTTGTGCCTAAAACAAGGGAGGATAAAAAATGGGGATTAGTATTGATCTCTATAGCTTCAGAAAGCATCTATCAGGCACATCTATAAATTCACCGAGATTTAAACCTGGTGTATTTATAGCTATTGAAGCTGGGTTTGATGGAGAAAGTAATTCTGTGGACTGGAATTCTTTCACAGTAGAGGATGCAATGACCGCAATGCACGAAGCATATGGTTATTGCGACCAGGATTATATTGATTCAGAATCTCTGTTTAATCCAAACAAAGATAATGTAATCCATCAATATTTACATAATAGACAGGCTGTTAGGAGTTTAAAAAAAACCGAACCTATTAAGCAAACAGAAGATATCAATTTTTTTTAAAGGAGAGTGTAAAAAATGGAGAGCAGCTATCTTTATAGTGAGGACGTAATACAATTGCAATCGCAATTCGATTCAATGGTCATGCTAAAAATGACTCATGATGCAGGTATCGACATTTGTAGTGTTCCTATTAATTATCTTAGTAGTTATTACACTGATATCGATTCCCAGCTCACGGTCTTTTATGAGTGTATAACTCGAATTTTTGGCGGTTATGAAATCGACGAAAAAAAGTACGAAGATTCTGGTGGTGAAAACATTACCCTAACGCTCCCATTCCCTCTGATGAAGGAACTGCTGTCGCTTCTATCTCCAGAAGAAGAATTGAAGATTGTACAAATCATTAATCAACTAATTGCGTACCGACTCAGAGTATGGGGATCGAGAAATGACCGGTAGTTATTCATCCAATGGCTTGGTAATCGAGCTTTTAGGATATTCCGATGACAACCACAACTTTTTAAAGCAATTGTTAGAAATACGTTATGAAGTACAACAGCTCATAGATTCTAAAAAAAATACATTGGTGCAACGTCTTCGAAGTGTTCTCCTGCAGAAGATAGATAAGGAATTGCAGTCTTCGACAATCCAGACAGATGTGAGTAAGAATTCTCTCCAAGAGCAAGATATGGTTGTCTTGATTAGTTCGTCTGCAGAAGTACATAAGAAGGCAAAAAATAATAGAGAGGCTGATGAGGTAGCATGAACTTGTCCCTAGAGATAGAAGATAAAGGAAATGTACAACTTGTTAAGATATCTGATTTTAGTCTACCGTACGTTGAAGATTATCAAGATGGAATCAAAATAGGCGAAGGATATCATACCTTTGAAACGATAGCTAAAGCGTTAACGCACTCAGCTAAGGTAGGTGGCTTAGCTACACCGATCTTGCCACGTGGTACCTTGTATTATTCAGTAAATAATGACAATTCAAAGTGTACTTGCTTTCTAGAGGTAGCTCCTCATCGAAGATCGGTTTTTTTATACAGGGAAGAAATTGAGGAAGTTCCATTTCCTAGACTTATCTTTGGGTTCGAACTACTTCATCGCGAAGATGAATACGTTATCTCAAAGGTGTTTCTTGGCGCCACTGAAAGCTACGGTCTACTAAATGAAGATTCAGAGATCTATCAATTTCCTTATTCTAATGTAGATAATTTTGTTGTTTGCTGGGGGTCAACTGAGCGTCCTATTCTTAAGCGGTTATCACAGCTTTCAACGATCCCAGAACTATTTTTTAACTCTTCTAATACTGAGTGCTATTACTATAATGCAAATAATAGTAATCTGTCCTATAAAGAATTATTAGAAAAGTTAAAAGGGAAGGATTTCCCGGAAGAATATCTTAAAAAGTCGGGGAGAACTTTGCTTAATTGGGTTAATGAATTTAGCTAGTTCAAGCAATGATTATAAAAATAAAATGATCGAATCTGGAGGATATAAAAATGACAACTAATAACGATAACTATGGTGGTTCAAGTCTCTTTGATTATTTTAGCGGTGGCTTCAGTAGCCCGGCTGAAACGAAATCAGAGGATTTAAATAAATCTACTGATAATAAAGAATGTGATAAAAATAGTTTCTCGAATATTCTGAATGGCAAGCATAACGCCTCAGATCCGAGTAAACAATCTGTAGCAGTCTCTTGCTCTAAGGATGGATGCGATGATGCTAATCTGGATGATAGCGAGAGAGAAGCCTTGTCTGATAATGAACAAGAAAATGAAGATGCAGCAGATGAAAATGAACTTGCTGGAAATTCACCATCTACTGCAATCAAGTCTGCTGTAGCCAAGTCCGAAGAGAAACCAGTGTTCACGAGTACAACATTTATCTGCTATGCCGGAATAAACCGTCCCATTACCAAATATATTGCGCTCGATAAACTATCAGTGACCACGTTGGATGATGTACGAAAAGCCTTACAGAAAGATCATCCAGAGTGTTCTAAAGGTAGAACAAAAATGGACTGGGATGCAAAACAAAACATTATCGTACCGATTATTATTAAGGGTTCGAAAGGAGCCTTTTTTATTGATGGCTCCCGCGGTTTTTTTTCTACCGCAAAGGAGCTAGTTGAAAATAAAGAAATAGTCAATATCTTAGCAGCTCAGGATGGATTCTATGAAGTTCGTGAGAATCCAATTGGTATTTTTGTTGCCAGATCTAATATCGATGAACTTCAGAATTGGGAAGGGTTCCAGCAGCTCGTATCCCAGCTTCCTGAAAGAAATAGTTTAGATCAATGCCAAGAAGGCTTTAAGCTTTCCCTCCCGAAGATTCCTGAGCATTTAATGCTACAGCTACTCTCTTTCTTCTCGGATTATTCCGATTTAGAAGTCGAGGTAATGGGAGTTTTCTACTGGGATCGCATAAATAAAAAATATGTTGTGAATGTGCCTCATCAAAAAGTAAGTAAAGAATCAATTGATCCGAATTACACTGAATTTAGACCAGATCTCATGCGAGTTGCTGAAATACACTCCCACAATACGATGAGAGCTTATTTCAGTACTATTGATGACAATGATGAGGTTGGCACTATGTTATATGGTGTAATTGGCCGAATGATAAAGGGAGATGGCGTTATTCGTTTTGACATCAAGACGCGTGCTGGAGTTGCAGGTAAATTCCTCCCGCTTCTCTCGTCTGTCTGGATAGATGGTAACTACGATAACCAGGATGATTCGTGGAACCTAATTCCTTATACACCATATCCTCAAAAATGGAGAAATCGCGTTGTGATTACCTCTCAGGAGGTCGTTTAAATGATTCGATTATTCGATTTTCATGAAAAAGAGAAATCACAATATCATCTACCTTCAATTTCAAGAATGATGTATTATATCGTGATCGTTGGTAGCGGAGGGACTGGCGGATATGCAGTTCAGCGAATTACAAAAATAATGAGTGCTTTTAGTAATGTGAATTCCTTTTTGCTCATAGCAGATCCGGATTCAATTGAAGACAAAAATTGTGCGCCTCGCTTGTACTAATTGATGGCATAGTCATCCATCAAGTAACGTACACGCAGATAGTTAACACTATCTCGACGGTGGAATTCCGTCTAAGCGAAGTTTTGTGATGAATGATGGGTGAATACCCCATCCCGCAGGAATCAATGCCTATGGGGAGGGGTGACACCCTCCTTGGTACTGCGCGGGCTGAGAACTAACCCATGGGGGAGCATTGACATAGTGCAAACCTTCATAAAGCGGGTTAAAAGTCGTAGCTGAAAAGCACTTCGGGTTTCAATAGTGCCTAGTATAGCGCGGGCCTCCTTATCCTACGGCGAACATATGTGAAGTAACGTAAGCCTCGTCATCTTCGCTCTCCCATACCCGATGTAGGAGAGGACAAGCGGTTGTATCTGTTTGTAATTTTTGATCAGATATCTCTCGGAATAAAGACCGAGTTGAAGTAGACGGTTAACTCTTGATTCACACCGTCTCTGGAATCGCCGGGGTAAAGTTGCCGCCTAAGGGATATACAAAAGGATAATCACAAAATCACGGGGGATTGCCAGTTAGCGGAGCGATGTCACGCAATGAAACTAATTGAGCAACAGAGGCATCGTAGTAGTCTGAGTGCGGGAAAGCCGCATACACGGCGAAGGGTGCTAGTCGGCGGGAGTAATAGGAACATCGGAATCGTGCGAACTCCCTTTATGGGTAAATCGCCAACGCAAGGATGCCAGCCGAAAGGAGGGTGATACCAATGCGGGTTCCGAACACGATTCAAACCGAAAAAGAACTACGCGAAACGCTTGACCTTTTGTTTGCACATTCAAAAAAAGGTAAATCATTTACAGGTATTCTTGAACTGGTATCTAACGATCAAACTATCATTACGGCAATCCATAACATCAAAAGTAACACTGGTGCGAAGACTGCAGGGGTTGACGGAAAAAACGTTGATCACTTCCTGCAAATGCCTTATGAAGAGGTCATTTTACTTGTTCGGGATGCATTAAATGATTACAAGCCTTTACCTGTCCGCAGGGTTCACATTCCAAAGCGCAACGGGAAAAAGAGACCTCTAGGAATTCCAGCATTTATCGATCGAGTAGTTCAAGAATGTATTCGGATTGTTATTGAACCCATACTAGAAGCACGCTTCTACGATCACTCTTACGGGTTTCGACCTTACCGCTCTACAGAGCACGCAATCGCGAGAGTGGCACGAATGGTCAACAGCAATTCTCAGTGGGCAATCGAAGGGGACATTAAAAGCTTTTTCGATAATGTTAATCACAGATTGCTCATACGAAAATTGGAACGACTTGGTATCATCGATAAGAGAATCCTTGCGATCATCAAAAAGATGCTCAAATCCGGTATCATGGAAAAAGGAATATTCATTGAATCCACAACCGGTACTCCTCAAGGAGGCATTCTGTCCCCGTTACTCGCTAATGCTTATCTAAATGATTTTGATTGGACTATAGCGCGGATGTTTCATATTCCAAGCTTCTCTGATCAATACAGCACAATTAGCAACGCTCAAAGAGTCCTAAGGAAGAAAGGTATTTCACCAAAATTTATTACCAGATATGCTGACGATTGGATTATTCAGACACCATCAGAAGTCGAAGCAAGTAGGCTCTATAGATGGCTCATCAAGTACTTCAATCATCGGTTAAAACTTGAACTGTCGGAGGAGAAGACACTTATTACGGACGTTTCACAACAACCGGTTAAGTTCCTTGGATTTCATATAAAATCCGAAGTCAGGAAAGGTATTAACGGTCTGAGTAAAATCGCGGTGGCAAAGACATACCCTGAACCTGAACGGGTAAAACAGCAAGTTCAATCACTACGTGAACAGATCAGATACATTGCTCGCAGACGCGACGATAGATTAAGGGCGATTGAAATTGAAAATCTCAACTCCCGCATAGTCGGTATTGCTGAATATTGGAAGATGGGCGCTTCAAAGAGAATCTTGAAAAAAATCGATAATTTGGTCAGTACTATGGTCTACTTCCAGTTCAAGAAAGTATATAAAAAGTCGTTATATGAACACTATGTAGCACTTCATATGCTTTCTAATAGGGTAAACAGACATTTTTCCGATGCTAAGGGGAAACCTATAACTCGAACAGATAAAACCTGGGCCGTGAAGATTAATGGTTTGTGGATTGGCATCACTAAAGCCTATATCACTCCCATTCAATACGCCAGGCAGTACGGTCAAGATCTCACACCATATTCCGATAGAGGTAGGTCCCTATATCTCAGAATTCATGAGGGTAAAAGACTGCCGTTAGCTAGACAACCCCTATACAACGATGAAGCTCTTTACGGAAGTCTCTTTCACAAAGACCCGCTTCACAATTTTGAATTCGTCATGAATAGGGAGTATGCGTTCAATCAGACCCTTCGCAAAGGATTGTACGTTTGCCAGATTTGTACTTGTGAACTCGTTAAAGGCGAAAAGGAATGTCATCATAAGAACCCTAAGCTTCCCTTAGATCAAGTGAATAAGGTGTCCAACCTTTTATGGATGTGTACGGAAGATCATCGATATATCGAGTATGGAATACCCGATGAGGTGACTCTCAAGAAAAGCAGAAGGGACAAAATTATAAAATTTCGTAAAATCAGACTCGGTTCTGATGGACCTATTTAGGAGGCTCAATATGAGCATCTAGAGGATTTTAAAATCCAAATTCCGTCGATGGAAAGCCGAATGCATCGAAAGGTGCCTGTTCGGTTTGGGTGGGGGGAAAAGCCGGAGATCATATCAAAGGTTTACCTATCCACATTGCTTCGGCAACCATTTATCTCTTCAGATATTGGACTCAAAAAAGCCGATGTTTTATCTAAGAGATACGGTTCAACTTATGGACTTAAAATTGGGTCCTATACGAATTCATATATTGAATCAGTTGAATCTCTGGAGAAGTTGTTTACTCTCACGGATTATCGTCATGAGTATAACCAACATATTCAAAAAGTCTTGATTGGAGCAGTGGATAACGTGCGTCCGTAAAAGACATTTAGCTGAATGACAGGGAAGCCTGCCAAGAGTGTGGCCTCTTGCCACTCCATACCTTACCTCAAAGGGAAACCGCTTGGGGGACAATCGCATGGTAACAGAAGAAGTGGCAGAATTGAAACCACGTCGATTCTGAGTGCTTCTGGAGTGAGACGAAACTATATGGCTAAAGCTGAATTGCCTGAACCCAAGCTCTAGGAGGGAAGAACGCGCCCCCCTTCACGTCATCGTGGGAAAGAGTGAAGGTGAATCTTAGGTTATGTGGGTTCGTTATCCTCGCATACGTCAACCGTAGATTCAGCCGCCTACAATAAGCAGGTTACAAGAGCGAAATGGGAGCCTAAGTAGTTTCTTAAATATCAGCTAAGGGTTAAACGGAGAACACCTACGTTGGAACGCTCTGAATGAGCTATTAGACAATGGTCTATGAATATCCAATATGGTGTCGGAGCTCTCGTAGTAGTCTGAGGAACCTGAATTAACAGGGATTGCCGTAAATTCGGAAGCGTGAAAGACGCCCACACATTCATGGAGGCATGAGTGACACTACTGGTGCTGGCGAAGGAGAGCAGGATTACTTTTCTAAAACATACGAGAGGTTATGGTGGAATACCATGCAAAGACTTGATGTAGTTTTAGACATCCTACAAGAAAAGACTAAAGTGGAGAATTTTAAATTCACGGATCTGTATCGTATTCTTTACAATTCCGAGCTGTACTTAAGAGCCTACTCGAGAAAAGCTTCTAACCCAGGCAATATGACGCCTGGTTATGACGGAAAGACAATCGATGGGTATAGTCTCGATAGAATCAACAGAATGATCAAGTCTCTTGGGGACGAAAGCTTTCGTCCCACCCCCGCCAGAAGGACGTATATCAAAAAGAGGAACGGTAAGATGCGTCCATTGGGCATTCCCTCAATGGATGACAAGATAGTTCAAGAAGCAGTCCGAGTGATTTTGGAATGCCTATATGAACCGACCTTTTCCGAAGACTCTTTCGGATACAGACCCGGTCGCAGCTGTCACACAGCAATCCTCAAGATAAGGGATAGATGTAAAAGTACTAAATGGTGGGTTGAGGGTGACATTGAAGGATTCTTTGATAATATCGACCATGATATTCTTATAAACATCCTTCGCAAAAAGATTAAGGACGAAAGATTCCTTAATCTGATCCGCAAGTTCCTTAAAGCTGGATACGTTGAAAACTGGGTGTATCATAAGACTTTCAGTGGCGCTCCGCAAGGTGGCATATTGAGCCCCATTCTCTCCAATATATATCTAGGTGAACTAGATTTATTTATGGACAACCTTATTCAGAAATTCTATAAGGGAGATGCAAGGGGACACAGCAATGCCTGGGGTAGCGCCAACTTCCAAGTCAAAAAATACCGCAAATACTACGCGGCATGTACTGATCGGAAGGAGAAAAAGACACTCTTAGGTAAGATAAGGAAATCCGAGCTGATTCAACGTAATATGTCAAGCAAAGATGACATGGACGCGGGGTTTCGTAGGCTAAAGTATTTTCGGTATGCAGATGATTTTATTATCAGTGTAATCGGAAACAAAGAAGATGCGGTAGAACTAAAACAGAAAATCAAGCAGTTCCTTAAGGAAGAGTTGAAGTTGAATCTCAGCGAGGAGAAAACTTTCATCACTCACAATTCAAAGCCAATTAGATTTCTTGGATACGAAATTGAAATCGCGAGATCAAGTGCAGGTATTCCAACGAAGAGAGGCTTAGTAAAACAGCTCAACGGGAATGTAATACTACGCATGCCTCACGACAGAGTAAGAGAGTTTCTCTTGAAAAACGGATATATGTCAATTGGACAAGATGGGAGCTGGAGAGCCAGGCATAACAAACCTCTAACTAACCTTGATGAACTTGAAATCATCAGATCATACAATGCAACAATTAGAGGCTTTTATAACTACTACCAGCTTGCACATAACATATTCAATTTTCACCATCCGTACTTCATTATTCGTCAAAGCTTTCAGAAGACGCTCGCCAATAAGTATAGGACATCGGCAAGCGAGATACGTCGAAAGTATTCAATCGATGGCGCTCTTGCAGTTACATATAAGAACAGCAAAGGGAAGCTAATGATCAACAAACTTTTTAATGGACCATTTAAGCGGTCCGAGAAGGCGTTCGTTGATGTAGACGTCGATCTAATACCAAATAAGCTTATCTACACTGGAAGAGGAAGCCTTATGGCAAGACTTGCTGCAGACACTTGTGAATGGTGTGGAACTTCTGGGGTAGAACTAGAGATGCACCATGTACGTAAACTCAAGGGTTTGAAGGGTAAGGAGCTATGGGAAAGAGTAATGATAGCGAGACAACGAAAAACTATAGCGCTATGTAGGAACTGTCACGTGGATTTACACAAAGGTACACTTAGGCAATATGTAGGATGTTAGTTATCTGGGGAGCCGGATGAGGTGAAAGCTTCAAGTCCGGTTCCGAGGGGAGCCTTGAGAAACCGGTATGCGTAAACATATTTGGCGCTTGGGGCTTACCCTACGACTATTCACGAAACATCATGAATGAATACTTCAATAAAACCGATGATTTGATTTACATCGATGCCGGTATTGAAGGAGTGTTTATTCCTGAAGATAAGACGGAGGAAGAGTGGACTCCGGAAGAAGCCTTAGACAATTTGGAAAGTGGGTATTCAGGTCAAGTCGTTGTAGGTCTTAAGAAAGCAGGAGAGGTCATTTTGCCAGCTCTTAATTCGGTATATCCTATCGATGCGAAGGATGCTATTCCACCTTCTCACAACTGTGGACTAGAGCCATATCAACCGCAGCGAATGATCGCAAATGAAATGGCCGCTTTTCAAATCTCTGCTGTCCTTAACGAGTTATTTAGTACTAATAGTGTTGTCGTACATTTTAATAATTTTGACGCTCGTTTTGGCAGTTGCCGTCCAATCTATGCAGATGAAGTTTACCCAGTAAAGTAATCCAAGTCGGAAGTATTTTAAAATATAAAGAGTTAATAACAATAATCCCCGTTGATTGCATATCTTTGGGGATTTACTTTTATTCTAGAGACGTTTTTTCTTCAACAAGACAAAAAAAAGAGACTCCTTGAAAGAAGTCTCTTTTGGTTACGGCAATTATCCATCGAAACCTTTAGAAAATTCGTAACTATTAATAACAGCATCTATTATTTCTTTGTTTTCATTGTAGTACTTAGTTGATACTTTGAATCCTAATAAGTACTCAATACTATTATCTAGAATATATCTAAGATCCAATTCTGTAATTTCTTCACCTAAAGTGATAAGAAGATAAGCCTCTTCATTATTTTTCAACTTGATCTTATCGTAGTTAGTAAGATCTTTAGCAAATTCCTCCATATAAAAACCTGCATATGCACTCAGAGATACTTCTTTTCCTTTAGTAATTTCAATGCTAGACATATCTCCGGATAATACACCCAGGTTCCAATTTTTAGGGTATTTAAAAATATAACCAAATCTTTCATTTCTATAGGTTTCCCAGTTCTTGAAATCCACTTTATTATTTGGCTCAATGGTTTCTGGTGTTTCTATTGGATTTGGTTGCTCAATTGTTTGTGCGGTTGAATTACTAGATGCAACAATATCTGACACGCTTGGTTCAGGTATTGTTTTCTCTTCGATTTTCCTCCAATTGCTCACTTTATGATTATTCAAATCGTACTTCCAAATCGCTTGACCATTTTTAATATCAGCAGCATAAAAAAATCCATCAAAACAACCGAAATAAATTTGCCCATCAGAAATAACAGGTTTTGAGCCAACAGTATCATTTGCTTTATACTTCCATATTTCAGATCCATCAATTGCACTTATGGCAAACAGGTAATTTCCACTACCGAAATAAAGAATTTCTTCCTCGATTGTCGCTGGTGCACTTAGTCCTTTGGCGTTAAATCTCCATTTTACGGTTCCATATGCATCATCTATAGCAATGATATAGTCTCCATCCCCTAAAAAGACATCTCCCTTAGATGCGCTAATATAATAATCTCCGTTCGAAATTTCAGTTTCGTATTTCCAATTCAGCTGATGAGTTTTGATATCAACAGCATAGATAAAGCCACCTGTTCCAAAAACAACATTATTTTGAGTTACTACTAGAGGATTTTGTATAACTCCAAAAGCTTTATTTTCTTCTTCGTTGATTTTGTATTCCCAATATTCGTTTGAATTAATATTGTAACCATAGATATAACTAAATCCACCAATATATAAAACATCATCAACTAAAGTTGGTTGTGATGCTGTTTCTGCCACCGTCTCATACTCCCAATTTGTTTTACCCGTAGTGATATCTATATTTTTAATCATCTCTTTATTTGTACCTTGATTTATCCCTGAATAATAAAGCGATCCATCACTTGCGATATATGGATATGAAGGATTATCTTTTAGTTTCCATTTTTCCTTACCACTTATCGCATCTACGCCAATAAGGGAGGCTTCATCTCTGTAGGCAACGATACCATTATTAGTTACTGTTGTAGTATTAACCAAATTTGCTACAGCTTTTTTTTCCCATTTCAGAGCTCCATTTTTTTTATCAAGTGCATAAAAGCTCCCCGTCCCAGCTCCAAAGTAAACGTTATTTTCATCTAATGACGGGTAAATAGGAAAATACACATTCTCTTTTTGAATTTCTTTATCTGGTATTTGAACATCACTTTCTTTCATACACCCTGTTAGAATTGTTACTAATGAGATGATTACAAATAATTGAATTTTACGCATGACGCTCCCCCGATTTCTTCTTACACTCGATAGATATAACATCACCTGAATATATCAAAATTAATTATTATATTATAATGTAAAGAATTAATAAATATGTCACAAAATCAGTGCTCAAAATAACACCTTTAGCACGTTATTTCCAGAACTTGTAGGCAAAATATATATGGTTATTAACATTTGGAAAGCTTGAGTTTATAAGTCAATTTACAGGTCCCTGTCGGTGAAGACGCTCAGTTCTAGTCTATCAATCATTTCTTTGTTATAAATTGCAGTTTATTGACGAATATCTGTAAATGTGGTAAATATATTATATTATGATTCATCGAATTTTCTCTTGTCGTTAGTGATTCGACAGAGTTGGAGTTGTACTGGAACACGACCAGTTCATAAATATTAGGGCTTATTTTGCCATGGAGACGATAGACACCTGTTTGGTGTCTTTTTGCGTTCCATGGTTTTTTTGTGCCTATAGGAGGAGATAAAGTGGATCCGGTAGATATTAGTCGTACAGCTGAGCAGTATGTACTTACTGAGTTGCCTTCAGAGATGCTCCCGCTTCATGAATATGATGAAGTTCATGTCAATGTATCGGGTGGGGTAGATAGTGTCGCAACGGCGCTTGTAGCCCTCCACGGGTATCATATTCCAAAAGAAAAAATCAAGCTTGTCCATATGCGTGTCGATGGAGATCCAGAAGATACGACTAAAAGACAATTGTTTGATTGGCCGCAGACTGATGGATACCTTCAGTACTTAAGCGAAAAACTTGATCTGCCCTTAATCGTTATATGGGGTGATTTAAGTTTAGAAGAGAGAATTCGGGACCGTAAAATGTTTCCGGACTCCAGCTGCCGTTTCTGCACTTCGTATATGAAAAGAGATGTTTATGCGAAGTGGGTTCGTCAATTCGATAATTGCAAGATCCTGTTATTGACTGGTGAACGATCTGAAGAATCTAAGGAACGATCTAAGAAACCTGTTTTCATGCTTCATTCGGCACATGCGACGAACAAAAAGAATCGCACCGTTCATTGGTTGAAACCCATTAAAGATATGCTTAAACACCAGGTGCGCCAATTAGCCGCGGATTATGGAATCGAACTACATCCCTGCTATGAGTGGGTAAGCCGCTGTTCCTGTAAATTTTGCATCTTTAATACAGCTTCGGAAATGCAGCGTACCTCACGACTATTCCCTGAGGATTGGGAGTACTTAAAGCAGATGGAGGTTGACTTAGGTCACACTTTAAAAAGCCGTAATGGAGGTTCACTTTCTCTTAGCGATTTCATCCAAGAAGACCAGCTTTCTTTAAACAGCATAATGTGGAGCGCGGAACTAGCATATATATAGCCAAACGGGAGGAATTTTACATGAGTAGATCGATATTTATAGAAAAACCTGTTCAACAAATACACCCTTCATTGATTAATCGCATGAAAAGAATCCTAGAAGAGGTTGTTATACATTCTAAGTTCCACTGCGACTTTTATAAAAAAGACTTGAAAGCAATGGAGCAATGCTCCAAATTCGCTTGGTTTGTATATGATTGTGGAACACATTTCATTCCATTAACTAAGGATGCCATTTACTCTTTTGAAAATGAATGGATCGGTAACATCGATGATTTAAAACCGAACAATCTAGCGAAGAGTACGGATCGCCTATACGTTTGTAATACGAGAACAGGTAATATGACCCGTATCCATAGTTATAAAAACGGAAATCTATTAAGCAAATTAAGCCCTAGTTAATAATATTTCGGGCTCCTAAAGAGAGATAGAAGGGAAACTCACTTCTATTTTTCAATTAGGTGGCCTGACAAGGTGTTAGCCGCCCCATTAAACACTACTAATTTTCTGAAAGGAATGATGATAATGACAGCACTTAAATTACAGATCTTATTTGAAGAGGATAAAGCAGAGGGGAATGTATCAGCGTATATTCCAGTATTTCGCCTTGGTGTTTTAGGAGATACTTTAGAAGAAGCGCGAGCTAATGCTATAGATTTAGTACAAGCCGAGCTTGAAATTGCTAAACAACAGGGTAGAGCCATCCCTAAAGACACTGCTATCATCGAGACCATTTGCTTCGATGATGTTGTTACTCAAAAATAGAGTCTTCGATCCGCAGGCAGTTTAATTGAAAATTTTATTTGAATTTATTGATTACCAATGATATCTTTAACTCAAACATAATAATTACCATTTCAAGAGGAAACACCTCTCACAGTAACCACTGGGAGAAGTGTTTCCTCTTTTCATTTTATTTAGGGGGAATCGATTAATGAAGCAGCAATCATTAACATGCACTCATTTAGAAATTCGTGAACAAACCACACATTATTTGCAGTCCATTAATAGGGTGGTTTTAGGACAGCATGCTCAAGAAGTATCCATCATGTTACCGAAATATGGTGGTATTAAAGCACGCTTTGCAGCGTTCGGGCTATTTACAAGTACCGGTGAAAAGTACATTTTGTCAGTAGAAAATCTGATCACAGCAAAAGGCACACTTATGGCATTTGAAGGTGAATGGGATAGTGATGTAGCAATTAAAGCTTCGTACCCATCTATTACTGCATGCTTCCCTGGCTTATCTCAAAGTACTTATCGCGGTTTATTAGTTGAGTTGCTTGCAATCATGTATAGAGTCCTCACTATATTTGACTCCCAGGATACCGATGATAACTCTGCAGCTGGAATTAACGGTCGCATGACTGTAGATTGTTATGAAGTTCTTACAGATGTAGAGTGGATCGAGGATATGATGCATGAATATGATAGAGAATCGATTACATAAAACACTCCTGCAGCCGTAACATTAATATGTATGAAAAAGAACACTCGAGTCAATAAATAGCACTTACACCGCTTCAAACTCAAGTCATTATAACCACCCTGCACAACATGCCTGGGTGGTTGTTTAAGGAATTCGACGATTAACTCAAACGACAAGCAACAATAGATATTGGAGCGGCTTAGGATCGCTCCAGATTGGTTATCTACACCATTAGTATGGTCTGCAGCTACATGCTCACATAGCTTGAATGAAAGTAGTTAATTATTTCAAAACGTTGATAAACAAACATGTGTTCGTGTATAATGAAAACAAACGTTCCTATTCGGAGGCGCTCTTTATGCAAATACAGACTGGCCAGAGAATTGAAATCGTGTATCAGGATAAAAGCGGGAAGATTACACAACGAATAATAGATGTGGACGGTATTCGTAACGGCAGAATACGCGCTACTTGTTTGAGGAACGGAGCGCCAAGAGTGTTTTTAAACGATAATATCCTTGCTTGGCAACCGGTTAAAAAAAGAGGAGAAATAGCATGAGTAAATTTATCAAAAGAAATGTGAGTTCTACTTCAGCCCTTACAGTATTTAGTGAGCTGCTAAAATACCCATGGATTATCCGAAAAATATCAGCGGATAAAAAGTTCCTTGGGCACATCATAGCCATCTACAGATTTGATATAGGTTTGGAACACAGAGAATCGTATGAACGTAAAGATAACGCGTTAAGCGCCTTAAGGATGCTTTGGCATGCTTAGCGACACAGCACGTAAGCTAATTATGATAATGAAACATTCTTCGGTTTATCATTCTCATATGCCAACCCTCAAAGAACTAGAGATCAAAAGCGGGCGCACTCCCGATAAAATTTATAAGGCATTTAAAGAACTAGTTGATAAAGATTATATCGAATGGGAGCCCCACGCTGCCTTAGAGAGGGCTGTAATCATTAAAGGTTGGGAAACTCCTGACATAAGACTTAAAACCTCCCAGACAGACGTACACGAGATAGGGTGGGGCGTGGATGGAGGTAATATCGAATACTGGACAAAATATTAGGAGGATGAAATAGTGAGAAAAAAGCTAGAAGGGAATGGACTTTGGGAGAGTAGTCGAATGATTATGCCGGAACACGAACGACGTATAATTGCAGATCAGCGTAATCAAGAGATTCGCTACAAACCCGAGCTTGATCCACAAGCATGGGATGAAATCAATGAAGTTGTGGCTAAGTCAATTGAGGATCATAGTGCAATCACATTAACTATGTTCGACCCTAATGAGAATATAGTTATCGAAGGAATTGCTACGAGGATCGATAAACAATTGAATCAAATCAAAATGAGATGGCCAAACGATGACTATGATTGGATCAAAATAGATAAAATTATAAGTACTAGTGTGTAGTGAATATCTTATTGATAAAATGAATGATCCTGATGCTTATAAATAAGTATCTAATAATATTTTCGAAGAATAATAGTATACTAATGTATATTTTGATAGATGAATGCTTATATTATTATATGAATAGGGATAAAACTGCTAGAAAGAAACCTGTACTCTTTATAAGTACAGGTTTCTTTCTGAACCTAAAGACACTATGCTAGCCAATTTACATAGCTTGAAAGAGTAAAGAAGGGGATTTAATGAAGTAAATAGTGGAAATTTGTATATATGAAAAACCAAGTTAATTATTATACAAATGTTGATGAATAATCCCAATGAATACAAATTTACTCCATCCACATCTGGTACCTACCGAGTGTATCTCGGACATTACAATTCAGATAGTTCAGAATATTTCTACAATACCACTTTAGCTATTTATAGTGATCTTCAGCTCCAAAACCTACTCGCTAAAAGTGTTTCTATTAAGGATGACGTTAGAGTCCGAGTTAACCTAATAATGGAGGCAGGACCTTATGGTTAATCTAATGAAGTCCACGCTCGCTTAGTCGTTACCAATGCCCTGACTCCAACACCAACACGAACTCCGACTTCTACCAATACGACCCGAGAAACCAATCAAGAATTAATTGATGGTTCCATGGATTCGGTGATAGGACTATATAGTAATGAGTACTTAAAGGATGAATTGATTAACAATGATGAAATTCTTAATAACCCATATGGCAAACACTTCTCCAAAGTGGAATACGAGCTAAATGCTGGAGCTGTGATCTCATTTGAAATGGATAAAACAAGCTCGACAATAAGCATTTCAGCAAAGGGGTGGAAACATATGTCGAGATCGTACTTTGTGCTGATCCTGTCATTGTGCGCTTTTGCCTTGGGTGTGGAGGATTTCTAACTTGCTGCATTCGATTATGCAAGATGTGAGTAGTTCTTTCTCCTTGTGTGAATGCTGGTGTGATAATTTCATTCTACACGAATTAGACCATGAACCCTTTTTTATTTATTTCCAGTAGGTGTCGCATTTCATATTACAATCCGTCATACATAAAAAAAATAAAGTTAGAATCAAGAATAATTTGAACACTTTCTCTGTTTAATTTACGTTTTAATCTATAAAATAAACAAAATCACTAAATAAATAACGTTATGATTGTTTTTGAGTACATAAAAGTATATATTTTAGTGAAAGGAGTTGTTTAACAAATGTTTGCAGAACTATTAAAAATAATTGAAGGCGGAATGTCTAAAGACCAACAAAAAGTAATCAATTTCTCAAAACTCTTAGCCCAAAAATTAGTAGAATCAGGTGATGATAAGATCGCTAAGAGAATCAATAGAATAATTGATGCCAATAATACAAATGTTGCTAGTTTAGATTCACTTATCTCAAAACCATTCGATAATGAGAGTAAACTGGAAACAGTTGATGTATTTTTACCTGTAGAGACTACAGACTCCTTAATATTTAGTAACAATATTGAAGAAGAAATTAAAGATTTCATTCTTTCATACTATAAAAAGGACCTACTCATATCTAAGGGAATCGAGATCAATAATAACTTATTACTCTACGGTCCTCCTGGAACAGGAAAAACATCTGTAGCAAAATATATAAGTTTACAGTTAGATTTACCTTTAGTTATCGTCAGATTAGATAGTTTAATCTCCTCAATGTTGGGGAGCACCGCCAAAAACATCAGAAAAGTATTCGATTTTGCCTCCCGAAAACCTTGTGTTCTTTTCTTAGATGAATTCGATGTCATAGCAAAAATAAGAGATGATAAGCATGAAACGGGTGAATTAAAGAGGGTAGTTAATTCATTAATTCAGAATATTGATGACTTCAGTGGTAGTAGTATACTCATAGCTGCCACCAACCACCATCAATTATTAGACAGTGCTATTTGGAGAAGATTTGATAAAATTCTAATGCTTAATTATCCTGACCAAAAGATTCGTTTACAGCTAGTAGAAGAATTTCTATCAACAATGAAAAACGAAATTTCAAAAGATGACAAAAAATTGAGTAAGCTATCTGATTTACTTATAAATATCTCTCCAGCAGAAATAAAATCAATCATAAACACTGCAATAAAGAAATGTGTATTAAATGACAAACTCGAATTAACTTATTACGATGTTCTTTACGAAATATATATTAGGAAAAACCCTTCACTTCAAAATGAAGAGGAATTTATAAATTTTCTTCACGAGAATGGTATGACTCAAAAAGATATTGTAAGTAGTACTGGTTTTTCCATTAGAAAGGTAAGAAATTATATTCCAAAGGAGCATTGATATGAGTGATGGCAAATACCGGTTTATTAAATTCAATCAACGGAATCAAGATAATCTTCGTACTGAAGGAGGAGGAAAAGATAACATCTATCCTTGGACTTTGAATGGTGATGATCTAAAAAAACACAGTGAAACTTTAATAGAGCAATTAAATTTCATTGAGAGCGCAGCTAAACCTTCTATTGAAGATTTCCCATATATTCTAACTGTAAATATATTAGACGATGCTAAAGCTAAATCACATCAAAACAAATTAATTTCTATGTTCAACGTCGACAACTCCTTCGCACAATTAGGAATGATTAGTGAGAACAAGCTTATTCTTAAGCTAGATCAAGAAGAATCCATAAAAAAGGCCACTAAAAATCTCAAACAACTTGAGAAAAATCAGAATTCTATCTCCGCTATAACTGAAATCAAACAGTTTGAGCCTAATATTATCGTAGATGAAAAAGAAGACGTTTATAAGATTAACCTTATTGACTTTCACAATAATAAGCTGAATAAAGATGTACTAAGTTATATAGAACAACAGCTTAAAAATGAAGACATTAGTTTTGAGAGGCAAGAGTATAGCAAAAATCATAATGTAATTGAAGTAACTGGTGTCACTTTAGATAAGCTAACCTTTATCAAGGAATTACCAGTAAAGAATATTGAGCCTATGCCATCTGTTGAAAATCCCTTTCTAGACAATAATACATTTAATAAAAATGAGATTCCTTATATTGGGTTTGAGCCCACTAAGATTTATCCTATGGTAGGTTTACTGGATTCTGGCGTTACAATCCTGCCCCAACTAAAGGGGTTTGTACGGAGAGGTAATGGATGTAATTATATGGATTCAGAATTAAATACGAATCATGGTACTTTTATTGCTCATCTTCTAGTGCACGGCAATAACTTAAATGGTGTTAACGACTATTCTGTTGATGGATGCATAGTAGTTGATTGTCCTGTAGTACGGAGGGGGTCCACAAGCGAACCTCAATTAATTAAAAACATTGAGGATGCAATCAGCAGTAACCCCGAGGTTAAAATTTGGAATTTGTCTGTAAGCTTGAAAGGTGAGCTATCAGAGGATAACAAATTCTCAGATTACGCTGTTGAGCTAGACAGAATTCAAGATGAGTATAATGTATTAATCTGTAAATCTGCTGGTAATGACGGAGACTCTTATATCATAGGAGATGAGCCAAAACGAATTAGCATAGGGGCTGATTCTGTTCGATCTTTAACAGTTGGATCGATTTCAAGATATGCCGATAATTTTGGATTCAGTAAAGAAAATCATCCCGCACCATATTCGAGAGTAGGTCGAGGCCCTGCAGCAATTATCAAGCCTGATGTGGTTCATTATGGTGGTGATATTTTCAGTTTGTCGGCAGCCCCAACATCAATCATAGATTACGAAAATAAAGGGGAACGCTCTATCCTGGCTGATGGATCCGAAAAGATAGAACCAGGAACAAGCTTTTCCACACCCAAGATTGCAAAGCTTCTTGCCGAATTATATCTTGCCTTAAATATGAATTCAGAAACATTCGATCCATTATTACTAAAGACACTAGTTATTCACTCAGCTAATTATTTGGATAGTGCTAACATAGAAGGTCTGGAAAGATTAAAAAGGATGGGCTTCGGGAAACCAAAAAATTCTAAGGAGATTGTTATTCAAGATTCCCCACACTCTACAACCTTACTTCTTACCGGGAATCTTAGAAAAAAAACTAGGATAGATATTATGGATTTCCCTTATCCGAGAAACTTAACAAAAGGTAATTATTTTACAGGTGAAATTAAAGTCACTCTTGTTTATAAGAATTACTTAAGTAAGGAAATGGGACCAGAGTATTGTCAATCCGATATTGTCTTGAGAATGGGTACATATGATAAGCTCATAGATCGAGATACTAGTGTAAACACAATATTGAATCCAATCGGAAGACTTGATTCTAAAAACATACTCCAAAAAAATGTCTATGGTACGAGGAAGATTACAAAAAACAATGATTTCCTAAAGGAACGAACTCTTATAGAGTATGGTGATAAGTATTATCCAGTCAAAAAGTTCTCTGCGCACCTTGATGAGGCTAAGGATTCCGTTCAAAGAAAGCATCTAACGAAAGATAGGAAGTGGTTCTTATTTTTAGAAGGGCAATACAGAGACTTTATTTATCAACAATTAGAACAGGAAGATAGTCATATGTCCATGGATTTTGTTCTTGCTGTCACTATAACAGATCCTACGAAAACAAAAGATGTCTATACTGAAACTATTCGTGAACTAGACAGGCATAACTTTGAATTCGAAATGGTCGATGTTGATGTAAATGTAGAAATTGAATCTTTAGGAAATACTGATGAAGTTATCGTTTCTTCACTTTAAAAATACCGTATTCTTTGTAGTAAGCAACATTCCAACCAAGACCTTTTTGAACTCATATCAATATCTTTTTTGCACAAATATTTTGACTTCTTTTAAACTAGCTACATTATATATTTTTCTTTGCCGGTCTAAACAACAAGGATAGAGGAGCCGCAGCTCAACAAAAAAAACTGGATATCATTTAAGGAGAAAAAAGGTATACGGAACCCGGATGCCTTTTTTTACATCCAACCAAGGAGGGGAATACTCATTAACAGGATCTCATTGATTACGGAGTCATCTGCACGGCCGGATTCCCTTATGCCAGCATATCAATTTTACGGAGGTAAACAGAGTCGTTGGATCAAATCTATCATTCAGTACATGAAGGCTCGGGAATTCCCTGCAGGAGGACCAATGTTATGTATAACTTGGTTGTGGACTCATAAAAAAGTAGATATCAACGCAATATACATATCATCACTTTATCAACTGAGTACAACATAAAGTTTTATGATTATGTCTGTATGATGTAAAAAAAAATAAATTCTTTTCGACATTTCATTTAGACTATTTCACACAATCCGTATTTTGTGCATATGTCTAGACGAATTATTAGTAAACCCTTTCTTGAGGTCGCCATTGACGGATGACAAGAATGTGTACCGATGAATGACAAGAATATGTACCGTTGTCCATGAGATCACCCTCCTTTTTATCATATAACTAAGAAAGACTGATCTTCAATATGTTGATCTAATGCGACACAAAACTCCCTACCTTTTTGACACAAAACCCCCTACTTTAAGCTCTTTTAGTTAAAAAGTTTGGAGGTTAATAAAATCAAATATGATTTGATCAATCTATTTTGTCAGCTCCACCAAGCAAGTAGATGATTTTGTGTCATTCCTCCAAGTAAGTAGGCGGTTTTGTGTCACCCCACCAAACAAGTAGGTGGTTTAGTGTCATTTACTCCAAGCAAGTAGGCACATTTGTGTCATTATTTATACAGCTAGTTATCCATAACACCTTTTAATATTTGTTATTGATCCATTTTATTAACTGCAATTCGCATCTCTTCATCAGTTAAATGAGTGTAAATCATAGTAGTTTGAATAGATGAATGCCCCAGTTGATTCTTTAATCTAGGTACATCATTATTCTCCTTATGATATCGAGTTGCAAATGAGTGTCTTAATGCATGCACCGATAGAGCCGGCTTTCCAAAGGCAATTGCATATTTTTCAACAAGCTTTTCAATAGATCTTTGATTTAAGCGGCGATTAGTACCCTTCCGTCCAACTGGTGCAGCTATAAATAGGAATGGAGCTGATTTATCTGGTTTATACCGTGATTCTCTAATTGCAAGATAATTGTTTAAATCATTCATTTTTTAATTCCGATGATCATTTCTAATTAACAAGTTCTTATAATCAGAAGTTTTAAAAACAACCTTGACTTTTTTTTGGTTGATTTGAGCACTCTATGCACCTTATATCTATAATTTAAAATTTTATTAACCATTTAATATTTATGGGATACACTCCATTACACATTATTAAAAAGCCCCTTCTATACTGGCACAAGAAGGGGCATCAACAAGCTTTACCGGATGTAACTATTTATCGCAGCATTCAGTTCTGCAATCACCTGTGCTTCGTCGCCATGATGCACGGCATCAACCACACAATTCTCCAGATGGTCTTTTAAGAGCAGCTTTGCTGCTCCATCCAGTGCTTTTTGCACGGCCGCAATCTGCAGCAGGATATCGGGACACTGGCGTCCATTGATCGCCATTTCTTTAACTGACCGCAAATGCCCCTCGACTTTTGCCAAACGGTTAATAATATCTTTCCGGTACTTATGCTCATGATTATGTTCATGACTATTCCCATGGTTAATATGCTCATCAGACATGCGTACTTACCTCCCTAGCTAAATCCTTTTTGAATGAACCTCTCCCTATACATATGACACAATTTAATAGTACCGCTGTCTAGGCTGGCTGTCCAATCATCCAGAGGGGCAACAACAAATTATTCCGCAAAAGGTGCTGTACTGTAAATATCCGTTATAATAAATTCCCCATCGCCGCTTTGATCTGCGATACTGTCCCTGGCCTCAAGATCGTTAAAGTGCCACCATTCCGAGGCCAACGGAGTCAAACCCGCGGACGTGCAATATTTCTGCAGCTGTTTAGCAGGGTCTGTCATCGTATCGGCATAAGTCGATCCTCTCCAAGCGTCCGGCGTTTTTGAAGTCACTGCAGCAGTGAATATAGCTGAGCTTCCACTCAACTCATGTATGTAGGTTGGCATGACGTACTCAATATAATCCGTAACTTGCAAGGAAAGGTAGTCACCGATCCTTACTTGCTCCTCTGATTGGATTTCTACTAAACTCACGTCCATTCCGTACCCCATTTGGTGATTGGATACTCCATCAACAATAAACCAGGTTATTCCCCACGGTGGCGTATTGATCCCCTCCATCACTTCAGGATCTGATTCAGCCAGAGCTTTTAATGCAGAGGCAACATCTTTCTGTACAGTATATGGGCGGAAAACCTCATAAATTTTCAGCGAGTTTCCATCAGATAAAGCCATGCGCTGTGCGGAGTATATTTTTTTTGACATTTGATACAGAACAGGATCGATGAACTCCTCTTTTGCCAGCCGATTATTGTAACTTTTCCCGGAATACAGTTTCTGATCGGTGATACCGGGAATCGCTTTTCCGGAAGATTTGAACTGTGAAGCATACGTATTGGTGTTGTCATAAATCATAGACGGAATAACATCGGGAAGATTAATGAAACAGTAAACATGCGGCAGCCAGCCGGTAACATCCTGATGTTGTACCAGCCACCATGCCCCCTCTTCCTTTAAAATCTGGAAGGCACTTCTAGGTTCAATTATTGCTACCGTAATGGAATTAACGTCGGCTGAATTTTTCAACTCCATTCTTACTGAGGCATACCCTGTAGCACCAATTACAGGCAGCTCCAAATTACCGTCGTACACTAGTCCTGTCGAGGGTTCTTCGCTTCTCGTTGCTTGCGGCTGTTCAGGCAGGACTTCTTGCTCAGATAACGTGGGCGCAGGACTATTTACTACTTGCGGATTCGGGTTCATCTTGCCGGTACAAGCGGATAGCGTTACAGCACTACAGCTGTAAATATAGTCAAGGTTAGGAACCTATGATTAATTATTCTAAGCCACTTCATGCAGCGTTCTCCTTAATCTATGATTCAAATAAAATATAACGAAACAGATACAGCACTATTAGATGGAGCGGGTAAAATATATAGAATCCATACTTGATCAGATTGGATTTTCGGCCGCGGGTTCCGTTGTACAAAGCAAAGAGCGGAATCGCCAGCAGAATGCCGAAACGGAAGATGCTCGTTGAACCTGATGCCGAAAGGCCTGGAATAATGTAAAGGGAAGTTCCAATTAGTGCAAAGCCAAACATTTGCAGACTGAAGCGTGTTCTGAACAAACCAAAACACACGACCCATAAGACTCCGATGTAATTCCAATCTGCCGTCCATGCGAGCAGGCAGCATACCGCAACCGAAGAGATCTGTCCCCATAAGGGGATCTTGGGATTTTTACAGATAGACAGTGCAATCAGCCCCATGAGCAAATCCCAGATCACACTGGTCCCTTGCCACCAGGATAGACCGAAGAAGAGCACAAATGGAAAATGAGAGACTAAGGAAAAAAGAAAAAGCCGTATCATAAATTTTCTTTAAGTTGGAAGTATGCGCGAAGCCCTCTGCAATCAGGTAACAAATAATGGGGGCGGCAAGTCTGCCAATAGTGTGAAGCAGAATATCCAGTGAGGTTCCTGAGGGAACCAGCCATACCGATAGGTGATCGATGAACATGGATAATATAGCAATAATCTTAAGTGTATTCGAATTTACAACTTTAATAGCTGAGACATCTGCTGTCTGCATGATTTGCTGCTCCATTTCCCTTGTTTCGTGAAGCCATATAATACCCGGCAGGCGGAAAGGCTATGCCTGCTGCACGACCTGCCGGGGTTCAAAGCAGATTAATGGGTGACGGTAAAATCAATCAAGGATGTTTCTGCCACCATGGTGTGGTCACTTGCCGCAGAATATTATCAAGCTTGATCATTCGCTGTTTGCCTTCCTCTTGAAGCCATTTGCGTAATGCTTCAACCCCCTCCTTGCCGTATATTTCTATACCGTCCTGCCATGTAGCCCGACCGCACAGTACTCCTGAAAAAGGGACTTCCGCTTCCCCGGCAAATTTCAAGGTCTCTAGAAATATTTCATTCGTGACTCCCGCACTTAGATAAATAAACGGAATAGGTGAAATTGTTGCTGTATCTTTAAAGTGCTGTAGTGCTTCTTGCCTTGTATATACCGCTTCATGCTCATGGCCGGTATTGGCTGCCGTGCCGGATACATATTTCATATTTACCGGAACTTCAACCTTCAGCACATCAATTTTATAACGCGGTTTGGAGAATTCCTGCATATACTTCTTAACTTTATCCGGTTTGACTTTGGCAAACTCGGCGCTTCCTGAGTCCGGTATGCTGTCACTGTATGTTACGGCTTCAAAAAAGAAGGGAATGTCATTTGCGGCACATTCCGCACCGACACGTTCGATGAAGACATGTTTAATGTCGTTGATTTCCTCTAGATCATCCGGATCGTAATACATCAGGATTTTAACGGCATCTACTCCCTTCTCGACATACCGCAGAGCTGAAGATCGGGGCAATAAATCTGGCAGTCGGCCCATTTGTGTCACATCATATCCGGTTTCCTCATAAGCGAGCAGAAGCCCGCAGTCTGCATCACGGGCTTCTGCTGCTGGCCAGCCAAACTCAGGGTCCAGCAAAATAGCAGTCGAATAAGGTGTAAGCTCTTCGGAAACCAGCTGTTTGAACTCGGCGACCTGCTCATAGGATGCTTCCTTTCCCAATGCTTTGCTTAAAGATTTGGATAAGGAGCCTCTTTGATCAATAGCGGTAGCAGCAATATATCCATTGTCGTTGGAGAGTTTGAGCAAACGGTCAAATTCACCTTTTGAAAGCTTAATTGTTATGATTGTTCCTCCATCGATTTTGAAATTTTGATTGCATTAAATTTACATACCTTATTGCTCGTTTTCTAAGCGTTGAACGCTCGTGGCATTCGGAAATAATCGGCTATATATCAGATACACGACACCTAAAAAAACAGCATATATCAGCAGCACGGGTGACCAATACTGCGAACCCGAGACCGCAGAAACGCCAACATAGGCGAAAACAAGCATCGTTGGGATTTTGCCCAGGACAGTTGCGGTTACATACGGAACGAACGGAAGTTTAAACCAGCCTGCATATCCGTTGATAAGCGCAGCTGGGATGAAAGGCAGCATCCGCCCGATAAGAACGAACAGAAAAGCGCGCTGCTGGATATGCTCATTCCATATCTTCAATTTGGTTTTGGAACTTTGGCTTTGATACCCCCCACCTCCTTTGGCAAAAATCCAATAGGTAATAACAGCAGCCAGAGTCGATGCTGCCACACTCATCCCGCTTCCTCCCCATAGCCCGTATTTGATGCCTAGGATGCCAGATACCAGCGCAAAGGGGATGACGGGAACCATTCCGAGCACTGCACAGATGAACAGGATGATGGGCCAGCTTCCAGAATCCAGATTTTCCAGCCAAGGAAGCAGCTCATCCCTCAGGACGTAAATCAAACCGAGCAAGGCCAGATAGAAGATCACGGCAGCCATCTTTCGGGTAAACATTCGCTCCTTTCTTCCTCCCCTCCTCGCTTTAATGTGCGGCCTCATTTTCAAACGCAGCAATCTTTTTCCGGAAACGGAAAAATAAAAATACTGCACGAATCGCCAAATCAATAGCGATTGACAACCAGATGCCTGCAATGCCCAAATCCAGCTGAATGCCTAAGATGTATACTCCGATGACCCGGATCAGCCACATGCCGATGGCGGTGCTATACATGGGGCTCTTGGTGTCACCCGCACCCTGCAGTGCACCTGCAAGGACGAGTCCGACAGCCAGGAACGGCTGCGCGAAGGCATCGATTCGAAGTGCGGTTGTCACCATTTCAATGACAGATTGATCCCCGGTAAACCACGCTGCCGCAAAGGGGGCAAATACAAACAGGAGAACACCGACGAAGCTCATAAATACCACGGCAACAGCGGTAGTATATATACCAAACTGGTAGGCATCCCGGTGTCGGTTTGCTCCCAGGTATTGTCCAACTAAGGTGGTGGCTGCAATGGCCAGCCCATAGCCCGGCATATATGAAAAAACTTCGATATTACCGGCAATGGTATGTGCAGCATAAACCTCAGTTCCGATTCTGACGATAAGGCCCATGTATAAAACTTGTCCCAGACGCATGATGAGACGTTCTGCAGCTGCTGGTCCTGAGAGTTTGAGAAGCGGTTTAGTGAACTCGTTGTGGTCTTTTTTGAACAGCGAGAAAGACAGCTGTGACTTCCGGATGTAATGGAACAGTGCAATGGAACCAAGAATCCGAACCAGAACTGTGGCTAACGCCGCTCCGGCAATCCCCATCCCCGGAATGCCGGCTAGTCCGAAGATCAGGATGTAATCAAGAGCGATGTGGATTACATTTACCCAGATCCCCACCTTCATCGGGGTTTTGGTATCACCAGCTGAACGCAAGATACTGCCGAACACAGTCATTAAGGAAATAAATATGGAAGGTACGGCAACAATACGAAAATAAGTGACGCCGCTGTTGAGTACTTCTGGCTCGGCTCCCATAATGCGTAGTAGCGGCTCAGCGAAAAATAAGGTTATAATTCCAAATGAAATTCCGGCATACACAGCTAGCCACGTAGATTGACGAGCAACTTGTTTAGCTTCTTTCATCTTCCCGGCGCCAACACGTTTGGCTATCATGGAGGAAGTTCCGACACCGATGGCGAGAAAAATAGCAATGTAAACATTCAAAATCGTGTTGGAAACGCCGACAGCCGTAACCTCATTTAGCCCGATTCTGGATACAAACAATGTATCCACAAATCCCACCACCGTTTGAAGCAGATTTTCAATCATCGCAGGTACACCGAGCGCCAAAATGATTTTAATTTTTTCTTTTGGTGTAGTGTCTGTTATTTCTATTATCCTAGCCACATCAATCGTTCCTTTCTAAGCTCTCTGGAATAAATACATACCAAAAAACTAACCCCCCGGGGGGGTTGTTGTCAAGAGAAATTCTTTCAAAAGGTGATGTGGTACAATATTTAGATTATTTGTGCTTCTAAAAAAACTAAATATGATGATTACAAGGATTATCTTCACAAATTCTTCGAAAATGCAGGGTACACTAGAAACAAAGGAGGTTCAAGCCGTGTCCGTATTTATCCGCAAAAATCATAAAAAAATACTAATTATCGACGATGAAGCTCCTATGCGTGAGCTACTGCAGCTTTATCTGCATGCTGAAGGTTATTCCACCGAATCCGCAGCCGGCGGTAAAGAAGCATTGTCACGAATTACTGTAGCAGATTTCGATCTGGTGATCCTGGACCTCATGATGCCGATTATGGATGGGTTTGATGTATGCAAGGCAATCCGCCAAATTTCAACCGTTCCTATTATCATGCTAACCGCCCGCGAAGAGACGGTAGATAAAGTCGTCGGCCTGAAAATCGGTGCCGATGATTATTTAACCAAGCCCTTTGAGCATCAAGAGCTTATCGCCCGTATGGAATCTATTTTCCGCAGACAGGAATTTGTACAGCAGCAGAATCACATGATAGTCAAGCCTGTACAGTCAATCTCCACTTTACCCGCCAAATCAGAGTTAACCTTCCGTGATCTGAAGATGAATTTGAAGACTCACCAGGTGTTCTATCAAGACATGGAGATTGCTTTGACCCCAAAGGAATACTCGATCCTAAAGCTGTTTCTGAGCCATAAAGAACGAATCTTTCAGCGGGAAGATATCCTCGAGCTGCTGTGGAAGACGAGATCCATCAACGACGATCGGACCGTCGATACGCACATCAAAAATTTAAGGGAGAAGCTATCTCAGGCCGGAATCCCCGGGCATGACGTCATCAAGACCATCTGGGGTACGGGATATATTTGTAATGAGAAAAATTAAATTAAATAGCATTCCTCTGAAACTTGGCTCTGTACTTGTCATAATGTTTATGGTACTGCTCTTTTGCATTGAAAGTGTGCTCTATATGTTATTTATCCGCTTCTACACAGATGATGTGCTGAACGAACAGATCCACCGAAATCAAAGTTATGCTGCTGTGTTAAGTGAGCATTTTGATATGACGACAATTAACCATGTGCTGCTCACAGAAAGCAAGACGGACAATCTCCTGCTGATACTGGACCGGGATAACGCTTTACTGGGCTCTTCGGAGGGGACTGCCTCTCTCCCCCCTGAGTACTTGCAAGGAATCATCATCCATGGCACGAGTGCTGATTTTCATGGCCCGGTGTTAAACTCTGATTGGAAGAATGAGCCTAACTTTGTGACCGAAGCAGACATTGTTTCCAGTGGAGAGACGATTGGCAGAGTCTTTATGTTCAGTCCTACCGTCCCCATTCAAACAGCGATTAAGACATTAAACAATACATTTATAGGCGTCGCTGCAGTTGTGCTTGTCCTATCGGCATTGATTATCCTTCTGGTATCCCGGAAGCTGGTGCAGCCGTTGCTGAGAATGATCAAAATAACAAAACGGATTTCTGAAGGCATCTATGATTGGAAACTGGAGCCTCGTGGTTCTGATGAAATTGCACAATTATCCCATGCTATTAATCGGATGTCCTCTAATATTCAACACTATGAACAGCAGCGAAGACAATTTTTAGCAGATATCTCCCATGAGCTTCGCACACCGCTAACGTATATGAAAGGCTACTCAGAGGTGTTGAAGAATGGATTGGTACAGAACCAGGAGGATCAGGAGCGGTACTTACAGCTTCTCTACACCCAGAGTATTCAGTTACAAAGACTCGTTCAGGACTTATTCGAACTAGCAAACATGGAACAAGGATCATTTAAACTGGTTATTGATCGAACGTCCGTAGACAAAGTCATGCAAAATGCTTTGGAACTTATGTCGGATTCCATACAACAGCATGGAATAGAACTTGATTATCAGCCCTCCTCATCACCTGTCTATGTAAAGGGAGATGAACGGCGCCTTCAGCAAGTCGTGATTAACTTGCTTGAAAATGCGCGAAAGTATACCCCTTCCGGCGGGCGAATCACGGTTTCTACTAGCACCAGTAATGGTCAGGCTGTTATTATGGTCAAGGATACAGGCATCGGAATTCCTGCGGATGAACTACCACATATTTGGCAACGCCTTTATCGTGTTGAAAAATCAAGATCGCGAACGACCGGTGGTACAGGACTGGGTCTGGCTATCTCACGAGAAATTGTAATGCTGCATCAGGGACAAATTACTGTGGATAGCACAGAAGGATCAGGGACCACTTTTAAGGTGCTCATCCCGCTTATTTCGTGAAACGGACCTCTTTTAGTGCAGAGCAGGTACAGTCGTTGGAGCAGTAATATACATCTGATGCCATAAGATGAACACCAAAATTGTCCATAGCTTGCGGCTGGCATCCACTTTGCCTGCCCGATGATCTTCGAGCATACCCAACGCTTGTTTTGTAGTTATCCATGGAATATCATCAGCAGAGCCGATAACCTCTTTAGCCCAAGGGTACCATTCATTTTTGAGCCAAATGCGGATGGGAACCGGAAAGCCTAGTTTCTTACGGCTCTGCACATCCGGAGGTACGAAATCCTTCATTGCTTCCCGTAGAAGCAGCTTGGTAGTTGTTTTATTCACTTTGTATTTGCTTGGGATACGGGATGCGAGATCAAAAACCCGAGGATCCACAAAGGGAACCCGAAGCTCAATAGAATGTGCCATCGACATCTTATCTGCTTTCATTAAGATATTTCCCCGCAGCCAGGTATGAATATCAATATGCTGCATCTTAGTAATGTCGTCATAATGAGCAGCAGCTTCATATAGCGGCAAGGTCACTTCTTGTGCACGCTGGAAAGTTCTTGCTAGATTATCGGGCATTATTGCTCCCTTTTCAGCATCGTGGAATATTTTTGCATTACCATAGAAGCGTTCCTGCAGCTCCAAACTTCCCCTCTCTAAAAAGCTCTTTCCTTTCATTCCTGCCGGCATTCCCTTCGAAATTGCACCGGCAAGCTTTCGCATTGCGGCTGGCATATAGTTAAACATTCTAAGGGATAACGGCTCCCGGTAGATATTGTAGCCGCCGAAAAATTCGTCTGCTCCTTCGCCGGAAAAAACCACTTTGACATACCTGCTGGCCAGCTCGGAAACAAAGTAAATACCCGCCGCTGAAGGATCGGCAACCGGTTCATCCATATGCCAAATCATACGCGGAAGCGCCTCAAGGTAGCTTTGAGCGCTTACCGATACTTCATAATGTTCTGTACCCAGATGCGCTGCCGTCTTACGGGCAAGCTCCAGTTCACTATATCCAGGAACATCAAAACCTACGGAGAAGGTTCGGGTAGGCTCCAGACGCTGGAGCATCCCCACCAAGCTGCTGGAGTCAATACCTCCTGACAGAAAGGCACCTCTGGGCACATCGCTGTTCCGGTGAATCTGAACAGAATCCATCAGCACAGCGCGCGTCTCCTCTACCAACTCCGGAAAAGTAACAATATCCTCTGCATAAAATGATGCCTTGAAATAAGGTTTTATGAATATTTGATCTTGCTTAATAACAAGCATATTTCCAGCCATCAACTTATTAATGCCTTTAAACATAGTGGCCGGTTCCGGAACGTACTGAAAGGTCAGATAATGGGAGAAGGCTTGCCCATCCACTTCTCTGTCGATCTTACCTGATGCCAGGAGGGATTTGATTTCTGAGGAAATCATGAACCCACTGGGTGTTTCAGAATAATAAATAGGTTTGATTCCGAAAGGGTCACGGGCTACCAGCAACATTTGCTGTCTCTGATCCCAGATGACCAGTCCAAACATTCCTCGCAGCCGCTTGACGAAGTGTTCACCCTCGGCTTCATACAGCCTGAGAATAACCTCGGTATCGCTCTCTGTATGAAAGTGATGTCCCTCTCTCTGTAGTGATTCACGCAGCTCCCGGTAGTTGTAAATTTCTCCGTTAAAAATAAGGGATATTTCGCCCGGTTCATTGTGCATCGGCTGTGCGCCGTGCTCCAGGTCAAGGATGCTTAGTCTTCGAAAACCAAGACCTACGTGCCCATTTAAATGAATACCGGAGTCGTTAGGCCCGCGGTGATTGATGATTTCTATCATCTGCCTGAGCATCTGGGCTTGTACAGGCACTTGATTTCGATTATATACAGCGGTAATTCCACACATAAATTAGCACTCCTTAACTTGTTATCTCTTCTTTATTTTAGGGAGTGTATTTGAACAAACCGTGATGGTTTGATTACATTTGTGCTTACGATTCTCCACAATTTCTTCACGGACGGGACATAAAAAAAAGAGGATCTCCAGCACCACGTAATGAGAGCTGAAATCCTCTTATTGAATACAACACCGATTTAGAATAAATTCATTAAAGAATCCTTTAGGTTATTGAAGAAATTTCCGATTGAACGGAGTATCAAAGTGAACCAGCTTGCTTTATCCACTTGGTTTTTAGACAACAAATTCATCTCTGACTTGATCTCTTGACCTGTTTCATCTATATACGTAATTGTTGCTTTCCCAAGAACTGTTCCATCTGGAATAGGAGCTGTTCTTACAATTTCATCTACGAATTCGGCAGTTATTGTTAATTTAGGGTTTGTTCCTTTAATGGTCATCAGAGTTAGGTCCTCCTCTGTCTCCAGACCTACTTCTTTTTCCTTGGCTTTAAATACTTTTACGGTTTCTAACCCTTCCAGAACCGTTCTCTCTGCAAGAATCGTCTTTCGTTCGAACTGGCCAAATCCATAATCGAGCAGTTTCCGAGTCTGAACAAAACGCATGGACTCAGAAGCTGTTCCCATGACAACGCTAATTAGCCGCATACCATTCCGCTCGGCGGTGCCCGTAAAACAATAACCCGCTTGATCTGTGTAACCTGTCTTCATACCGTCCAGACCCTCGTAAGCATAGTTTTTAAGTGAGGTTATGGAAGAATTCCCCTCCAGCATCCAGTTGTAGTTAATGATCGGCTGGGCATCACGTGCCTTGAACTGGTATGAAGGAAGGCTGGAGATTTCGAAAAAATCGGGATGCTCGCGCTGTATGGCCAATGCCAGATAGGCGGCATCACGTGCGGACATCACGGTCTCACCTTCAATTTCTGTGGGACGGTATTCTTCGCTCATATCCCCCCTGCCTAAACCGGTGGCATTAATAAAGTGGGCATTGGTTAACTGAAGTTCTTTTGCAGTAACGTTCATTCTCATGGCGAAGGCTTCTTCACTGCCGGCAATATGTTCAGCCAGTGCGATTGACGCATCATTAGCCGACCCCACTGCCTTTGCCGTAAACAATTCTCTAACGGTATGTGTATCGCCTTCCGCTAGAAACACCTTGGATCCCACAGTATCCTGGGCTCTTTTTGAAACGGCCACCTGATCCTCCCAGTTTAACCGTCCGCCCTTGATTTCGGAAAGCACGATGTACTCCGTCATCATCTTAGACATGCTGGCTGGCGGATAGGCGATATCTGCGTTCGCCTGGTATAAGATCTGTCCTGTCTCTACTTCAAGAAGGATGGCCGATTTGGCCTGTAGCGATAGACTTCGGACAGGTGCGGGTGTATGGGCGTTAGCTGATACAACGGCGTAGGGTCCTGTGTAAAAGGCTGCCCATAAGCTGACAAACACTAGAGCTGGGATCACGTATGTTTTAATTTTTGAGGTTAACACTTGATGTACACTCCTTTAGTCTCAATTCGAATAAGTAATGGCTTGTCTGCCCATTTGCTCCCATGCTTCACGAAACGAGTTGATCTTCACTTTACGGTTAATCACTTCGGTCAAAGGGTCATTGAAGTAAATGTAGCGTTCATCATAGCCCGTTAGGAGCACGGAATGCTCTTTGTAGGTAATCTTGATTGGACCACTTGGGGTATCCCACTCTTCAAACATCTCAATAGGCAACGAAGTGAAATAAGTATTGGCTATAACCCACACAGGCTTCCCTTGAGTGAGAGTAACCAGCATATCGTCAAAGCTGCTGCCAGTCATATCAATGATCTGCCCAGGCAAATACATCTCAGCCAGATCTTTAATCGGCCCGTGGTAGACGCCGTATCCCGGATTATCATAGGAGTACATATCGCCGACAAAGCCATCGTAAGGATTGCCAAATGTAACTGAACCATTAATCTTGGAATACGGTGTCGGATCTTTGCGAATTTGTTTTGCAAGTATCATTTTATCCGCCTCGATTCCAGCATGTTTTAGTAGCATCGCAAGACTCGTCACCTCACAACCCCGCGGCAGCTCCGGCATTTGGTTAACTAGTACGGCATCAAGGGGCTGGACCTGAGCCGGCAATGGTTGTAGGGTCCATATTGTCTTTTCACTGCTGACATGGTACACACGAGTTCCCAGATTACCTCTGGCGAACTGTACAGCCTCTGCGTATTCTGAAAAATCAGCCACAAGTATTTCACTCTGGTATACCAAATACGGACGGTAATTGTTCCACAGTAAAGCATTAGATCCCTTTTCTCGGACTGATGCTAATCGAGTGGATTCAGCATAATTAATAGCTTCTCCTAGCGTAGTATAGCTGTTTACAAATGTAGACCCGCTATACACAGCAAAAGTGTTGTCTGCTTCTTTCTCTAATTCATTCACATATGAAGATTCGCTTTGCGGCATAACAAGCTCTTTGGGTTGAAGCAAACGTTCAGTTACGATAACTGCGATTAAGACGATTAACACTAACATGAAATGCTGTAACCAAGCCTTGTTCTTATTTTGTTTTGGCAATCAAAACCACCTATCTTTGCAGTGTAATGAGCGTACATCTCTAAGGGTAACGATGGACTTTGTAGATATTGTGAAGGAATTATTACAACATCTTTTCCGGGGGGAGCCCGAGTGATTTTTAGTAATAAAAAAACCGCGATTTACGCGGTTTTCATAAAGAGTCTGCATTTGTGTTCTTATCTTGAGGTCTTTCAGATCACTGGTCAACTTTGTGGCGACATAGTTAATCCGAACACCGCATCATAAGCATCAAAAATTTTCCGTGCAATGGGAGCTGCACTTTGTGAACCGTAACCACCTTCAGGAACGACAACAGCAACTACAAGCTTCGGATTTTCTCTTGGTGCAAAGGCGATGAAAACTCCGTTCTCCACATTTATAGCTTGACCATTCTTATAAATCGTTTGTTGGGATGTTCCGGTCTTTCTGGCGAAATCATAAGGAAACCCTTGAAATGCGCTGTCTACATTCGTAGCCATTCCACGGTGAATCGTTTGCCATAACTCATCTTCGTACGAAACCTCGTTTAAGATTTTCGGCTCAATGGTTTGAATGACACTTCCGTTAGTATCTCGGATTTCTTTAACGAGATGAGGCTCCATTCGTTTACCTTTGTTGGCAAGCATCACTGTATATTGTGCAAGTTGCAACGCTGTATATTTACCCTGCTGCCCGAACGAAGCGAAAGCCATACTTGAAAGCTGAGATTGGTTTTTCTGGTTATATTCAATTCGTCCTCTAAACTCTCGCGGCAAATCTACCCCGGTTTCCACTCCTAGACCGAATTCTTTCATATATTTATCCCAGACTTCCACTGACTGATCTGCGTATTTCCTCCACAATTGTTCGCCAATTAAGTCAACCATAAATGCATTGGATGAATTCTTAATTGCAGTTACAGGAGTCAACAAGCCAAAAGCTTTGCCTCCCGAATTACGGACTCTTGAATTATCCCTACCGAATTCAGCATATCCTTGATCCATATACGTAGTACCTGGTGTGATTAAGCCTTCATTAAGTCCGATTAGAACACTGAGCGGTTTTATCGTTGAACCTAGGAGCACAGTGGATTCAGGATGCTGTCCTGAATCATTTGGTGGAAAAGACTCCACTGTTCCATTGCGATAAATATACTTGATCTTCTCATAATCCCAAGGGGCATTAGGATCATAATCTGGCATACTTGCCATAGCGATTATGTTTCCGGTTTCCACCTCCATGGCAACTGCATAGCCCGTCTTCGCGTTGGGGTGGAGCTTCCCGGATACGGGCGTTCGCTGCAACCATTGCAACTGATCTATGATAGCTTGTTCAGTCTTCATTTGAACTGTTTTATTAAGAGTGGAGACGAGATCGTATCCTTTGATCGGCGGTTGTGTAACAGGCAGCGAACCCTCTTCCGGCAAATTAACGGCATTAATAGCAATTTGCTTAAAACCATTTTTTCCGCGCAGCAAATCCTGATACTGCATTTCCAGTCCTGATACGCCTACATCTTCGAGTTCAGAGTAGATCAGTCCAGGATCCGTTTGTTCGGCATTCAATCTATCGAGTTCTTTATACTTGACAGTGGTCTTTGATGTTTTGAAGGATTTCAGATATCCGATCGCCTGAACGGCTATTGTATCCGGGTCGTATTTTCTGATCGTCTCTTCTACGACTGACACACCGGGATATTCCATTTTATTCTCCATAAAATAAGCTACTTCTTGATTCGAAAGTCCGCTTTTTATGAGTCTGGGAGTATAGCCAAGGGCCTGTTTATACTCTAAGTCCATAGCTTCGATAATTTGTTCTACACTATAATCAGCGGTGTTTATATTTTTTAACTGCTGGAAGACTTTACTCAGTTTCTCTGCTAACTCCAAAATCTCTTTTCGATTAGGGTTTGGTGACCCTCCGCTCTGTTCACTATAGTTCTTAAATAAAGTAATATACAAGGAGTACGAGGGTTCAGAATAAGCCAGCTTCGTTTGCCCAGTAGAATCATATATCGTCCCACGAACAGGGAGTAAAGGAGCCGTCCTTGTTACACTGATATTCTCTTGCTCAGCCATTACAGGTCCTTCCACAAATTGTAGAACTGTCAATTGAATGAGTAGAATTGAAAAGATTATGAATACGCCAAAAAAGAAAATATTAATACGTAGATGCAGATGATTCTTGGGATTTGAATTTTTCTTTATGCTGAAATTAAACTTTGTCATCACATTTCCTCACTATAGTATAGAGTTTCATGAAGCTTAGGTGAGGTCAGGACAGCTCTTAAAGTCCATAGTAAAACTATCTTTCCACCTCCTTAGTTGGCCTAAATAACTAACCTCTATTTACAATAGTAGGAGATGGATTTGAAGATCTTGTGAAGAAAGTATTACAACATCTTTTCTTGGGGGAATAAGAGAAGAGTGAGAGATCACCCGACTTACCAAACCATGACGTACAACTGGATGGTTTAAGTGCTTTTATGTTATACTCCTTCGTATATATTTCGAGGGGGGGCTGAACAATAATGGGAAGGCGATTTTGCAAATGGATTGTGCTCCTGAATTGATCCGCCTCAGACGGTACTTTTGTTAAACCCATTAGCGGATTAAGAAGTGTAATCTGACTACAATTTGGAGGTGAGTCCCTCTTTGAGATGGGAAGGATTGGACTTAATAACGATCATGAATTTATTTATTCTTGCAGTGTTAATTGTATTGACAGCTTTTTTTGTAGCATCGGAATTTGCTGCCGTTAAAATCCGAATGTCACGGATAGAACAATTGATTGATGAAGGAAATAAAAAGGCTATTATTGCTAAAAAAGTCGTCGGTGATCTGGATTATTATCTATCCGCGTGTCAGCTCGGGATTACAGTTACAGCTCTAGGACTTGGAGCTATTGGCAAGCCCACAGTAGAACGTATTTTGTATCCGGTTTTCGATTTATTTAATTTATCCGAAGCGAGCGCTTCCGTAGCGTCCTATGCGATTGCATTTATTTTTGTTACCTTTCTACATGTGGTTGTCGGGGAGATGGCGCCGAAGACGCTTGCCATCCAGTTCGCCGAGAAGCTGACGCTGCTTCTCTCACCTCCGCTGTATTGGTTCGGCAAAATCATGCATCCTTTTATTGTGGCGTTGAATGGAACATCGCGGGTAATTCTTCGTCTGTTTGGAGTCAAACCTGTCGGGCATGAAGAGCATTACTCGGAAGAAGAAGTGCGGATCATTATGGCCCAAAGTTTCGAAGGCGGTGAGCTGAATGAAACTAAGCTGGAATATCAAAACCACTTCCTTAATCTTATCTCTTCTTCTGGCTCCCACAATCGTAGAAACAAAACCACCGTAGCTCCCACAGACTAGATAAATTCTACTCTCACTTTCAAAGGTCAATTTCTTTAAGGTAACAATGACAGCCTCTAAATTCTCTGCCTCTGTCATAACAGACTGAAAAAAAACGACTAAACTTTCTAAATACTTTATCACATCCTATTTTGCTTAATATCAAATCGGCAAAGAGACCAATTTCTTGTCTTCAGACACTTTCTAGGTTTTATAGTAGATGACAACATTATGATTTGTACTTTTCACCTTACTTCGAACATTAAAACAAAAAAGCATCACCTTAAGGAGATGCTTTAGATTAGCTTGGCGTCGATCTAGTCTCAAGTCCTTTCGCCAAGTACCACCGGCGGTGGAAGGCTAAAAAGGTCGTGTTCGGGATGGGTACGCGTGGAACCCCTCTGCTATGCCACCAAACATGCGTCTGTGAAACAGACCTGTCGCTAGAAATTGGGTTCATCACGGATGTTTAAATGAATTTCGGTGTGTACAGGCGTAATCACCTGAAAACTGAATCCTAAACAAATCTGTGTTTTATTTTTTGGATAAGCCATAGTGCGATTAGTATTGGTTGCTCCATGCATTGCCGCACTTCCACCTCCAAGCTATCTACCTCGTCGGTCTTCAAGGGGTCTTACCTGCTCGTAAGGAGTGACTCACGCTTAGAATGGTATGCTTATGAGGGTTAACTACGGTCCGATCGCTAGACAACAATTTGTAAATGCATTTACTAAGACTTATGTTAGAGGATGGATTTTGCAAAGTTTGCTTAGTTTTTTTGTAGCATTTAGAGACAAACTTGGTACACAAAAAAACAGATTAGACTTTGCTCTGCTTGCAGCCACATAATAAACTCGGTGGTCTTCTTTTGAAATCACATCAGGATTTAAAAGAAATCCCAATTCTCTCTTTTCTGAGTAATTTTGCTTATGCGGAAGAATATTCACTAATACATTCTCAAATTCATTTCCCTTTGCCTGATGTATGGTTCGATCTTTACCAACAATGTCTTGGCTTGATATTAATAAAGCGAGTTCTGAATACTTCTTATTTTTATAGAACTCCTCTATTTTTGTTGGAATTTCCCTTTTGGAAATAACAGGTATATTGATGCTTAGAGTCAAAATTTTCTCATATAGTTTTTGGATTGGTTGATCATTAAATTTGCTATAGTCAGTTAATAATTGCTGGATGATCTCCAATCCTTTTCTTTCATTGATTATTTGATTGGAAATCTTATTTATCTCCTGAATTGCTTTTTTAAAGTTGGAAAGGCGTGCATATTCTATTGCTTTAATAATGGGAACTATGATTTTTCTTCGTTCATTAGAGCTATCATTATTGGTGAAAATAGATTCGAGTGTTTCGGATCTGATATTGTCCGTATAATCTATCTTATCTCTTATAGAATTAGCCCTTTTATTAGAAAAAGAGAGTGTATAAAGTTCTTCTTCACTATTGAGATTGAGTGAATCTTCAATATATTTTACTGCGTTCAAGGGGTGCCCGATAAGAATAGTCGGCAAATTCCCTTGTTTATTATTAGGGCTTTTTTGAAAAATATTAGGTCGAATTGAATTTAACAAATCTATGATCTGTACTGTACTTCTATGGTTGTCTTCCATCTTGTAGTTTACATTGTTTTCTAGATTGAATTCCTCAAATTGTATAATATCAGAACCTTGAAAACTGTAAATTGATTGAGCTGAATCTCCAATAACTCCAATAATCGTTTCTTTTTCTGCAATCAGTTTTATGATTTTTGTTTGTATAGGAGATGTGTCTTGAAACTCATCAATAAAAATATATGGGAATTTAGAACGAATGACTCTTAAAACATCTGGATTTAAAATCATTATTTCCCATGATAGGGCTAGAATGTCTTCATAATGAAGGATTCCCTTTTCCCAAAACATCTGTTTGTATCTATACAGGTTTTCGTGCATGTCTGCTTTTCTGCCTTTGATGTGAAGCTTACAAACATTATCATTATCAATAAACCAAAAGGATTCCTTTGTTACTTCAACGTTAGATAGTCTGTATCTATATTCCAATCCACTTTGTTTAAAAAAACCTGATATTAAGTGTTCACTAGGTCCCTTAACTTTATGAATATTAATATTATGTTTCTTACTAACTAAAGATAAGAATGGCTTTACTACATGCAGAAATAAAAAACTATGAATAGTACATACTTCGACGTGATCATGCCCATTAGGGAGTCTTTTTAAAATAGTTTCTACGCCAGTATTAGTATAGGTAATACATGCTATTTTTTTATTTCGACCTAGTCGCTGAGATTGATGCAGTATATTCTGAATATGGTTTATTAGAAATCTTGTTTTACCAGCCCCGGGCCCTGCTACGACTTTAAAGTGAGTTTCAATTGGAATTGTAGAGTCGGCAGATATTAATTCGAAATCCATACGATCGCATCCTTTATGTATTGAGGAACTTGAAAAGGTATCTTATTAGCACTTTCTAAATTTTGATTCATATTGTATGCCAGTTCATAAGCATTCTCCCCCTTACTGACAGAGCTAAGGTATCTGGCAGCGAGAACATGTTCTTTTTTCTGAGTCCCAGTATTTTTATCAATACCATCGGTAATTCGTGCACGTAATCCTCCTCTTTTTCCTAGCCTTTCTAGAATAGACTCAAATGGTTTTTCAGTATTAAATAAATTAAATAAATCGACGAGTTCTTTATAATTTGTCATGTTTTTATTTAGAATTAAAGAACAACCAGGATTCTCAAAACATAAAGAATATTCGAAGGTTTTCCCTTGATCGATTTGCTGGGAAAAACAACGGATGTTATAAGGTTGAACTTGATATACTAACGAATTAGTACAAGAGGAGTATCTATATTTATCTGGATCTGTATACAATTCAAAAGGGAAGCATTTGGTATCATCATCCAAATTACTTTTATCCAAATCATCACTAAAACTTGTTGATATGTTTTTGAGTTCTATTCTCACAGGGTCTAAATCTGTAATACAAGCTACCTTTTTATGTAGAGTGAATTTTTGGTTTGTATCAAAAAGCTTGAGAAAGTGATCGAAATATCTTCCATTAACATTTATTACAGCTACGTGATCACCTTCTAAATCATGGCCAATATATTTAGCAAATATAGACATTGTTAATTGTTCTGCTAGTCCCTCAACAAAAATCACTGATTTTGCAAACAACATATCAGATTTAGTTGTATCCAAGAATCTTTCTATGTAAGCTTTACCTTTGGGATCGTTCTCAAAAATTCTTCCCAAATAGGCAATATTCAGTTGGTTTTTATCAGTTCGATGGAAGCACATTATTTCATCTAAAGAAACCGCTGAAGTTATGTTTGGTGAATGTGTTGTTATAATAATCTGTCTTGCTTTACTTTTACCATTTTCCCTAAGAAACTTTAAAAATTTATATTGCATTGCTGGATGTAAATGAGCTTCAGGTTCTTCAATTACTAAAATAGGAAATGTCTTAGCGTTACTTCCCAAATAATCACCGGAAGCATCTTTTTGCATCTTAGCAAGTAGCAAGGACATATAAATCAGATTATTATAACCCAAACCATTGTGAGTGGCAGGTATTGTTATTCCAGTTTCGTATTTCACAATTAATCTAAGAGCTGAATAAAGTTCAGAATCTAAAATATTCCCATCAAAATCAGGCACAGCATTACCAAAAGAAGCTCCTGTATCCTTGGCGTAACTTAACATCTCGATTTTTCCATGTTCCATTCGATCTTGTAGGGTTTTAATTAGAGCAGCTGCATTAACAGAAAAGTCTTTTTTTAATTTTTCGATTTCTTCTTGTTGTGTTTTCTTATCTTTATTTTTTTGGTCATTATTTTTTATTCCATAATCCATAAAAAAATCAATAACATCTCTTAATAGAGTGTTTTTTCCAGTAAATAAATCACGTTCAACATCACGAATTGCGTCTATGAACTGAAAATCAATTTTATTTAATGATTCTGTGTCAGCGAGTTGCTTTAGTAAAATATCCCCGCCGTATACATTAGACTTATACTTCCTTAAAAACTTATGTTTTATAAGGAGCCAGTAGTCTTCTATGTTTATCGAGCTTTCAGATTTCATCGCATTAATATATTCTTCTTCTTCTTTTTCTGGTAAATAAAAAGAGTAAGTCAACTTTGCTTGATAAGGCTCTTTTAACTCGATAAGCCAGTTCGCTACTGTGACTAAATCTTCTGAAAATTCATCTTCATTTTTGGATTCGGTAAATATCACTGAAATTGTTACTCTGGGGGAGTTTTTCTTAAGATCATCAACTGTGACTTCCTTGTTAAAATCATCCACACAGAGCCTTTTAGGTGAATTCACACTAAGAACTAGTTCTAAGGCTTTAAGTAAATTTGATTTGCCAGAATTGTTATGGCCTATAATTACATTCATACCCTCGTTAAAGTTTATAGATGTACTACTCTTAAAGTTTCGGAAGTTCTCGATAGAAATACTCGAAATATACATACTCATTCTCCTAATTATAAGATGATATTATGTTAAAAATTTATTCTATGTAGTAATGTAGGTGGAACAAAATCATTGATCCTCTATATCCAAATTCGTAAATGTAAATAATGTCCCATCTGTTAGCTTTCTATATTGCTGGTATTTCAGAATAAAACTACTTTAGATGTAGTTGATACTCCTAGATCTTTGTTTGGATCTATTAATCATTTCATGTTAGTTCCCTCTGATAGCATCTTCCATACTCAAACATTCTTCATTAAGGAAGAATATACCTCCTTTTTGTCGAACTTTAGTCCCATAAGGGAGGATCTTTATGTAGTTATAACAACAAAACATCGTCAGCAAAGTCTGACGATGTTTTTAGCGTGTCGAATTTCCACTATTTTTATCGAATGTAAATAAATGTTGTTGTAATATCAGAGTTTATAAAAATAAAGTACTAGTCTGGGGATGTCGATGGATTCAAAATTATGCAATATATAGTAGAATTACTAAAACAATAGTTGATTTAAGAGGAATCCCATTCACCTTCCCTTGGCAAGTGAGTGAAAAAAAATAACGACAGCAATAGCCAAATTAGCAATGCCGCCGTAGTTAATCACTTTTCTTTTATAGCGATACTAAGCAGTCCTTCATATATTATAAAAAATACAAATGTATTGTCTTGATTGCATTCTCGCCGGTCTACTTCGGTCCACATTATTAATCATACGTATACTCAATCATCGAAACCACTATAAAATAAATTATCAAATTACTGAAATAAAGAGTAAATCAACATCATTTAAAAGAAGTGCACTATAAAATTAGAGTTATGAATGTTCCATCTACAATAACAGAATCTTCACAAAGAGTATTTAAATCCTATTCCAAGTGAAAAACTTTATTCGCCCCTCCGATCGAGTAGGGAAATTTGTGTCATTACTCCTAACAAGTAGGTGGTTTTGTGTCATTCTCTAATCGAGTAGGGAAATTTGTGTCACAAATTTTCGACACAAAGTTCCCTACCAAATACCAAAAAAAACCGTGAAATCAAGGTTTATATGGTAGGGTAATTTGTGTCAGTCTACAGTTGAAGATCAGTCTTTCTTAGCTTTGCATTTCTTTTTGAATTTTCCTTGCATAGATCATTGGCATTTCTGAGGTGACATTTGAAATCATCTGATGAACTTGAGCCATATTTAATCCTGCTTTCATCAATTTCAAACCGAAACGATGTTTGAAGCCATTGGCTGTAAAATGAAAAACATTTCCAGACTCGTCTGTGATATTTGCTCTTTCTGCAAATCTATCTAGACTCCTTAAAAAGGATAGTTGTAGAATTTGTTTTCCAACTCCCTTATTCCCTTTATAACGTATAAATAATAATTTATTAGGGTGATCTTTTCCCAGTAATTCTTTTACTTTATTCCTATATGTTTTCATTAACTCTGCGAGATCCTTTTGAATAGGTACCATTGGAAATTCATATCTGGAGTTTTTTCTACCAGACCGTACCCAGTATTGATCATTAATTTCTATCAAACAATCTTGATTCGAGTTTAAGATGTCAATTAAACGGAATCCAGATGCTTCCATTAATAAAAGGATAGTTGCATACTGATCATCAAGAAGGTCAAGGTTTGCCAAAATCTGTTCCCAAACATAATCGGACACATGCTTATAATCCTCATCATTCTTCGGTTTAAGTTTTGGGCGATCTTCTTGATAAATCAATTTTCTGATTGGTACCCCTGGTGCTTCTACCCACTCATATCGTTGCAGATAATAAAGGAAATTCTCTAATCCACCAATCATACGCCAAATGAAATAATCAGTGGGCTTCTTTACTCTATAATTTGAGGATTTGTTTCCTTTCATTGGTGAGTTTTTGAGACTTTCAAAGTATTCACAAATATCATTTCGTGTAAGAGACTTAAGATCTACCCAGTGTGGATTTTTTAGCACAATGAATTTTATGAAGGGAACTAACGTCATAACCTCACTTCGAGCAGTAGAGAACTTTATTGAATCTTGAACAAACAAGCGATGCTGTATATATTTTTTGATAAGCTCTCTAAATGTAATATCTATTTTCTCAAAAGTCAGAAAGTATTCTGCTCTTGTCGTATTAAAAGGTATCCCAAGATTACGAACATCCCAACGATCTTTTGCTATTTCTTCGCGATATATCTCCATATTGGCTTCGTCTTTATTATGACCATATCGATTCATTGATGCCAGGATTTTATTTTTTTTCATCAGGATTCTCCTTTGTATGTAACTCACTATAATTTTAGTTTCGCCACATACTGAACCACGTATACTTGCATTTTGCCTATTAATCGTCAAAACCATCATGATTTCCACCTGTTGCCCTGACTCTCGAGATTTTTCGTCAAACGTTGGATTTCCCAAACAAATTCTAAAAATGAATGACATTCATCAATATATTCTCCAAGCTTGTCACATTTTGAATCGTAATTAATCAAACAAACTCCATAAAAGTTCGATAATATCCATGGCTATTCGGTATTTGAGATAACGATTGTTCTCATATCCGTGAACCTCCTTCAATTCTTAGAAGTCATCATTGATACCTCACTATAATTTTAGTTTCGCCACATACTGGTCCACATATATTTGCATTCTTTTCTTTGCTTCCTGGTTTTCGAATGACATCATTGAAACAGCTAAAGGAATATAAGAACGCATTCTAATCTCTCTTTTATTCAAACGATTACATTCATTTTTATCATATTCTTGGTGATCTTGTCCAATTTGACGATTGCTTCCTGGAATGAAACGAATGATGATTTGTTCCTGATAGTCTCTTTCAATAGCAAACGCAAAGTTCATACCTTCCTGAATTATTTTTTTCAAAGCTTCTCCCCTAGGAACTCGTATATTACTAGAACCCTCTTCTGCGAAGTTAAACCAATTGATAAAGAGTTGACTATACAAATATGCTGAAGCTTTATTAATAATCCATTTCAGAGGTTTGGTATCAGTTATCATCTCACGGGCGAGAGTATCCTTAGCTGCTATATATAGTTGCTTTAATTCTTCTTTATACAAGGGGGAAATTGCGTTAAAGTCATTTTTTTCTCTCCCTGTATTATTCAGTCCTTTTAAATGTCCATAAAAATAAGGTGACCCAAGAATCGATTGTCTCCAGAATATATAGGAATAAGCAGAAGGACAAATAGACGGGAAATCTGCCCCCTCTTCTTTTAAAAGTAACTGCAAACGCCTTATACAAAGTTTATGTAGGCAGAGTGATTTTTGGATTTTTTTATCAATTGCTTTAAAAATAAATCGATTCTCTATGAAAATTTCCTCGAAAAGAACTGACTCATCCATTATATTTCCAACTTGCTTCATATTACTAATTATAAATTCTTCTGCGAACTCTTTCTTTTTTAGGTTGTTTAAAACGTCGAAATCAATATGACTTGGGATATAAATTATTGGATCATTATTTATATCTCGATCAGTTTTGTTGATCCAATCGTATACACGATGATCATTAATAGTTAAGTTCTTAATCCATTGGTCCCAGTGTAGATTTGAATATTTGTGGCCGCACTTACAAGTAAAAGCTTTGTCCATAACAGTATCACTCAATAAAAAAGGTATCTTTACTTTACAAACGGGACATTCCTCAGCAAGCTTTACACTATGTATAGGACAGTTCTTAAACAAAGTAAACTGATGTAACAGGCTATGATAACCATGATTTAGGCAACTAGGGCACCATCGTAAATGTGGAGCAAACCAAGTTTGACTATTCCCTAAGTTTGGTCCAAGTGGACGAAGCAGTTCGTTCATTGTATGGTTCGTATGTGTATGTAAATTCACATTTAGGTACTTTTCTAATATCTTCTCATCAAAGCCCTTTAGCGTTAACAAATCTCTGTAATGGTTTCCAACATGCATATTCTTGATTGATTTTACTTCATCATTTCCAACAACCTTAAGAATGGTATATCTATTGATGACATTAGCATAACTAAATTTTTCGAAAATGGACCAAGCCGATTCGTATGGCCTGATCCATTCCTTCCTCCATATAGCAACCATATCGTTCCTCCCTCCTATGCCAATGCCATAAACACTTCGGATTCTATATATCCCGAATTATTTATTGCCTCTTTCCAGTGGTTAGTTGTCAACCATTCAACTTCTCTTCCTGTTGCTCCATTAAGCTTTAGTGCATTCTCTATGGAAAATATAAAATACTCCATAGGAATCTCCATTTTTTTGGATAAACCATGTTCCTTACGAATATCTTTAAAAATGTCAAAAACCTCTTTAGCACATTGTTTCAGTCGATATCCTTTACTAAATGCTTCAGGAAAAAAATAGCGAGTGTAGGTGTACCCGCTATTTTCTGGGTATTCCGATACTTCGTCGTAGCACATTAGGCAATGCTCAACTTCTTTCAAAGTGCGTATGCCAAAAAACTCATGCTCATTTGTCATAAATCGCCCAATGATTTGAGATTTTTTTGTTTCAAGGAAATATGTTCTTCGATCTATCAGCTCAGACTGACCAACACATATAACCGTCATACTGATTTTTTCACTATCCAAATCATTATAGATATCAATTAGCCAGTTATATTGAAGTTCAGTCAATCTTTGAGCTTCATCAATAACAAGCATAACCCTCCGAAGTTTTGATCTCTCTCCTTGCTCCAACATTAAATTAACAATTTGTTGTCGCATAGCGGTCGGACTTCGTTTCGCAGGGAATGAGAACTTAAAATCACTAAGGATGTCTCCAAAAAACTTTTCTTCAGTCGGTACTCGATAACTTTTGCACCTTGTTCTCAATATAGGAAAGTTCTCTCCTATCTGCGTTGGCAGATAATTTAATGCAAACTCAACAGATTTCGTTTTACCAATTCGTGGCCTTCCGTAGACAATCATTCCTGGTAAACGATTCATCACAACTCTTGTCAATCTTTCCATTAACCGTTTTACCTCCATAGTAGGAAGGATGTATCCGCCCATTTCAACTGGATGTGTACCCAGAGGCAGTTTTGGTCTTTCCATTTTTAGGCCTCCTAAAAATTGAAATGTAAGTAGGTTATTTAGAATTAATGGTCTTGTAATTTGCAAGAAACTCTTCCATCTTACCGGATTGTTGATCTTGGTTATCTCTTACGGTTTTTCTTGCTTTGTCCAGTGCTTCATTCACTTTAACTGCATGTTGTAATGCTGCATCCCGTTCTGAGACACCGTCCATAAAAGGAAAGGAATCTTTGATTACCTCTTCAAGTTGGGTTACCTTGTTGGCACTCTTCTTATTACCGCTCTTGGCTAAATTCATATTGTAACTGTAGTAAACAAAAATCGGATCATCCCACTGTGTAAGATGAATTAATCGGCGTATTACCAAGCGATTGATCGCCTTTCTAGTCTGTAAGGTGTGAGGTGAAATGGACCATTTCCCCGCTGCAGTAAGATATCCGATTTCACTACCATCAGAATGAAAAGCACGAATGGTACGAAGATCATCGACATTTACATGAAGGGAAATTTCTGAACCTATCAAGTGAGCGCTCTGTGAAAGACGATCACTTCGATATTCCACACCCTCAAATTGAATGTAAGGTCTCTTCCCTGATTTTAAGGAACCTCTTACCGTTCTTTTTATTGTGGTTTGAAGAAACAATAACCCGCTGCGGTTATTTTCATCAAGCTGTCGTGGAATCATTCCGTTCGCAAGCCGTTTACCTAATAACTCCAATGGCGATTGATGGTATATGCCACCATGAGGCGTTCCATTGTAATTAGAAATCAGTACATCGACCAGTTCTTTCAAATGTTCAAAGGTGATGTGATACTTTATCGCCATTTTCTCTGGATCGGTTCTTCTTGGATCTTTAGGATGACTTCCGCTAGTATTTGGTAGTCGATGAATCCCTGATTCCTCTAAGGTTTGAAAGAATCGTTCGATAATACCTCTTCTCATAGGTAAATCCACAGGACCTAGATTGGTTGTACATCCGAGCAATTGCCGTAATCGATCTTTTACTAAGCTAGCTAAATGAGACTTGGCATTATCAAAACAAATCACATCAAACACAGCCCATTGGGCCTCAGGGAAAATTTCAGATGGATATCCTCCATCACCATTATAGGTAAGGCCATCAATAGTGAGTTGTGGACGTACATGGGGCATAATGGCATCTCGAATGCACATCATAACATCACTCGCACTATATTCTTTATTTAAAGAAATGTATTTCCCTAGGACATTTCGTGTCGCGACATCAATTATCGTTAAAATCCAGAATCGTTCCAGGATTAATACAACAGTCTCCCCTTCAGGTGTCACTAACTCAACCGAGAAAACACCATCAATTCGATGTGCATCAAATTGAACTTGTTGATAAGGAGTACGGGTAATTGGATGATTTTGTTCCCCTCTACCACTATTTCTGGCTTTTTGTTCAGCATCATGACCATATCTCGAAGCTGCCTTACCAAAGTAATCTTGCCCCAATCGACGGAGGTAACGATATAGTGCACGGCTCCCTAGACGGTCTGTATTAAATGGATATTGACTTAATGGAATCATTTTCTCTTTGCATGCCTCTACAAATTTTTTGTGAATATGTAAGGGCTTCATAGCCGGTTCGAGTGACCTTCTTTTCCGGCCAAGGTACAAATCGTCGATCAATTCCTTAATATCAGGATATTTTTCAAGCAACAACTTAAATTCACCAGATTTTCGAGACGAATTTTGTTTTCGATCCATCATGTTTAAAGCATAGTTCTTTGTAGTTTTGTTTGGTATTAATGCTCGGAAACCCCAAGCTTCACCATTTGGGTCACGAGAGATACATCTAGTGATTATGCGACGTAAATTTCGAGGACTGACTTTCGTGATTTCATAAATCTTCATCTGGCTTGCTTCTCTTTTGAAATACAGCATTACAGCCTCTTTACGCTGTTGATAAATTAATAGATCATCTGCTTCCAAGGACGATTCATCGACTGTAGGCCAAAATTCAGGATTAATCTGATCAGTAAGAAGACCTTCCTTTTCAATCATTCGCATCGGTTTCAGCCCTCCATATCTCCGTACTCAAGCTCCAAAGTTGGTCATTAATATTCGTGAGAGTTTTACCTGTATAGGTTAACCAGTAACATGCAGCCATGACGTCGCCTAAGTTGTATTTCCCATTCATGTGCTCATGTAGAGAACCGATTGTTTGCTTAAACCTGGAGATATTTTTTAAAATATCTTCCGTTTTTTCTTTTGAATGTTGAGCTTTAACAGCTGAGAGCATCTTTAGTCGGTTTTCTAAACCTATTGGATGAACACGGATTATCTTATCAGTCATCAGTTTATGAGCTACACCTTCCTGTTCACACCATTCTTTCTGTGCCTGGATTTGTCGCATATTCCGTGTGTAATTAGGATGTGTAGGAACTAATTCATTTTCATATTTAACTTCAGTATATTCTTCCTCACCATTCGTATATTTGATCCACATATCAAAGATTGAAGTGTGTAACTTTCCATCGATTACAAAACTTATTTCTTTATGTTGTTCACAATAAATTTCTACCAGAGGATTAGTCTCCACTAGTAACCAATGATCAAACTCTAGGTCACTATAGAGAATGACTTCCCGCATCTCTACTTTAGGACCTTCAGAATTCCAATAATTATTACCGTATCTTTTGTTCCGAGGCACAGTTATAGGCACTCTCATATTTAACCCCCTTCTACGTTATTCTGAATATCCTTATTCCCTATAGTTTGGATTCCAAACCCACCACATAAATGTTTTTAGAAATATACTAATTAATTCTCTCTTTGGAAATACTATAGTTAGTAGATTAAGAGAGGAGTTAAAATAATGAATGAAGACTATTGGTACAAAATAATTGGGGGCAATATTCGTTCAAGTCGGGTGACACGTGGCATCACACAAAAAGATCTTGGTTTAAAACTTAATATTTCTAGACCATCAATTGCCAATATCGAGGCTGGGCGACAAAGAATTCAAGTCCACTTTTTATTTCAACTTGCAGAAGCATTAGACACTTCGATTCAAGACTTAATCAACATTTCATAATTTCTTTTTTGACTCTTTCAATCTCTTTTTCAAAGAATTAATCGCATCATGATATAGTTGTTTCATCTCAGGGTTAACATTCCTTGAGGGTTCAATAATGTTTGCATAGGTTATTGAATCAATGTCAAACAACATAATTTCTGTCAAGTCACAAGGGTTGAAAAAAATCGGTATTTCCCACTGACCCTCTATTTGAGCGGTTTTAAACCAATGGAATTTTAACATTGTAGCGTTGGTATAAATCTTCCCGTTAAACTCTAATCCATTCTTCGAGACAGTGGCTAGTCCCAATATAATTGTTAAATTCAATTTACTCATCACCCTCACCTCTTTTGCATTTTACCCATTGCTCTCCAAAACATCAGCTTGAAAGGAATGGTCTTCATTTTCCCTATCTAGTTGATGTACTCAATAATCACTATAACCATTTAACATAAAATAATACGTATACATATCATTTTAATATTATGATATGTATATATACGTGTATCCCATCAGCTCCATTGTTTACACTTACATATAGAGGTGTAATCATGGAAACTTCAATAATCCAGAAAATTGGACAACGAATCCGAGATATTCGAAAGCAAAAAGGATTGTCGCAAGAGCAACTTGCTGAGAAGGCTGGCTTTCACTTTTCATATATTGGTGGAGTTGAAAGAGCTGAAAAAAACATAACATTAGTAAATTTACTGAAAATCGCCGATGCTCTTGAAGTTCAGATTATTGATTTGTTCGTATATACTAAACATCAAAGGTCCGTTTTAAATGAGAAGGACGCTTTGTTAAATCAATTAATGGACACGCTAGTATCTTTGAAAAAGAGTGATCTACGGAAGGTTCATGTATTGCTAAATGAATTTTTCGAAAAATGAACGATATCAATAAAACAAATAAACCGCAATCCTATAAATGGAGAAGCGGTTTATTTGTTTAATTAATGGGAATGACTTTTTACTAGCAACTTTAGGAGGTGCTCCCATGCATACGATATGGAAAGGTGCTATCAGTTTTGGATTAGTTCACATACCGGTTAAATTATATGCTGCCACGGAGGAGAAAGAGATTGCTCTTCATCTTCTCCACAAAAGCTGCCATGGCACAATCAAAAACCAGCGTTATTGCCCCACATGTCAAAGCTCAGTTGAACCGGAAGATCTAATTAAAGGCTATCCACTTGATACAAATCAATATGTAACATTCGAAAAAAATGAGCTAGATCAAATTCAAGAAGATGCTAGCAAGCAGATACGGATTATTGATTTTGTGAAGGAAGAACAAGTGGATTTAATGTTTACTCAGAAGGTTTATTTTCTTGGACCTGATAATCACGGGAGTAATGCATACTATTTACTTCTTAAGGCCCTTGAGGCATCGAAAAGACTGGCGATCGCCAAATTCACGCTTCGTTCTAGCACAAAATTATGTATACTGAAACCTATTGATGGAACTTGTATTCAATTGGCCACCATGTACTACGCGAATGAAATTAGACCATCTGAGAATGTTCCCAACATCCCCAACAACATTTCAGTCGATCCCAATCAGTTGAAGTTAGCCTTACAGATCGTTAAGGGCATGTCAGGGACTTCAGATTTAGCTTCTTATACCAATCCGGAGCAAGAAAGATTACTGGCCGCTATCCAGTCTAAAATTGCCGGCCAAAACATTGTTTTGAAGCCCGTTCAAGAAACTAATGTTGTCGTTGATCTATTAGAAGCGCTTCAAGAAAGCGTTAAAATGAACAAAGGAAAGAAAAAGGTAGCATCAACTAAGGAAAGTGGACGCGGTACCCCTAAAGAAAAGTTAGGATAGCGACTACAAACTAAAAAATACAAATAGCTAAGAACTTGCCTAGATCGCGATGTTCTTAGCTATTTACATGTCTTCCTTGTTCCTCGGGAACATTGGAGAAAGTGAATAAATGTTGCTTCATTAATCTTCCCTTTTTGTATAAGAGGGTAGCTCTTTCACTAAGCATGAAAAGAAGGCAAATCGCTTCCTATGCGTCATTTACCTGTAATAAACTATCTCCACTTCCATCTCGTAAGCCCAAACTTCGTATTCATTCGTTGATTGATGGATTTATCTCCATCCGATGTATGGGTTAAGAAGGTGGGAAATGAGTTAGGAAAGCTGTAGCCGAAGTCTCCATTGGTCAAATCATGATCGTCAAACCAGGAGAGAAAATTCCATTGGATGGCGAAGTCGTTTCCAGGGATTCCAGTGTGAACCAAGCCCCCCATTACTGGAAAATCCTTGCCCGTGAAAAAGCGACCGAGCGGATTCCCTTCCGTTAAGGGTTCATGTTTTATCAAAAGCGATAACATGCAAAGCTCCAGCAATCTCTAGGAATGCTCCACCTTTGATTAGAATCATTGCGGGCTGCGTTGCTAATGGGCATGAGCGGTGTTCAATCGGCTCGCGTTATCTACAGCACAGCTGTCCAATGACACAATGTTGCCTACATAAATGACACAAAGTTACCTACATTGTTATCAATTACATCAGAATATCGTCTTCCTTCTCTTTTCGTAAGAATTGTTGCTGAATAGATGACAAGCGACTAACTCTTGTCAAGGCTCCGAATGAATGTAGTGACATTGCCCAAACAACAGGCTCCTTGGGGATTATTGACCTCACATCCACAACGATTAGCTTGAACTTGTTCTCGTATATGGTCAATTGGATGCTGATTTTCCTGAACAGCTTGTATTAAGCGTTCTCTTGTCCATCCAAAGCAGTAGCAAACAGGTACATCCAATGCATCGTCTTTTTGGAATACCGATACTTTGAGCATATCTTTGCCAAAGGTCTGCACATCGCTAAAATATACAACTTCACAAGATGAATTAGTGCAAAAAGAGTAAGGTAATTCAGGGTTGATGGTTTCTAATGCGGTTGGTTGAAGCATAGCCTTGAGTGTAATCAATTGAATACTTTTACCCTTTTGATGACAAGTAGGACATTGTAAAGGTGTTGTTGGCTTCTCAACGGATGTTTGACAACAGTTATCCATTTTTTATCACTCCCACTATAAATTAATATTTTCTCTTGTTTGCTCATTCGTTCTTAGATTTTCAGCCATTGACTTGTTGAGAGATGGAGAAGTCATGTAAGGATGACAATATTTTCTGGTGAAGCCGGTGGCGGGAATAGAGATTGGGGAACTTTGTCCCCAGCCCATGGATACTTCCTGTGATCGCACTTTGGATATCCACACCTTCTTTTGACGGCTTACCCTCTGACTTGCTTTTTTTCTTTCCGGAACTGTTCTCTTTGAGGTTCAGTCCGGCCAGCCGAATAATCTGCTGTCTATACTCGTAACCGCTTAGATCCCCCACTTCCGCAAGAAATCCCGCCAACGTAACTACAGCCACGCCGGCACGGTAAGCATCTCCCCAGTGCCCGGAATTTGTCACAGTAAACGCTCAACTTCAGCCAGAATCTCTTCGAGCTGTCTGGCGAGGGTGTTTGGAAACGACTTTAAAGGTTCTTCACTTGAATTTGTGATGGAAGCGATATGCAAACAAAAGCAAGTTTTCAAAGGAGCAGCTCACGCTTTTTATTGGAAACCAAAGCTTGGAATCCCCGATATTTATGAAAATGATGAACATCAACTTGCGTTTGGACATTTTTTAAAACAGATTTCTCAGACCCATGAAGAAAAAGATATCCTTGATGAGATTAACCACTTGGACAATCTAGGTATTAAAGGTTTAGGTCCCGCATCAGCTAACATCTTATATTTCCTTCACCCCACCTTGTTTCCACCCTTCAATACAGCGATTTTAAACGGCTATAACCTTCTATTTGGCCGTAACATCAAATTAGGTTCATGGTCTGCATATTTGGATATGCGGCAAGACCTAATTCAATTGAACCAAAGCTATCGCTCACTTCTCTCTATAGATCTGGGGGCTGTTGCCGGTTTAATGTTTCATATAGGATCAGACCGACATAAACTCAATTCTTAGTTAAGAAATTAATTAGATTTTGATAATCAGCAAAAGAGATAGCTCATAAGCACAAGTCGCTTAGGGCTATCTCTTTATTTGCTATTTGGTAAGGCTTAAAAGTTGTTTTTCCAGCCGTTCGTTCTCCACCGTTAACTCATTAAAATCTTGATGAAGTGTCCAATCCATCATAGATTGGTTTGACCGAGAGTCAGTACCATGGCTTCCTTTCATTCCAATCATCATATATATCATCATCAGCGGACAAATCAACAACAGCAATAAAGACCAATCCATTTGTATTCCTCCTATTTAAGTTGTTTTCTTTTTATATTTATATTCTAGTAAACTTATATGTGGATATAATGTTGAAAGAATGTGCATTCTATGTATTTATTGATAATCAAAAAAATGACCCACTCACTGTTCTTAAGGGAAGGATATGACTAATAATTATAGATTACATAAACTGATAGTTTCCTTTAGCTCGTCAACAGATTTCAGGATAGACTCGGAGGCTTTATTGATGATGTTAAGAGAATGCACTTGCGATTCCGATCAAATGAAGCTAGGAACACAAGCAGAAACTCTCCTGCAATTAGATGGACACGAGTAAACAAATAGCACGAGAAAGACTCCTAACTGCCGCTACTGGGGCGGCGGCATTGTGTACTTCTACATTAAATTCTCTGATCGTTTGAGGATCGGTGTTCATTTGGAAAGAATGAGCTCTTCTTTCGATGTCTTCAAAAATAGCTTGGTAATGATTAGCTTCATTGATCAATTGAGTATCTTCGCATCTGAAGCCTAATCGAAGGAACAAAGAGTGTTCTTTCATAATTCGCGACCAAAAACGAATTTCATCTAGTGACCGGGCCACAAAGGCGTCTGACAAATAAATCCCTCCACCCATTCTGTTAATAACTAATGTTACTTACACAACCCCTAAGATTTACTCATTTCCAAAAATATATGGCGCTTGCTTGTTCCATTATGCTCAAGATTATTTGTCTTTTTTCTTTTTTGTCTTGTATTTGTTCTCTACGAATTTTGAACATTTTGGGCGTATTAACCATAATATGGTGGGAACACATTCAAAGGAGGCTAAAGAGTATGTATCCTTATTGGGGATTTAGATATTCCACACAAGGTATACCTTATATTATTCCAAATCAAGTACCAACTTTTCTAACAAGACGGGTTGTTACTATGGGAACAACATGTTGTATGGACCAGAATGGCTATCATTAGTATTATTTTTAATTTACCTGACACCGATTTTGTTTTAACACGTCTCCTCCAAAACGCACCGATATGGGGAATTCACTCAAACCCTTCTATGGAGACAGTACAGCGAAAACATACAGTAATCTGATCAAAGAGCACTTAACAATCGCTGCGGATCTTGTAAAAGCAGCAAAGGCTGGCGATAAAAAATCCGCGGCAGATGCAGAGAAAAGATGGTACTCTAACGCAGACGAGATCGTGGAATTTCTAAGCCGCATTAATCCATATTTATCGAAAGAAGAATTCAGGAAAATGTTCTATGAACATCTGGCATTAACTAAATCAGAAGCGCTGTCGATTCTGAATCAAGATTACAAGTCTGGTATTCAGGTGTTTGACAAAATTGAGAGGGAAGCCTTAGAAATGGCGGATGCAATTACTGACGGAGTGATAAAACAATTTCCACAATTGTTTTGAAATGATAAGATACTATCCCGGCAAAAAGCCTTCAATTCTTTCTCCTCTTAGGAGAGGAAAAAATGAGGGCTTTTTTTGGGCCAATTAATGTATTAGATTACGGTAATTTTAAATCGGAATCGGCAGTGGGCTAACCTATTTGAATTTTAATTATATACCTGAGGTGTTTCTGCTGAACCATAACGCCGCGAAGCTGGCGGGATTGCCTGTACGGAAGTTGCTGAATACTGTATTCAAGCAAAGAAAAGCTACTCCATCACATCTATCCTTGCTGGCATAGAGCGTACCGGAAATCATTAGACAGGGTAATTGTAACAGAGTATGCACTACCGGGGAGAATCGGAGCCTAAATTAAGTAGCATAATTTAACGTCAAAGTTAAATTTACCAGCATTTTAATCACAGCGGGTCATCAGTCACATCATAAGGATAAGGATGATCTACCCCACCTTTACTCCAAAAGTCCAAATTCATTCATTTAAAATACTATTCTGAACACCATTTTATCTGCTCCGCTCTATTCTTCTCATGTAGGATGATTAACTGATTCAACACGAATATCCGCTGAACAATATCTTGCCGCTAAGCCATTATGCGTCGCGAGAATTAATAACACCTTTATGAAACCCTTTTTCGATTCCTGACGATACAATACTCTCCATCGCCTCACATACTACTTCACATGGCCACAATCCATTTTCCCCAACGGGAGTCTTGGAGAGTAATTGGCCAATACTCTGATCGCCACTCTCAGCACGAGCGAACTGGCGGCATAGGCGACGAACTTCAGAAATCCACTTATCAAGCGCGACAGCATCGATTTTTCCATTTTCATCAGTTCCAGGAATCTTAGTTATCTGATCGAGTAGGTGACGAGCAGCTGAAGCCATGACTGCCCGCTGTTCGGGGTTACACTAACTGCTGTTATAGCATTTCCAATTTGGAGTGAAACCGTAGGTGTTCTTATCAGTAGTGGAAGTATGCTGGAAGAAAAGTTAGCTATGGCCCTGGCATTACTAATAGTTTCGTTCTCTATAACATTTTTAATTTCTTCAGTAAAGATAGCACTTGAATCAATTCTATTGATGCACTCAAGTGTTTGTTAATTGACACAAACCTCCTTCGAACGCACTCAAAGGAAAGTACGCTCACTCGTAGCAAATGGAACTTTCCAACCATGACTTCAAATCCTTGCTTCTTTGCCTCAGTTTCGCTATGTCAAACGGATGCAATTTCGGGAATAGTTTGTGTAAACTCATAAAATTCTTATATATGGAATTTATTCAACAAGGAAGTGGCTAAAGATGCTCGTTTTCAATTTCTTTTTGAATTTCCTTGATAATTGAGTTTTATTTTTATTGACATAAAGAGATCATAAAAGTTATCATATCCCTTAATGAGAATGAGAATGAGAATGAGAATCATTATAATTTCAGGGGGATGTTTTGGTATGATGAATATTGGTATGATGAATAGAAAGTTTTTAGTTCCATTGCTTACAGGAATCTTGACTGTCGGACTGTTGGCAGGCTGCGGCGCCAACAAGACCAATGAAACAAGCGCCGTTAACTCGGGGGAGAACCAGCCAACTGCAACTGCACAGGCTGCTGAGCAAGTAGTAAATGTTTATTCCGCTCGCAGTTATGACGTAGACGCCCTGCTGTATGAAAAATTCACTGCGGAAAGCGGAATCAAAGTAAATCTTATCGATGGCAAAGCAGAGGAATTGATTGAGCGTCTTAAGCGTGAAGGAGAAAGCACACAGGCTGACTTGTTCCTTACCGTTGACGGAGGCGTATTGAACAATGCCAAGCAGTCCGGATTGCTTCAGCCGGTAACTTCGGAAACCATCGATCAAAACGTACCTCAAGAACTTCGTGATCCCGACAATGAGTGGATCGGACTTTCCACACGCGCCCGTGTGATTGTATACGCTAAGGATCGGGTTAAACCCGAACAACTGTCCACCTACGAGGATCTGACAAACCCTGCTTGGAAAGGTAAAGTACTTGTCCGTCCTTCCTCAAGCTTGTATAACCAGTCCCTTCTGTCGTCATTCATTGAACTGAACGGAGAGGTGAACGCTGAAGAGTGGTCCAAAGGACTTGTTGCCAACTTGGCCCGTACTCCTGAAGGAAACGACCGTGACCAGGCGAAAGCTATCGTTGCCGGTGTGGGCGATGTTGCGATTATGAATACTTACTATGTAGGTCTGCTGCTGAACTCGGATGATCCTGAAGAAGTGAAGGTCGGGCAAAACATCGGTGTATTCTTCCCGAACCAGGAAACAACAGGCGCTCATGTAAATATCAGCGGCGCAGGAGTAATCAAACACAGCAAGAATACGGAAAATGCCTTGAAGCTCATTGAATTCCTGACCGGCGTAGAAGCGCAGACCATGGTTACCAATGAAAACTATGAGTTCCCGGTAAATGCAAAAACAGAGCTGCCTGAACTGCTCAAAACCTGGGGAACTTTCAAAGCGCAGCAAATCGATTTCAACAAACTGGGCGTTCACAATGCCAAGGCGATTGAGATCATGAACAAAACAGGCTGGAAATAACATATGCATCTAAACGCAGTTAAGGTAAAGTTAAAAAGACGCCTTAGCGTTTGGCGGATCGTAAGCTTAGCGGGGGCAGCAGTCATTTTGCTGCCCATTTTTTTCGTATTCCTCTCGATCTTTGATCCGCCGAACGAAAACTGGGTGCAAATCAGGCAGTATCTGGTCAAGGATTATATTTCCCAGACGGTTCAGCTGACAATGACGGTTGCCGTACTTACAGGACTGCTCGGTGTCACGCTAGCCTGGCTAGTAGCGGTGTTTGATTTTCCGGGGAAACGGTTCTTCAGGTGGGCACTGGTCCTGCCTTTGGCGATTCCTCCTTATATTGCCGCATTTACGTACAGCACGATGTTCAGCTACACCGGTGTTGTCCAGACCACTCTTCGGAACCGGCTCGGGATCGTCCCCGATCAGGAACTTATTACGTTTTCTTCAATGCGGGGCGCGGTTATTGTATTCACCTTGTTTCTGTTCCCTTACGTATACCTGATCACCAAATCGTTCCTGGAAAAACAGAGCGCTTCTTATATTGAGAACGCCCGGCTGCTTGGAAGAAATGGCTGGTCCATTTATATCCGTATCGCCCTTCCATTATCCCGGCCGGCCATTGCAGGTAGCGTCAGTCTGGTCATGTTCGAGGTGCTGAGCGATTACGGAGTCACCAGCTATTTCGGAATACAGACCGTGTCTACGGCAATTTTTCAGACCTGGTTCGGGATGTACGATGCCGATTCGGCCATGCGCCTTGCCGCCTGGCTGATGATTATTGTGCTAGGCCTGTTCTTTGTCGAAATGCTGCTTCGCAAACGGCGGGCTTACAGCTCTACAACCAGCAAATCGAGACCGCTTGTGCCAAGACGACTTACCGGATTGCCGGGAATATCGGCAGCCGTGTTTTGTATGATTGTCTGGTGTGCATCTTTCCTGTTTCCGCTTCTTCAATTGATCGAATGGGCCAGTTGGACCTTCGACACCATGTGGAATGGGGACTTTGTCCATCTTGTCTATCAGACCTTGTCCGTGGCTGCTGTTTCCACACTGATTATTATGGTGTTTGCGCTGATTGTAGCCGCTGCGAATCGTTCGCGTTCTACAGCTTCATTTTTTCTCTCCAAAGCGGTAACCGCCGGCTACTCCATTCCTGGAGCGATTATTGCCATCGGCGTGCTGGTCGTGTTCCTGCAGTTGGATAAAGGTTGGGCCGCTGTTCATCATCAGTTTGCATTAAACGGAACACCTCTGGTGCTCAGTTTAACCCTGGCCATGCTGGTTATGGGCTATGTGATCCGGTTTATGGCTACAGGATTCAATGCTGTGGAAGTCGGATTTGAGAAAACGGGACAGAAATTTACGGAAGCATCCAGGATGCTGGGGCTTGGGATGACGAAAACATTTATTAAAGTGGATCTGCCTTTGATCAAGGGGGCGGTAATGAGCGGTTGTATCTTAACCTTTGTGGAAATCTGCAAGGAACTTCCGCTTGCTTTGATACTCAGACCTTTCAATTTCGAGACCCTGGCTACAAAAGCTTACCGGTACGCGAACGACGAACAAATTTTCGAAGCATCCATCCCGTCTCTGCTTATTATCTTCATCAGCTTCATCTCGGTTTATGTAATGCATCGCTTAGACAGGAAGTGGGAAAAATGAGTATTGTAGAAATCCATAATCTTTCGTTCTCTTACGGACGGGGGATTCCCCCGGTTATCGAACGGTTCTCCTGCTCCATTGAAAAAGGGGATATTGTCGGCATTGTCGGCGCAAGCGGCAACGGAAAAAGCACGCTGCTGCGGCTGATCGCGGGCCTGGAGATTCCGGCTGGAGGGGAAATCCGGATTAACGGCGCTCCTGTGGTCAATGAAAGTACCTTTGTACAGCCGGAGCAACGGGGTGTCGGGATGGTATTCCAGGATTACGCGCTTTTTCCTCATATGAATGTCCGGAAAAATATCGAGTTCGCCCTTCACCGGCTTCCGAGAAAAGAGCGGGCCAAGCGTCTGGAGGAAATGCTTGACCTTGTCCAGCTTGGCGAATTCAAGGAACGTTATCCCCATGAGCTCAGCGGCGGGCAGCAGCAACGGGTGGCGCTCGCTCGGGCGCTGGCGCAGAAGCCGACGATTCTGCTGATGGACGAACCTTTCAGCAACCTCGATGCGGGGCTAAAGGAATCGATCCGTTCCGAGCTGCGGACGATCTTAAAGAAAGCGGAGATGACCTGCCTGTTTGTTACCCATGACCGGCAGGACGTCGAAGCAATAAGTGACCGCTCGATACATCTAAGATCAGAGCCAGATTTAACTGAGCGGAAATTAGTTTTTTATTCATAAAACATTCGCAACATTCAATGGCCTGTATTTACCCTGCATACACTACCATCGTCGCTTATTTACGACTTTTTCAAAAAAAATGTTTACGGTAATAGGAACAAGCTCTTGTCCATTCTTGGCAATGGGTACAAGTTCTTGTCCCGAGCAAAGGACAAGAACTTGTACCCATAAAATCAGGACCACCCGTCCAACGGGTGGTTTGCTCTTGGGGTATAACCCCCTGTTGCCAAACTGCGCCTAAAGACGCTAGCCTGACCACACATTTGTTCAGGCTCAGTGTAATTTATCATTTTCACTTACCCGTTAAACGGGCTTATTTCTTTTTGTTCCTTTTGTCACTGAATGGATCTTCGTATTCTTTTACACTCAATTTATCTATGGCTTGGTCATGTGCTTCTTGTTCACGAATGTATTTGGCTACGGTGGCTTCATTTAAACCCACGGTGCTTACATAGTACTCTTCCGCCCAAAATTTTCGATTCCCATACTTATAATTTAGCCCAGCATGCTTCTCAAAGATCATGAGCGAACTTTTCCCCTTCAGATATCCCATGAACGTGGACACGGCGATCTTTCGGCGGTATCGCTACCAGCATGTGTACGTGATCTGGCATCATGTGAGTGACCCTCTATGATCTCGACCCCTTGTATTTACATAAACGCTTGAAGATTTCGATCAAATCTTTCCTCACTTGATTATATATTTCTTTCCGTCTATACTTCGGGGTGAACACGATATGGTATTTGCATATCCACTTCGTGTGAGCTAGACTATAGCTCTTGATTGCCATCTATGACCATTCCTTTCCTTTGAGCCTGAACATCTCAATTCTATCGGAATGGTCTTGGTGGTCAAACCCTCGTTCCCTCCACCCGCATAGCGGGCGGTTTTTTGTTTCGTGCGTTTCACGCACTCAACTGGCTTAAGCCATAATAAAAAATCCGCGCCCTGCGCGGATTTCAAAAGGTATATGTTCTTGTCCTCTTACAACATTTGGTTATCATATCTTCGATATCTTCAGCTGCTATGTGATCGATCTAAACTGCAGGATCATTCGTCGTAAGGTATACTAACTCCTTGGCTAAATCAACAAAATTCCCTCCCTAATCGAGAGGATTAGATGTTATGAATTTGCAAAATGCAACGATACGAATGTTTCATATCCTTATGGTGAACAACACACTTTTGATTTAGCCATAGAATCATTAAGCAACTGAATAGAACGAATAACA